>MGTS01000043.1 GCA_001799565.1 Elusimicrobia bacterium GWA2_51_34 | reverse complement strand
CTCCCGGCTGGATGCCTTAAAGAGAGGTTTTAGCACATAACCAGGACATTTCTAAAAAACGCAACCAGGACATTTTAAAAAAATTTCGACATTTTTGAACTGGGCCTTGACAAGTCAAGTAAGTCCTGTTATACTCAATATGCAGTTCTGATCTTTTCGGTGCGCCGGTTCGGTGGTTGGTGCGGTGCTTCAGGTGTGCGGCGGTGTTTCGGCGGCTGTGCGGGGTTTGAGCCCGCGGCCCACGGCGCGGTTCCCCCGGTCTGCGCGGCCTCGAGTCAACGGCGCGGTGTTCCGGGCAGGCGGTTCCCGGGTTTCGGTGTGCTCGGTGTTTTTCGGTTCCCCGGCCCGCCCCTAGAGTGCGGTGATGTCAGCCAAGTGAAGAGCCCCCGAAATCGGGGGCTCTTGCTTTTATGCCTTAACAATACTCATATCCCGCTTCGTGGCAATATAATGAGGGCGAGTCACAGTTCTGCTGCTATTTTCCGGCCTTGTTATGGATATGGTCAATGGCAAAAGCCAGAACAGGGTCTTTTTGATCTTTAAATTTTTCCAGCTTTTCCGCAGTCACCGGTATATCGGGAAGGATACCGTGTTCGTCATCGCCTGGCTTTGGATGGGGACCTTCGAATTTCTTGATCGAAATAGAGTAGGGGATTGCGCTATTTGTGAGTTCAAGCTTTGCAATTTCGCCAAATGTAGCAACCACTCCACCGGTTTCAGAACCGATTATTTCACCGCATTCATAGTCCCGAAACATTGAAGTAAAGCAAACGGCGGAAGAAAATACCCAGTTGCCGATCAGCAGGTATGCGTTTCCATTGAAAAACGCGTCTGGTTTCTCAAGTTTTTTCTCATCGAAGTTAACATTAACCAGCATTCCTTCCAGGGACCTGAATTTCTCATTATATCCTGGTATAGCCTTTGTTTTTTGATCCATCGCGACTCGGGACAATTTTATCTGCATTTTTGAAAATGGGCGGATTCTCTTCGTGGTGAGGTAGCTTAAAATAAATTCTCCTATATTACTGTTGCCGCCTCCGTTTCTCCGTAAATCAATCAATAGTTTGCGTACTCCCTTTTTTTTAATATCCTGGAAAATTCCGTCTATCGCCTTTTTCTCACTGTCGGTTTGAATGAAGTTAGTATAGTTAAAGTAGGCGATATTTCCATCATCCAGATATGCGATCTGTGTGTTTGTCGACTGGGGAGAATCGGCTTGATGCTTGGATAACCGTTCAAACGTCGTAACATCTACAGTGTTTAAGGAAGTATCAATTCTATTCCCCGCGCGGCCGGTCGTTGTGATTAGGATTGTCCCAGTGGAAGGAATTATGCCGGAAAAAGCCCACCAGAATCGTTGGGAGTTCAAAGAGTGAGTGAACTGTTCCGCCTTATAGGGGATAATTTCGCCTGAACAACGCTCAATGATTGGCTTAATAAATCGTGAGAACGGGATATTGTTCATGGCAACAAGCTCCATATTTTCCAGATTGCTGGTTTCAGCCGCGGTTATCCAATATCTGCCATCCCGGAATTCAATGAGAAAGGGCGGGAATCGAGCGGCCCGGATAATTTTATGAGGGAGAGAATTATATTCAATCCGTGTGTGCCCGTCTTCGAACGCGGCCGCGCGATAGTAAAGTATATAGGCCAGATCCGGAACGGTTATTTCCCCCTGGTTGTCCAGTTTCCGTTTCACTTCTTCAGCAGTCCTATCTTTAAGTTCCAAATATCGGTCGACGCTCATTTTGGCGAGAAGATTCGGGTGGATCTCTTCCGCGTTTTTAAAAAATTCCCGGACATCGGCAAGAGCCTCCTCAACTGAAAGCCTGTCCTTTTTGCTCAAGATAAAATTCTCATTATAGTCGCCCTCATCAAGCTGTTTTTCCCCATCAAAAAGATGATATGAGCGGGGACCAGTGAAACGGTTATTGATATTAAATATCATTTCATTCGTGCTGGCCGCATAGACGGAACAAAAGATATCGGAATAGGGATTCTTCCCCACAAAAATAAAGCGGAATTTGTCACCTGAGAACTTTTTGCCCCCTACGGTCACGGAATTCCCCTGCCAATTGAAGGGCAATGGACGCATGGTTTGCCGCAGGAGGGGGGATTCCTTCCCGAATACGCTGTACAGAACAAATCCGTTCTTCAACTTATCACGCAGAACTTCCGGTTCTGTTTTTTTGGCATCAATGAGTTCGCCCTGTTTGAAAAACATGTCCCGTATTGATTTTATATAGGTTACCGCCTGATTTTTGTTCGCATCTTCCGGTAATTCATAAACAACGGGAATGCCCCCTCTGGGTTGTTCATATAAAGTAAGAGTGCGTGACCAGCCCGGTTGCATAAGACAAAAAAGTATTATTGCCGCAAATAAATATTTTGCACGCATTATCGCCTCCATAATTGTCGCTTCTGGATATTTTGAAAAATTCCGGCACGCGGCCTGATTTAGTGAAAAAGATTATATAACTTTCGGGTCAAAAATATCGCAAAACCGGCATAAACTGGTAGAATAGATATATAGCCGATAAAACGGCTTCAAACTGGTCCGCCTTAGGCGGACTGAGCGGGGGAGACTAAAACAATGACAACCTACTACTGCGCAAAAAATCCGAAGTGTCCCACAAAGACGTTAGATACCACACCTGTGAACGTGCCGACCTGCTGCAATATGCCGATGACGACCAATAAGAACAATACGACATGCTGCAACAACACAAACACGAATACCACTGCCGACACTAACACAAAAACGAACACAAACGATACTCCGAAAAAGAACTGCTGCTGCTGTTAACTAAGCGGTATCATCTTTTTTAACCCCATCACCTGTCCGCTTTAGGCCGCCAGGTGGTGGGATAAAAGACAAAGCGGCCTTGCCATCAAAAAGCGGGGCTGTTTTGTTTTCAGTTTATTTTCCGCCTTTATTTATCTATATTATGGATATGGCAGTCTCCGGCAATAATAAAAACGTGGTCCTGGTGCTTAAGAGCGACACGGAACTTAAGTTTCCGCACGCTCTTTTAATAAGCGCCTCGGCCGGATCGGGCAAAACATATACGCTTACCCAACGATACGTTCAGTTCCTGCTTTCGGAAAATATTCCGAACCACAGCCTTGAAAACATATTAGCCGTAACATTTACCAATAACGCCGCCAAGGAAATGAAAACCCGAATACTGGAGTGGCTGAAGGACATAGCACTCCATCCGGATTCCCCGAAAATGGACGAAACGCTGCGGCTGGTGGATATCAGCCGCGCTGAGGCCCAAAAAAAAGCCGTTGCCCTGGTAGAACGTATAATAGACAATTATTCCGACTTCCACATACAGACCATAGACAGTTTCATGACGCGTGTGATGACGGCTTCGGTGAGCGAGCTGAACCTGCCGCTTAACCCCGAAATAACCATGTCTTACGATGATCTTATAGAGTTGGCCCTGTACTCCATGTTTTCGCGCCTTGGCAGCGACGAAAAACTTAAAGCCAATATAGACACTTTCCTTAACATCCTGCCCGAAAAAGGCGCCTACCCCTGGAACCCGGTTCTGCGCATACGCGACCACTTCGCGGCTTTCCTTAACGAGGAAGGCAAAACCAAAGGTGAAATACTTTCTGACAACTCAGGTGTGTCCGGCAAGGCCCGCGAGAAACTTTGGGGGGATATCCTTAAATCCTGCGGTGAACTTAAGAAAAAAATAAAACCCGATCTTATAAAAGGCAGCCTGGCTTCGGCCATTGAAAATAAAGATATTAACGCTTTTCTCTCAAATTACAGTTTTGATAACTGGCTTTTGAACGGCCAGAAGAAAAACCGTAAAACCGGCGAATTCCCCATCGCGCCGGATACAAAAAAAGACCTGGAATATTTAAGCGAACAGGTCCGCCAGCTGCTTATGGCCGACGCTTTAAGCTACTTCCACCCGTACACTTTCATCTATTCCCGTTTCAAGGCCGAACTTGAACGGGTAAAACGCGGCAAAACCGATATTATCCATATAAACGATGTGAATAAAAAACTTTCCACCTATATTACCGCTAATGCGGCGCCGGATATTTACCTTAAGCTGGGAGAGCGCATCAATCATTACCTTATAGACGAATTCCAGGACACCAACAAACTGCAATGGGATAATTTCAAGCCGCTGATAGAAGAATCATTGTCCGGCCAGGGCTCGCTTTTTATGGTGGGGGACATCAAGCAGGCAATTTTCATGTTTCGCAACGCAGACTATAAAATAATGCGGGACATGCTTAATTACTCCGAGGGGAAAAAAGACCATTGTGATAATTTAGACCTGGCTTCAGTGGCCGGCAGGCTTGAACTTGTGAATTTGCCGCTTAATTACAGGAGCGGCGGTAAAATACTGGATTATGTAAACTCCGTTTTCAAACATGACCTTAAAAACCGCAAAGAACTTATAGGCGAGGATATAACCGGGCTCACTTCCTACGAGCAGGCTCCCCAAAAAGAGCGCGCCGCGGCCGGGGCGGTTCAAACCATTGTTTTAGAAGCGGAAGATATAACCGAAGACCAGGTTGAGCTCCCCGAACTGCTGAAAATAATAGAAAGCGCCCGCAAACGCTACCCCTTAAATGAAATAGCCATTCTGGCCGCGAAAAACAAACGCATAGAGCCCGTGGTGGAATGGCTTACCGCTGCCAATGTGCCGGTGGCCTCGCTGAGTTCTTTGGACATCCGGGAACGCCGGGTAATAGCGGAACTGCTTGCGCTGTTAAAATTCCTTGAAACCCCGGCTGACGACTGCGCCTTTTCCGCGTTTGTAACTGGTGAAGTGTTCAGCAAGGCCGTGGGAGTTAAAACTGAAACCGTTCGGGCGTTCATTTTCACTACTAAGCGCGAAGACCGTCACGCAATGCTCTACCCGGAATTTAAGAATGCCCCTGCCTTTAAAAAATACTGGGATGATTTCTTTGACGAGTTGTTCCGCAAAACTGGTTACCTGCCGCTTTATGAACTGTGCGCGCTTATTTATTCAAAGTTCGCGCTGTTTAAAAACTTCCCGGAGGAAGCCGCTTTCCTGTCCAAGTTCCTTAATATAGTTTCCGCGTCCCAGGCGGACGGCATAACCGGTGTGCGTGATTTTCTGGATTTCGCCGAAGGTGACGACGAAACCCGCGGCACGGCTTTCTCTATAATCCTGCCGGATTACCTTGAAGCCGCGCGGGTTATGACTTTCCATAAGGCCAAGGGCCTTGGTTTCTCGGTGGTGATAAATTTAATATACGAGGACCGCGACCCCGCCGACGCCATGTATTTTGATGAAACGCCGGAAGGCATAAAGGTATATAAAATAATAAAGAGTGCGGCCGCCCAACTGCCGGAACTGGGCCGGGTTTATGAAAACAAAAGAATTGATGACAATGTGCAGAATCTTAATACACTCTATGTAATTGAAACCCGGGCCAAGGAAGAGCTTTATAACCTGGTAATCCGAAAAAAACGCAAAGAACCGTCCAAAACCGTCAAGTCCACCGACCTTTTTGAGAATTATCAGTCCTCCGAAAATGTTGAAAAGGTAGCAGGTACCTTTTCAACATCACCTGCCGCCGTCAAAAAGGTAGCTGCTACCTTTTTGAAGCCGCTGGAGCCCGTGTCTACTTACAGCGCAAATTATGACAATATAACAGCTATACCTACGCTTAATTCCTACGCCGGTTCAAAAGAAGGGGAACTTTGCCACGATATTCTTGCCAGAATTGTGCCAAGTCACAAGTCACAGGTCACAGGTCACAAGCCAGATTCTTCTTCTGATTCTGAACTCTCAACTCTACACTCTACACTATCATCGCTCTATTCCGCTTGCGCTCCAAAATATCCAATTGAGTTTAATGAAACTAAAATAATTAAAACCCTGACTGCTTTCCTGGCCATGCCGAAAGTTAGGCCTTGGTTTGAGTCCAAAGAAGGCCGTACCATTAAAACTGAGGCCGAATTCGCGGATAAAAACGGCAATATCTCCCGCGTGGACCGGCTTATAATAGATAAAGATGCCGTAACAATAATAGATTTCAAAACCGGCGCAGAAGACACCGAAAAATACAGCAGTCAGCTAAAGAGCTACCTGACGCTCGCCGCAGAAATATATAAACTCCCCGCCAAAGGCCTGATAGCGTATGTGGATTTGGGGAAGATAATTGAAGTCAGGTGATTATCCGGAGGGGCAAAGGTTGGTGCGCAACTCCGGCCTGTGCCGCCTTAAAAGGGCCCTCTGCAGGCCCTTGACAAATAAGAATAATATTGTATAATATAATACAATAATATGTATTTAACTACTCAATATATTGCATGAATAATTACAGAATAGATAAGGCTGCGCTTTTCAATGAATTGTCGGCTTGGAGCGGCTTCTTAAAGAAGCCTGTGCGCCTGATCGCCTGCGGCGGCACGGCTATGACGCTTTTGAATATAAAGGCTTCCACCAAAGATGTGGATTTTATTGTGCCGGAAACAGCGGAATATAAATATCTGGCTGGAAAACTGGCAGATCTGGGATATCGTCAGGCCACAAAATACGGCTGGTGTAAAGGCGACAGCTTCGTGTTTGATCTTTATCCCGGCAATAGGGTATATGAGACCGAACTGTTGGCATCTCCGCTGGAGCTGGGCGGGCATAGTCTTTGTAAAGAATTTGAACGGATATATGTCGGGATACTTAACTATTATGATATTTTGATAACCAAGCTTTTCCGTTCCTCCTCTGTGGATATTGAAGACTGCCTTGGGCTTGTCCGCGTAGTTGGGAAGGAAATAGATTTGAAAGTTTTTGAGGACAGATTCCGGCAGACCGCCGCCTATGATACTTCAGAAGAGAAAGTTTTGAGATATTTGGAACATTTTCTTGGAATTTTGAGGAAAAAAGGCATTATATGAAACGCGAAGATTTGATAAAAAAAGTTGGTGAGCTAGGTTTTCAGCTTTTTGAGCCTGAGATGGCGCGGACGGCCAACATAACGCTTGCTGAAGTGGTCCGTAGCGGGGAGCCCCGCCTTTGGGAGGGGTTCCCTGTGATGCTGGCCAGCGCCGCCGAGGCTGGGGACTTTAAATATGAAGCTGTCAAAGCCCATCTGGACGCACGGGGCAGCGAAAAACTGACCGGACTTCTCCTTATGTCGGTGGCGCTGTATAAGGCGTTAGGCATGGAATTTAAGTGGGCTTCCGATATTTCCGGTATATTCACACGGCAGGCGGTTAAGTCTTATATAGAAAAGCTGAAATACGATGTTGATATAAAAATAGGCCAAGTCATCATCCCAGCCGATAAATTAAAATCGAATTTTATAATGTATTTCAAAAAGACCGGCGAGAGTATAAAAAATGCCATTTCCGCCAGAGAAGAACTCGGCTTTGAGTTCGCCATGTCGCGGATGTTTACGGCAAAGCAGAAGGAACTGTTCCTTAAAAAGTTAAGGCATGAAAAACTGACAAAGACCGAGAAGGAATATTTCTCGCGGGTGATTAAAAAGAAAGCGCAGGCGCTGGCCAACGAGGACCTTCACCGCCTCGCCCGCAAAGTGCTTGAATAATTTTAAGAGTCTAAGTCAAACCCGTAAAAAGTGTGATAACGCACGTGGATTTGTAAAAGGCAGTAGAGAGTAACTGATTAAAAAATTAAGGGGAGGCGATTTATGAAATTTTGGAAAATATATTGCATGGAAAGTGAATGGCCGGGTCTTTGGAGAAGATTTTTTCAAAACCAGGCTGTTGCAGTTGGCTTCCCACCAAAACGCCGAAATGGGTATAAGAAGGCGTGGAAACTTAATGACGCGGCAGGGGATGCTAAGTGGACGCACGCTCAAAACTGTTTTAAGGAGATTAAACCTGGGGATAAAATAGTTGTGCAATTGAAGGATCATTGTATTGGCCGTATTGGAGAAGTCGTGGGGCTTGCGATAGAAGATAAAGATTGGAATCCGCTTGTTAGGTGCAGTAAGCGGTTACCTACTGGAGAAATGGGGCGGAGAATTAATGTGCGGTGGAAATTGGTGGATGTTCCGCTTGATCCAGACATTATTATACGGCTGCCCGAAGATGCTCAGTTTACTTCTGGCTTGTCACGGGCGAGTATTTGCTCAATTCCAAAAACTGCCTTCCTTAAAATTAAAGATGCCGCCTCTAAAAAGGACAATTGGGAGGATCTTCTGCCGCATAAATTTAGTAAGGAAAAGGCAATTTCAGATTATCTTGGTACTTATCCACATAGATTAGATGAAACCTTTCACCCCTACCCTGATGCTAAAATTAGGGAGAAAGTGTTTAAAGATCATACTCGGGCTGATGTTCTTCTTGAGGATAATCATGGTAATCCAGTTGTGGTCGAGTGTAAGCAAAACACACCCCAACGAGAAGATATTTATCAGTTGAGACATTATATGCGGTTGATTTCCAGAGAGACAGGGGAAAAAAGAGTCAAAGGCATACTTGTGCACGGAGGAAATAACTGGCTCCCTAAGCAGGTGCAAAAATGTAGTCGCTTGAAGCCACCTGTCGAAATTGTGCGCTATAAATATTTGGTTGATTTTTTTAAAAGCTAGTAATGAAATGATGTGAATAAGTAAAGGGGCTGAAAAAGATGGCGTCTACTTTTTTCACCTAAGGGAGGAAATTAGGGATAGTCACCTGTTTTAAGGAACTGTGGTGAAAAAAGGCGCCGGGGCTTAAATTTTGGCGTTTTCAACACGACAGACGGCAGGCCGTCTGATGCGCATAGCGCTTGTTACGGCAGGGCTATAGGCCACTCGCCTTGGTCTGCTAAACTGTTTTCATGAGTAAGCAGACACTTTTAAGAGGAGGATAATCAGTCGGTGACAGATTGTCACCAACTAAGGAGTAAATCCGGTGACATAATACCTATTTTCCTGAAAAACACCACCCCAATACGTTGTTGCGTTCGTCTGCCAAGATATATGTGTGCCGGGCCATTTACAAGGAGTTATTTCAAAAGCTGCAACAGTTTAAACAAATGCAATTGAAACTTGAAGAGATTTTAAAAAAGCAATGGGGGTTTGATACTTTTAAGCCGCTGCAGAAAGAGGCGGTGGAAGCCGCTTTGGCCGGGCGCGACAGCCTGGTGGTTCTGCCCACCGGCGGTGGCAAAAGTCTGTGCTACCAGCTTCCGGCCGCCATGGGTAATAAGGGGCTGGTGCTTGTAGTTTCGCCGCTTATAGCCCTTATGGACGACCAGGTGGCCGCGGCGCGCGAGGCGGGCCTGATGGCGGACGCAATGCATTCAAACCTTGCGGCCAGCCAGCGCGGCGACACTCACTGGAGGTTGTCCGAGGGGATAACCGAGCTTCTGTATGTCAGCCCGGAGCGCCTGCTTGCGGGCGATCTGCTGCAATATATTTCCGGTCGCGTTGTTCTTGCCGCCGTGGATGAAGCGCACTGTGTCTCGCACTGGGGCCACGAATTCCGGCCGGAGTACCGCCGCCTCACTGAAGTTTTAGACCAATTTCCCAAAGCCGCCCGCATGGCTTTAACCGCCACCGCTACGCCCGAAGTGCAGAAAGACATCTGCGCCCAGCTGGGCCTGCGTTCCCCGCTGCGGTTAATAGGCCACCCGGACCGGTCTAACCTTGTTTACCGCGCGCTCCCGCGCCGCGACCAACTTGCGCAGGTGCTTGAAATTGCGTGCCGCTATGCCGGCCAGGGCGGCATTGTGTACGCCCAAACCCGCAAAGACGTGGAACGTATTGCTGAAGGCCTTAAAAAGGAGGGAATATCCTGCGCGCCATATCACGCCGGGCTTAGCGCCGGCGACAGGCTGCGTGCCCAGGACGATTTTGTGAACGAAAGGCTGGATGTTATTGTGGCCACTATCGCTTTCGGCATGGGCATAGACCGTTCCAATGTGCGCTATATTGCGCACGCAAACACTCCCCGCTCGGTGGAACACTACCAGCAGGAATCGGGTCGCGCGGGCCGTGACGGCCTTCCCGCGGAATGCCTGCTTTTGTTCGCCGCTTCGGATCTGGCTCTGCACCGCTACCTTGCCAAAAAAGATGTCAATCTGCCGCCTGAGAGGGAACGCGCCCTTGAACGCCAGTTGCGCGAAATAGGCCGATACGCGGTATCACCCGTATGCCGCCACCGCCTGCTCACCGAACATTTCGGCGCGCTGTATCCTCCGGTTGAAACTGCCGTGGAAGAATGTGTTTTTGAAGAGGCTTTTTGTAAAGATGCGGACGTGGACAGTTACCCGGAGCCGGATCAAACGGAAGGGTGCGGCGCCTGCGATGTCTGCCTTGGCGAAACAAAGGGCCTGCCGGATGACGAAGCGTTGCTAACCGCGAAAAAAGTTTTAAGCGCGGCCTGGCGTGCTGAAGGCCGCTATGGTACGGGGTATGTGGTAAATTTACTTCTTGGCCGCGTAAACGACCGCATGACCGACAATGGCCATGACAAATTACAGGTTTTCGGCCTGCTCAAAGATTCCGGCGAGGCCGCCGTCCGCTCCTGGATAGACCAGCTTATAGTGCAGGATTTCCTTGAAGTAACGGAAGAGGGGGAGTATCCCCTGCTGCGCATCACTGAAGCCGGGCGGGGCCTGTGTAACGGCAGGGGTGCTGTGCGCCTGGGTATGCCCGTCCCGCCGAAAGTTAAAGGTAAAAAGAAGTCCAAAGCCCTGAAAGGCAAATCCGCCTGCGGCTTGCCTGCCGACGAGGAACTTTTTGAGCGCCTGCGGGCTTTTCGCCGCGCGCTTGCCGACAAGGCCGGCATACCGCCCTATGTGGTATTCCACGACAGCGTGCTTATAGAAATGGCGTCCCTTAAGCCGAAAACCTTGGACGATTTACGCGGCATAAAAGGCATGGGCGAGAAAAAACTGGAAAGATACGGCCAACGCTTTCTTGACGCCATAGCCGGGCGGCCCGGGGAAATGGTAAAGCCGCCCGACGTGCCGGACCACACGAAAATTTAATTTAAATATTTTTAAAATTAGGCCTGTTGCAAGAGAATAGAAATGTCCTGGTTTGCGTATAGTAGAAGTGTCATGGTCGTAGTTTTTCTTTTTTGCTTCTTTTTTCTTTTTGTTTATCG
>MGTS01000042.1 GCA_001799565.1 Elusimicrobia bacterium GWA2_51_34 | reverse complement strand
CTTCACCCATTGGGTGAAATCTGCTTCCCAATACAAAAGTATAGTTAGCGGAGGATTAGGGATAGTGAACATTGCTCCCCATGCCCTTTCTCAATCCCCCGCCGGAATCTTATAAATCTTTATAATTGCGCTGGCGATCTTTTAATTCTTTAACCGGTATTTTTGCGGACAATTTGCTTCGGGCGAGGGGCCGCCGAATTTATTCTTTATGGAGAGACGCTTTATAGTTTTCAGCGATTAAAATGGATAATAAATTGTTGAAAGCTGTTCTGCTTCTTCAAATATCCACGATTGAACCTCGGCGTTTTCGGACAATTAATTATATAATCCCAGTAGAGGGGTAAACACGCGCCCGAGTCGGGATTTGGTGACAGGAGGCTGTATGAAATTTTTGATAATTGTTTTGTCTTTTTCCGTTCTTGCCGTTTCCCTTCCCGCGCCGGCGCGCTCAGGCTGGGCGGCGAAATTTAAGAAACCGGTTCCTGCCTCCCTCCATGCACTTGCTTCGCAAGGAAAGAAGAACCTTCTGCCCGGCGGCGGCTGGTTCACCTGGAAATTTGACAAGAAGCCCAAACTGGGCACGCTTATAGTTAAAGTGCAGGCCTTTTCAAAGGATGGTAAGCGGTTGACATCTTATGAAATAACCGGAGAGTGCGGCATGCCCGCCATGCGCGCGCACGACTCCGGGACCATAAAATTTCTCATTAGTAAAAAAGGCGACTATCTCATGCCCGTGGATGTTGTTATGCCCGGCGAATGGGAAGTGGTGATACGCGTTGGTAAGGACGGCAAAGAGATTTACGCGGGCAAGGTGGCATTTAGTGTATAAATTGCTATTAGTTATGCTGGCTTTCGCGGCCCCCTCCGCTGCCGGCGAAGGTTTGCTTTACCTGGAGGCGCAGGCGGTAGGCGGCTACTCTTCAATGGAAAAAAGCGTTGTATATAATTCCATGTCGGCGAATGAACCCATGCAGCGCTCTTCGGTAGGGTTTGACCTCCTGCGTAAGTTTTCCTCCGGTTCCGGCGACACCGGCACGCTGGCATTGCAGGGACGCCTGGCCTGGGACCCAGGCGCGCGCAGCCGCCTTGAGCCGCAGGTTTATAACGCCTATTTCCGCTTTAAAACGCCTTACGCTTATGTCTGGGCGGGACATAACAGGACGGCGGCCGGGCTTGAAGCCTACTTTGACACGCACGGCGCGCTTTTGCAGACTCTGCCGATGTATGGTTACGGTTTTGACCGGGACTGGGGTTTGGGCGCTTCTCGCGATTTCGGCTGGGGCGACGCGGCTCTGTCGTTTACTTCCGGCGCCGGCATGCGCCTTCGCGCGGCCGGCAATTATCTGGTTTCAGGGCGTATAGCCAAAGGGGCGCTGAGCCGCGACAATTATTCGGGCGGCGTTTATCTTTCCATCGGCATGGTGCCGGAGATAACGGGCTATCGTCTGCTTGACGGTGAGGAAAAGGCTTACAGCGCAGTAGGAACCGACTTTTCCCTGTTTTGGGACCGCTGGGAACTGAGAACCGACCTGCGCGGCGGCAAGAGGCGCGGAGTGGATTATCTGGCTGGGCTTGGACGCCTTGGCCTGAACCTGCTTGCGGAGAACCGCCTGAAGCTGGAGGCGCAGGGAGTTTATTCCGGCATAAAAGGTATGGAGTCCTGGACGCTCGGCTCCGGTTTCTCTTACACGCTTACTTCCGACCTGACCTGGCGGATGATGTTTGAATACGCGGATGCAATGAACGACAAGCGCGTGGTGACGCAGTTGTATTATTACTTCAAGATTTAGAGGATGTATAGTAGAGGCGTGGAGGTGTGGAGGCGTGGTTAAACGGGAGGCTCTGAAAAATGTTGCATATCCGAAAGTTCACACTGTTTTTTATTCTGGCCGCCGTTTCTTCAAACACTTTTGCCGCCGTGGGTTGCGACCTTAACGACCCGGATCGCGATGTGGTACGCCTTTTCCCTTTTTCCACCGGCTATAAAACGCGCTATCTTTCCATAAAGACTTCCGGCGGAGAGAAACAGCTGGCCCGCGTGGAGGAACGCCTGGGCGACAAATTCAGGGGGCTCTATGAAAATATTGAGGTGCCATATACCCTTTATGATATTTTCAGGGGCACTGAAACGCTGGGCTATATACATGGCGTGAACCAGAAGGGAGAATACGGCGGCATACAGGTTTTTCTGGCGCTGGACAGGCGGGGCGCGATAAAGGCGTTTTATATACAGAAGTTAACCTCCCGCTCCGCTAAGGAGCTGCGCTCAAAGGAATTCGGAGCGCAGTTTGCGGGGCTGGGGCTGAAGGATTTTGAAAATTACTCCCCCCTTTCGGGGAAAAGCCCCGAAGGCTCGGCGGTATCCGGGATAAAAGCCTCCCCCAGGGCCGGAAAAGATTTTTTCAGCGTCATGCGCGCTGTAAAAAAGAACCTTATACTCATGAACGAATTTGTTTTTTCAAAGAGGGAAAAATGAACATATATTCAGTGGCTTATAAGAATCTGCTGAGAAAAAAAACGCGCGCCGCTCTTACGGCAGGGGGCATAGCTCTTTCGGCCTGGGTGCTGGCCACGCTTCTGGGTTTCAACCGCGGTTATGAGAACGGCCTTAACCGCGACATAGACAACATGGGGTTTCAGGTTCTGTTGACGGCCAAGGGCTGCCCCTACGAGGCCGCCACGCTTATGCTTAAGGGCGGCACGGGACTACGTTATATGCCGGAGAGCGTGGTAAAAACCGTTTACTTGAATCCCGAAGTGGAGAAAGTCACTCCCATGCTGATGCAGGGCGTCTTTGACCCGAATAAGGGCGAGAACGGCGCCATAGCGGCGTATCTGGGGGTGGACGCGCTAACTTTCCCCGCTATGAAGGGCTATCTGGAGTTTAAACAGGGCGGCTGGTTTAAAGACAACAACGCTTACGAGGCGGTTATGGGTTTTGAAGCGGCTGAACTTGAGCAGCGTGAAGTGGGAGACAAATTGCTGATTCCCGGCGTGGATAAGGAACTTGCCGTTACGGGCATCCTTAAGCGCTCCGGCACGCAGGACGACGGCACCATTTTCCTGCCCATCGGAGCGGTGCAGAAAATATTCGGCAAGCAGGGCAAGCTGACGGGGCTTGGGATAAAAGTTAGGAAAGACGCCGATATGGCGGCGTTTGAGAATAAGCTTTACGACCTGCCGGATGTGCAGGTGGTTTCCATGGCGCAGGTGAAGACCACTATAATGAACCTTGTAAACAGCGCCCGCGTAATAGTGCTGGGTATAGCCGTAATAGCGGTTATAATTGCCATGGCCGGCGTTATTAATACCATTCTGATGTCCGTAATGGAACGCTACGCTGAAATAGGCATTCTTAAAAGCATGGGCGCCATGCCGCTGGATATTTTTAAGATGATCTGGGCGGAGACGGCCATGTTGTGTTCGGTCGGCGGGGCCGGCGGAATTTTTCTTTCTTTCCTGACGGCGCGTGTTTCCGAGTCGGCGGTCAGGTATTTCCTGCCTTACGCGCCCAACGGCGCTTTGATAGCCCTTGACTGGCGCATCTGCCTGTTCGCGTTTCTGCTAATAGTGGTGGGCGGGCTTTTAAGCGGGGTATATCCGGCCTGGCGCGCGGCGCGCGTGCGGCCGCTTGAGGCTATACGCATAGAGGGGGAGCAATGATGATGCCCACGATGTCGGCTAAGGATTTGAGCAAGATATACCGGCGCGGATCCGAGGAGGTGCGGGCGTTGGACGGGGTCAGCTTTGAGGCCCGCTCCGGAGAGATGGCGGCGGTTATCGGGCCGTCCGGTTCAGGCAAGACCACGCTGCTCAATATTATAGGCTGCCTGGACAATCCCACCGCGGGAACGCTTAGCGTGGGCGGAGAGGAGATTTTCGGGGGCAGGAAGGAACTGTCGGAGAAAGAACTTACGTTTATAAGGCGCAGGATATTTGGTTATGTTTTCCAGAAGTTCTATCTTATTCCCACGCTTACGGTGCGCGAGAATATTATGCTGCCGTCGGCTTTTTACAAGAGTTCCGCGGGGGCGAAGTCTCCGGATGATGTGATGAAGCTGCTTGGGATAGACAAGAGGGCGGGGCATCTGCCGGGTGAGCTTTCTGGCGGAGAGATGCAGCGGGTGGCCATAGCGCGCGCCCTTATTAATTCCCCGAAAGTTATTTTAGCGGACGAGCCCACCGGCAGCCTGGACAGCCGGCGGACCGGGGAAATTAAGGAAATTTTACGGGAGTTGGCGACGCAGGGTATGACGGTGGTGATGGTTACTCATAACCTGGAACTGGCCAAGGCCGCCGACCGGGTAATAGAACTGCGCGATGGAAAAGTTGTTTAAACTTGGGTTTCCCGCACGCGCCAATACCGAATTTATCCGAATAAAAACCAGCCGGACAAAAAAACACCCCGCCCCCGGTTTCAAGAGGGGCGGGGCTACTCAGCCCGATCTGTTTTGCTACTGAAAGCTTATGTTTCCGGCGTCAAAGCCGCGCAAGGCGGCTATATCGCCTATGCTGACGGTTTTTATGGTGTTGGCGTTAACTAGGGCTTCAGCCGCTTTTTCAGCTTCTTTTTCAACGTCCAGTTTGGGGATAAATGCCGTAAGCTCCGCGACCTTGGTAACGTCCTCGCCGCGGCCGCCTATCTGCGGATAAACGGCCAGGGTGGTGCAGCCGGCCGGACTCTGAATGAAGTCCTCGTCTCCGCGCACCAGTATTCCCTCAACCAGTCTGGTCTTAGCGCTGAAAACCGGGGACCCTGAATTGCCGCCGAAGGTGTCAAGGTCTGTTACAAAATAACCGTCAGGGGCTGTGTCGCGCACTTTCGCGCCGGTGGCTATTTTAAGCGGCAGGCCTACGGGGTGGCCTATCACAAATACGGCGTTTCCCTTCTTAAGGGTACTATTTCTGTTTACCGCCAGCGCTTTGTGCCCCGTAACCTTGCGGTCCAATTGTATAAGGGCGTAGTCGGGGCCAAGCCCGCTTGAGGCGGCCGCGCTTGATTCTGCGCCCTGGAATCTTTTTATTATCTTCTTGCAGCTGTAAACCTCTTCCCGCGCTATTTTTGCGGGTGCCTGGCCTCCTTCCTCTTTAACGGCATAGCCGAAAACCAGCTTTGTATCGGCGCATTTGGTTTCTTCGGTTACGCAGTGGCCGGCGGTCATTATCAGGTCTTCGCCCACAAGCGCGCCCGAGCAGAAAGCGCCTATGGTCTGCTCGCGGAATTTTTCACCGGGGCAGAGGCCGAGCTTGTCGCCGAAATTATCGGTTTTAAGCGTGTAAGTGTTTGAGGCCGGGTCAAAGACAATTTTTTTGGCGTCCCAGAAAGAGACCACGGAATCGGAGAGCTTTTGCATGCCGGCTGAAGCGGAGAAAAAGTCAACCCTGTCGTCTTCTCCGTAAATGCTCTTGCCTTTTTCAGCAAACGACATAAGCGGCAACGCCGAGGTTAACACAGTTAAACTTAAAATTGCTTTCAGCGCGTTTCTCATAGTCCCTCCGCTTGTTGTTTTAGTCTATGATCTTTTGGACCTTCGCTTTTCCTTATTACAGTTATACAGCACGGTTTGACTGATGTCAATAGTCGGTGTGCCCAGGTGTATTCGGCCAAGGGACCTATACCGCGGCAGGTCCTTCGGGTAAAACAAAAAAACCGGTTTTTGTGGTTTTTACAGCTGTAAACCGCCTGACCATGCGGTTTAAAAAAGAGTCCGGCTGCGGTTCCGCCGGCTATCTGCGGCTGAAGAAATAAACCAGCAAACGATACACGGCGTAACAGCCGAAAATAAATATGCCGATACCCAGGGACGGGCGCGCTTTAGGGAGGATGTTCGCCGTCAGTATTATGGCGGTTCCGAAAGGGAGCAGGATACAGTCAAAAAACACTTTTACGAACAGGAGCGGCTTGTGCCGCACGGGCGGGACCTTCACGTCATTTTCCAGCAGGGAGAGCAGGTATATCCTCTTGAGATATGTTTCAAATTCTTTTTCTTTACCGGCGGGAGCGTTTTTAAGCTTCTCCCTGTATTCCACGGCCAGGTCCCCCAGTTTGCCGGTCTTCATGGCTATGGCTATCAGTTTGTAATGGGCATCCTCCGCGGAAGGCTCCGCCTTTATAGCCCCGCGCAGGGATTCCATGGCCAGCACATAGAATACCCTCTCGCCTTTTCTCGCCTTCCTTGAATAAGCTTCGGCAAGCCGCAGGTAAGCCGCGTGCGGGGACGGGGACTCTTTCAGGGCGGCATTGTAATAGTGAATGGCCTCGTCCAGTTCATCGCGCTCAAGGCGGCGCTCGCCCAGTTCCATCAGTCTTTCAGCGGTTATCTTTTCCTCTTGCACGCTTATCTCATATACCAGGTTATAATTACCGGCCTTTCCGGCAGCCCGGGAGGCGGATTTGAGTTGAGCCAGACATCGTAGACCATGGAATTCCCCCCGCCGAAGCCGGACAGGGTTATGGGTTTGTTCCTGACGCCGTACAGATGAAGCTTCTTAGTGGCGCCGCCTGTCGCGCTTATGTTGCTTGAACTTCTGTTAAAAAAGACGCCGCACACGGTCAGGTCCTGGGCCGGCGAGGTGGTCTTGCCCTGGAAATTGATGCCGTTGGAAGACAGAAGTGCGATGGAATTGCCGTAGACGGCGGAAGTAGTTGCGCCGCCGGTCAGGGAATCGTAGTACATAAGGTCCGAGTCGGCGGACGCCTGCCCCGCCGTTATCGTTCCTTTGGAAGGGCTTGAGTTGGTTGTTGCCACCGTTACCCTGCCCTTCACCGTGCCGTAAACCGTCAGGTTCACGTTCTCGCCCAGTATTATCATCCCGGAGTCTATTATCGGCACCGTTATAGTAGTGCCCACTATTGAGAAGGTGCCCGAAGAGGGATAGGCGTTAAACCTCAGCGTCCTGTCGGAGGTTACTTTGTAATTATAATTCATCTTATAGTAATCTTCCCTGAGTGACGGGTAGACCATATCGGAGGGATAAAAGTTATAGCCGGTGCCGGTTATAACGGGGCTTCCAGAAAGGGAACCGCCGTAATACGCGTCACCATCCACCCGGACATTGGAGCCGCTTACGCTCAGGTTACCGCCAACTACAAGCGGTCCTCCGGCAAATCTGACGTTTGAGCCCGTTATAGAGAGGTTGCCTGTTATCCACCACTTTCCGTAATAGGTTATGTTGCTGGCGCTTAGAGTAAACGCGCCGTTTATAAGCGTGCCGTAATCGGTCAGGTCGGAGATGAACTGTACGGCGGCATGGAGGTGCTTGTCGGACAGGGGATTGTTCTGGTCCTTGCCGTATTTACCGACGGCCTCAATATAGAGCCGGTGGCTTGCGGCATCCGCTTCGATGGTAACGGAGGAGAAGCCGACGCTGTAGAAAGCCTGATTACGGGCCAGCAGCTCGGGGTCGTAATGACCCTCGTAGTAATTCTGCGAGAACTGCCTCATTAGATCCACTAGTACCGTGCTGGCCAGTCCACCGGCCATGTTCTGCTGCTTTTCCTTTGAGGAGTGCTTAAGAGCGGTGGTAGTGGTTATTACAAGATATATGACCAGCGGGAGCAGGAATATCGCCATGAGGTTTACCAGTACCAGCGCTATGCCTTTTCTGCGTTTCATGGTCATCGCCTCCTTTTTAGCGGCAGCAGCGGAGGCATTATTTCAGTACCGAGCATAGCGTCTATTTTCCCGTCCGAGTTGGCGTCGGTTTCGGCGTAAACGGCAATGGAGGTGATATATTTATACTCGTCCGCCGAATCAACCCTGACGTTGCGGTTCCCGTGGCCGGCCGGCGGCTGGACCCAGTCAATTTCCCGTTCGGATATTATACCGTCCTCTTCACCCGCGTCCCCCGTGCCCGGAAGGCCGTCGTTGCCCAGATCTATGTTCCTGCCCAGGTCTTCGCGTTTTGAACCATAGCAGGTCAGCGTAAAAGAGCTTATGCCTGCGGCAAGCTTTGACGCCTGCCACGCGCCTTCATTGGCCGAAAGGGCGCGGTAGACCGTTTTTTCCGGTGCGGAATAATAAATGGATATCCGCACGTCCACCCTGCCGTCGTTGTCGTCATCGTCGTCCTCAAGGTCGTAGCCGGCCCGCCATTGCTGGTCCGGCGGAAGAGAAAATTTCTGGGCGGCGTCGTTATCGTCGTCAGTATCTTTTATGTTGACTATACCGTCGGCGTCAAAGTCGTTCGCGGGTTGATAGCCCGGCATTTTCGTGATATCGCACCTGAATGTTATGGAACTTGCTGAGACGGATTCTATCTGGTTGGCCTCATAAAAGTCGTTCTCTACGCGCGCCATCAGCAGGCGCAGTTCGGCCGAGCCAGTCATCTCGTTCTCGGCTTTTTTTGCCGTTTTGGCGAACCCTGTAAAATATTTCGCGAAAAAGACCACGGCTATGCCCGTTACGGCGGTATAGACTATCAATTCCGCAAGAGTGACGCCGCGCCGCATTCCAGTCCGTTTAGTCATTTTATGCTTCCTCTCACCCTAACCCCTAGCCCCCCTCCCCTACCCCTTAGAACTTCACCGTGAAATCCCAGCTTTCTACGCGGGTCTTCTTGTTGGCCGGCGTGTTGGCCCAGTGGCTGACCGTTATCTCGCAGGTGTGATATGAACCGGGAGACAGCGCCGCCGGAGGAGTGTAGGAAACGGTTCCCGTCTCAGCGTCCCAGTGGGACGCAATATTGGCCGAGGACACTACTACGGCACCGTCAAACTTGAGCGCTATGCTGTAGGGGTCTATGCCGGACTGGTTATCAAACACCCTGCAGCCTATCTCCGGCAGGAAATCGGTGTTGGAGCCTAAAGGGATTTTATTGGCCACTGCCGGTTCCGAATTATCCGGCTCGCTCACCGCTACGGTGAAGGTCCAGGTGGAATTAACCTTGTAATAGGCGTTATCCCCGCCTTCAAGGACCACGGTGTATGAATTGCCGTTTACAAGCAGCGCCGGCATGTTGGTAGCCGTATCCTTCCAGGAAATCCTGCCGCTGGCCTGGTCGTAGATATACTGAACCTCTGCGCCGTTCACCTTCAGCGCTATTACTTCCTGGCAGATCCCGCAGGGGATGCCGGTGGAGGCCGCTGTGTCCTGCAGCACGGCGCCGACGTACGGCATAAACTCGCCCACTGTACCCGATGGCGTGGTGCCGCTTATTACCGGCGTGTTAAGGTCTAGTATAACCCGCCTTGGCGCGTAAGGCGAGTAATATGTGCCTTTTGTGGCCTGGGCGTATATAGTGTTCTCCCCCTCGTTCAGGGCGGAGGTGACGGCCGGCGATTGGTGGTCGAAGTTCCCGGAGGCGTCAGCCGAACGGGTATCCTTTACGGTGGTCATGGAATTAACATAAAAGTTTACTGTCGCAAGCGGCACGGTCTCTCCCCAGAGCCTTAAAGGAAAGGTTGTGTCCGCCCTGTAGGCCGCAACCTCCGCCGGGTAGGCCTTGCTTATGCCGGTGTTGAATGAGTTCTGGCGGGCGGGGTTTGAAAGGTCGTAAAGGCAGGTATCGTTGGCCGGCTGGTTTATAAACATCTTAAGCTCGGAGCCGCTGCCTTTATTCTCTATGCCGGAAAGCATCTCAAGCGAGATAAGATCTGTCTGGGTATGAATGACCTTCCCCCTTTTATAAAACTTAAGCGTGACCTCTTTAAGGTTGGTGTCAGGCAGTTCACTCACAGTTTTATTGAGCGAGGTGGAGATGTATGTATCGTAATAATCCGCGTCCGCGTTAGCTTTGTAATACCTGACGCTGGGGTCATAATCGTCTATCGTGTCGCCGTTAGAGTCCGTAAAATCGCGCAGATCGCCGAATAATCCGTTGCCGTTTACGTCGGAAACATCCCTCAGTTTGAATTTAACCTCCAGGGTCCAGCGGTCTACGTGGTACCTGGAGGCCAGGGAGGTGATCCCGTTTAAGACGCCCAGGTAAGGATACACTGTTTTCTGCAGGGCTACCGGGCCGTAATTGCCGGAAAGTCCGTAATTAGGGAGGGCGCTGTCGAAGGGGAACAGATAATAATATTCCACGGTTTTAAGCTTGGCGAAGACGGTGGATGACAACCGGGAGGTATAGGTGTTTTCCCGCAGTTTAACGGAGACGATGGAGAGGTACTGGTACATATAGGCTATAGTGAGGCTCAGTATGGACAGCAGGAAAATAGCAATCATAGCCTCTACGAGGCCGAAGCCGTTTTGTTTTTTACGGCGGCGCATAATTTTTCCTTAGGGCCGGGGGGCGGGTCCGCCCGTCATCATAGCGGCGTGGCGCCGGGCGAGCATGTAGAACAGCCCGGCTATAAGCGGCACCGCCGTGGAAGCGGTCACAATGAGGTTTGAGATTATACTGTTGTGTATCGCAATGATAACCCCGATGTTAAGCTCCGGATACGATTGGGAAGCGAAGGTTATTGCCGAAGCGTAGAAGCCCAGAAATATGGAGAAAAGAGAAATAAGAGTTCCCGCGATTGTATACTCCGCTATGGGAAATTTTTGCCGCGTCAGCGGATAAATATTATTTTTTTCGTTCATCATCCCCCTCCCTGCCGACACCTGTGCCATGGTGTCGCGCTATTTATAATATTATACGACATCGTACCGGGGTAACACACAAAGTAAGGTAACTGCTCAGGTGGATAGGCTGCCCGCCAAGCCCGCCACACGGACGGTAGGCAGACGGCGGGTCCGCCAAAGTAGTAGTGGCGGATAGGCAGTTAGGCTGTAGGTAGGAAAATATAAATGCAGGCTAACAGACTAATAGCCTACAGTCTACAGCCTTCGCCTTAACTCCTAAATAGCTTGTGCTCCTGTGACTTGTGCTCTTGTGCCCTGCGCCTTGTGCCCTGTGACTTGTGCTGACTTGTGCTCTTTGCCTTGTCACAGCCAGCCGAGTAAAAACTGGACGCTGTGCGCGTCTATGGCGCGAAGCGCTATGTAGAAGAATAATATCAGCGCGAAAGGAGCCGACAAAAGCAGATACGCGGGCGGTTTTTTTGTTCCAAGCGGGGTCTGGCAGTTTTCCTCCCAGGTTTTGCCGCGGCGCAGCCAGGTTATAAGGTTATACATGGCGTAGCATTCCACCGCGAAAACAGGGAAACCCAGATATCCCGGCAAAGGCATTTCAAAAAGCTTCCAGGGGCCGCCAAAGGGCACGCTGTAAAGCCATTTCGCCCCGGCTTTGTGGTTCCAGAATTCCCAAAGGAAGCCGCAGATAAAGCCCGAACACAGCAGGTTGTAAAGCCTTGCCGGCTCCCCCTTTTGCAGATCGTCCAGAAGCGAGTTAAGGCCGAGTTTTTTATTAAGCGGTTCGCATAGAAAAATAAAAGCTCCCCAGATAAGGGCGAAAAAATATTTCGGAAATATAAGCGGCAGAACCAGCATAGCCGCGCCGATATAATAAAACTTTTTGGCAAGCCCGGGGCTGAAGGCGAGCGGGCGCGTTCTGGCTTTCCGGAAAAGGCCCATTGTTGCCAGCAGTTCGGCGGTTTCAAAAAGGCCCGGCAGTACCGTTGCGAAGGAGAGCAGATAACCTATCCAGCGGGTGTTAAGCGTAGCGGGCAGGGCGCTGTAGGACCAGTTGCCAAGGCGCAAATTCAGCATTTCAAATACCAGCCAGATAAAAACCGACCAGGGCAGCAGCGCGAAGAACTCTTCCGTTCTTGAAACGATGAGTGAGTCTCCCTTGAGATGGTAGTTGACGGAGTCAATGATAAAAATATACGACCACCAGGCAAAAATAAAGAACATGTTGTGTATCGGTTCCAGTTCGAGGTAGTTGCCGCCGTAACCCAGAAATATAAGAAAAATGCCCAGGTAGGTTATAAACTTTACTTTTGAGTCCTCATCAAACATAGGTCCTCCTTTTGGTCATCAGTTAATGATGGTAACGGAAAGCTACGGAAAGCTACGGAAAGCTGCGGAAAGCTACGGAAAGTAAGAAAGAAAACTGCTTTATACGGTAATTTTACTTTCTGTGGCATTCAGTTGCATTCTTTTGCTTTCCGTTGCTATAAAATATCAGCGTACCTGCAGCTTATTCGTTCCCCGCTAAAAATTAAATTTGTATTTTTTAAGTCCCAGCTCAGCCTGCATCGCCAGCATTTCTTTTTGTGTTTCGCCGTTTACCGGCACGCCCCTGTTTTCGCGGTAAAGCCAGTTTAAATGCTCTTTTTCCCCGGCGGTATAAATACGTTTCGCTCCGGGCATTTTTTTAGAGGCCCGCAGTTCGCGCAGAATATTGCCTGTTATCTTTTTGAACGAGCGCAGTGTGGTGAACGCCTCTATGTTGATGGCCAGAAAAAAATGTCCAAGGGGGTAAGGCACTTTTTTACCGTCTTTAACGCCAAGCAGCATTTTCATATACGCGCCCTGCTGGAGCGCGGCCGAAAGTATTTCAACTACGGCGCAATACCCGTAGCCTTTATAGCCTCCCAGCTCTTCGCCTATTCCCCCCACCGGCACCAGCGCGGCGGTGCCCGCAACCAGGTCCTTAAGCACGGCAACGGAGTCGGTTTTTGAATTTCCCCTGGAGTCTATAACCCAGCCTTTCGGCATTTTTTTGCCGAGTTTAGCGTAAACTTCTATTTTTCCGCGCTGGGTTATGGAAGTGGCGCAGTCAAGCAGAAAAGGGAATTTTTCGTCGGTGGGGATGGCGAAGGTCATGGGGTTCGTGCCCAGCATGTTTTCCACACCGAAAGTGGGCGCTACCGACGGGCGGGCGTTGGTGCCCGTTATGCCTATCATGCCGGCTTTTGCCGCCAGAAGGGCGTGGTAGCCCGCTATGCCGTAATGAGTTGAGTTTCTTACCGCCGTCATGCCCAGGCCGTATTTTTTCGCTTTCTTTATAGCCATATTCATCGCGCGCACGGAGATAACATGGCCCATGCCGTTGTGTCCGTCTATCACTGCGGTAGTGGGTGTTTGTCTTACTATCTCAAACCTGGTAGTAGCAAGCTGGATGCCCTGCTTTATGCGGTCATAATAAATCGGTTTAAGGCGGGAAACTCCGTGGGAATCTATACCCAGTTTGTCGGCGCAAATAAGCACTTCCGCGCATACTTCAGCGTCCGCCGCCGGCACCCCCAGGCCTTTGAATACATCTTTTGTAAAAGCTTTCATCACATCAAACTTAACCCATTTCGCGTCTTTAGCTATTTCCATATTATTTTCCTCCGGTTGTAAGTAGGTAGTGGTTAGTAGGTAGCAGGTAGGGTATTAAGGAATACATCTTCCCTGCATACTATCCACTAATCACTGTTCACTGGCCACTTTCTCAATAAGCGCCTTTAATTTTGCAACAGCTTCCAGCGGCGGCGGCGCCTGTACCAGCTTAAAATTAATTTTCATCGTGAGAATTTTTTCAGGTTCTTTTATCAGCGTTCCAAGGCAGGAGGCAAGTTCCGCCTCAAAGGCGGGGCTCTCCTTAAGCAGTATAGCCGCGCCTTTATCCGAGAGAACTCTGGCGTTTTCTTCCTGGTGGCCGGCGGCCGACGAGGGCAGCGGCGTCAGTACGGACGGCTTTGCGAGCGCCAGAAGTTCGGCTATCGTGCCGGCGCCTGAACGCGAGAAAACCAGGTCGGCGGCGGCGTAAAGCTTATCCATCCTTTCTTCGTAGGCTATAAGTTTAAGCCATTTCGCTTCAAGCAGGTCCTGTCCGGAGTAGGCCGATTTTACGATCTCAAAATCCCGCCTGCCGGTGACATGGATCAACTGCAGGCCCCGCCCGAGCGAAGAAAGTCTTTTCGCCGCCATAGCCACGGCCAGATTCAGTCTTCTGGCGCCCTGGCTGCCTCCGAAAACGAGCAAAGTGGGGATCTCTTTTACAAAATCAAAACTTTTACCCGCTCCGGCTTCGGATCCCGGTTCCGAGAAGAACGGCCGTATGGGCGTGCCGGTCAGGCGCGACTTGGCCGCGAAGGGGTTTTCCCGCATCGGGAGCCCCAGCGCCGTTAAATCGGCGAAACGGGCGCAGAGGTAATTGGCAAGCCCGAACCTGGCGTTGGACTCGTGCAGTATGGAAGGCACTTTTTGAAGGCGCGCGGCCAGCAAGGCCGGAAAAGAAACATAACTGCCGGTGCCGAATACTACCGCCGGTTCAAAATCAGAGATGATTTTAAAGCAGGCGTAAAGCGAAAAGGCGAGTTTCCAGGCGAAAACGGCGTGAGCCAGAGGGTTAAGCGTCCTTGGCAGGGCCCGCGTGTCAATTTCGGCGTAAGGCAGGCCCGCTTCGTCCAGGGTTTTTCGGGCCATATCGCCTTTTTTAACCAGAAAAAGCGTTTCCCAGCCGGCGGCTTTAAGTTCCCTGCCCACGGCCAGCCCCGGATAAAAGTGTCCGCCGGTAGCGCCTGAGGCTATAAGTATCCTGTTGGGTTTTTGCACTTTATATTTCTCCTGCCGTTCTTATCCTACTCAAACAGACAGGACTCAGTAGTCAGAATTCGCCCGCTATTTCAGCGGGCGTCCGCCTAAGGCGGACGAATGGCCTGACTCCTGACTCCTGACTCCTGACTCCTGACTCCTGACTCCTGACTCCTGACTCCTGACTCCTGACTCCTGATTACCGTGCACCTCTATGGGCCGAAATGTTGAGAATTACGCCGACAGCAATAAGGCTGGCTATTATTGAGGAACCGCCGTATGAAAAAAAAGGAAGGGGTATGCCTTTGGTCGGAATAAGGCCTATGGACATGGAAAGGTTGAAGAAAGCCTGCAGGGAGATAGTAAGCGAAAGCCCCAGCGCCGCGAGCGTTGTATAAAGGCTGGGCGCGTTTCTTGCCGCGCGCACGCCTTTTACAAGAAAAGCGGTGAACAGCGCCACTATTACAAACCCGCCCGCAAGGCCCATTTCCTCCGCGACCACGGGGAAAATAAAATCAGTGTGCGGCTCCGGCAGGTACATGAGTTTTAGTTTTGACGCCCCGATGCCCTTGCCGAGCCAGCCGCCCGAGCCCACTGCGAGCAATGACTGCACCAGCTGATATCCGGCGCCCGAGGCGTCCTGCCAGGGAGAGAGAAAAGATTTAAGCCGCGTTATGCGGTAAGGATGCCTGAAAAGCTCAAATATAAAAACCGGTATTACGGCCGCAAACGGCAGAAGTATATATTTCAGTTTAGCCCCCGCCGCGAAAAACAGCATCAGAGCGACCGCAAACATCAGCGCGGGGGTGCCAAGGTCGGGTTCACACGCTATCAGCGCGCAGAAGATGCCTGTTACGGCAAAGGGTTTCGCCATCGCTTTCCAAGAGGCCTGAAGCCGGCTGTTATTTTTGTCAAAATAATCGGCCAGGTAAAGCACCAGCGCTATCTTCGCGAATTCGCTCGTCTGCAGGTTAATCAGTCCGAGCGGTATCCAGCGCCGCACATGGGCCACCGGCGGCATGAACAGGGTAATAACAAGCAGCGACATGGCGGCGATTACCGCCGGTTTTATGAAGCGCCGCATCTTTTCCAGGTCAAGGCGGACTATCGTTCCGGTAAGAATAAGGCCGCCTATCATGTACAGCGCCTGACGTCTGACATAAAAAAAAGAGTTAAGGCCTTTGTTTTCGGCGTAGATAGCGCTGGCCGAGAAAAGCGAGATCAGCCCGAAAACCAGCAGACAGAAGACTATGAAGAAAAGTGAATAATCCATGTACTTAAGGCTGTGATTGGAGATCACATTATAACTGAGTTTCTGCCTTTTCGCGGCGTAGTCCATAAAAGCATGGCAACAGCGGTAACCGGTAATCAGTAACCGGTAAACCGGTGAAGAAAATTAAAATAGCAGATTGGCTTTGACCGCATATTGAGTCCTTAATTCAACTTTTTACTGTTACCGATTACTGGTTACCTCTTATTACTTCAGCCTTCTTACCAGTTCTTTAAATTTTCTGCCGCGGTCTTCGTAATCACTGAACTGGTCAAAAGAGGCGCAGGCGGGCGATAAAAGCACAAGGTCGCCGCGGGCGGCGCAAGCGCGCGCGGTTCTAATCGCGGTTTTCAGTGTTTTCGCCGGTCTCAAGGGGCAGACGCCGGCAAGTTCCTTTTCAATTTTGCCGGCGGCCGAGCCGATGGTAAGTATCTCTTTTACATATTTTCTGAGCAGCGGCTTTAAGGGCGAATACGGGGTTCCCTTATCAAGCCCGCCCAATATAAGATGGATGTTCTTTGTCCTGCCTAGCGCTTTCAGAGCGACCATGGTTGAGTCCACGTTGGTGGCTTTGGAATCGTTGATAAAAGCCACGCCGTTAAGCGCGCGCGCGGTTTCTAAGCGGTGCTCAACGCCTTTGAAGCGGGCAAAAACTTTTTTAAGCGTTTCAGGCTTTACTCCGGCGGCAAGCGCCATAAGACCGGCGCACATGGCGTTTTCAAGGTTATGGGCGCCGGGCAGCGCGGGCGGTTTTATGCGGCAGGTAACGCCCGCCGCCCTGAAAACAAGTGCGCCTGCTTCGCTGTAAGCGTTAAGTTTTCCGCCGCGCCGGGCCGAAGAAAAATAAAGCGCTTTCGCCCCGCAAAGGCCAAAGAACGCGCGGCAGCGCGGGTCTTCATAATTTAAAACGCAGAAATCATCTTTCCCCTGAAATTTAAAAATTTTTTCTTTCGCTTTTACATAGGCGCCCATGCCGCCGTGATGGTCAAGGTGGTCCGGGGTTACATTCAGCACGCATGAAACGGCCGGAGAAAGGTAAGAGGAGTCCTCAAGCTGATAACTTGAAAGTTCCATCACTATAAAATCATTCGCGCGCGCTTTTTGCGCCAGCGCCGAGGCAGGGATACCCACATTGCCGCAGATAAAAGCCCGGCCGCCGGTCTTTTTGAGCGCCAAGCCCATTATTTCGCCCAGAAGCGCGGTGGTGGTGGTTTTGCCGTTAGTGCCCGTTACGGCCAGAAAATTTTTTGTTCTTGAAAAAGCCAGCGCCGCATCCACTTCGCTGAAAACCGGAACGCCGCGCTTTTTTAAAGTCCGCATAACCTGGCTTGAACGCGCAAGCCCGGGGCTTTTTACCGCGAAGGCGCAGGCAAACGCGCGGTTTGTGTGTCCGCCGGTTTCAAGCTTTACCGTACGGCTAAGGCCTTTCAGGCCGTTTTTCACGTCTTTTAGCGGTTTGCATTCGCTCAATAATACTTTAAAGCCGTTAGCGGCCAGAAGATTCGCGCAGGCGACACCTGATTTTCCCGCGCCGATAACCAGCGCGCTTTTGTTTTTAAACTTTTCAGGATTAAACATAGATGTTTGCTGGTAGGCGTGTAGGCTGGTATGCGGGTATGCTTTTCAGAGCCTACTAGCCTACAAGCATACTCGCCTACTAGCCCTTATCTTATCTTCAACGACGACAGAGCCAGCAGCATCAGCATTACGCCTACTATCCAGAAACGCATTGTAACCTTTGATTCGGCTATGCCTTTCAGTTCAAAATGGTGGTGTATGGGCGCCATCAAAAACAAGCGCTTTTTGCCGCGCAGTTTATAAGAGCCCATCTGCAGTAAGACAGAAACGGTTTCTATCAGAAAAATGCCGCCGGCCACCGGCAGCAATAGTTCGGCTTTAACGCAAAGAGCGGCCGTGCCTATGGCGCCTCCCAGGAAAAGCGAGCTGGTATCACCCATGAACACTTCGGCGGGGTAGGCGTTGAACCATAAAAAACCCAGGCAGGAGCCCATCATGGCGCCTAAAAATACGGCGATTTCGCCCGCTCCCTCCACGGGGACTATTTTAAAATAAGTCGCCAGTTTGATGTTGCCGGCCGAGTACGCTATTACGGCAAAGGTAAGCGCCGTAAAAATTATGGAGCCGGTGGCAAGTCCGTCCAGGCCGTCGGTCAGATTTACGGCGTTTGAAGAGCCGATTATAACTATCATGGCGAGCGCGAAATATAAGACCGAGAGGTTGAGATAAACTTCCTTGGTATAGGGGATAAGAAGCATAGTGGAATAGGCGGCGTTCGGCGGATTGACGGCCAGATAGCCCACCACAACTATGGCGGTAAATATCTGCAGTGAAAATTTAAATTTTGAAGAAGCGCCGGCCGGATTTTTTTTGACCAACTTTGTGTAGTCGTCAACCCAGCCTGCGAACGCCAGCACTACCGTGGTGAAAAGCAGAAGCAGAATGAAGCGGTTGTCGGGCCTTGCCCAAAGGAGGGCGCTCAGCGTCAGTGTAAAAAATATCAGCAGGCCGCCCATGGTGGTGGTGCCTTCTTTGGACAGGTGGGACTTCGGGCCGTCGGAGCGCTGGATCTGGCTTATTTTGTAGGAACGCAGCTTTGCTATCAGCCAGGGTCCCAAAAGAAGGCTCAGCGCGAACGAAGTGATAACGGCCCCGGCTGTACGGAAAGTTATATACTGCAGAACATTTAAAGGGCTGAACAGGTCTTTCAGGTAGTGCGCGTAGTAAAGCATTTTTGCTCCTTACCGAACCGAAGAGATTTCAGAGATAAAACAAACAACGATTACAGTGATGACAGACAAGCAACTATCTGTCGGTCAATTACCCCTGCTCTTTATTGCCGCCATCTCTTTCCCATCGCGGATATCTCATCTATATTTTATTAATTTTAGGGCGGGTTTACCCGACAGCACAGCGGTAACAGCGGTAATCGGTAACCAGTAACCGGTAACCAGTAATCAGTAACCGGTAATCAGTAACCAGTGTCCAGTAACCGGTAACCAGTAAGAACAGTTGAGTTTTCCGGATTTACCGAATACCGATTACCGGTTACTGATTTACTGATTACCTGCAGCTGTTAATCCAATCCCTCTATTATCTTTTCAAACTTCATTGAGCGGGAAGCTTTTATCAGGAAAGTGCCGCCTTTGGAGGATATCAGCTCTCTCGCTTCTTTGAGCCAGGAGGCCATATCCGGCGCGTAGATAAGGCCTTTGCCCCCCGCCGCGTTAAAAGCGTCGGCCGCGGCTTTCATTTCAGGCCCGGCCATAAATATCTTATCCGCGGCCGAGGAAACCAGCGATTTTCCTAATTCGGCGTGATAGGCCGCGGAATAAGAGCCCAGTTCCTTCATGTCTCCTAGCATAAGCAGGCGCGGGGCGGGATAAAGCGCAAGTTCCTCAATTGCCGCCGCCATGGACCGCGGGTTGGCGTTATACGCGTCAAGAATTACCGTGGCGCTTTTTAAACGTAAAACCTGCATGCGCATTGGCAGCGGAGTATAGGTTTCAAGCCCGGCTTTTATAATCTCCCATGAGATGCCCAAGGCACGCGCCGCGGCCGCGGCCGCAGCCGCGTTGTAAAAATTATGGCTGGTAGGTGACGGAAGAATTATTTTAAAGGTTTTTCCTTCATGAGCAAGCTCCAGGGTTTTTCCCGGAAACACACGTATATCGGCCTCCGGGCCGCGGCCAAAGGTAAGGCCGTTAACCTCAGCCTTTTTAAGGCGGGCCAGATACGCGTCGTCTAAATTGTACACAAGCCTTCCCCCCGGCGCAAGGCAGGCGGCCAGCTCTGTTTTTGTGGAAAAAACAGCGTCAATACTGCCGAAATATTCCAGATGCGACGGGCCGATATTTGTTATTACGCCGCAGTCAGGCATGGCGAGCGAGCCGATTTCAAGAATATCGCCCTTGCGCGAGGCGCCCAATTCAAAAACCCCTGATGTATGGCTTTGGTCAAGTTCAAGCAGCGATAAAGGCAGGCCGAACTGGTTATTGAAATTCCCGGCGTTTGAGCAGGTTTTACCCCGATGCCCGAAAATAGAGCGGAGCATTTCCTTCGTGGTGCTTTTGCCGTTGGAACCCGTCACCGCGATGATCGGAATACAAAAGCGCCGCCTGTTCCAGGCGGCCAGGCGCTGAAGGGACAGCAGCGTGTTATCCACGGCTATAACGGTTGCAGGCGTTGGGTCCGGTATTTTGGCCGCCTCCGCTATCCAGCCGCCGGCTCCTGCGGCAAGCGTTGAAGGCAGAAAAGCGTGGGCGTCGTAATTAAGCCCTTTGAGCGGCAGGAAAAAATCGCCCCGCTTAACTTTGCGCGAATCCGTTTCAAAACGGCTGAATGCCGCGTGCGGGTCGCCTTTAAGCAGTTTCCCGCCAAGCGCTGTTGTAAGAGTTTCAATGTCTATTTTAAGGTTCATTTTGCCCGGCCTGAAAAACTAATTCCCGCTTTAATTCTAATAAATTACCCGCCTGAAACCGAACTAATTAGTGTTCGCTTAATCCCTGACTCTCAGTTTTTCGGCGTCAAAAAGCCTTTGAAGATATAGCCTATTTTAAAACCCAGGGCCGGCCGCAGTTTGCCGTTTTTGCCGCCGCCGACATCTCCGAGGTTTATCTCCATAAATCTGTAAAAGAAAGTAAGGTTCATTCCGCTTGGCGCGGTTGACTCATTATCCGTCTGATAAAACCAACCGGCTGAAACCATCGGCGCGATAAAAAAGTCGTTCACCGAGAATCCGATGTCGCCCAGCATTGAAGCGGTAAAGCGAAGAGGCTTGTTCACAACTTTCGGCGACATATATCCCAGACCCCCCAAAAAATCAAAAACATAAAATGAATCGCTCCCGCTCAGGCTTGTGCCGCCTACGCTCACGCGCTGCAGTTGCAAGCCGCCTGTTTTGGAGAACTTCTCCCCATTGCCCAAAGACATCAGGCCCAGCCCCCATGGATGAACCTGCACGGTTTCCCCGCTCCCCGGCAGATATATATTCTGCGGCAAAGGCAGGATGAAATATAACTCGTTATTGGGAATCCACCTGAACGCGGGTTTATTGTCCGCCGCCAGTACCGCTGCCTGCATATTGGCCGCCAGCAGAACAAACAATAATATTGACGTGTATCTTTTTTTCATATTTTTTCCTGTTTTTCATGCCCGGTAACCGGCAATCACTTCAAAAACGCGTATCTCAAGGCCAGCAGAGTGGAAATAACCCACAGCAGCGGCGGCACGTCCCCATACTTTCCAGATAAGGTCTTTATGGCCGCGTATGAGATGAAGCCGAAGGCTATGCCGTCGGCTATATTAAAAGTGAAGGGAATAAGGGCCATGGTGATGAAGGCGGGTATGCCGGCGCTCATGTCGCGCCAGTCTATGTGGCAGACCGAACCCATCATCAGCGCGCCCACAAGGATGAGGGCCGGGGCCGTTACCGGGTGGATGAAAGTGCCGTCCGCAAGCGGCAGGGCCGCGTTGATAGAGCCTACCAGCGGCGAGAAGAACAGGCTTAACAGAAACAGCGCCCCCACGGTTACGGCGGTAAGACCGGTGCGGCCGCCCTGGGCCACGCCGGTGGCGCTTTCTATGTAACTTGAAACGGTGGAAGTCCCCATAAGGGCGCCCGCGGTGGTGGCCACGGCGTCCGAAACCAGCGCCCTGGAAATCCGCTCAAGCTTTCCGTTTTTAAGCAGGCCTGCCTGCACACCCACGCCAAGAAGTGTGCCCAGCGTGTCAAACAGGGACATGAAAAGAAAAATCAGCACCACGGACAGGGCGTCTGGCGTAATAAGGCCGGCCAGGTCCAGCTTACACAAAGTAGGGGCCAGACTTGGCGGCGCGCTGACGACCCCGTGGAAACTTGTCAGGCCCGCGGCCAGGGCGGCGGCACCCGAAACCAGAATGCCGATGAGCACCGCCCCTTTGACCTTGCGGGCGAACAGGGCCGCCATCACGATAAGCCCGGCCATGGCGCAGATTACCGGCGCGGAAGTTACGGAGCCCAGCTTGACAAGGGTGGCCGGCGAGGCTGTTATAAGCCCCGCTTCCTTAAAACCGATGAGCGCTACGAACAGCCCTATGCCGGAGGCGATGGCGTATTTAAGATTTTCCGGTACGGCATCCACCAGGCGTTCGCGCATTTTTGTCAGCGTCAGCGCCAGGAATGCCAGGCCCGAAATGAATACCAGACCAAGCGCCTTTTCCCAGCTGTAGCCCATGCCGAGCACCACGGTATAGGTAAAAAAAAAGTTTTCCCCCATCAGCGGAGCCTGGGCTATGGGATAATTAGCGTAAAGGCCCATTATGAAGCAGGCCAGCGCCGAGGCCAGGCAGGTGGCGGTGAAAACGGCGCCCTTGTCCATGCCGGCCGCGCCAAGCACGGCGGGCTGCACGAAGATAATGTAGGACATGGTCAGGTAGGTGGCCAGCCCCGCGCCAAGCTCGGTTTTAAAGCGGGCGCCGCGTTCCTCAAAACCGAAATATTTTTTTATAAATTCCATAGCTCTCTCTTTACATTATACTATCTTCCCCCGGCTCCTATCTCAAACCGGGGGAATTCGGGCTAGAATTTGAAACCAACTATTTTTGGTATACTGTTATGAATGCAAGGGAAACCTAAATTAGTGGTTTTGGACGACAATGAGATTTTTGCCGCCCTGCTGGTTGCGGCCCTGGAGGGAGAATGCGACATCAGGGTAGGCAGGAATGGAAGAGAGGGGGTGCAGCTTTGTCTCGCGGAATGCCCCGATCTTCTGATAACCGATATCGGAATGCCTGAACTTGACGGGATACAGATGCTGCATGAATTTCAAAAATACAGTCGTCTCTCAGCGATTCCGGTCTTTGTTGTTACGGCGACACATTTCACGCGTTGCCACCGTTCAGAAATTGAAAGCTACTCCCAGGTACGGGGGGTGTTTTGCAAGACGGAAGAGATTGAAAATATAGTTCTGGAAATCAGGAAAGAACTGGAACTGGCACGCTAATCCGACAATACGGCGGCATATAATAACCCGAAAAGTGCAGTTGACTGCAACTTTCGGGTTAGTTTATTGTTATGCCCCCGGTTTTACAGTAAAAACAATTGTTACCGTGGCCCTGGTTTTGTTCCCCGCGGCCGCGGCTTTGTAAGGGCGCGAGCCGGCGTTTATATAGTCGGCAAAGGCGTTTGCGGTTTCAAGGGGTGTTTGGCCGGCTTCCAGCGCCAGGGCTATATTCCAGCCCGCCACATGGTCCGTTGTGCCGTCAGGCCGCATGTAGCGGAATATTGAAAACCACAGATTTACGGTGCCGTCCAGGCCCGCGCCCTGCCGGCCGGTGGCAATTCCTGAAATCTCGGCAACTCCGGGCTTCCCCCCCACCGTCACCTTGCCGGCGTTCGCCCCTACTTTCTGAGTCTTGTCGTAAGACGCTGTGGTCAGGTTCGCGCCTTTTGCAAGTTCCACTTCCGGATCGTACCCGCCATAAACCTTCTTTCGCATAAACCCCCCTATCCCGTTTATTGAATTATCACTCCGGCCTATCCCCCAAGCCGAAGGTTTAAAAATAAATACCGCGGGCTTGGGCTAATGCAGCTCTTTGCTGATATTAGCCCATGCCTTTTTAAGATCAGTATTTATTCTTTCTAACTCCGGTCGGCTGACTTTTTTGATCCTTTGGTAACGTCCGGTAATTTTGTCCACCAGTTTGCAGTAGGTTTCCTTGTTGACGTGTTTCATGTCTTCCAGGTTGTCAAGCACTTCGCCTTTTACCTGCAGCATCCAGCCTTTCACGCGCGCGCGATTGCCCGCCCCATGCTTGCCGGTCAGGAAATACGCCGCCACCGCGCCCAACGCCGCTACTCCCAGCCCTATGGCCTTTGTCGTCTTGCTCATAATCCGTCTCCTTTTATTATCTTAACGTTCCGCCTGTCCTGGGGCATTTCTCTAGTACTTCAGGGGCGGGATTTTTTCTATCTTGATATTTCTGACTATAAATTCGTAGTGTGTTTTTAGTTCCGCGTGCTTTTCATCCACGCAAACGAAAATTACCATATATCCGATATCCGCCATGGGATGCGGCATAAAAATAATATCATACTGATAATTTGTGCTGTTCTCAATATAGGTCCCGTGATATTGCCGCGCATTACTTCTCAGCGGAGGCTCTATGGGTTGCAGGGTTGTTCCGAAACGGGCTTTATACCCTGAAAGCGCGTTCTCAACGAACGCGTCAAACGTGGATTGGAGAACGTTAGCGGAAACCGCCAGTGTAACGGGGCGCACCTTCCCCTCCGGCTTTGCGACCGTCAGCCCTATTAACGCGCTGGTCATCTCCCCCGGGTCTCCCTTGAAATTATCCCTTGACGCGAACGAAGCCGGATATGTGACTTCCAGGTCCAGCTGCCGATTCCGGTAGATGACATGTTTTTTGCTTTCATGACGGACAAAAGGAACGAACTTGTCCAGGTCATCCATCGCCACCACCTTTGAAAGAGTGATACCGGTGGCATCTTTTAAAGCACGCACATTCTTGTCCGCATCCGGCAGGTCAAGGATCTCCACTGCCATCAAGATCGCGTCATTCTTTTTTCTCGCCCCCAGCAGACTGGCGACCTTGTTGTAGTAATAATTAATATTCTCAACCGAGGCGTGCGGACGGTCCTGCACCGGCGCCGGGGTAGCGTCGGTGTATACCGTTCCTTTTTCGTCCGCCAGATACCGGTTTCCCTGGGAGTCCACCACCAGGTGAACTTTGCCCCGGGAACTCTCCGCTTTGGTATTGTCAGGCGCGCTCTTTCCCTGCCGGGGCGCAGCGGCCGCGGGCATCACAATAAGCAAAGCCGAAAAGAACAATATTGTCGCAGACATAAAATAACCTTAGTCCGGTCCAGGTGGCACCTTTTTTAGGCACATACCTCAACAAATTATCTATATTTTACAAACGTTTTTCCCTGTTTCCCAAAGGTAGCTGGTTCCTTTTCACTTTTTTTACGCTGCTATTTAAATGCGGAAAGGAAGGCGTTGATTATCCACAGCACCAGGGCGAACACCAGCGCCCATCCGAAACTTGCCACCTGGAAACCCGGTACCAGCCAGCTTACCAGTTCCACCATCCCGCCGATAATCACGAAAGTGAACAGCCCCAGCGTGAGTATGTTTATAGGCAGGGTAAGAATAATGAGTATCGGACGCAGTACGGCGTTTGCCGTGCCCAGAACTACCGCCACCACCAGCGCGGTTGTAAAGCTGTCCAGCTTAACGCCCGGCAGGATTTTCGCTGTTACAAAAACCGCCACCGTGCTTAAAACCAAATTGAGAATTATCTTCATGCCCCTATAATACCAATTTCCCTGCCCCCGCGGAAAAACAAAATAGTTAAATGTTTTCCACAAACTGTACCTTGTAGCCGTCCGGGTCCTTAATGTGGAAAAACTTAATATGCGGATTCGGCTGAAAAGGTCCGCTGTGTACTTTCAGTCCTTTCCCCATTATAAATTTGATGGTCTCGTCCACGGATTTAACTTCAAATCCTAAAGAAACCCCTTCCCCCTGGCACGTGGCGGAATGTTTTGGTCCGCAGATCAGTTCAACCTTTGTCTCCCCTTCCCCCAAAAAGCATATCTCCATCCCCTCCCCCGCTTTAAACCGCCTGCTAACCGGAAGCCCGATAATATACTGGTAAAACTTCACCGATTCTTCCAAGTTCTTAACCGCCAAAGTGCACCAGCAAAATTTCATAAACAATCTCCTTGTTCCGGATAAACATTTAATCTTTCAACAACGTCCCCTAGGATTTTCCGCAGACAAAATTTATTACCGTTCTCTATGTCGCGTCTTTCTCCGCTGCCAATTCTTTGAATTTTTTCTCAATATTGTAACTGTTTTAGGCATTTTGTCTCCGAAAAGATTATGAATGAAAGTGATGGTTTTTCCAAAAACCCCTGATAATCAATTATATTGCTTTACGTGGTAAATTGCTATTAAATTTCTGTTTTGATCGTTATGGTTTTTATAACGGCCCCGCACTTTTTCCGAAGCGGCTAAAGTGCAGGACAAGCCTTCCCCGCCCGGATTTTTATGCAAATCCAGCTGGAAGAAAAACATGGACCAGTATTAATGTACGATTCTCTTCAACCCTCCTTTGCAGATTTGCTTATTAAGAAAAGCCTGGATTTCGTCTTTTCCGGGCAGTTCAAGCTGATATTTTGAGATGAACAGCCGGTTGTTGATTCCAGCTAACGCATATTCTATCAGCGCACGATTTCTCCTTGTGCAGAGGAGTATCCCGATTGGCGGGTTATCTCCTTTAGCGGTCTCATTTTTCCTATACCAGTTTACGTAAGTGTTTAGCTGTCCAATATGTTCATGCTTAAAGCTCTCCGTCTTCAGTTCAATCAGCACATGGCACTTGAGAATTCTGTGGTAGAACACCAGATCCACAAAGTAATGCTCTCCGCCGATTAGTATGCGTTTCTGACGGGCTTCAAAACAGAAGCCGCGCCCTAGCTCCAACAGAAAATCCTGCAACTTAGTCAGAAGCGCGTCTTCCATGTCGGATTCCGCCATAACTTCCCTGGGTTTTGCGCCAAGGAACTCGAAAACATACGGATCTCGAATAATCTGTTCTGCGGAAAGCGTCTCGGCTTTTGCATGTGTTATATTAGAAAGTTTAGCCTTATTTTTTGAAAGGCTGGCTCGCTCGTAGTAAAGGCTTGCGATTTGCCGCTTCAACTCCCTGACGGACCAGTTCCCGCGGATGCATTCGGCAACATAGAAGTTACGTTTAAGTCCGGGCTCCACTTTTGTTAATTCTTCAAAATGGCTGTAGGAAAGGTCGTTTAGGAGTTTATCCGGAAGAAAGTCTGATTTCGGGAACAACGCACCTGATTTTACGCTTGTTTGTGGTTCGTCGGGAAGCATGGATTGTAATTTTTGGGACAGCGTCCCAAAAATCTCCGGGAAGGCCAGATAAAAGTTACGGTAGAGATAAAGTTGCCATTGGGCGCAATTGGGAATTCCCTGCCCGGTAAGCTTTTCAGCTAAGGCGGCAAATAATCCTTCCCCGTATTTTGCGCGGTCTCTGCCCTTTAACTCGTATTTCTTAATGCGGCAGCCGAACAGCCAGTTACGCAGGGTCAGGTTTGTGTTGACAGCCTTGACTGTTTGATATTTAAGGTGGTCATGAAGATTCCTGAGGTCTTGAATTAAAACCGAGAAATCATGTCCAGTGGTACCCTGTCCAAAAGACTTTGCCGGTTTTTTTATAATCATATTCCTCCTTTGCCGCTTAAATATCATAGCAGACCAACGCGACAGCGTATTGTCGCGGTGATAAAAGCGATTTATGCACAGCTGTCCGGGGAAAGTTTTAAACTGGGGTGGGGTGTAAACCGAGTCGGACCTTAGAATAGGCCAAATCTCCTATGAGAAAGGGATTTTATGTCAATTTAGCGGTGCTGTCCGGTAAGGCGGCAAAACCGGGAAATGCAGAATCATGTCCATTTTGGGGGATGGCTTGCGTCGTTGAGCGTTTTAAAAGTCAAGCATGACGGTTTCCGCAGGGAAATACGCATAAATACGGCTGTTTACGCCAATTTTTTGTGATATGTGGCGGAATTTCCCCGGACAGATGTGGATTTATGGGATTTTTTGCCTGATTGCGGCGGTTATTTGGGCTAGTTAAATTACGACGGTTTTTAATACTACAACTTCAACCCTTCTGTTCCTGGTTTTCCCCTCGGCGGTGGCGTTTGAATAAACCGGGTTGCTTGAACCAAGGCCTTCATAAGACAGACGGCTGGGGTCAATGTCGTTCTGGCGGAAATAACCGTAAACGGAAAAAGCTCTTCTTTTGGAGAGCGCGACATTTATTTCCCGCGTGCCGGTGGAATCGGTGTAACCGCGGATAATAATTTTATTCGCGGGATGCAGTTTAAGGAATGCGACCATTGAGTCAAGAGCCGGCTTTGCCTCGGCCCGGATCTTATTATTGCCTACCGAGAATGTCATTGCGTTTGAAATATACACTACCAGGCCTTCAGGCGTATAATTGAAGCCCAGTCCTGATGTGGCCAGATTCGCTACTTCCAGCGGAGTCACAAGGGAAACCGTAACCTCCGGCGTTTCACGGAATTTGCCGTTTGAGTCCGCAAGTATAAGGCTGGCGTTATAGAAACCGTCGGGAAGAGGTTTCCCGGACGCCGACAGGCCGTTCCAAAGGATTGGCCGCTCGTCCGGCCGGCCGACCCCCTGAATATAGCTGACTTTGCGGTTTTGTGAATCAGAAATACGTATCTGCCATATTTTCACGCCCTGAAAATTCTGTTCGTCCACGCCGAAGGAAGAATCTTCGCTGGTAATAAAAAACCTTACGGGCTCATCTGCGGGATCGCCGCCGGAAATCAGCCTTTCGCGGGCTTCCAGCGTCATACCGGCCGCGGGTTCGCTTGTCACCAGCGCGCTGGAAAGAAATTGCGGCGCGGCCAGTAAAAAAACTACGCAAAGTGTTTTAAATATATCCTTCCCCATAGCGTGATTATATAACATAATAATCGCGCCCTGCTTTTCACTTTGCATTTCCCCCGGTATAATGGCGACACCCCGTTTTTCATTTTGCATTTTGCATTTTCTTTTTTATCGCTTCTTCGGCTTCTTCCCGGTCGCTGAAATGGATAGTTTCGTTCTTTAGTATCTGATAGTCCTCGTGGCCTTTTCCGGCTATAAGCACGATGTCGCCTTTTGAAGCGGCGGCTATGGCCTTGAAAATGGCTTCCCGGCGGCAGGGGAGTGTTTCATAATTTAAGAATACACCGGCGAGTCCTTTTTCAATATCCGAGAAAATCCGGGCGGGGTCCTCGGTCCTAGGATTGTCGCTTGTTATTATAACCCGGTCGCTTAAAGAGCAGGAAACCGCTCCCATGGGCGCGCGTTTGGTGCGGTCGCGGTCGCCCCCGCAGCCGAAAACGGTGATTATTTTCGCATGCGGCAGTTTTTTTAAATTTGTAAGCACGCTTTCAAGGGCCGCGCCGGTGTGGGCGTAGTCCACAAATACGGTGAAATTCTGCCCCAGGTCTATACGCTCAAGGCGCCCCGGCACCCGTGTGAGCGCCTGGACGCCTTTAACGGCGGTTTCAAGCCCTACGCCCATGGCGCACGCCGCCGTTATCGCGGCGAGCGCGTTGTAAACATTATGCAGGCCTAGCAGGTTAAGGACGACAGGCGTTTTACCCCCGGGCGCGTTAAGGTTGAAAAGCGTTTTTTGTTCCAGTATTTGTACCGCAGAGGCTTTAAAGTCCGCTTTCCCGTCAACGGCAAAGGTAAGGGTTTTCAGGCCGCGGGAAAGCCCGCTTATAAGTTCAGCGGCCATTTCGTCGTCCGCGTTTATAACCGCGGTTTTGTTTTTTTTAGGCGAAGCGGCCAGCAGTTCAAAAAGCCGGGCCTTGGCAAGGAAGTAGTCCCCGCGGGTTTTGTGGAAATCCATGTGGTCGCTTTGCAGGTTTGTGAATACGGCGCAGTCAAATCGCACATTGTCGGCGCGTTTGAGCGCGAGCGCGTGGGACGAAATTTCCATTATGGCGCTTTTCGCCCCGGCGCCGACCATAGCGCGAAGCAGGGCCTGCAGGTCGTGGGCGAGCGGGGTGGTGTTCGCGGCTTTTGAAAGCACCCTGCCGTTCACGCGGTAGTTTATGGTGCCTGCCACGCCCGGCTTGTCGCCGTGCGCGGCCAGTATGCTTTCAAGAAGGTAGGCGGTGGTGGTTTTTCCTTTTGTGCCGGTAAGCCCTGTTACTTTAAGCTCTGCCGAAGGGTTATGGTAAAAGTTGGCCGCTGCGGTGGAAAGGAGCGCTGAAATGTCCGGGGTGCGAAGCCAGACGGCCGAGGGGTAGGCGGTTTTCAAAGCGGGGTCCGCGGCGTTTTGTGAAACAACGGCTGAAGCGCCGTTTTCAAGGGCTTGCCGGATATAGAGGCTTCCGTCGGTTTTGGCGCCGGGCAGGGCGAAAAAAAGCGCGCCTTTAACCGCCTTGCGCGAATCGTTCGTAATGGCCGTTATTTCCACGCCGCCGTCCTTCTTCGCCAAGGCTTCGAAGGGACGTGGTCCTGCGAAACTATTGTTAAGCGAAGCAGACCCGTCCGCGCCCGGAGTTTCCCCCGTATTTTTTAGAATGTCGGTGAGGGTCATTTTGTGGACATGTATAACTGCTTTGGTTCACGGTTCAATGGTTCAACGGTTGAAAATCAAGGAATAAGAAGATTGTGAAAATAAAAATATTAAATTATTTAATCTTTAACCGTGAACCGCTGAACCGGGAACCCGACAACCTGAGCCGGTCCTTATTGACGGCAGGGGTAGGTGTCTAGCAGCGGCTCTACCTTCGCCACAAGCGCTTCTTCTTTCGGGGTCAAGTTTTTTAGTTCCGGGTTTTTATGCCACTGTGTCAGTCTGTTATAAAATATTTTTCGCAGGGCGTCATTTTTTATTTCGCTCCCCGGGTTTCTGGTTATTTGTTGGGGATCCAGCGTTCCTTTTTTTACTTCCAGGGCGGTCTTTTTGGCCTTGAAGTCCACCGCCAGTTCAATAAATTTAACCTCTTCCAGCGAGTATCCGCGGCAGTTGGAATCCCAGTCCAATTCTTTAAAAGTATCAGGCAGGAGTGATGGTATGTTTTCAGGATCCACATCCATGTTCATCGCCATTGAATCCCAGGAAGAATTTCCTTCGTCCCAGTCTTTTCTTACAGTTTTGGTTACGGCTTTCAGTACCTGGGCGTTCTGGGTGTCAACCAGGCGGGCGTTGATTTCCACCTCATCGCTGTTTACATTTATAACCGTGCCCATAACCACGGCGTCAACTCCAAGTATATGGCCTATTTTTTTCGTGGTTTGCTGGTCCATCACGCCTTTGGCGTGAAGGTTCTGCTCTTCCAGAACCTGATCCAGTTTCGCCCGCTCAATAACTTCAATTTTAGGGTTGGAGGCCATTTCAACGGTCAGGCGCTCAGTTACTATGGCGCTTGAACGGTTCTTGCGGCCGGTTTCCGAAGAAAACCCGATCACGGCTATGCGTCGTTTTGATTTTTGCACGGCGCTTTTTGAGATGCTCGCGGTGATGTAGCGGTACCCTTCCATGGCAGCGAATACGGCGCCAGCTGCCAGGATTACCATACACAGTATTTTAATTTTCCCCATGAAAACTATTCTACAATTTTTTATCAGGGTTTAATCCGAAACATGGCGGGGCGAATCTTTTAAGGTTTTTTTAAACTGTTCCGGCGCGTCCGGCTTTATGCCTTTCATGGTAATTATCTTTTTTGCAATCACCTGGAAAGCCGGCGCGGCGCTTTCGCCGCCGTATTGCGAGATTTTCGGGTTGTCCATTACCACAAGCACGGTGTAAAGCGGTTTGTCCAGCGGAAAGAAGCCGCAGAAAGAGGCGACATTGCTTCCTGTCAGGTACTTGCCGGTTTTTGGGTCTATTTTTTTTGAGGTGCCGGTTTTTCCCGCCACGCGGTAGCCGGTAACGGCGGCGTTTACTCCGGTGCCTTTATCCACCACGGCAAGCAGTATCGTTTTAACCCGGCGCGCCGTTTCTTCGGAAACCGCGCGCCTTATGGCTGCCGGTTCTTCGTGCGCAATTTCCCTGCCGTAAAAATCGGTTATCCTGTCAACCAGGCGGGCTTCAAGCAGGCGGCCGCCGTTCGCGAGCGCGGAATACGCGCTTATAACCTGCAGCGGCGTGGCGGCAAGCCCGTGCCCGTAAGCGCCCACGGCCAGATCTACCTGGCGGTAGTTCTTCTGCGCCCGCAGAATGCCGGCCGATTCGCCGTAAAAACCAAGGCCCGGCTTGGTGCCGAAGCCGAAGGCTTTGGTGTAAAGGTAATAATTTTCAAGCCCCAGTTTAAGACCTATTTTAGCGGAGCCGATATTTGAGGAGCGTTCTATTACACCTGAAAGCGTCAGCACGCCTTCGGGTTCGTGGTCGTGGAGGGTGACCCTGTTGTTGAATTTCCAGGCGCCGTTTTCACAGAAAAAGGTGTCACGCTCCGAAACTATGTTCTTTTCAAGCGCCGCGGCAATCATTATGCTCTTGAAGGTGGAACCGGGTTCGTATACCCACTCAACAGGCGGCAGTTTTACCGGATCATCGGGGTAGGTGGCCATGGCAAGTATCTTGCCGGTGTTCGGGTCCTGTACCAGTCCCATGCCAAAAGCGGCGCGGTTCCTCTGCACCTCTTTTTTTACCGCTTCCTGGGTAAAAAACTGTATGTTTTTATCAAGCGTAAGGTAAATATCGCGCGGGTGTTCCTCCCCCCCCTCCTTGTTTTCGTAAATTACCCTGCCGGAAGCGTCCCGTATCACTCCCCGGCGGCTTACAAGGCCGCTTAAAACCTTGTCGTAGAGAAGCTCAATGCCGGTAAGGCCGGTGTTCCCGCCTACAACCCCCAGCACATTCCGGGCGAGTTCCCCCGACGGATAGTAGCGTGTCTGGGCCACGTCAAGGCGTACGCCTTTTAAGGCCAGCGCTTTTACTCTCTCGTGGGACGCTTTATCAAGTCTTCGTTTTACAACCACGAAATTTTTAGCCTTGCGGTATTTCTCGCGCAGCCGGGAGGGTGGAATGGCCAGCGCGGCCGCCAGGGCGTCAAGCGAGCTGGCGGGGTTTTTAAAATCTTTCTTTGAGAGGGAACAATCCCAGGCGGTTATGGATTCGGCAAGCAGCGCGCCGGAGGAATCAAAGATCCTGCCCCGCGGCCCCGTTTCCGAGACTGTGCGGTTGAATTCATTGGAAGCGGCCGCCGTAAGGTTTTCGTGTTTTACGGTCTGCAGGTAGAATAAACGGATGGAAATCGGCAAAGCGGGCAGCACGGCCAGAAACATACAGAGCTTAATCCTTGTTTTTAATATTCTGGCGGCCATTCAAGTTTTACGCCGAAGGCGGACCCGCCATGTTGTATTGGCGGGCAGGTCACAAGTCAGGGGTCAGAGGGCAGAAATCTGATTCCACTACGCGCAGATTCCCGGCTCTAAGACTCTCAGACTGTTTTGCTTGTGCTCACGTGCTCCTGTGCGCTTCCCCCCAGACGCCGGAGCAGCCTTGCCAGCCAGCCGAAGGCGCGCGTTTTGTCTTCTGGTTTTGAATCAAGCTGGACAATAGAAGAGGGTTCGGGATATACCATGCCCAGTTTTAAGGCTTCAGCTTCCAGTTTTTCGGGAGACAGAGAAATTTGAATTTCTTTTTTCAGGTAGGTGTTGGCGTTTTCAAGGTCTGTATTGTCCTTGCGGAGCTGTTCTATGCGGTAACCAAGCTTTACGGCCTGGATATTTTCCCAGGCGAAGAGGAAAAATACGGCGCTTGTCGCTGCTAGCGCCGTGAATTTCAGTTTTCGCGTCCGTCTCATCATAGTAAGTATTAAGGCTGAAGGCTGTTAGGAAGAAAGGCTATTAGGTGTAACTTTTTAGTCTGCTTTACCTTCAGCCTAGTCTTCCTTCAGCCTACAGCCTTTCCCTTTATTCCATGCTGAAGAGTTCTATTCGTTTGACGCCGTGTTTTTCCCAGAGGTAGAAGATCTTAGTGGGACACAGGGAAGCTTTAAGCCCGTTGAGTTTGGCTCTTGACGCGCGGCTCGTGAAGAGCCTTTGTAATTTCGCACCGGCTTTAAGGATGTTCTCAGGGTTCATCATGCCTCCTTATATCTTCTCTATCACTCTAAGTTTGGCGCTTCTGGCCCGGTTGTTGGCCGCCTCTTCTTCCTGCGACGGGGTTACCGGTTTTTTTGTGACAGCGTGCCAGTCGCCCATCTTGGTCATAAATTTGAAGGTCTCTTTAACGATGCGGTCCTCGAGCGAGTGGAAAGTTATTATCCCTATCCTGCCGCCCTTTGACAGGAAAGGTATTATTTTCTGTATGCCGCGCGTGAGGTTGTCAAATTCGTAATTGACGGCCACCCGGAGGGATAAAAAAGTTTTAGTGGCGGGGTGGGTCTTTTCCCCCCTGTAGGGCAGCACGCGCTCTACAAGGTCCCTGAGTTCCCCCGTGGTTTCAAGGGGTTTGGTTTCCCTTTTTGTGATTATGGCCCTGGCTATTTTGCCCGCGTTGCGCTCGCCGCAAACGCGGATAAGGTGTTCTATCTGCTCGTAAGGCCAATACCGTAATATCGCGTAGGCGGTCAGGGGATTTGTCTGGTTTATGCGCATGTCCAGCGGGCCGTCATTCCTTAAGCTGAAACCGCGCAGGGCTTTGTCGAAATGCAGAGAAGAAACGCCCAGGTCAAAAAGGACGCCGGAAATGTTTTTAATGTTTTCGCGGTTCATCATCTCGTCAATGTTGGCAAAATTGCCCTGTATGATCTTTACCCTGTCGCCTAAACCCGCCGTATTTTTGGCCGCTATGGCCGCCATCTCGGGGTCCCAGTCAACGCCTATAACCCGCGCATTCGGCCCCAGTACGGACAGCAGCTTAAGGGTATGCCCGGCCATGCCGAGTGTGGCGTCAACATAAACCCCTTCCTTATCTGTTACCAGCAAGCGCGCGACTTCCTCCGGCATTACCGGAAGGTGCGTGTAATTCTCCGTCATAGGTCGAAGATCTTGCTGAATTTGTCCAGCGAGGGGTCTACTTTTGTTTTTTTGTATTCTGTCCAGGCTTGCACATCCCATATTTCCGCCTTGTTCCCGACGCCCCGTATTAGCACGTCCTTTTTTAAATTCGCGAAGGCTTTAAGGTTGTGGGGCAGCAGTATCCTGCCCTGTTCATCCAAAGACGCGTCCGCGGCGTTGCCGAAGAAATACCTTTTAAAGGCTCTTTCCTCTTCCTTATTCTCGTAATTGAAAATCTGCATGTTGTTTGAAATGAGTTCTTCCCACTTAGACGGCAGGAACAGCGAGAGCGAGCGGTCGAAGCCGATGGTGATCATGAAATGCGTTTTGTCTTCTTTCTGCAGCTCTTGACGGAACCGGGCGGGAATGAATATACGGCTCTTGCCGTCCATGATATATGAATATTCACCGTATAGAGCGCCCATGTTTAACCTTTTTGCTCCACTCTTAATATACTATCCACCACTTTAAACCACCGGACCTAGAGTATAGTGAATGCCTCCGTACTTGTCAATACCCTGTACAAAAAAGCATTGAAAAATAAGGATTTTTTGTGGAATTTGAGGTAGTGCGTAGCGAATAGTAGGAAAGCGAATAGCGAATAGGGGTTAGCGAATAGTGACTCTGGCCTGTCGCGGGCCTCTGGCGTTGTCCGCGACTGGGGAGGAACGGGAACTTTATTTAAGAAACTCCGTCGCTATTCGCTATTCGCTAACCCCTACTCGCTATCAATGTTTGTATCGCGGTATTGGCTATAGTGAGGCCGAAAATTCCCGTAATAGTGGGAAGGCTGCCTAAAGCGGCCCGCCGGCGGCCGCGGTCGTAATAATCTTTTTCAGGAGCCGCAGCCTGGCGTGCCGCAAGGCGAAGACGGCCCAGCGGTTCTACGGAGTAAACGCAGGTGAACTGCGGGGGCGAGTTCTTCTTCCTGAGCCAGTACTTAAGCCTGGCGGCCAGCGGGCAGCCGTGCGCTTGCGCGAAGGGGCCCACTCGTATGGCGGAAGGGTCGGTGCGCAGGGCCGCGCCCATGGAAGAGATAAGTTTTATCCCCCTCTTTTGCGTTTCCGCTATGAAGGCGGTCTTCGGGCCCATGGCGTCAATGGCGTCTATTACTATGTCGGGGTCGCCTTCAAGTATTGTGTCAAAAGTTTCGTCCGCCGCGAAAATTTTAAGCGGTTCCACGCGGCAGGCAGGGTTGATGTCCAGCACCCGGCCGGCGGCTACGTCGGCTTTGTGTTTTCCGATGGTAGAGCCCAAAGCGTAAAGCTGGCGGTTGATGTTGCTTTCCTTTATAATGTCAAAATCCACAAGCCGAAGGCGGCCCACGCCGGCCCTTGCCAGGCCTTCCACGGCGTAACTGCCTACCGCGCCAAGCCCGGCCACAACAACAAAGGAATTCTTCAGGCGTTCAACGCCGCCGGAGCCCACCAGCAGTCTTATGCGCGCGAGTCGGTCTTCGGTCATAATAAGAAAGTAAAGAGTAAAGCGTAAAGTGTAAAGAGTGAAGGGTAAAAAGTAAAGAGTGAATGGTGAGTAGAAGTGACTATTTACGCTTTACTCTTTACTATTTACATCTACTATATCTCCTAAAAATTTAATTCCATTGACCCAGGAAAGTTCCGCAAGTTCCTGGGCGGGTCTGCCCATAACGTCCGCCGCTGCGGAAATCAATACCGGCAGACCATGTCCCTCCGAAGCCTTGGCGAAGGAGGACGGGTCTGCTTCGCTTGACAACAGCTTCGCAGGACTACGTCCCTCCGAAGCCTTGGCGAAGGAGGACGGGTTTGCTTCGCTCGACAATAGCTTCGCAGGACCACGTCCCTTCGAAGCCTTGGCGAAGTAGGACGGCTCGGTTTCAAAAAGCAGGCGATCCGGAGGAACGGTTAAAAGCGCTTCGCGTAATTTCCCCCTTTTCGGATCCATTATCGCGGAGCCGAACGAAAAATAAGCGCCCAGCGCGGAAAATTCTTTTATCATTTCGGCCGGGCCGCCGTAAGAGTGCAGCATGAAAGTTCCCGGCAGTTCTTCTTTAATTATTTTCAACATCTTTCCCCAGGCTTTTACGCAATGCAGGCAGACGGGCCGCCTGAGCCGGGCGGCCAGTTTAAGCTGGGACGTGAAAACTTCCTCCTGCCGCTTGGCGCCGGTATTTTTCGCGCCGTCCAGGCCTATCTCGCCCACGCAGGAGGGCGCGCGCTTAAGAAACAGTTCCAGTTCTTCAAGCCAGCGCGGTCCGGCTTTATTTATGAACCAGGGGTGCAGGCCGAAACAGGGCCAAATCCGCTCGTCGGCGGCGGCCAGGTCCAGGACCTTTTGCCAGTCATCCGGCGCTGTGCCGTTTAAGAGTATCAGTCCCGCGCGCCCTGCGCCGGCTTCACACGGGCCCGAATAGTTTTGAATGTGGTTATGCGCGTCAAAATATTTAGGGTGGGGCATTTAAGGTGTTTAGGCTGAGGGCTGAAGGCTATTAGGTTGTCAGTCAAATCTGATTCAAGGCTATGCCAGTGTCGTATCTGACCTTTGGGCGTGCCGCAACGAGCGCTATGCGCAAAAAAGCGGCCAAGGCCTATGGCCATCAGACGGCCTTACCTAATAGTCTAATAGCCTACAGCCTATCCACCTGGTCAGTTGCGGCTAATGATTGTTCCCTATATTACTTCCACTGAAGCAGCGGCGCAAATAGGGGCGCTGTTCTGGCCCACGTGTCTTCGGAATTAAAACGGACATCAGGTACCGGAAAGGGGTTGTGGGAATCGGCTTTATAGGCGATGGTGCTCATGCCGAAGTTAACGGCATTGTCCACTTCGGAGTAGGCAATCTTGAAGAAGCCGTCCTCGCCCCAGCCGGGACCCCAGCTGTTTTTAACGATGAAGTAATTTTCCGTGTCATTATAACCCACTATCAGGACGGCATGGCCGCCTAATCTTTTGCCCGTGGTGTATGAATATATCCCCGACTTATAATGCATGAAGTCCTCGTATACCATAAAGCCGGTAGGCAAAGGCCCGTACGCGACCAGAGCAGACTTGATGTAGGCGGGGCTTTGCGGAACAGTGCCCCATGATTTTATCTTATAGGCTGAACTCTGCCAGCCGGTGGAAGCGGAAGAGCAGTCGCCGTCGGTTGCGGTATAGGGATAAGCCGTCTCCGGCGGCAGGCCGTTGCTCTGCAGATAATCGGCTTCCAGATAGCCTCCGCTGCAGGACCCCACTCCGCTGCACGAGAGCATAACCTGTTCGGACAGGTCAAGATCCGCGCCCGGTGTGTTGCGGTTAATAAGAATATACGATTCAAGCGCCGCTGTAAGAGAGAACGCCCAGCAGGAGCCGCATTTCGCCTGGTTGCGGATGCCGGTTACGTAGCTGCCGTTGGAATTTCTCCAATCCAGGCTGACGGGAGGATTTACCGCGGCCAGTTCAGGCAGGGCGGGCGCGTTGAGCGCCTTGAAATTAAGACCGACGCGCATCCGCCATTCTTCTTTTGACAGATTGGAAAGAGAGGTCTCTCCCGCCACCCATTTCCCGCCTTTTTGTTTAATGAGATTCTGGATAGAGTCTATCTGCTCTTTTATGTTCTTTGGGGCCTGATCTTTGCTGAAAGCCGGCGTGCCGCCGGAGAGCGCCATTAGTAACGCCGCCAATCCGTAAATATAACTTCTCCCGTTGTTCTTCATTAACATGCCTCCGCTTGTACCGGTTAGTAATACAGGCCCAAAGCGGGCCCGCCATTATTTTATAACATTTATGACAGCAGCGAGAAATATTTTAAAAGTGTGATTCGTGCGCGTCTGAACCGGGGGGTGGAGTATCAGGGAACGGGCAGGAACGCGAGATTTTTGAGATCTGCCTGGAGGGGCCGGAACTCAGCTTCTATACCACGGAAGCCGCTTCTCTGTCATTTTACCGGTCAGGTAGTTGTCTGTAAAAAATATAAGGTTAGCGGGCTTTTATTATAGCCCGCACATCGCGCTGAAGTTGCTCATCCTCCGGAAAACGCGCGGCGGCCAGTTCTCCGTATTTTATGGCCTGGTCTCTTTTGCCCAGCTTGGAATAAGCATGGAATAAATTGCGGTATTCAAGCCCGGGGTCGGGATCGGTTTCAACGGCTTTCTTCAACATCTCCACAGCCTCCCGCGTCCTTCCAAGCTGAAAAAGCAGGCTGCCCTGGTTATTATACAGCAGGGCTGATTGCGGATAAATTACGTTTCCCTGTCTGTAAAGCTCCAGGGCTTTTTCGGATTGACCGAGACGATGCAAAGAAACAGCCGCCTTGGAGATATCCGACGGGCTGAGACTTTCCGGTTCAAGCGCGGAAGCCCGCAAAAAAGCTTCCACGGCCTTGCGGTACTCGCCCCGATCGCAGTAAATGCCGGTTAACTGCCCCCAGCCCGCCGCCTCTGAAAATTTAACGTTTACCGGCGGCCTGCTCAGACAGAGCAGGATAAGCGGTACGGCGGCCAGGCAGGGTTTTAATATGGCGCCCGGTTCAAGGCGTTTTGCGGCGTCAGCCAGCCGCATAAGGGCGCCTGCGGCCAGCGGAAGCAGAAAAACCACTCCAGGCAGGCGGTAACGGCCGCTTATCCAGAACGGGAGGATAGAGGCGAGGTAAGCCGCAAGCAGGACCGGCAATAAACCTGAAACCCCGTTCAAACGGCAGAAGAACAGGCCTACCGCGCCCAGGCTGCCTATCAGCGCGAAAGACGCCAGCGGCCAGTTTAAGACGGTGTCAAAATGTTTGGTGATGAACGGGAGATTATAATTATCAGGGATCTCATACCAGTTCCAGAAGTACCAGAACTTCAGGCAGGTCAGGCCTAGCCACTTGTACGGGTTATTAATGATGAACGCAGTGCCTTTCCGGAACCAGAACGAGGAAACCTCCGATGGCTTCAGCGTCCTGCCTTCGGCCTTTTGCGCGAACAGCGTGGACTGTCTCTCCTCAAGGAGCGGGTCCGAATCTATGCCGGAAGGATATGTTACCGTCCCCGTGGCTTCGGGATTATTCCCTGTGAAAAAAGTGAAGCCGCCGGTATAATTAATAAGCACCACGTCCCGGCTGGCTATAAAATTATGCGCGGCGGCGGGCAGTATGGCAATGGCCAGCCCCGCCGCCAGGGCGATAGCCGCTCTCCACTTTCCCCCCCTGGCTCTTTTCTCCGGCGGGTGCTGCTGCCGGCGCAGCCAGAGCCACAGCAAAGCGGCCGGCACAAGCAGCAGGACGTTGGCGCGCAGCAGAGCGCACCAGCCCGCCAGCGCTCCGCACAGGAAATAGTCGCGCGCCTTAGCGCGCGCGTCGCAGCGGAGTACCGACAACACGAAAAGCGACAGAGCGAGCACTACGAAAGTTTCCTTCGTTAACAGGCCAGTGTTGAAAATGAGCGGCCGGTAAAAGGCGCAGAGCAGGCCCGCCGGCAGAGCGGCGCGCGCGCCGAAACAGCGCTGCGCCACGCGCATCAGGACTACGCAGGCGCATGAGTCCGCAAACGCCTGGACCCAAAGGACGGCCTGGGGATGATAGCCGGCAAGTTTATAGAAGGCGGCCAGAAAATACGGGTAGAAAGGGGATTGGTAGAAAGCGGTGTGCCTTATCAGGCGCCCGTGCAGGATGTCAAGCGCCCACCTGTTGTACGCCCAGGCGTCCGTGCAGAAGGAGTCTATATAAGGAAGATGCGCCCACTGCGCCAGGAAGGCGGCCCGCACAGCGAACGCCAGCAGGAACACCGCAACCGCCCGTTTCCAGGGAAATTCCGCGCTCAATCAATTCCTCCGGGTAAAGCCTGTCATTTAGGTTTACCGCCGGCGTACCCGCTTTTACCGGTTAGCGGTAGCAAGTTTTCCGGTCTTCAGGTCGTAACGCCAGGCGTATTCAAGCGAGGAAAGTTTATTGTAGGGCATGCCGTAGGCCTGATACAGGGCCTGGGCCGCGGGTTTGCCGTCCCTTACCCCCCTGCAAAAAACATAAAAAGCGTCTCCCGCTTTGATTTTAAGCAGAAAACGGACCACACTGTAGGACTGGGCGTACCAAAGGCGCACATTTTCCTCGTCGGCATCCTGCAGGTTCTCTATGCGCACCAGATCCTGCAGTTTAAAGCCGCCGCCCTTTTGCAGCAAATTAAGGTTATGTGTGAGCCAGTTGGGAGTGGAATAACCGCGTTCGGATTGTATATAGGTGGCTATGCCTTCGCTCAGCCAGAGCGGGCTTGGGTTTGAAGGCGTGAAAAAACCGTCAAAATACATATGCGTCAGTTCGTGAGCGAGTATGCCGAACGCTTCATCGCTTTTGTAAAGATAAATTTTTCTTTCGCTCAAAGAAGCAGCCCCCCCCGACCAGGCGGGCCTCCCGGTTATGCGGCGATAGGTGGCGGGGGTTTGTGAGTAGAAAATGAAAACCTTATTATCCCTTGTCCAGGGCGAAAAAGCCACCAGGTCAAGCATGATGCTGCCGTGCAGGTTTTCAACCGTGCTCTTTAGCTCGTCCGATACTTTCAGCCCCTCCTCGTAAAACACGAAATTGCGCGTTTCTTCCATTGAAAAACCCTTTGGCGTTTCCGGGTAGGTTTCGCTCCGCGCGCCGGAGGCGCGCATGGCGGTTTTTTCTTTGGCGGAGTGTCCGGGGATCATATCTTCTGTGACAACGTCCTGCTGCCGGTCCGCGGCGCCGCCGGAGGGTGACACAATTTCTTTGATGTCGGCGCCGCCCAGGGGTTTAATAAGACCGCCCTGGGGCCGGCTTGTTGAGGTCTGCGGCGGGATGATGCGGGCTTCCGGCGGGGCGTAAACGCCTGGAGCGGCGTGTTTTTTTACTATTCTTTCTTCCATCGGCTTGCCGGTAAAAGGATTTTTTGACAGGCGTATCTGCGGCGGGAGAGAGAGGTCATTGTTCATGTACTGGTACATGAATAGCCCCCAAAGCCCTGCTACCAGGCCCCAGAAAAGTACGCGAAGTTTAGCTAAGATGTCCATTCGTTGAGAGCGTAATAAGAAGTTGATAGTGGAGAGTGTAGAGTCTGGAGTGTAGAGCAGAAATAATTGAAGTAGATAGTGTAGAGATTGGAAGAGAGTTCTCTTCACACTCTACACTCTCAACTCTACACTCTCCACTAACTATCTCTTCCAAAGTCATATCACCTGAGCGAATCCCTCACTTTCACTGTCATTTCCGTCATGGCCGCGGTGAACATGGAAAAAAACACTATAAAAACCGCCTGCGTGGCGGCCATGCCGAGTAACTGCGTACTAAGCCCTATGCCGTAAATAACACTGCGCAGATAATAGATGCCAAGCATCATAGCCGCGGCGGAGAGCGCCGTAAGAAATACCTGCCATTTTTTCATAAACATGGCGGAGGCGGCGGGCGCCGTTAAGAACAGCAGCCACATCGGCGCCCAATAAGGCGACAGCAGATAAAAAAGCGCCGCGCTGGTTATCAGGTTTATCCAGACAATAATGCCCCTTATGCTGCGGGTGAAGCGCATGAGCTGGTAAACATTGGAGGACATCCAGTAGTTAAGTCCGAAAGCCGCCGCCAACAGGCCGAAGGAGGCGTAAGTTACGCCCCGTTCCGGCTCCGAGAAAAATATGGCGAAAGCTATAAGTATCACCGCGAAGGGCGTGAAGTAATAGTTGAGTATGTGCATTGTATTATCTCCATAACGAGTATTGATAGTTTGGAGTTGAGAGTCAGGGGTTGAGAGTTGGGGAGTTGGGAGTTTGAGGACTCTAAACTCAAAAACTCTTGAACTCCAAACTCCTAAACTCCAAACTCACAACTTTCCTTTTCGAAAAACCAGTATAAGCCGCTCGCGTGTTTCACCCGGAAGTGCGTAGGTGAACCTGGTTTCAAGCTTCGCGCCCGCTTTCGTAAGAGCTTTTAGCGAGCCCGGGGCGGCGGCGTCTTCAAGGCCGCTCTGCCAGGCCAGGAACACCCCGCCTGATTTAAGCATATTTAAGCATTGGGGCAGTATATTTTCAAGTTTTCCCATGGCCCGTTCAAGCACGGCATCGTAGCGGGCCTTCTCAAACGCCCCGCTTTGGCCTATTCTGCGGTAGAATACCGCGGCGTTTTTCAGTTTCATTGAGCCGGCGGCCCACAGGGCGAACTCCACCCTTTTGCGGTTTGAATCCCAAAGCTCAAAATTGACCGACGGCAGGGCGGCAGCTAGCGGAAGGCCCGGGAAACCCGGCCCTGAGCCCGCGTCTGCAGCCAGCGCGCCTGGTAAAACAAGTTTTTGAAGCAGGGGCGCCGCGGCCAGCGAGTCGGCAAGGTGGCGGCTCCAAAAACATGGCTCGTCGTTTTTTGAAATTAAATTAAGTCCCGCGTTTTTCTCTTTTACTTCACGCGCAAGTATTTTAAGTTTCGCCAAAGTCTCCGCGTCAAGTTTCAAGCCCCAGAGACCCAGTCTTTCTTCAATTTCTTTTTCCATGTTTTTCCGCAAGTATTTGCGTTCCCTGATTTCCAACCGTTGAACCGCTGAACCGTGAACCTGAGTAATTATATTTTTCTACTATTATCCGGAGCAACTGCAGATCCGCCGGTGTAACTCCGCTTATGCGCGAAGCCTGCGCCATATTAAGCGGGCGCGAACGGCTAAGTTTCTGTTTCGCTTCAAGCGGCAGCCCTTTTATGGCGTTAAAGTCAAGTGTTCCGGGTATGAGCACCTGGTCAAAAGTTTTCAGTTTTTGGGCTTCTTTGCGGTTCCTTTCTATATAAGGCGCGTAATCCCGTTCTATTTGCGCGGTTTTGGCGGCTTTAGCCGCGCTCCAGGGTGAAAGCTTTAAGTCCGGGCCGGGCCGGGCCTTCGGGTTTTCAAGCAGCTCTTTGGCCGCGCGGCGGTAACGCTCAAAAGCCGGAGCCAGCCCCGCGTCAAGAAGCCCCAGTTTAAAGCCGTGACCGGAGAGCCGCAGGTCGGCGTTATCTTTTCTCAGTAGCAGGCGGTATTCCGCCCTTGAAGTGAAAACACGGTAGGGTTCGTCCAGATCGCGGGCTATCAGGTCGTCTATCATCACGCCTATATAGGCCTCGTCCCGGCCTAAGATCAAAGGGGCGCGCCCCTGAATTTTAAGCGCGGCGTTTACGCCCGCCATAAGTCCCTGGGCGGCGGCTTCTTCGTAGCCGGTGGTGCCGTTTAACTGGCCTGCCAGGAACAGGCCGTCCACAAGCTTGCTCTCAAGCGAATATTTAAGCTGGAACGGGCAAGAAAAATCATATTCTATGGCGTAAGCGGGCCGCATAAGTTCCGCTTTTTCAAGGCCGGCGATGGTATGCACAAATTCAGTTTGAGTTTCTTCCGGCAGGCTTGAGGAAAGGCCGTTCACGTAATACTCAAGCGTATTATAACCTTCCGGCTCAAGAAAAAGGTGGTGCTCCGGATGATGAGGGAATTTTACCACCTTGTCCTCTATGGACGGACAGTAGCGCGGGCCAGTGGATTTTATCTTGCCGGAGTAAAGCGGGGATTTTGACAGGTTGGCTTTTATTACGGCGGAAGTTTTTAAGTTGGTGCGGGTTATCCAGCACGGCATAAAAGCCTTAACTTGCGACGCCGTAACCCCGCTATCGGCCTGCCCGAAAACGGGCATTCTGCCCGAAGCAGGTGGCGGGGTAAAATGCGAAAAAGGCTCAAAAGGATTGTCGGGTTTCTGTTCCGCGCATTTTGTGAAATCTATGCTTGCGCCGCTCAGGCGCATGGGGGTGCCGGTTTTCAGCCTTCCCAGTTTCAGGCCCAGGGATTTAAGGCTTTTTGAAAGCTCGTCGCTTGGCGGGTGGTTGTATCTTCCCCCCCTGAAGTCGCGCATCCCTATGTGTATTACTCCCCGCAGAAAAGTTCCGGCGCTAAGCACCACGGCTCCTGCTTTGTAACGCGTGGAGCGGACTGTAATTATTCCCTCAAGTTTAGAGCCTTTCGTCCACACGGACGCGGCTTCATCCTGCACAAGGCGCAGGTTTTTTTGTTTTTCAAGAACACTTTTCATGGTGAACTGGTATAGTTTTTTATCGCATTGAGCGCGCGGGGACTGCACGGCCGGCCCCCGTGAGAGGTTAAGCATGTGATAGCTGAGCGCCGAGGCGTCGGCTACTTTCGCCATCTGGCCGCCCAGTGCGTCAATTTCTCTTACCAACTGGCCCTTGCCCACGCCGCCTATGGAGGGGTTGCAGGACATCTGGGCTATGGTATCCAGATCCTGGGTTATAAGAAGAGTTTTAGCGCCCATCCGGGCGGCGGCAAGCGCGGCTTCGCAGCCGGCGTGTCCGCCGCCGGCCACTATAACGTCAAACTTTTCAGGGCAGTTGAAAAAAGGCATAGTAAGATGTATGTAAGGCCGCCAGCTAGTAGGCTGGTAGGCGTGTATGCTTGTAGGCCTAATTGTGAATTCTACAAAAAACTTACCCGCATACCAGCCTACTGGCCTACTCGCCTACCAGCCTGCCCGCTACATTTCAACAAACCAGCAGAATAGCCGCAATGTAATCAGGCAGAAGCCTTGCAAGGCCGAATATTAACGCTCCGCAGAGCACGGCGGTAAAGAGCACGGCTGCGGCCGTTCTGGGAGCGCTCAAGTGTTCCGTAACGCCGAGCGCTTTTACCAGGAGCCATAGGATCCATATGGCTTCCAGGGCGTAGAATATTTCAAAAAGTATTTTTGAGTCTAAATAAATGGAGAGTATTTCAGCGGGAAGCATGGCAAGCGAAACGGCGGAGGACGAGAGTATTACGGCAAATATAGCGCGGCTTTCATCCAGGCGGCGCGCGGCACATGCCGCGGCTGAAGCGATAAATGCCGCGGGTAAAAGCCATGAGGCGGCGGCTGTTTTCCCCGACGCCGAAGCCGCTGTAAAGACAATAATTGAAATCAGGGCCGCTAAAAGCACCCGCGCGGTTATTCTGCCGGAGGAAAACAATGACGCCGCCGACGGCAGAATGGCGGCCAGCATTGCGCCTGTAAACAGGTTCAGAGGCGCGCCCCAAAAATAATAATAAAAAGGATTTCCGAAAGCGGCCGCCGGAGCTTCCGGTATAAAAGCGGGTGAAAGCCACGGCAGAATAAGCGCGTGGAGGGCCGAGTAAAGTAAAAACATGATCAGCGGCGCTTTCAGGGATGAGTTTTTAGCCGTAAGGCCGGCTATAGCCGAGAGCGGGCGGGCCAGTATAGCCAAAAAAAGGCGGGCTGTTTCGTTCATAATTAGTTCCGTAGTGAAGTTTGCTGGTAGGCTGGTAAGCTTGTATGCTGGTATGCTTTCTGTGGAGTTCCTAAATTAGGCCTACAAGCATACACGCCTACTAGCTTCCCCCACGCTTTCTGAAATATTACTTACTTCCCTACGCAGAAATTTTTAAAAATATCGGCAAGTATTTCATCCGGCGCGGTTTCGCCGAGTATTGAGGAAAGCCTGCTTGCCGCCCCGCGTATATGTTCGGCCGCGAGTTCAAGGGGGAATGCCGGCCGTCGTTTCAGCCCGCGTAATTTTTCAAGCTCACCGGCGGCAAGCGAGAGGGCCTCAAAGTGCCGCGCCGATGTGACGAGAGCTGTAGTCCGCGCGGTAAAATATTTTTTTTCTCCGCTTATAATCGCCCGCTTTACTCCGGAAAGGCCCAACCCCGTCTTGCAGGAAACTACGAGTCCGCCTTTTTTTATTTTTTTAACTTTGCCTGTCAGCAGGTCGGATTTGTTTAAAATCCTTATCAGTCTTGCGGTTTTCCCCCCGGTATTTTTAAGCGCGGTTTCAAGCGCCAGGCGGTCCATGGGGCTTTGCGCTATGGAGGCGTCTTTTACCAGCAGTATTATGTCCGCTGTTCCCATGGCGGCCATCGTGCGGTTTATTCCCTGGCGTTCTATGCTGTCGGGCGTGCGCACTTTAAGTCCGGCCGTATCGGTGAAATTTACTTCAAACCCGTCAATCTCAAGTCCGGCTTCAACAGTGTCGCGGGTGGTGCCGGCCGCCGGCGAAACTATGGCGCGCGGGTAGCCGAGTATAGCGTTTAAAAGTGAAGATTTGCCGGAATTGGGCGCGCCGGCGATCGCAACTTTTATGCCTTCTTTCACACGGCGGCCGTTTTCAAAGCCATTGGAAAGCTTCCGTATTTCGGCCGTGACGGAATTGGCTTTAGCGAGAAATTGCCGTACTCCGAAAGGCGGCATATCTCCGTAGGAATCGTCAAGGCGCGCTTCAAGGCGCGCAAGCAGGTTTACCAGTTTTCCTTTAAGTCCCGCCACTTGTTTTGAAAGTGAACCCTCTACCTGGCTTAAGGCCGCGCGGTGGGCGCTTCTGGTTTGCGAGGCGATAAGGTCGTTTACCGCTTCCGCCTGCGCCAGGTCAAGTTTGCCTTTTAAAAACGCCCGCATGGTAAATTCACCGGGTCCGGCGGGGCTCGCGCCGGCTTTTATTGACAGGTTAAGGATGGAGCGTATTATATAGGGTGAGCCATGGCAGAAAATTTCCACGGTATCCTCCCCCGTGTAGCTCTTTGGGCCTTTGTAAAACAGCGCCACAGCCTTGTCCACCAGTTTTTTTCCGTCGGTAACGGAAAGCATATAGGCCATACGCGGCCTGGGGTTTTTTAGCGAACGTACCGGCTTAAGAAAGGAGGCGGCAATGGCGAAAGCCCTGGGCCCCGAGAGCCGCAATATAGCTATGGCGCCGGCCCCCGGCGGGGTGCAGGGGGCCACTATGGTACTTCCGGTATCGGCTATCGGCATATATGAGGCATATAAAAAAAGCACAGGTGGCAGGCGGCAGGCAGCAGGCAGAATTTTTCAGAGTTCTTCCTGTAACCTGTAACCTGCCACCTGATACCCTCGGCTTCTTATTTTACTTCCTGCTTGGGTGTCATCTGGCGTATCACTACTTTTCGCCATTGGCCTTCTCCTTCCGACATGGTTTCCATTTCGGGATAGGAGCTTTTTACAAGGTTATGAATCAGCTTGCGCATAGGCGCGGGCATAGGTTCAAGCCGGCATGGTTGTGAACTGGTTTTTACTTCATTTACGGCCTGTTCAACTCTTTTAGCTATTTCAGTTTCTTTGTTTTTCCAGTAGTCGCCGGTGTCCACTCTCAGCGCCAGGCGCGGCTGGCGGTTTTTATTCAGCATGGAATTTACAAGGAACTGCAGGGCCTGCAGGGCGCGGCCGTTTTCGGCGGTGAAAAACTGCGTTTGGGCGCAGTCAAAGCGCAGCGAAACAAGAGCTTCCGCCTGGTTGTAGGAGGCGTCCGCGATGGTGGCGGGCATGCCAAGAAGTTCCAGCGTTTTTATAAGAGCCAGCTTTGAGTGTTCAAGCGGGTCCTCGGGGGCCTTAAAGGAAGTTACGGATTCCGGCAGGCTCTCTTCCTTGAATACAAGGTCAGCCGCGGGCGGACGGGCCATTGCGCTCCTTGCGAACGGTCGTGATTCCGATCTGTCACGCGCTTCCGGCGCTGTCTGGAACTGCGGGGACGGCGCCGCGTCGCGGTTTCCCCTTGCCGCGTAATTTGCTCTTGCATCGGGGCGCCGTTCTCCCCCCCGCTCATAACGCCCGCCCCCGCGGCCGCCGCGGGAACGCCTGGGCTCGCTGTTTCCATAAGACGGGCGGCGCCGGCTGTCATCTTCCTGCTGGGCGCCGGTTCCGGTCCATTTTTTCTCCCTTAAAATAACGCAGGCTTTTTTGGCGCCTATGCCAAGGAAACCGCGGGTGCCTTCATGCACCACCACAACCTCAACCTGGTCGCGCCGCATGCCTATTTCGGAAAGGCCTTTCTCTACGGCGTCCTGTATAGTGTTCGCTTCCGCTTTTATCTCTTTCATTTTTTATTCCTCCAGATTAACTTTCAGAGAATTATTGCTAGTATGCTGGTAAGCGGGTAGGCCAGAAGGCCTTTTAGTAACTCCTAAAAAGCATACCAGCATACTAGCCTACTAGCTTACCAGCCTTATAAACTCACGCCATCTTTTTCTGCAGATACATCGTTTGGGCAAATCCCCACATGCTGTTTATAAGCCAGTACATTACAAGCCCCGCGGGGAAGCTGAGAAACATGAACGTGAAAATAACCGGCATCCATTTCATCATCTTCGCCTGGGCAGGGTCGCCCGCCTGCGGGTTCAAAGTCTGCTGAAAAAACATTATCGCTCCCATTACCAGCGGCAGCACATAATACGGGTCCTTGGACGACAAGTCTTTTATCCAGAAAATAAACGGCGCGCCGTGTAAATTCCAGGAATTTCTCAGTGCCGTAAATAGCGCGAAAAAGACCGGTATCTGCAGGAGCATCGGCAGGCAGCCGCCAAGAGGATTGGTGCCGTGGCGCTTATAAAGGTCCATTACCTCCTGGTTCATGCGTTTGGGGTCGGCTTTGTAGCGCTTCTGTATCTCCTGCATTTCCGGCTGTATTTTTTTCATCAGCGCCATGGATTTGTAGCTTTTTATGCTTAAAGGGGAGAGCATTATCTGTATAAGCACGCTGAGTATGATTATGGCCACGCCATAATTGCCGGTCAGGCGGTAAAAGTACCCAAGCGAGGAGTCGGCAAGTTTGGCCAGCGGAGCGAAGAAGCCGAAGTCCACCGCGCGGTCAAGCCCGCTGCCGAGGCTTTTAAGCAGGGCGTAGTCTTTCGGGCCGGCGTAAAAATCAAGCTTCCAGGTTTTTACCGCTCCGGGAGCGAGTTTTGTCTCTCCGAATGGGATCGCGAGGCGAGGAACCTTGTTGCCTTTTATTTCCACCGCGGAGTAGAGAAGGCGGTCCCTGTCGAAAACACCGCCTATAACCGCCGCGATAAAGTAGCGGTTATCCACCCCGGCCCACACCCACGGCTCCGTCCGGACGTCTTCCTTCAGCTTTTTTATCGTGGGGTGTTTTTTCCCCGGTTCTTGAAAAGTGTATTGGGCGTATGTCAGTCCGGGATTTTCTTTTTCCTCGCTGGGCGCCGTACCAAGGCCCGGGCCGATAGAAAGCGTCCAGGGTTCAAGCGCGGCGGGTTCCGATGAGGCGTTTGAGGCGGTTATTTCAATGGAATTTATACCGTCGGGACCGTTTAGAAAGAATTTTTTTGATATGGTCACGCCCTGTTTTGTTTTTGCCGAGAATTCCGGGTTTTGCGCGTTTTTGTTCTTTATGGAAAAGGTAAGGCCTTCAAAGCTTGAAAACAGCCCGTCTTCCGGCGACAGCACCAGTTCTATGGGGGCCACCGGGCCTTCGTAAACCATGCTTTTTATGGAAGCTCCGGCGGGGTGGATAAAATATTCCGCTTTGCCGAGCTTAACGCGGGCGGCCTTTGTTTTCCAATCGGCCGGCAGTTCGCCTGAGGTCGGCTGTAATGAAGCCTGCTGTGACGGGGGCTGCGGGGAAGAGGTGTTTGCAGCCGCGGGGTTTTGGCCGTTTTGTGGGCCAAAGGCCTTTGGGACGGCACCTCCAGTGACACTGGCCTGTCGCGGGCCTCTGGCGCTGTCCGCGACTGAGGATTGAGCGGTTTGCGGGTAAGAGGACGATGAAACGGAGGAGGCGGCGCGAGGAGGCATCCTCTTCTCCATAAAAGAGTACCAAAAAATATATACCACCGATGATAAAACTACGGCAAGTACAAGATTTTTCTGCATTTAAACCTCCCCTCTGTCGCATCCGCCTAAGGCGGGCGATTAACGCCGCCCTTTATGGGTGACGGGCGGTGCTCCCACAAGGAAGGGCTTCGCCCTCCTTGTGTTCGCTCACTGCCTTCACTTCGTTCAGTCGTTCGCTGAACCTCCCAAGCGGTAATTCCTTGAACAATATGGTAAACACCATTATTACTGTGTCCAGTATCAGGTTGCCGTTGTTTAATGGTTTCAAGGGAAACTTCAGGGCGCCGGGTCGTAACCGCCCGGGTTGAAAGGATGGCAGCGGGCTATTCTTTTTAAAGCTAGTACGGACCCTTTAAGCGGGCCGTGGCTCCTAAGAGATTCAAAACCGTACTCAGAACAGGTGGGGCTGAATCTGCAGGCCTTCGGGCCTAAAAAAGGCCGAAGCATCCGGTAAGCGGACTCAAGTCCCCGCAGTGTTTTACCTGTAAAGTTTTTAAGGCAGGTTTTGCCGGCTTTCATTTTTTCAGGCGCGCTTTTATCAATATTCCATCAAGGGCGGCCGCGGCTTCTTTTAAACTATCTATTGCGCAGCCCGCTTTGAAGTAGATTATAACGCGCGCTCCATCTTTCAACTCGTCTTTTGACAACCTGAAGGCTTCCCTTAGAAGCCTTTTAAGTCTGTTCCGCCTTACCGCGCCGCCGGTTTTTTTTGAGGCTATAACGCCTATTTGTTTTTCCGTTTCCGGCTTGGTGTCAAGCGTGTGCCACATCACAAAATCTTTTGTGGCGGTCTTTGAGCCGTTGGCGAAAATAAGCTCAAATGCCTTGTGCAGGCGCAGTCGCGAAGTTTTTGAAAAAGTTAACTTTTTCAATAGTAAACTCTTACTTGTGACCTGTGACTTGCCCGCCAATACAACCCGGCGGGTCCGCCTTCGGCGGAAAACTTGTGACTTGCGGCGCATTACGCCGCTAATCGGGTATTAAGCTCCATCGGCCTTTCCGGCGGCGCCTCGCGAGTGTCTGTCTGCCGCCCGGGGTTTTCATTTTAGCGCGGAAGCCGATATGCTTCTTTCTTTTTCTGACGTTTGGTCTGTATGTAGGTAGCATGGTGCGTTAATTATATAAATAACGGCGGTAAATTGCAAAACAAACCTGTGGCGCGCCGGATGTTTGGTAAAATGTAAGCGCCTGTTCAGGTTACCAGGTTCACGGTTCAGCGGTTCACGGTTATTTTTTTCACGGTCTTTTTGTGTTCCCTGATTCCCAACCGTTGAACCTTTGAACCACTGAACCGTGAACCTGAATATGTATAAATAAAATATGATTTTTTGCGATTACGGAATAGTCCTTAGAAGCCGCCCGCTGCGGGAGAACGACCGCATAGTCACGGTTTTCACCAAAGGGGGAGGCAAGCTGGAGGTGAATTTTAAAAGTGTGCGCAGGGCGGCAGGCAAGCTTAAAGCCCTGAGCGAACCCATAACCTGGGGCGATTATCGTTTTTATCTGCGCGGCGGTTCAAACTTCCCCGTATGCACAGGAGGCGCCACCTTGTCTATTTTTCCCGGCCTGCGCGCCAGCCGGGACAGAATTTTTATGGCGTTTCATTTTTGCGAGGTAGTCAACAAACTGACTCCGGCGGCCCAGCCGAGCGCCGGGAAATACGAACTGCTGCTTTCCGCGCTTCAGGCGCTGGACGTCAACCCCCCCTCCGCGTGGATGCGGTTCGCTTTTATTTTGCGTGTTATGGAGCTTGCCGGCTACGGCCTTAAAGAAACTTCACTCGGTTTTGATTCACGGTTTTGGGAGGCGATGCATTGCGGCTCCTGGCTTGAAGTGGCGGAGTTAAAGGATGACCGTGCCGCCGAAAACATGCTTGAGGGGCTGATAAATAAATTTTTTGGAGAGGAACTGGGTATAACGCTGAATACGGCGCAGTTTGTGTGACTGCTTGCTAGTAGGCTTGTATGCTGGTAAGCTGGTAGGCTGGTAAACTCCTGGCAACTGGCAAAGAAACTGACTTCCGGCGCTGCCGGCTGCGACAGCCGGTGAATTTTAAAATAGGTATAATTGTTCCTGCACAGAAAGTCGCAGGAACTATGATGGGGTTGCTGACTTTCAGCGGCTCCACGGAGGACTAATGAATCTGCAGGATATAATTTTAAAATTTGACCGGTACTGGGCCCGCCAGGGCTGCGCCATAATACAGCCCTATGATCTTGAAAAGGGCGCCGGCACTTATAACCCGGCCACTTTTTTTGGTTCGCTTACCGCGCTGCCTGTCAGTACGGCCTATGTGGAACCCTGCCGCCGCCCGGCCGACGGACGTTACGGTGAAAACCCGAACCGCCTTGGCAGGTACTACCAGTACCAGGTAATTATAAAACCGCCGCGCGCGGATATCCAACAGGTATATCTTAATTCCTTAAAAGCGGTCGGCATAGATCACAGCGAGCATGATATACGCTGGATAGAGGACGACTGGGAATCGCCCACGCTTGGCGCTTCGGGTGTGGGGTGGGAAGTGTGGCTTGACGGAATGGAGATAACGCAGTTCACTTATTTTCAGCACATGGCTTCTTTTGAACTAAATCCCATAACGGTGGAAATAACCTATGGCCTTGAGCGCCTGGCCATGTTCGCGCAGAAAAAGGACAGCATCTTTGATATAAAGTGGAATAATCACGTTACCTATGGCGAGCTGCATAAGGAGCAGGAAGAGCAGTTTTCCCATTATAATTTTGAAGCGGCCGATGTGGAGAATCTGCGGTCCAACTTTGAGCGTTGGGAAAAAGAAGTTTTCCGCCTGGTAAAAATGAGCTGTTACCTGCCCGCCTATGATCTGGTAATGAAATGTTCTCATAATTTCAACCTGCTTGACGCGCGCGGCGCTATTTCGGTATCGGAGCGGGTGGACCTGATAAAAAGGATACGCGTTATCTCGCGCGCCTGCGCCGCAGCTTATGTAAAGGACAATGAATCAGCTCCTGGAATAAAATGATAGTTGAGAGTCTAGAGTTGAGAGTCGGGAGTTTTTAAGGAAATCCCTTATATTCTCTACACTCTAAACACTCCACTCTATACTGATAAATCATTTCGTTTTCATGCTATTACACTTAGGAAAAACTTTATGACTAAACGAGACGCCTTGCTTGAAATACTTATTGAGAACATTCCGGCCCGTTTTGTAACTTCCGCCGAAGAGCAGATGAAAAAATACGCGGCCGTAATGCTTGCGGAGGCCAATCTTGCGTGCGACGCTATAGACGCCTTCGGCACTTACAAGCGCCTGACGCTTTATATTTCGGGCGTGAACGCGCGTACAGGGGAAATAACGCGCAAGGCATACGGCCCCGCCGCCCGCCTGCTTAAAGACGAAAAAGGCGGATTTACACCGCAGTCTTCGGGTTTCGCGCGTTCGCGGGGGACAACTCCCGACAAGCTTGGCGTTGAAACCGTGCCGAACAAGGGAGAGGTGCTGGTTTTTGAGGAAAAAATCCCGGGCAGCCCCGCTGCTAAAACGCTTTCTGAAATATTTCCCCGGATTATTTCAAAACTTCAGTTCCCGAAAAATATGGTGTGGGAAGCCGGGCGCTTCCGTTTCGCCCGTCCCATACGAGGCCTGCTCGCCCTTTATGGCGACAAGCCCGTGGCGTTTAAAATCGCGGGTGTGAGGTCGGGCCGCCTTAGCGCGGGCTTAAGCGCCAAAGGTTCGCGCCGCCTTAGCGTTCCCTCGGCGGAAAAGTATTTTAAACTGCTTGAAAACGCCAATGTAATAGTTAAGGACGCAGAGCGTCTTGAAATGCTGCGCACGGAGATAGAGCGGATGTCAAAGAGGATGAAGCTTGAGGTGGATGCGGATCCGGAACTGCTGCACGAAAACCTTTATCTGGTGGAATACCCTGTTTGCGTGGCGGGTGAATATTCGCAGGACTTTTTAAAACTCCCCGTTGAGCTGGTGCATCTGGTAATGAAAAAACAGCTTAAATTCTTTACCGTCTCCGGCCCGAAAGGCCCCGCTCTTTTGGAGTCATCAGCCGGTCCGGGCGATGCGGATGCGGCGGCAGGCCGCGCTCCCTTGCCCAAAAGGGCGGGGCTTGAACCGCATTTTGTGGGTATACGCGACGGCGTGTCAAAGGGCCAGCGCAATGTTGAAAGCGGGTTTAAAAATGTGCTTGAGGCGCGTTTCCGGGACGCCGTGTTTTTTTTCTCGCGCGATTTGGCCGTTCCGTTGGATGAGTTCGCCGGTAAGCTGAAGAATATAGTTTTTCAGGAGAAGCTGGGTTCAATGTGCGACAAAACCGACCGGGTAAAAAAACTAACCAGCTGGCTTTGCGATAATTGCGGCTCCCTTGTTAATAAGGAAGAGGCCATAAAAGCTTCGGGCTATGTTTACGCTGATCTTGTAAGCAATGTGGTTCGGGAATTTACCGAACTACAGGGCGCCATGGGTTATTACTACGCAAAAAACTCGGGTTTTAGCGAAACGGCTTCCCGCACGGTGGGTGAATTTTACTGGCCGCTTTCAGCCAAATCCCCCCTTCCGTCTTCGTGCGAGGGAGCGCTGGTTTCCCTTGCCGGAAAATTGGACACGCTGGCCGGCGATTTCGCGCTTAAAATTATTCCCACCGGCAGCGAGGACCCGCACGCCTTGAGGCGGCAGGCGCAGGGTATGGCGCGCATTGCGCTGGAAAAAGGGTTTAAAATTAATCTCTCCGACGCTGTTGGGCGCGCCCTGGAGTTTTTGCCGCTACCATCTTCCTCCTTTGACGCAGCCGCTGTAAAAGCCCAGCTGCTTGATTTTACATGGGCCAGGGCGCAAGGCGTTTTTGAGGACGAGGGTTTTAAGTTTGATGAAATCAAGGCCGTAAGAGGATTTTTTATGGAGGCCGGAGATCTGCCAGATTGCAGGGCCCGCCTTAAGGATATACATGCTTTCCGCTCAAACCCGGACTTTGCGGCCATGTCCATGGCTTTCAAGCGGGCGAAGAACATTTTAAGGCAGGCCCAAACACCCCTTACCGGTATTCCCGAAGAGGGGTTGTTTGAAAAGGAAGAAGAGAAAATTCTTTGCCGGAGCATCGCCGGTGTCTCCGCCGGACTTAAGAGCCATCTGGCCAACCGGGACTACTCAAAAAGTTTTGAGGAACTGCTCTCCATAAAAGCCAGCCTGGACAGTTTTTTTGACACGGTTATGGTAATGGCCGAAGATCCGAAGGTCCGCGACAACCGCCTGAACCTTATAAAATCCCTGGTTCTGCTTTTTGAAGATGTAGCCGATTTGTCGCAATTACAGTAGGTTGCCATAAGCCATAGGCGGCTGTTCCAGCCGCGCCATATGCCGTATGCTTTAGGCCATACGCTTTTTAAGGAGCCACCTTAGAAGCTTATGGCATATGGCTTATAGCTTATGGCAGTATTTACGCCTATGGCTTATGGCGTAAAGCGCGGCCGGAATGGCCGCTAGAACGGATACCCTATCTTTATAATGGCGTTGGTTCCTTCGGAACCGAAGGCGAAGTCAAGCGTGGCAACCACCTGCGGTCTTATCAGCAGGCGCATCGCCACGCCGGGGCCCCATTTAAGATCCCTGAAGCGCATTTTTGAAAGCTCCGGAAATACCGTGCCGACATCCAAAAAAGGCGCTACTTCAATTTCACTGATAAAATCCATGAACGGTAAACGTGAAATGGTCATCCGCTCTTCTATATTTACCACGAAACGCCCGCGGTCGGTGAAGCGGCCCTCCCCCGCCATGCGAAGGCCGGTGGATTCGCCCAGCTGCGGCATAGCGTAGAAGGGCAGGGTTTCGCCTTTCTGCTCCTGAAGCAGGTAGTGTATAGCGGTTACAAAGTGCCCCTCTTCCTTGTAATTATAATACTGCTTGATTTCAGCGGTATAGAGGCTGTATGAATAATCCGACAGAAAGGCCTTTGAGGAGAAGGCGCCGGAAAGTGAGGCGTAGGTGCCTACCTTCGGCAGGAAGGGATGATCTGTGTCGTCATAAAGCAGGGCCAGGCGGTGGACTACAAAGTTATTGTCCCCGGCGGCCGGGGTAAAAGCCGCGGGGAAAGTGTCGGCCAGCTGCGGTACTCCCGCCACGGGGCCCCTTGAGACACTTTGGACATAGTAAGAGTGTGTCAGGTCCGCATACAGATTTTTTATTAAACGCGTTTCAACACCTATTTCCTCCCCCCGGCGGTGCAGGGAGTAATTGGCTTTTGCGCTTTTGGACGAGTCCGGGCCAAAACCGTAAAAAGAGGGTTTGCCGGTTATTCCGTCCCGGGCTTCCGCGTGCAGGCGCAGGCGGCTGCTCCAAAAATCCGGCGCGAAATAACTGAAAAGAAAGTCTTTTTCAACATGCTGCGACATGGCCGCGCGCATCACTATAAGGCGTTTCTCATTTGGAAAAATATAGTAGCGCCAGGCTAGAGTGGCGCCCAGGTTGCGGTTATAGTTTATTGAGGGCGCCAACACCGCTTTTACGGTCCGGTCTGTTTTGTTTCTTATGGCCATTATAGGCATTACGCCGTAAGCGGCCCCCATATCCTTGCTGGATTCCAGTATCGGCAAAGTTATCAGCGGGCCGTAGGCAGTTTCCACGGAAAGTTTGCGTATCAGGCGTCCCACGATGTTATCCTGATAAGCGGCGGCCGGCGTTTCAAGCGGTTTTATTATTTCCGCTTTTGTCGGAGGGGCGGGTTTTCCGCCAAACAGCTTCGGCGGACCCGTCAAAGCGGCAGTGGCGGGAAGCGGGTTCCTTTTCTTTTTAACGGTCTGGGCGTGGACGGAGGCCGTGCATAAAAGGCACAGGGCGAGGAACATGGGGAGTGCAAAATGAAAAATGAAAAATGAAAAATGGCGGAAACGGGAGCCGGCGCGGTTTACCCCACCACCTGCTTCGGGACCGAAAGGGCCCGCCAAAGTCGGGCAAGCAGGTGGTGGGGTCATGAGTGTCGCGAAATAAAATCCATGGTTTTAGTTACCGGCATTTTTCTACCGGCGCAGAATGATTTTTCAGAAACTATAAGCCCGGTTGGAAGTTGTTTGCGCTTGTATTCGGAAGACTCAATCCGTTTTAACAGCGCGATCACGGTTTTTTTGCCAAGGCCGGAAAGCGCGGCGATTGCCGCGGGATTTTTATTCTGCTCGATATACAGGCGGATCACTCGGTCAAGAATTTTATAAGGAGGCAGGTCGTCGGAATCTTTTTGTCCGGGCTTTAGCTCTGCGGTGGGCGGTCGGTTTATTATGGAGAGCGGTATCAGTTCCCCGGTGGAATTCAGCCAGCGCGCAACGGCGTAAACATCCTCCTTCACCAGGTCGGCTAACAGGGCAAGCGCGCCCGCCGTGTCGCCGTAGAGCGTGCAGTAACCCACGGCTATCTCGGATTTATTTCCGGTTACAAGCGCCAACGCCCCCGTAATGTTCGCGCGCGCCATTAAAAGCGTGCCGCGCGCGCGCGCCTGTAAGTTTTGCATGTAAAGGGGCACGCTCTTATTTCGCGCGCACCCAAGCGTTTTAAGGAAGGCCGAGTAAATGTTTTTTATGGGCAGAATTTCTGATTTTATTCCCAGGTTCCCGGCAAGCGCGAGCGCGTCTGAAACGCTTCTTGCAGAGGTGTAGGCGGAGGGCATAAGCAGTGCCTCCACATTGCCGGGCCCAAGCGCCCGGGCGGCCAGCGCCGCCGCCACGGCGGAGTCTATTCCCCCGCTGAGGCCAAGCACGGCCTTTGAGTGGCCTGACTTTAAAAAATAATCCCGTATCCCAAGCGTGAGAGCCAAGCCCAGTTCTGCGCCTTTAGACGGCAGGTCGAATTCAACGCGCGCGGTTTTTTCACCGGTATCCGTCAGTATAAGGTCTTCCCGGAAAGATCGGGCCTTGGCGGTCAGCCGCCCTTTCGCGTCAAGCGCGAAACTGTTGCCGTCAAATATAAGTTCGTCGTTGGCTCCGGTCTGGTTGGCGTAAATAACGGGTTTTTTTATTTTTTTAGCCAGACCGGAAAGTACGGCGAACCGCCTGGCTGTTTTACCGTAATAATAAGGAGAGGCGGAGATGTTTATAATAATTTCCGCCTTGCGCGCGCAGAGCGTTTCAACGGGGTTGTTTCTGTAAAGCAGGCGCTTTGGTAAAAGTTCAGTGCCCGCCCAGATATCTTCGCATATGGTGAGCCCCAGCTTTCTTCCGTTAAATACCACTGGCAGGTTTTCCGCGGCGGGCTCAAAATAGCGCGCCTCGTCAAAAACGCCATAGGCGGGTAAAAGCGACTTCGCTCTGAGCGCGAGTATTTTGCCTCCCGCTACAAGCGCCGCGCAGTTCCGCAGCGCCTTGCCTTTCGGAGAATGATTAAAATCCGCACACCCTACCACAATGGCTGTTTTAATTTTAAGGGAGGCTAGTTTTTTAAGAGCGCGCAGATTCGCTTTTATGAAGTCTTCATTCTCAAGCAGGTCAAGCGGCGGGTAGCCGGTGAGCGCCAGTTCAGGGAAAACCGTCAGTTCCGCGCCGGCCGAGGCCGCCGCCAGGGAGAATTTTTTTACGCGGGCAAGGTTGCCTTCAATATCGCCCACTTTCGGATTTATCTGCGCCACGGCTATTTTCATAATATTGTGCGTTCTGACTTAGAATAAGAGTATAGAAAATATGGAGCGGTCGTGTAAAAAACCGTTGAATCAAGCTCCCTTAATATGATAACATAGCACAAGTGAAATCCTGCTCCAGTGCGGCGCAAGTTACAGGTTGCAAGTGGGGAGACTGGAACTTTCTGGCTTGTGACTTGAGACATGTAAACTTGTGACTTTGTTCAGAGGGCGGGAAAAGAAACGTTGAGAGCACGGAGGAACAACACAGATGTTGAACATATCAATGAAAAGCATGCTTGAAGCCGGGGTGCATTTCGGTCATCAGACCTATAGATGGAACCCCAAGATGGCCCGTTATATATTCGGAGAGAGGAACGGCATCCATATCCTGGATTTGCAGAAAACAGTCAAGGAAATTAAAAAGACCTACAATTTTGTGAAGGATTGCGCCAAGGAAGGCAAACGCTTCCTTTTCGTGGGCACCAAGAAGCAGGCCAAGGACATACTCAAGGAAGAAGCCGAAAGGGCTAATGTCCCCTGTGTTTACGAAAAATGGCTCGGCGGCACGCTTACTAATTTTGAGACCATAAAAAAGTCCGTTAAAAGACTGGAAGATCTGGAAAAGATGGAAAGTGACGGCCTTTTCCGCGTAATGTCAAAAAAAGAAGTTTCCCGCCTGACTAAACAAAAGAACCGGCTGGTGAAACTGCTTACGGGCATACGCCACATGAAAAATCTGCCTGAAGTTGTATTCATAATCGATCCCATTGAGGAAAATAACGCTCTTCGGGAAGCGCGAAAACTTGGCATCACTCTGGTTGGCGTCTGCGATACCAATTGCGACCCTGACGCGCTTGACTGGCCCATTCCCGGAAACGACGACGCCGCGCGTTCCATACGGCTTTTTTGCGCCATTGTGGCCGATGCCGTGATAGACGGCCGCGCCGAGGCGGAAGCGGCAAAGGCTGCTGCCGTCCAGCCGGCGGAACTCCACAACGCGCAGCAGGCCGAACTCCAGGTATCGGACTTTACGGCCGCCGAGCAGCCTTCGGCTGAAGAACCGCCGGCAGTTGAAGAGGCCCCCTTAGAAACGCCGGTTGAATCCGCGAAAACCGAGGAATAACGTAACTGTTCAGGCGGGTAGGCGGTAGGCTATTAGTCAAATCAGAATTCTTACCTAATAGTCTAACTCCCTACAGCCTGAACAACTTGGTCAATTACTATCATGGAGCATAACTTATGACCGCCACAATAACCAGCGAACAGGTAATGAATTTAAGGAGCCGGACCGGAGCGGGAATAATGGATTGTAAAAGCGCCCTGAAAGAAACCGCCGGCGACCTGGCCAAGGCTGTTGAACTTTTAAGGAAAAAAGGCCTTGCCGGCCTTGCCAAGCGCGCCGGACGCATGATGAAGGAGGGAGTAGTGGCGCTTAAAACTTCCCCCGACTCCAAAACATGCGCCATGATAGAAATAAACTGTGAAACGGATTTTGTGGCTAAAAACCCGGCAGTCGCCGGTTTAGCTCAGGAGCTTGTTTCTTCCATGCTTGCCGATGCCGCTCCGGCCAACCCCGCCGAAAACGCCTCTGCCAAAGAAAAATTGCAGGCCGTGGCCGTTAAGATGGGCGAAAATATGCAGATACGCCGCGGCGTAGTTTATCACGCTGGGCCCGCGTCCGCCGTGAATTTTTATCTTCATTCCGACACCAAAAAAGCAGCCATGGTGGAAGTGGAATTTGATGGCGGGTTGCCCGCGGCCGAAGCCGAACTTTTAAATCTCGCTAAAGAAATTGCCATGCAGAGCGTGGCGATGAACCCGAAGTGGCTCAAGAAAGAAGATGTTCCCGCCGACTTAGTGGCGAAAGAACGGGAGATATATCGCGCCAAGATGGAAAAAGACGAGGAAGACTCTAAGGCCATCGCCGCTGAGACCGGCAAGCCGTATAAAGCCAAGTCGCCGGAAGGCATAGCCAAAATGCTGGAAGGCCGGGTGAGCAAGTTTTACCAGGAATCATGTCTGCTAGAGCAGGCTTCAATACGGGACGCCAAACTGAGTGTGTCGCAGACGGTGAAAAACATGGCAACAAAGCTCGGCGGCAATATTACCGTAAAGCGTTTTGACTGTTACATTGTAGGAGTGGAATAAAAGCCAGGTCACAAGACACAAGTCACAGGACACAAGTGAAGAATATGAGTTTGCTTGAAACTTGTACCCTGAAACTTGAAATTATGCTGGCTTGTGACTTGCAACCTTCTTAATTATGTACAAACGAGTCCTTCTTAAACTGTCAGGCGAGGCCCTAGCAGGCGCGGGTGACAGCCGCGCCATAAATACGAATGCGCTTACCTATATAGCCGGAGAAATACGTCAGGCTCTGAAAAAAGACCTGCAGCTTGCCGTTGTTATAGGCGGCGGTAACATCTGGCGCGGCGCGCGCGACGGCAAAGGCATGATAGGCCGTGTTACGTCTGATAATATGGGTATGCTAGCCACCGTTATAAACGCCATGGCGCTGCAGTCAGCCCTTGAGCATGAGGGTGTTTCCACCCGGGTTCAGACCGCCATAGAAATTTCAAGCCTGGCCGAGCCGTTTATACGGCGTCGCGCCATACGGCATCTTGAGAAGGGGCGCGTGGTCATTTTCGCGGGCGGCACCGGCAATCCGTATTTTACAACCGATACAGCGGCGGCGCTCAGGGCGGCGGAGATAGGGGCCGATGTTATTTTCAAGGCCACGCAGGTTGACGGCGTTTATACCGGCGATCCGAAGATAGACAAAAAAGCGAAGCTCATAAAGGGCATAGCCTACATGGAAGCGGTGAAAAAAGGCCTTAAGTTTATGGATACCAGCGCCCTTACGCTTTGCATGGAAAACCATATTCCCATCCTTGTTTTCAACCTTCACACCCCAGGCAACATAAAAAAAGCCCTGCACGGCGAAAAAGTCGGCACACTCATAAAATGAACCCCAAAATAGTTCTTGCCATTAAAAGCCACCTTGCCGCGGCGGAAAAAATGGCGGTCATGGCGCCTGAAATTGAACGCGCGGCCGCGGCGCTTTCCGGAGTTGTTTCATCCGGCGGAAAGATACTGGTTTGCGGAAACGGCGGTTCCGCCGCCGACAGCCAGCACATAGCCGGAGAACTTGTGGGCCGTTTTAAAAAAGAGCGCCGCGCCATAGCTGCTGTGGCGCTTACTACCGACACCTCTATACTTACCTGCCTTTCAAACGATTACAGCTTTGAGCGTGTTTTCGAGCGTCAGGTAGAAGCGCTTGGCCGCCGCGGCGACGCCCTTGTGGCCATTTCCACCTCAGGTGTCAGCGCCAATGTTCTTAAGGCCGTAGAAAAAGCCAGCGAGCTTGGTCTTTTTACGCTCGGCCTGCTTGGCCGCGGCGGCGGTTCTATAAAGCCCGCCTGCGACCTGGCGCTTGTAATTGACGAGACCGACACCCCCCGTGTCCAGGAAATGCACCTGCTCTGCGCCCACATAATCTGCGAACTTATTGAAGATTCCGCGGTTTCCTGATTTTCCAAAAAAACAGATAAAACTGATTTTTTGGGACGTTGGGGATGAATTTGCCGGCGGCAGGTTTCAGCATTCAACAAAAAACTAGGGATTAATGAATTTCTGGATTCCCGCCAACAGCTGCGGGAATGACAGATAAAAAAATCCGCCCGGAGGTTGTTAAATTCATTTCCCATATCAGTCCCAGAGGTCCCAAATCCTCCCTTATCGGAGGATTTGGAAAATGTTGTTTTCCCCGCCGGCCTCTAAAGTTATATAATTAAAATATATTTCGCGGCTTTGCGTGGCGCAAAGCCAAGGAGATGCTTTTATGCCAGGACCACAGATAAGCGATATACTTGAACAGCTTGAGATGGATATGATGGAAAAAGTGGAAAAATTCAAGAGGGAGCTCACTTCGCTGCGTACCGGCCGCGCTAATCCGCAGCTGCTTGATAATGTATATGTTGAATATTACGGCGTCCGTGTGCCTTTAAAACAGATAGCCGCCATTTCAATTCCTGAGCCTAGAACCATTGAGGTGCGACCCTGGGACAAGACCGCAATAGAGGCGGTGGAACTGGAACTCAGAAAGACGGATCTTGGCACGTCCCCTTCCCGGAACGGCGATGTTATACGCATCAGCCTTCCCGCTATGACCGAGGACCAGCGTAAAAAGATGGTGAAGGTGGTGTATAGCATGGGTGAGGATTCCAGGGTGGCCATACGCAGCATCCGGCGCGATACCCTTGAAAAAATCAAAAAAGCCCAGAAAGCCGGGGAAATTTCAGAGGATGATCTGGAACGTCACGAGGCCTCCGTGCAAAAAACAACCGATGTCTACACGAAAAATGTTGACGAAGCTGTGGCCGGTAAGGAAAAAGAGCTGCTTACGGTGTAAAAAGTAAAGCCATAAGCTTAAGCCATAAGCCGTAAATTTTAGATACGGCTATTGCCATAGGCCATATGCTCTTAAGCCGTATTAAGGAAATTCTTCATAAAGCCTATGGCATACGGCCTATGGCAATAATAGCCTTGTCATTGTGCCCTATCTACAATGAAAACCACTACTGATACCCTTGACCGCGCCCGCCTTCCCGGACATGTGGCCATTATTATGGACGGCAACCGCCGTTGGGCGCGGAGCCGCGGTCTGCCCGCCGTAGCGGGCCATAAAAAAGGCGTGGAAGCCGTGCATACCGTGGTAAAAGCCGCCAGCGACGCCGGCATTAAAGCCCTTACTCTTTACGCTTTCTCAACAGAAAACTGGAGCCGCTCAAAACTGGAAATAAAAGCTCTTATGTTTCTGCTTGAGCAGGCTATTACCAGTTACGCCGATGAGCTGAACCGTGAAAAAGTGCGCCTGGTGATAAGCGGAAGGCTTGACGCTCTGAGCGCGAACGCGCGGGAAAAAATAGATCAGACTACGCGAAAACTTTCCGGCAACACCGGTATGACGCTGAATGTCGCCATAAATTACGGCGGCCGCCAGGAGATACTTGACGCTGTCAACACCGCTCTTTCTTCGGGTGTCAAAAGTGTGGACGAGAAAAGTTTTTCCGCTCTGCTCTACACTCCGGCTTTGCCGGACCCGGATCTGCTGATAAGAACTTCCGGCGAGCGGCGCATTTCAAATTTCCTGCTTTGGCAGACCGCGTATTCGGAATTTTATGTCACCGACACCCTTTGGCCGGATTTCGGCGCGAAGGAGTTTACCCGGGCTCTGCTGGATTACCAGGCCCGTGAAAGAAGGAGAGGCGCTTAGGCAAGTCACAAGTCACACGTCACAAGTGCAGAATGTGAGTTTACTTCAGACTTGTGACCTGCAACTTGAGATTAATATGGCTTGTGACTTGTGACTTGTAAATCAGCCTATAATTTATGCCTTTACCCAGATTCTTAACCGCAATAGCCGGCATACCCCTGGTAATTTGGTTCATCCATGTCGGCGGCCTGACCTACGCCTGTTTTATTTTCACCGTTATCATGCTTTCCCTGTACGAGTATAATTCCCTGCTTAAACTTGGCAGAAAGCCGGTGCAGGGAGCCACGCTTTTTATCATGGGGATGCTGTTGCCGGTTGCGCTTTTTTTTGACCACAACTACGCGGCCCAGGCCGGCGGTGATAACTTTGCAGGTTTTTTTATAACGCTCACCGTTATCTTTACCATGATTTACGAGCTTTTTTCCACCCACAAGTACCTTGAGCGCATAGGGCTGACTTTGCTGGGTATTTTTATGGTGAGCTGGTGCCTTTTTCACCTTATAGCCCTGCGGGACTTAAGGCCCGACGGCGAATGGCTTACTTTCATGCTGATAGTGACGGTCTGGATCATGGACACAGCCGCTTATGTCATCGGCAGGCGTTTCGGCAGACGAAAGCTTTCAACCATTAGCCCTAAAAAAACCTGGGAGGGAGCGGCGGCCGGCTTTATTTTCGCCATCGGTTCTGTTTTCGTTCTGCGCCTTGCCGCCAAAGAAACCGTTTCCCCGGCCTTCGCTCTGGCGGCCGGAGCGCTGATAGGAGTTTTCGGCCAGGTCTCCGATATAGCGGAGTCAATGCTTAAGCGGGCCGTGGGAGTGAAAGATTCTTCCAATCTCCTGCCGGGACACGGCGGAGTGCTTGACCGGTTTGACTCGTATATATTCCTCGCGCCCATAATTTACTATCTGGCCGTGTTCACCAGGTAGGGCTGCTGAAAAGCAGCCCTATGATTACAGCGATAAAGAACGCAGGGATTACGGCGATGGGTAAAGAGACGACAGCGATAATAAGAAATATCAGGTTAACAAATTGTTGGTTCATCTATCACTGTAATCGCCGTATGTTATCGCTGTAATCTCTTCATTAAAGATGAAAAAAATAGTTATTCTGGGCTCCACCGGCTCCATAGGCAAAAACGCGCTGAGCGCCGTTAAAAAACTGGGCGCCGGCTACAAAGCGTTCGGCCTTTCCGCCAATTCAAACCTTGAAGAACTGCTGGCCCAGGTCAGGGCTTTTCGTCCCCGTTATGTTTCAGTTTTTGACTATGACGCCTCGCAACGCCTTAAAGGCCTTCTGCCGCAAGGCGTAAAACTGCTCGCGCCGGGTGTGGAAGGTTTAAGCGAAATGGCGTCCCTTAAAGACGCGGATATAGTTCTTAACGCCGTTACCGGCGCGGTGGGGTTTGCCCCGCTTGTTGCCGCCATAAGGGCTTCAAAGCACATAGCGCTTGCCAACAAGGAGCCTATGGTTATGGCCGGCCCGGCGCTGATGAGAGAGGCCGCGCGCTGGCAGGCGAAACTTATTCCAGTGGATTCGGAACCCTCCGCTATTTTCCAGTGTCTTGCCGGAGTGAAAGACGGCGATTACAACTCCGCGGTTTCAAGGATTTTTCTGACCTCTTCGGGCGGGCCTTTCTACGCGCGCAAGACGAAATTTTCAACTGTGACCGTTAAAGAGGCGCTTAACCATCCCCGCTGGAGCATGGGCCCCAAAATTACCGTGGATTCGGCCACGCTTATGAACAAAGGGCTTGAGGCCATAGAAATAGCGAACTTATTTTCCGTGCCGCTTGGAAAAATACAGGTGCTCATACATCCGCAGTCGGTAATGCATTCGGGCGTGGAATTTGTGGATGGTTCTGTGCTGGCCCAGCTGTCCTGGCCTGACATGCGCCTCCCCATACAATACGCGCTTACCTGGCCGCAGAGGCGCCGTTCGCCTGTGAAGCCGCTTGATTTCTTTAAGCTCGCCAAGCTTGATTTCGCGAGGCCTGATTTTAAAAAATTCCCCTGCCTTGAGCTCGCGCTTTGGGCGGGAAAAAAAGGAGGCGGCTATCCCGCGGTTCTCAACGCCGCGAATGAAGTGGCGGTTGAAAAATTTTTAAGAGGCGCGGTCCGTTTCACGGACATAACCGTAATAGTGGAGAAAACGCTTTCTGCCCACCATGAACATAAACCGGGAGTGATAACGCTTTCGGAGGCTGTTGAAACCGACGGCTGGGCCCGGCAAAAAGCGGCCGGTATAGCGGCGAATATAAAAAAGAGGTAAAAAAATGTTTACATCCGGAACTCTGGCTTTATTTGGTTTTCATGCTCCTTCATTCGCGTTCCTGAAAGATGGAGGAGTATCAATAATAGCGGTGCTTTTCACTTTCGGGCTGGTTATTTTTCTGCATGAGTTCGGCCATTTTATTGTCTGTAAACTTGTGAAAATAAAAGTGGAGGCTTTCTCTTTTGGTTTCGGGCCGGAGCTTTTTGGCCGCACTTACGGCGTCACGCGCTACAGTCTGCGCGCCATTCCCCTTGGCGGTTATGTAAAACCCGCCGGAGAAAATATGGAAGAGGCTACCGGGGCTGCGGACGAATATTTTTCAAAGCCCTGGTATTACCGCCTCGCCGTGGTTTTTGCCGGCCCCACCATGAATTATATCCTCGCTTTCGCGCTTTTCGCGGGGGTAATATTTATTACGGGGGAGCCCGTGCCTTCAAATGAGCCGGTTATAGGCGAGATAGCCCAGGGCTACCCGGCCGAAACAGCGGGCCTGAAAATAGGCGACAGAATACTTTCCGTGGATGGCGCGCCGGTGGCGGCCTGGGATAAGATGGCCGCGCTTATTCACGCAAAAGTTGAGAAGGAAGTGGCTGTTAAATACCAGCGCGGGACTGAAAATAAGACTGTTAAAATTAAAACAGCCAGGGGCCCCGAACGCGTAGGCGTTATCGGCATTTCCCCCGGTATGACATTCATTCGCATCGGCCTGTTTAAATCCGGTAAAATGGCCGCCGGCCAGTGCTGGTTCTGGACCGCTTTTACGGTGAAATCTCTGGCTTCAAATATCCGTCACAAGGAAAAACCCGATCTGGCCGGTCCCATAGGCATAGTGAACATTGTAAGCAAAGCGGCGCACAGCGGATTTTCGGACCTGATTTTTCTTATCGGTTTGATTTCCGTGGCCGTGGGTTTTTTTAATCTTTTGCCGATCCCGCTTTTGGACGGCGGGCACGCTGTCCTTTATATATTTGAAGGCCTGACCGGTAAAAAAGTCACCCCAAAAATAATGCAGGTGGTTAATTCCATGGGCATAGCCATGCTGATAGGGATCCTGGTATTTGCCACCTATAGCGATATAAACCGCATAATAACTTCGCACAAGGCGCGCAAGGCGGCCGCGGTTTCCGGGGCGCCGCAGCCATGACACACGGCCATTCCAAAACCAAAAAAACCAGGACGGTAAAAGTGGGCCGCTTCGCTATAGGCGGCTCAAACCCCGTTTCAGTGCAGTCCATGTGCAACACAGACACGCGTAATCTTAAAGCCACGGTAGACCAGATACGCCGGTTGGAAGACGCGGGCTGCGAAATTATAAGGGTGGCCGTGCCCGACATGGAAGCGGCCCAAAACCTGGGCCGCATTAAAAGCGCCATAGGCATCCCGCTGGTTGCGGATATTCACTTTGACCACAGGCTGGCCCTTGAAGCCGTAAGGCAGGGCGTAGATAAAATACGCATAAACCCGGGAAATATAGGCGACAGAGACAAGGTCAGGGAAGTGGCCAGGGCCTGCAAGTCTTCGGATGTGCCCATAAGGATAGGCGTAAACGCAGGCTCGCTTAACGCCCTTAAAACCAATCCAAATCCGCGTTGGGAACCCGGTGAGTGGGCGAAGATGATGGTTAAAGAGGCGCTGGACCAGGCGCGCGTTCTTGAAAATATGGATTTTGGCGACATAGTGGTTTCGCTGAAAGCCGACGATCTGGAGCGCACGGTAATGGCCAATTTGCTCTTTTCGGAAAAATCGGATATACCGCTGCATCTTGGCGTGACAGAGGCCGGCAGTTTTCTCTCCGGCACGGTGAAATCTTCGCTTGGCATAGGTCTGCTGCTTTCCCAGGGAGTGGGTGATACCGTGCGCGTGTCGCTTACCGAGGACCCGGTCATGCAGGTGCGCGCCGCTTATGAAATTTTAAAGGCCCTGGGGCTGCGCGTTTACGGCCCAAACCTTATAAGCTGCCCCACCTGCGGGCGCTGCCAGGTGAGCGTGAGCAAAATAATACACGAGCTTGAAGACAGGATTTATTCCGACAAGGCCCTTCTTAAGCGCTCGCAAGGCCTGAAGATTGCCGTGATGGGCTGCGTGGTAAACGGACCGGGCGAGGCGCGTTCGGCGGATTTTGGGATAGCGGGCGCCGTGGGCAGGGGCGTGTGGATAGAGAAAGGCAAACAGATCAAAGTGGTAAAAGAAAGCGAATGGGTCAATGAAATTATCAGGAAGATAAGAAGTTCCCGGTGACGGGAACTTCTTACTTCCACATTGCCGCGCATCCACGCATCTATGCATCAATTTTCTGGGAGGCTTTATTATGAAATTATCTAATTATTTTCTTCCCACTCTTCGGGAAGCCCCGCAGGATGCGGATAATATTTCGGTCAAACTTATGTTCCGTTCCGGCATGATACGCAAGCTTGCCAGCGGTATTTACGAGTGGCTGCCGCTGGGATTGCGGGTGCTCAGGAAAGTTGAAAATATCGTGCGCGAAGAACTTGACGCCATAGGCGGACAGGAAGTGTGGCTGCCGGTCATACAGCCCAAAGAGCTGTGGATGGAAACGGGCCGCTGGCAGATCTACGGCAAGGAGCTTTTGCGTATCAAAGACAGAAAAGATTCTGAATTCTGCTTTGCCCCCACCGCCGAAGAGGTTATTACTAACATGGTGCGCCGCGACGTCAGTTCTTACCGGCAGCTGCCCATAATGCTTTACCAGTTCGGCCTCAAATTCCGCGACGAAATACGGCCGCGCTTCGGGGTAATGCGCGCGCGGGAATTTTTGATGAAAGACGCCTATTCTTTCCACGCTTCCGAGCAGGATTGCGAAAAGTGGTACGGCCTTGTGTACGGCGCCTATGAGCGCATTTTCCGCCGGTGCGGACTTGGCTTCAAACCCGTTGAAGCCGACAGCGGTCCGATAGGCGGCAACCATTCGCACGAATTTATGGTGATAGCCAACACCGGCGAGGCTGAAATAGCCCTTTGCCCGGCTTGTGGATATGCCGCCAACACTGAAAAAGCCGCCGTGGCTGAAATGCCGGAGAGGAAGGCCGATCCGTCTAAATTCCATCCGCTTACGGATGTGGCCACACCCGGCCTTTATACCGTTGATGAGGTGGCTAAATTCCTTAAAGTGAATAAAAAGCAGTTCATAAAGACGCTGTTTTTTCTTGCCGACGGAGAACCGGTAATGGCTTTGGTGCGCGGCGACCACGAACTTAATGAAAACAAGCTGCGCCGCGCCCTGGGCGTTACCGGGCTTGAAAAAGCTCCGCAGAATATTTACGAAGCCATAGCCGGGTGTCCCGCCGGCTTTGCCGGCCCTGTTGATATAAAAAATAAATATGTCCCGGGTAAGGATACCAAGCCGCTTAAAACAGTTATAGCCGATTACGCTCTTAAAGGCGTGTTTAACGGAGTTTCCGGCGCGTGCCGGAACGATACGCACACCACCGGCGTGAACATAGGCCGCGATTACAACCCTGACAGCTTTGCCGATTTGCGCGTGGCGGCTGAAGGCGATATGTGTCCCAATTGCAGGAAGCCGTTTGAGTTTAAGCGCGGTATAGAAGTAGGGCAGACCTTCAAGCTAGGCACCAAATATTCAAAATCCCTGAAGTGCGAGTTTTTGGATGAGCGCCAGAAATCGTCGCTTATGGTGATGGGTTGCTACGGTATCGGGGTTTCTAGAACCGTTGCCGCCGCGATAGAGCAGTTTCACGACGAGTGGGGTATAATCTGGCCGCCGGCCATCGCGCCTTTTGAATTCTCCCTGGTTACCATTGAAACGGAAGATACAGATTCAATGGCGCAGTCCCTGAAAGTTTACGAACAGATACACGCCGCCGGATTCTCGGTTCTTTGGGACGAGCGCAACGAGCGGCCCGGAGTAAAGTTCAAGGACGCGGATCTTATCGGTCTGCCGTATCGTATTGTTGTAAGCGCCAAAACTTTGAAGGACGGCGAGTGCGAATTTAAAAAGCGCGCTGAAAAGACAGCGGTGCGCTGGAAACTTTCCGAACTTCCCTCCAAACTGGCGGAACTAAAGTAACTGCTCAGGTTGTCAGGTTCAGGCTGCTTTTTGGGGGTGACGGACAAATGCTCCTATACAAAGGTGTTTTTGTTTTTTCAATTATAGTGTGTTTTCTTGTTTCAATCCCGGTTTTTGCGGAATATGCCGTTCCTCTCTCCACTTCTTCCGCTCGGGTTCCTGAAAGAATTTCCCCCTCTCTGGATTTAAACGCGCCCGGAACTTTGCAGGGAGTAATCGCCCCCAGGGGATTATTTAAGCGCGACTGGACCGCGCAGTTGATATTTTTCCATGACAGCCTGCGCGGTTTGCCGGCTTTTGAACTGGGTTCAGGCAAAAGTAAAAGATCATTCCGGCTTTTATACAGCGACTCAGCCCTGCCTGCGATAAAAGATGAAGGCTCTTTTTTACGCGCTAATGGCGTTAACGTTAAAGAAAATATAACTTCCGTTATAATAGAGCACAGCACGGTTACCTATTCTTCGGACGCGGTGAATAGTTTTAGAACAAGAACGCGCTCGCTTACGCTTTATTTCGGCCGCGAGCTTTATCAGGGTGAATTCGCAAACTTTTCTTTGCTTGCGGGTGCAGGAGGTATTTACCGGTTCTATTCCGTTGACTGTGTTTTGGCGGATAATTCCGCCTTTAGCGAGCGGGCCGCTTCGTATGGCCTTCTTTTTTCCCCCGGCCTTCAAATCAGTTTGAGCGCGCCCGCTTTGATAAACCGCGGTTTTGCGGCTTCCCTTTACCTGATATATGAGAAAATCTGGCTTCCCGATGGCGACAAAAAGCTTGCGGGGCCGCTGGCTGAAAAACTGGAAAACCTGCGTTTCGGGCTCGGCCTCGGCTGGCGGTTTAATTTTTACGAATAACCCGTCCGCGTAAATATTCGATAAACCCATCATTCGCGCTGGCCGTTTGAGGGCCATAGGCCTTTGAGACGGCACCTCCAGTGACACTGGCTTGTCGCGGGCCTATGGCGCTGTCCGTGACTGAGGATTGTCATTCCTGCAAGTTTTTGGCAGGAATCCAATATAAAGAGAGCCAGAGTTGAATTTTTCTTACATTGAACCCCCCTCCCGCATTTGTTAAAATTCATAGTAACAAAGCGTCTATCGCTTTGTTACGCCGTAGGCCATAAGGGCGCCGCACCCGCCATAGGCCGTAAGCTTTTAAGGAGTTCCTTACAAGCCTATGGCATATGGCGTAAAGCTTATGGCAGTCTTTCTGCCTATGGCTTATGGCAAATAGCCGTATCTGAAACTTACGGCTTATGGCATTTTTTACGGAGGAAAAAATATGAAACCCACTGACTTTATCAAAGTAATGGAGCATGCGAAAATGTACGACCTTACCCAGCCTTTGAGCATCCACACCCCCCCCTGGCCAAGCTACATGCCGCTCCAGCTTCAGTATTTCAAGCGCATAGCGGGCGCGCATATGGGGCAGGGCGCAAACGGCCAGATAATGAAGACTTCCAACCATGTGGGCACGCACATGGACGGCGAAATTCATTTCTACAGCGCCGGCCGCACCATAGGTGAAGTTCCCATGAATGAGTGGATAGGAAACGCGGTTGTTGTTGATATTTCCAAAGATGTCGGAGATTACGATCTCTATGAGCCCGAAATGCTTATGAAGCGCGCCGATATCCGTAAGGGAGACATTTTAATAATCAACACCGGCTATCACAAATACGCGTGGTATGAAAAAAATGTCTGCGACGAGGTGCGTTATTTCTGCAAACACCCCGGCCCCGGCCCTAAATTTCATAAGTGGGCGCTGGCCATGAAATTTAAATGGATAGGCGTGGACTGCGGTTCCGCCGATCATCCCATGAACACCATAATACGCAACTGGCATCCCAAGCTGTTCCTGGAGGCCGAACACAAGCTTAAGGTAAATTACGGTAAGGCATGGGATGAGATGTTTCCTTTTGAAGAATACTATCAGGTAATGCACCTGAAACTGTTCCCCAAGCGTCTTGTGCACGCTGAGAATATCGGCGGAGAAATAGACAAACTATCCAATAAACGCTGCTGGCTGGGCTTTTTCCCCCTGAAGGGCATTGAGTTGGAATCCGCCATGGGCCGGGTAGTGGCCTGGACAGCGTAAGCAAAATGAGCTTTCGCTCATTTTGCTGTCACAAGACACAAGTCACAGGTCACAAGTAGCAGAATTTCTGTTGTCACAAGACACAAGTCACAGGTCACAAGTAGCAGAATTTCTGTTGTCACAAGACACAAGTCACAGGTCACAAGTAGCAGAATTTCTGTTGTCACAAGTCACAGGTCACAAGTAGCAGAATTTATGTTGTCACAAGACAGAAATCAGAAGGGATAAGCGTGGAAAAGGGATACAAAAAGCTTGAGGTATGGAAGAAAGCGGATGCATTGGCAAAGGCCGTTTATGCCGCTACATCGTCTTTTCCAAAAGATGAAGTTTATGGGGTTACAAGCCAGTTGAGGCGTGCCGCACTATCTGTGCCTGTGAATATAGTTGAGGGAACCGGTAGGCAAGGGAATAAAGAATTAAAGCAGTTTGCAAACATAGCTCTTGGTTCTCTTGCCGAGACCGAATACCTGCTTGAGTTTTGTAAAGACGTGGGATATTTGCCGGAAAAAGTTTTTGCTGAGGTTGAGACGTTAAGGTGTGAGACAGGCCGTTTGTTGTGGTGTTTCTATAAAAGTCTTTAGGTGTCGGAACTGCCTGTAACTAATTACTGCTGGCTTGTGTCTTGTGACCTGTGACTTGTGACTTAATTTACCGGAGGTAAATTACATGCCTATTACTACTGAATTTGAGTACATTAAACCCAAAGACATGGACGAAGCTCTTCATGTCTTTTCACTTTACCGTGAGAAAGCCAAAGCCCTTGCCGGCGGCACCGACCTGGTTGTGCAACTTAAAGAAAATATCGCCAAACCCGAAATAGTGGTTGACATAAAAAACCTTGAAGAGCTGCGCGGCCTGACGCTTGACGGCAACAAACTGAAAATAGGGGCGCTTGTCACTTTTGCGGACCTCATAGAATCCGACCTGGTTAAAACCAGGTATCCCCTGCTGTGGGAGGCTTCGCTTACCGTGGCCTCAACAGGGGTGCGCAATCGCGCCACTGTGGCCGGTAATATCTGCTCGGCCGTGCCCTCGGCGGATTCCGCGCCCGTGCTGGCCGTCTACGACGCGGTGGTGCTGGTCCGCGCTATAAGGGGCGAACGCGCCGTTTCCATACACAACTGGTTCGCGGGCCCTAAAAAAACCGCGCTTGCCGCCGACGAAATAGTTACCGGGCTTGAACTCCCGCTCCCGGAGAAAAAACACGCCGGCTGCTACATGAAGCTTTGCCGCTATGAAGGCGAAGATCTGGCCCAGGGCGGTATAGCCGTTCTGGCTTTTGCGGACAACACTTATCGCGTGGCAACCTGCGCTTTGGGGCCAAAACCGGCGCGATGCCCAAAAACCGAACGGCTGCTTAACGGCAACAAACTTTCCGCCCCGGTTTTGGGAAAAGCCAGAAAACTGATACTTTCAGAAATCAGTCCCATAGCAGATATCCGCTCCAGCAAGGAATACCGTCTGCATATGGCCGAAATTATGCTCGAGCGCGCGCTTGAAATAGCGCTGGCCCGTCTGTCCGGGAAAGGTCCGTGTTATGGAGAAAACAATATAGTGTAGAGTGGAGAGTCTAGAGTTTAGAGTGTCCGAAAGCGGAAAGGCGGGAGACTTATAATGTTTGGCTTTGAAAAACTAATGGTCTGGCAAAAGGCATTATCTTTTACTAAGGAAATCTATATGGTGACCAAGGGCTTTCCTGCGGATGAGATGTTCGGGGTCACATCTCAAATACGCAGGGCGGCAGTTTCAGTGGTGCTTAATATCGCTGAAGGCGCCGGGCGAAAATCTAAAAAAGAATTTAAACATTTTTTGTCTATGTCTTATGGATCGCTTTGTGAAACAACAACTCTCCTGCGACTTTCTCTAGAGTTGAATTATATTGAAGAAGTCAAACATAAAACTTTGTATTCTGATGCTGATGGAATAGGGAGAATGATAACAGGACTCTCAAATTCAAATAAAATCCCAGACTCTCGACTCTAAACTCTCGACTATCAAGGAAGTATTAATGAAACGACACAATATTCAATTTAGCTTAAATAATGAAAAAATTTCTATTGAAGTAGAACCCAATGATGTCCTGCTGGACGTGCTGCGCAATAAGCTGGGGATCAAAAGCCCGAAAGTGGGCTGCGACCGCGGCGACTGCGGCACCTGCACAGTGCTGATGAACGGCAGAACCGTACGTTCGTGCCTGGCACTTGCCGTAGAGGCGGACGGCGCGGAGATAGTTACGCTTGAAGGCGCCAATACCCGCAAGTGGACGCAGAAGCTTCAGAAAAAATTTCATGAAAAGAACGCCTTTCAGTGCGGCTTCTGCGCTCCGGGAGTGATTCTTTCCGCCACCGAATTACTTGAGAAGAACTCAAAGCCCGATAATCACGAAATTAAAGAAGCCATTGCCGGCAACCTCTGCCGCTGCACCGGCTATGAACCGATAGTAGAAGCGATAGCGGAGGCGGCGAAAGGAAAATAAGTGTCTAGTGGATAGTGGCGAGTGTAGAGTAAGAAAGAGTGAAAAGGCAGCCTTTTTGGAGTATCAATGGGAATTTGTTTACGGCGAGCCAAAACGGATGAAAGCCAGTCAGCTCCGGTGCCGCCGGTAACGTCCCGTATTGTCCCCGTCGCCGCGTCGGCTCGTTCCCGTTCAACCTGGTTGTTTTCTCCGGGCAAGAACCACATTTCAGTCAACACGGTCCGCTTTAAAGCAGGCTGCGGCGCGCCTGCGTCTGACGCGCAATCAACTATAGTAAAAAGATATAACCCGAAGCGGCGTCTGGCGCCTTTTTAAAGTCATAGGTCACAAGTGACGCAGGGGACATGGTCAAGTGAAATTTAAAGGATGCGGATAGGTAAAAATAGCCGCCGTCCGGCGGAAACAAGTAAGAAAGTAGGCAGCGTCTCTGAAACCGAGGTGAATATGAATCTTCAGAAAATTATAAGCAAACCTAAAAAAACAACCAAGGTGAAAACCCAGGACGATTTGTTGGTGGTGGGGACCAGCGTTCCACGCGTGGACGGGTGGGAGAAGATCAAGGGCGCGGCCAAATATACCGACGATCTGGAATTCGGGCCCGGGCTGCTTTACGCGGCTATCGTGGAAAGTCCGTTCGCCCATGCGCGCATAAAGTCCATAGATACTTCCAAAGCTGAAAAACTTCCCGGGGTGGTAAAAGTTGTCACCGGCGATAATTTTAAGCACAAGTTCGGCCTGTATATGACCGACCGCTATGTCTTCGCCACCGACACAGTGCGCTTTGTAGGAGAACAGGTTGCCGCCGTAGTGGCAACAGATCCCAAGGTTGCGCTGCGCGGCGCGGCACTCGTAGAAGTGAAATACGAAGAACTTACCCCCGTATTTGACCCCGTTAAAGCTCTTGAGAAAAATGCGCCCATCATACACCCCGACCTAGAAAACTACCGCCATGTGCCGTGGTTTTTCCCCAAGCCGAACACCAATATCGCTCACTGGCGCAAAACCCGCAAAGGCGACCTGGCCAAAGGATTCAAAGAAGCGGATCTGGTAATGGAGGATACGTATTATGTCCCCAGATACGCGCATTGCGCCATAGAGCCGCATTGCGTGATAGGCCTTTATGACGAATCAGGCCGTCTTACCATGTGGACCTCCTCGCAGTCGCCGTTCACCCAGCGTAATGTGTTTGTGCAGGTATTAGAGCCTATGGGGATAAGCCACAAGGATGTGCGCGTGATAAGCACCTATATCGGCGGCGGTTTCGGCGGTAAAGCGGGCGTCAGCATGGAGATAATAGGAGCGGCGCTGGCTGTGTCTGTGCAGGGCCGGCCCGTAAAAGTTCTTTGGAACCGCGCGCAGGAATTTTACAACACCTATCAGCGCCAGGGCGTAACCGCCAAAATAAAGATGGGCGTGAAAAAAGACGGCCGCATTACCGCGCTGGATTTTGAAATGTGCTGGGACGCCGGCGCTTATGTTGAGTACGGCGCGAATGTGGTAAACGCGGCGGGACTTTCGGCTTCCGGCCCCTACAAAGTGGACAATCTGAAAATAGACTCCATGTGTATTTACACCAATCTCCCCCCCGGCGGGCCTTACCGCGGCTTCGGCTATTCCGAGTTTCTGTTCGGGTTGGAATCGCACATTACCCGCGTAGCCGGTAAGCTGGGCATGGACCCGGTGGCTTTCCGCAAGAAAAACGCCATAAAGGAAGGCGACACCCTGCCCTATGGCGCGCCCATGAATCCTAACGGTATTAAAGAAGCCATAGAAAAAGTGGAAAAAGAAATAAAGTGGGGTGTGAAGGAAGAATCAAAGGACCCGAAAAAGGCCATAGGCAAGGCGCTGGTATGCTTCTGGAAATCCCCCGCCATGCCGCCGAACGCCGCTTCAAGCGCTTTCCTTAAATTTAACGAGGACGGCAGCATCAATATTCTTGTTTCCGGCATGGAAATAGGCCAGGGTCTGATGACGGTAATGGCGCAGATAGCGTCCGAGGTGCTTACCGTGCCTGTGTCTAAAATACGGGTGGAAACGCCCGATACCGACCGTAACCCTTACGAGTGGCAGACGGTGGGTTCCCATGTGACCTGGGGCTGCGGCAATGCCGTAAAGAGCGCCGCCATGGAAGCGCGGGAAAAAATATTTGATCTGGTTCAGCGCGTACACTGCCTGGACAAGTCCACGCTGTACCTGAAAAACGAAACGGTGCGCTGCCACACCAGGCCGGATTTTGAACTGCGTCTGCGGGACTTTGTGATAAACGGTATACAGGCCGAAGACCACACCTTTAAGGGCGGCCCCATAATGGGCTCCGGCATGTTCATGCCTGAATTCGCCTCCGCTATAGGCGACCCGGAGACCGGACAGGGCGGGCACCCCAATGTGCACTACACCACCGGTTCGGCCGGAGTCATTCTTGAAGTGGATAGAGAAACCGGCAAGATGAAAATAAAAAAGGCGGCGCTTGCCGTGGACTGCGGCAAGGCTATAAACCCGGACCTGGTAAAAGGCCAGATAGTGGGCGGCCTGTTGCAGGGCTTTGCCACAGTCCTGTACGAGGATATGCGCTTTGGCGAAACGGGCCGCCTGCTGAACGCTAATTTTTCGGATTATAAAATTCCCACCGCCAAGGATATGCCTGACGTGGTAGTGCCGATAATAATAGAAGTGGCCCAGCCCGACGGCCCCTACGGCGCGCGCGGAGTGGGCGAGCATACCATGATACCGGCCGCCCCCCTTATAGCTAATGCGGTAGAAGACGCCCTTGGTGTGAGGATAAAATCAATGCCGGTGACGAAAGAGAAAGTGGCGTTAGCTGTTGCAGCCGCTAAGAAGTGAGGCATGGGTCTGCTAGTAGGCGGGTAGGCTAGTAGGCCTTATAAGGAGTTCCTTAAAAAGCATACCAGCATACTAGCCTACCAGCTTACTAGCTTGTAGTCAAACAGGAGGCCGTACCATAATGAAACTTGCCCTATGTCAGTACAATGTCAAATGGGAAGACAAGGAAGCCAATAAGAAAAAAATTGAAGAACTGATAGAAAACTGTCCGCGCAAGAACGAGATTGACTGGCTTATATTTTCCGAGATGACTTTAAGCGGTTTCACCATGAAGACCGCCATAGCCGAATTAAACGACTCCGACAGGAATTTCTTTCGCGATCTGGCCCAGAAACGAAACATTAATATTTCCTACGGCGGGGTGGAAAACGGCTTCAACAACCTTGTAACGCTGAACAGGCACGGTGACCGCATAAATACTTATTCAAAAATCCACCTCTACGCTTTCGGCGGCGAAGATAAATGTTATAAAGCGGGTTCAAAGCAGGAACTTTTTGAGCTTGAAGGCCTGAAAGTAATGCCGGCGGTCTGTTTTGACCTGCGGTTTCCCTATTTATTCTGGAACATGGCGGCGAAAGCTGATATTTATATCGTGATAGCCGCCTGGCCCATGCGCCGCGCGGAACACTGGATGACGCTGCTTCGTGCGCGCGCCGTGGAAAACCAGGCTTATTGCGCCGGTGTAAACCGCATCGGCCTTGAGGGCACGGTTGAGTATAGCGGCAATTCCATGTGCTTCGACCCGCTCGGGAAGACGGTTCTGGACGCGGGCACGGCTGAGGGCATTTACATATCGGAAGCGCATATTGATAAAGCTTTAGTGGAAAAAACGCGCGCGCGGTTTCCGTTTATAGGAGAGCGTAAGGATTTTCCCTGGCAGGAAAATTGTCACAAGTCACAAGTCACAGGTCACAAGTATTAAGGAGGCTCTTTGCCGTTACTGATGACTTGTTACATGTGACTTGGTACCTGTGTTTTGTGACATGAGCCCCAGGACTTTCCCTATTTATTACTTGTGACTGGTGACTTGTGACCTGTGACTAACCATGGACTTACTCTCATTCGGCGACAATATCCCTGAAGGCGATTACCGCCTGCATTCGGCATTTGAGCACGCGGTTAATTTCCGCAGGGGACGCCTGATAATTTCACTGGTTTCGCCGGGCGCGGGCGCCGGGCCGGTTAATCTGGTTGTCAAGCAGATCCCCGCGGGCGCCAGAAAATTCAGGGCCACCAAATTCTCTTTTTATGTTGACGATAACCGCCTGCGGAAGGCGCCCGACGCCATGTATGATTCTTCCGTGCCGGAACTGGACGCGGAGCCGGCCCTTGTCCGCGAAAATATTGAAACCCTGAAGGTTTTTTTCGCGGTCGGAGCTCCGCCGCGAAGCATGCGTTTTATTTTTGACCCGGACGCGGAACTTGAGTTCCGGCGGGTTTTTGAGCGTAAGATGCTATTGCGCATGAAAAAAGCCGCTGGCTTGTTAAGCGCCGGGGCTTACGCCGCCGGAGCCAGAATGATGCGCGGACTTGGCTTCGGGCTTACCCCCTCCGGCGATGATTTTTTAAGCGGCATGCTTGCCGGCCTTGGTTTCGCGCGCAAAAGCCTGCGCCTTAACACTGAAAAAGCGGCCCTGGCGGTTTATAAAAATTCAGAGGGCGGAAACCTTATTTCCAATACCTTCCTGCGCTGTTCATATGAGGGCTTGGTAACGTTTAAAATAAAGCGGCTTATGATCGCCCTTTGCGGTTCCGGAAAGCGGGAATTACTTTCCGCGGCGGCGGACGCCTTTAAAAGCGGACATACCTCAGGCGCGGATTTCTGCGCGGGATTGGTCTTTGCGCTTCAAGACGTTTTGACTACGTCTTGAAGCGCAGGTTACAGGACACCAGTCACAGGTCACAAGTAAATAGCAGTTCTGCAGTTTACTGGGGACTTGTGATTGTCTTGTTTTCACTTGTGACTTGTGACCTGTGACTTGAGACTGAAATTTATGGAGAACATATGATAAAAACGATTATTAAAAAAGGCGCTTATTTTGACTCGGTTTCGCTTATGCAGGTCGCGAGAAAACTTAACTCTATTCCCGGAGTAATAGACTCGGCCGTGGTGATGGCCACCAGGGAAAACAAGGGAATTATAAAAGCGTCCGGTCTGCTTACTCCGGAAGTGCTTAAAGCCGGCGACAGCGACCTGGCTGTGGCCGTTAAAGCCAAAAACCCGCCGGCGGCTGAAGCGGCGCTTAAGGCCGCAGAAGAATTGCTCAACAGGAAGCCCGCCCCCGCCGAAGCCGGCTCCGACAGAAAAGCCTCCGGCCTTGAGGACGCAGTTAAAACGCTTGACGGTGCTAACCTGGCCATAGTTTCGGTGGCAGGCCGCTTTGCCGGAGCGTTGGCGGCCGACTGCCTTGAAAAAAATCTTAATGTGATGCTTTTTTCCGATAACGTTCCGCTGGAAACGGAGGTGGAACTTAAAAAGCTGGCGCTTGCCAAAGGCCTGCTGGTAATGGGCCCCGACTGCGGTACCGCGATAATAAACGGGGCGCCGCTCGCTTTTGCCAACTCCGTGCGGCGCGGGAACATAGGCATAGTGGCGGCTTCAGGCACCGGCCTTCAGGAAGTGTCCACGCTTATTTCAAATGAAGGCGCGGGTGTTTCTCAGGCTATAGGCACCGGCTCGCGCGACGTTAAACTTGAGGTGGGGGCCCTTACCCTGCTGCAGGGTTTGAAAATGCTGGCCGCGGACTCCGCCACTGAGGTAATACTTATAGTTTCAAAGCCCCCCCATCCTGAAATACTTAAAAAGATAATCGTGGAAATCAAAAAAATAAAAAAACCCGTGGCGGCGATCTTTCTGGGCGGAGAAATAAAGGGAAAGATAAAAGATAATTTTTACGCGGCGAACACTCTTGAGGAAGCGGCGTTAAAGGCGGTCTGCCTCAGTAAGGGCTGGCAAATGGCCAGGGCCAAAGAAATTATTTACGACACGAACCTGAAAGCGGAAACCCTGGCGCGGAAGGAAGCTGCGCTGAAAAAATCCGCCGGTAAATACTTGCGAGGCCTGTTTTCAGGCGGCACCTTCGTAAGCGAAGCGCAGGTAATCCTGCCTGGCATTATCGGCCCGCTCTGGTCCAACGCTCCGCTGGATAAAAAATGGAAATTGAAAGACTCAATGCGTCTTACTGAGCACGCGGTTGTTGATCTGGGCGAGGACGAATTTACCGTAGGCCGCCCTCACCCGATGATAGACTATTCCCTGCGCAACAAAATGATAGTTTCTGAAGCCGTCAGACCTGATGTGTCCGTTATTCTGCTTGACGTAGTGCTGGGCTACGGCTCTAACATGCGGCCCTTGGATGATATTTTGCCGTCCATACGGAAAGCCTTTCAGGCCAACAAGAGCCTTTCAATTGTGTCATCTGTAACCGGCACCGAGACGGACCCGCAGACGCGTTCAAAAGTGGTGAAGGGCCTTGAGGCAGAAGGCGTGCTGGTAATGCCCTCAAATGCCGCCGCGTGCAGGCTGGCCGGAAGAATAATTACAAGTCACAAGTCACAGGTCACAGGTCACAAGTCCAGAATGTGAGTTCGCTTGAACTTGTAACTTGAAACTTGAGACTAAGCTGACTTGTGGCATGTGACCTTAAATATGGAGATAACATGAAATCAACTTTATTTAACGAGGAATTGAAAATTGTAAACTTCGGCCTGGAATCTTTCCGGAAAGGGCTTTCGGACGCGGGTGTTAAAAGCGTGCAGGTTCAGTTTAAGCCGCCGCTGGTCAGTGACAGGAAACTTTTTGAAAAAGTTGAAAAACACGCCTCCTCCGTGGCTAAAGCCAACCGGGCCGCGCTGGAAAAAATATTTGCTGCGCAGCCGGTGCTGGTAGAAATGGATATCGCTTCAAAAGTGATCCCGGGCATGAAAAAAAATCTTATCCTGCATGCCGGCCCTCCCATAACCTGGAAGCGTATGTGCGGGCCTATGCGCGGCGCTATAGCTGCGGCCCTGATGTATGAGGGCATGGCCAAAACCCACGCTGAAGCCGAAAAACTGGCGGCTTCAGGTAAAATAAAATACGCGCCCTGCCACGAACATTGCGCCGTGGGGCCCATGGCCGGTATTATTTCGGCCTCCATGCCGGTTTTTATCGTGAAAAATAAAGCGGGCGGCAATTACGCTTATGCCACCATGAATGAGGGGCTGGGCAAGGTACTGCGTTACGGCGCTTATTCGCCGGAGGTTATAGAGCGACTTAAATGGATGGAGACCGGGCTTTACCCCGCTCTTAAGGCGGCGATCGCGCTATCGGGCGGCATTGACCTGAAAACTATAGCGGCCCAGGCCCTGCATATGGGTGACGAGGTGCATAACCGCAACCGCGCGGCCACTTCGCTGTTCTATCGCGCCATAGCTCCGGCCGTTATAAAAACCTCCCCCCCTGACGTGGCGGCAAAAGCCCTTGAATTCATAAACGGCAATGACCATTTCTTCCTGAACCTTTCCATGGCACTTAGCAAGGCCTCGCTTGACGCGGGGCGCGGAGTGAAAAACTCAAGCCTGGTAGTAGTGATGGCAAGAAACGGCACGGATTTCGGCGTTCAGCTTTCAGGCGGGGGCGGGCGCTGGTTCACAGGTCCCGCGCCCGTTCCGGACGCGCTCTATTTCCCCGGTTTCACAAAAGCTGACGCAAACCCCGACATAGGAGATTCGGCCATTACCGAAACTAACGGCCTGGGCGGTTTTGCCATAGCGGCGGCGCCGGCTATTGTGCAGTTTGTGGGTGGAAAAGCGGCCGATGCCGTGAGTTACACTCTGGCTATGTATGGAATAACTGCCGGCGAAAATAATGTTTACAGGATCCCGTACCTGGATTTCCGCGGCACGCCCACGGGTATTGATGTTGTCAAAGTGGCGCGCACGGGTATTTTGCCGTTTATTGATACCGGCGTAGCCCATAAAAAAGCCGGAATAGGGCAGGTGGGCGCGGGCGTATTAAGCGCGCCGTCGGAGCCTTTTGTTAAAGCTTTTGAGTTTTTTGCGGGAGAACTGCGGTGAAAGGAATAATTAGTATAAAAAACAGCGGGCACGGATTTTACCCGCGCCCGCTGTTTTAGATTTTATATTTGCCGCTTTTAGTCTGCCTTACCGCAACAGATCACCGCAGGGGACGCTATTGCGAATGGCGTCCAAACCGTACTGCTTTGCGTGCCGGGAGTTATAATCAATCCGCGTGTTGTTTTTTTTTGCGTAAATTGCTAATATAACAATGAAGGTGGCTGAAGTTCAGCCGCTTTTTTTTCTGCCGGCAACCCGAATCCTGCAGTTCAATAATGCGACTGCATTTTTCAGGGTAACCTGGGAATATTTATGGATAAGGAAGAGCTTGAGACCGCTGTTGCCGGTACGCTGGCTGACAGCGGTTTTGAGATAACAGATTTCAAAGAATCCCGTCATAACGGTAAGCCCCTGCTTCAGTTTTTTGTTGACCGGGTTACAGAAGGCTTGGCCGTATCGCCGGATTCGGGACCGGAAGGGCCCGTCTCAGGCGGAAAAGCGGGCCGTGGGGTTACACTTGACGATTGCGGACTTCTGACGGAAAAAATAGGCGCGTATCTGGATATGAACAATATTATTGAGGGAGGTTACATTATTGAAGTTTCCTCCCCCGGCATTGACCGCGTGCTCAGGCGCGAGAAGGATTTTAAAAAATTTTCAGGCAGCAAGGTAAAAGTTGAACTCAAAAAGCCTTTGAATAAAGCCCGGGTTTATTACGGCACGCTTATCGGCTTTGAAAACGGGCAGGTTCTGCTGTCCGATGATCTTAAATTCAACCTTGAGGATATTAAGGAAGTCAGGCTTAACCCGGACGACGGCGATATTTTTAAGGATAAATAAAAACAGGGGTAATAATATAATGACCACGGAAAAAGTATTTAAGGGCAAAAGCGAGCTGATGGTGGTTTTGGAACAGCTTGAGAGGGAAAAAGGTATCCTGCGCGAGGATGTTTTTAAAACAATAACTGACGCGCTGGTTTCGGCTCTTCGCAAGTACTTCGGCAAGACCGCCCAGATAACCGCCACCATAGACCCGGAAACGGCCGAAATGAAAGGTTTTTTGGTTAAAAAAGTGGTTAAGCAGGTGTTTACGGATGAACTTGAGATCACTCTTGAAGAGGCCCGTAAGAAGAACCCTAAAGCCAAACTTGACGACGACCTGAGCATGGAGGTCGGTATACAGGATTTTTCCCGCATAGCCGCGCAGACCGCTAAGCAGGTGCTTGTTCAGAAGATAAGAGAAATTGAAAAAGTCAAAGTTTACGAAGAATTCAAACCGCGCGAAGGTGAAATAGTTACCGGGCTGGTGCACCACCTGGCCGGGCGCGATATTTTTGTGGACATGGGAAAGACCGAGGCCATTCTGCCTTACGGCGAGCAGATACGCCGGGAACATTACACCATGAACCAGCGCGTGCGCGCGATAATTCACCGCGTTGACAAAGAGAATAAGGGGCTTCAGATAGTTCTTTCCCGCGCTTCCACCGCCTTCATGAAAGGCCTTTTTGAGGCGGAAATTCCCGAAATAGCTGAGAAGGTGGTTGAGATAGTGGATATTGTGCGCGATCCCGGTTTCAGGGCCAAAGTGCTTGTAAAAAGCAATTCCACTAAAGTTGACCCGGTGGGGGCCTGTGTGGGCATAAGGGGTTCGCGCATCCGCGTGATAATGAGCGAACTCAGTAATGAAAAAATTGACCTTATTCCCTATATTGAAGATACGATGGCGCTGCTTGCCAAAGCCTTTGCGCCCGCTACTGTGAGTTCTGTGCGGGTGCTGGATAAAGAAAGCAAGAAAGCCATGGTTATAGTGCCGGACGATCAGCTTGCAATAGCCATAGGCCGCGAGGGCCAGAATATCCGCCTGGTGTCGCGTTTGACCGGTTGGCAGCTGGAAGTTAAATCCGAGGGTCAGAAGTTGGAGGAGGTACGGAAAAATACCGAGGCTTCCACGCAGGATCTTCTGCAAATTGAGGGCATAGGTCCAAAAGCGGCTGATACGCTGGTGAAAGTGGGCATGAATGATATACGTAAACTTTCCGCGCTGAGCGTTGCAGATCTGACCTCGTTTGAAGGAATAGGGGAAAAAACAGCCCAGAAAATAATAAGCGGGGCGCAGAAATTTATTAAGGAACACCCTGATTACGGTAACCCGCAGGCGAAAGCGGCTTCCGCCGCTGTTGACGAGGATGCTTCTGAAGCGGAGCAAAAACCGCCTGAAGGGGATTTAGAGAAAAAAGAGGTGCAAAATGAGCCCGAAGAAAACAAAAAATGAAGAAAATTTGAGTAAGGATAAAAAAGCGCAATCCGCGCCCGCGGCTGACGCGTCTAAAAAGGCTGAGAAACCCGCAGTCGTAAAGGCGGTCGAAAAAAAGCTTTCCGCAAAAAAGCCGGCTCCGCGCGTTAAAAAAACTTTGACCGTCCAGGCCGGAGGCGCGGCTGAAATCACCGCCAAAGAAAAGAAAGTCCGCCCCGCTAAGTCACTAAAGCCGAAAACCGCGGCTACGGCGGGAAAAACAGTAAAACCGGCAGAACCGCCGAAAGTTTTGGTTTCTCCGCGCCAGGCGGCGCGTAAGCCTGACGCGCCTGTCCAGTCTCCCTCCGCCGTCAAGCCGCCTGTTTCGCCTGTCGTGCCGCCTTCGCAAAAGCCCGCTGTAGCCGTATCCCACGTAGCTCCGGCTCCGGTTAAGAAGCCCGTAGTTCCCGCGGTAAAAGAGCCGGTTATTGCCGTCCCCGCGCCCCCTGTTGAAAAGCCGCCGCTTCCTAAATTGAAAGTGTCCACTCAGCTTATAGTGCGCGAACTAGCGGAAAAGCTGAATGTGAAAACTACCGACCTGATAAAAAAACTCATGGGCATGGGTGTATTTGCCACCATAAATCAGCGGCTTGACCCCGACGCCGCCGAGCTTATAGCCGCCGATTACGGCTATGATCTGGAAGTTGTTCCGATGTTCGGCGAGGAGCAGGTGGTGGAACTGGAAGAAAAAGAAAAGCCTGAAGATCTTAAACCCAGGGCTCCGATAATCACTATAATGGGCCATGTGGACCACGGCAAGACCACGCTTTTGGACGCCTTTCGCCATTCTAATGTGGTAGAGAGCGAGTCAGGCCAGATAACCCAGCATATTGGCGCCTACACGGTGAAAACCTCAAGGGGCCTTATAACCGTGCTTGATACCCCGGGTCACGAGGCATTCACGGCTATGCGCGCCCACGGCGCGAAGATTACCGACATAGTTGTGCTGGTGGTTTCAGCCGTTGACGGCGTGCAGCCGCAGACGCTTGAAGCCATTAACCACGCCAAGGCCGGCAATGTGCCGATAATTGTGGCCATAAACAAGATGGACCTGCCGAACGCCAATCCCCAGCAGATCAAGCAGCAGCTGGCAAACCACGGGCTTAATCCCGAGGAGTGGGGCGGGAAATCCGTTATGGTTGAAATTTCGGCTAAGAAGCATACTAACCTGGATAAATTGCTTGAAATGATCTCCATACAGGCCGAGCTTATGGAACTGAAAGCCAACCCGGACAAACCCGGTCACGGCGTAGTTATAGAGTCCGAGCTGCACCCGCAAAAAGGCATTCTTGCCACTATAATCAACATAAGCGGCACCATAAAGGTGGGCGACGCTTTTGTGGTTGGAACGATGTACGGCAAGGTACGCGCCCTCTTAAACGACAAGGGCGAGCGCCTTGACGCCCTGTGTCCCAGCATGCCGGCGGAGCTTTTGGGAATAAGCGGCGGAGTTCCGCACGCGGGCGATGTGTTAAGGGTGATGGAATCCGAGAAAGAAGCGCGCCATATGGCGGAAAAGCGCAAACTGAACCGCCGTGAAGACGCGCTTATACATCAGAAACATGTAAGTCTGCTATCGCTTAAATCGCAGGTGGAAAACAAAACTCTTAAAATGCTGAATGTCATCCTGAAAACGGACGTGTTCGGCTCAATGCAGGCAATAAAGGACTCGCTTGAAAAACTGAGCACTGGTGAAGTGGCCATACACCTGCTGCATTCCAACATGGGAAATATCAGGGAGTCAGATGTGCTTCTTGCCAAGGCTTCCGACGCGGTTATATTCGGTTTCCATGTGGAAGCCGACGCGGTAGTTAAGGAAGAGGCGAAAGCCGCCGGGGTGGAAATAAGGACGTATAAGATAATCTACGACCTTATAGAGGATGTTAAAGCGGCCATGAGCGGCATGCTCGCGCCGGAAATAGTTGAAACTGTAACGGGCCGCGCCGAGATCCAGCAGATATTTGAACTCAGCTCTGGCAAGGTGGCGGGCTCCCTGGTGCGCGAAGGCAAACTTACGCGCAACCAGAGCGTGCGTCTGATGCGCGGCAAAGATGTAGTAGGCGCCGGTAAAATTTCCGGGCTCAAGCGCTTCAAGGAAGACGTGCGCGAGGTGGATAAAGGTCTTGAATGCGGCATCCTTCTTGAAGGGATAAAAGACTTTAAGGCCGGCGACATCGTTGAGGCTATTTCAAAAGAAGAGGTTATAAGAAGAATAACAAATAGTTGAAACAGGTAGTCAGAATTCAGGAGCCAGAATCGGGATGTCCGTGGCGGAAAAAGTTAAACTATTCTGAATTCTGACTCCTGGATTCTGTCTACTTGAGCGGTACTAAGATTATTATGTTCAAACGCGAAGACCGTCTTAAAGAGCTTTTTCTGCGCGAGGTAACGGCGGCTTTGCGCGGCGTAAACGGCCTTAATTCTACGGCAGGCATACTTACCATAACCGGCGTTGACCTGACTAACGACGCGAAAGACCTTTCGGTGTATTATTCAGTAATCGGCACGGCGCAGCAGAAGGAGCGCTGCGAGCGTATTTTAAAGGCCGCCATCTGGGACATACGCCAGACGCTCAAAAAAAGGCTGCGGCTTCGCGTCATTCCCAACCTGGTTTTTAAGTTTGACAGCACCCCGGAGTACGCGGCCCACATTGAAGACCTGTTCTCTAAAATAAAGTCCGAAAAAAAAGACACTGACGCGCATGAAAACCCCTGATTTGGAAAAGCAACTGAAAGCGTTTGAGGCCGTAATAGAGCGTTCGGAAAGCTTTTTTCTGGCCGGCCACCTGAACCCGGACGGCGACACTTTGGGAAGCATGCTCGCCATCGCCTCGGTCCTGAAGCGCCTTGGCAAGAAGGTCTTCCTTTTTTCGCAGGATCCCGCGCCTGAAAATCTGGCTTTCCTGCCGCATCTTAAAAGCGTAAAAATAGCGCGAATTCCGAAAACGAAATTTGACGCCGCCATTCTGCTTGAATGTTCAAGTCCGGAACGCGCCGGAGATATCGGCGCTTTGCTCAAACGCTGCGTTTCCGTGGTAAATATAGATCACCACCGCACTTCGCAGTTTTACGGCGACGTTAATATTGTGGAGCCCACCGCTTCTTCCACAGCGGAGATTGTCTACCGGCTTTTCTATAACATGGGAGTTAATATCACCAAACGCGAGGCTATCTGCCTGTATACAGGTATTGTCACCGATACCGGGCGGTTCCATTTTCCGGCCACCAGCCCGCGGACGCTTGAAATTGCCTCGCGCCTTCTTGAAATCGGCTTTAATTTTTCAAAAATAAACGATTTGCTTTACGCCACGCGCAGCTGCCTTTCCCTTAAAATACTCGGCCGAGCGCTTGAAAGCCTTGAAATAACAGGGGCGGGAAAGCTGGCGGTGATGGCCCTCAGGAATTCCGATTTTAAAGATTTCGGCGCTTCGCCCCAGCACGCTGAAAGTGTTATTAACCATGGTATGATGGTGCCGGGAGTCAAGGCGGCGGTTCTGCTGCGCGAGGGTACTGATAAAGTTAATGTAACCTTTCGTTCCAGAGGGAATCTTGACGTGAGTGCGGTGGCCAAAGCTTTAGGGGGCGGAGGCCATATGCACGCGGCCGGCTGCCGGCTGCCGGAACCATTTGAGGCCGCGCGTGTAAAGGTGCTGGATTTGTTGGCAAAAATGCTGGGGAAACAGAAGAAAATGTAAAATGCAAAGTGTAAAATGCAAAATTGCAGAGATAATGAAATTTAAAAACCATGCCAGTTATCCCCCCCGCCTTATTCTCAGGTCTGTTTCTTTTTGACAAGCCGAAAGGTATTACTTCCCACGACGCTGTGGATCTGCTGCGGCACAAATTGCGCCTTAAAAGAATAGGACATGGCGGCACCCTTGACCCCATGGCCACCGGGCTTCTTCTGCTGCTGGTCGGTTCCGCAACCAAAATCCAGGCATCCCTGCAGGGTTCTTCAAAGGTTTACTGCGGAGTTATAAAATTCGGTTCACAAACCGATACCTGGGACGCCGAGGGCAGGGTTATGGCCGAGCTTCCCTTGCCTGATTTAACGGAAGAGGCCGTGAAGTGTGCCATTGCCGCTTTCAGCGGAACAATAACACAGCAGGTTCCGCCTTTTTCAGCCGTGCGCTTCCAGGGACGGCGCCTTTACGCCATGGCCCGTGATAACGCGGTCATGCCGGAAATAAAGCGTGAGGCGCGGGTAAAGTGGCTTTCCTGGGAGCTCAAAGGCGCGGAACTGCAATTTAAAATTGAATGTTCCGGCGGCACCTACATCCGCTCCATCGCGCACGAACTTGGCAACACGCTCGGAGTTTTCGGCCACCTTGCCGCTTTAAGGCGCGAGTCCATAGGGCGCTTTAATGTTTCAGATTCAATTACCAGAGAGGCAATGATTGCCTTAAGCGCGCAGGAAATTAAGGCAAGGCTTATAAAAGTGGCTAGTGGTTAGTGAACAGTGTCCAGTGAAAAAACATGCGGAAATTAATCACCATCGGCACTTATGACGGCGTGCACAGGGGACACCGTAAAATAATCTCCGCCGTGCTTCGCGACAGCCGGAAGCTGGCTTTAAAGCCGGCCGTTATTTACTTTCCCTCTCCTCCCAAATTCTTTTTTTTAAAACAATCTGAAAACTGTCTTATCACTTTGCCGGAAGAGAGAGAACGCCTTGTAAGGCAGGCTGGCATGGTTTGCGCGGAGGCCCTGCCTTTTACCGCAAAACTTTCCGCCATGCAGGCTGAACGTTTTTTCTCCGATGTTCTTGTGGACTATTACGGCGCGGCCGGGCTCTGCGTGGGGCGCGACTTTGCCATCGGGCGCGGGCGCGAAGGTAATGTGGACTTTTTAAGAAAAGCGTGCGCCGGGGTCGGTATTTTTTTCAGGGCCATGTCGTTCGTGCGCCACGGCGGACATAAGATCTCCTCAAGCCTTATACGGGCCTTTCTGCACTGCGGCAATGTGGAGGAAGCAAATGTCTGCCTTGGGTGGGATTACAGTGTTTCAGGCCGTGTGGTGCGGGGCGCGGGGCTGGGCCGTAAACTGGGGTTTCCGACGGCAAATATAGAAGCGCATCCGGCAAAGATCCTGCCGCCAGGGATATTCGCGGCGCGCGTCAAACTTGGCGCCGATACTTTTGAGGCGGTGCTTAACGTGGGCAGGCGGCCCACTGTGGACACGCTGGGCGGCCGCATGGTTCTTGAAGCCCATATCCTGAATTTTTCAAAAATGATATACGGCAGAAAGCTGGAAGTCGTTTTCTTAAAGCATCTCCGCCCCGAGCGCAAGTTCCATTCCCGTGAGTCCCTTGTCCGGCATATAAAAGCAGATATAGTTAACGCCCGCCATTTTTTTATCGAAACTCACAAAAAAACAAAATTAGCCATAAGGTAACGCCGGATTGGTGCCTTTGGGCGTAGAGCTGTATATTCGCTAGGTCGGGGGCCTGTCGAGGGGTTTGCCCTTGCACCGCGTAGGAACCCCTCCCGTGGTTTCCCCCCGAAGCGGGGCCCCCCATCCGCTATGCGGTTTCAGGGCAACCCCTCGCCACCCCTCCAGTTTTTGTACATGTTTCTCAGGCAAATTCCCCGGCGTTTCCTTAAATTATTAGGTTATTAGCCCCACCCTTTTCACGATACATCACAATACCCCGCCCAGTGGTTGCCGCCTGGCTTATTCCGGCTTGAAACCTATTTGTCTTTTTGGACCTGAATGTTTATCGTTCTGTGGCTGATTCAGGCCGGTCATCAGTTGCCGGATTACATCCACAATAGCTTTTATCTCCGTGTCATGCCCTGACAACCTTTGCTCAAGCTCCGCCAGTTTGGCGGCAAGTTCTTTGTGTGCTGAAACCATTTCCCGCAGCCGTGCAAATGCCCGCACCACAGCTATACTGGCTTGTGTGGCAATTTTTGAGTTGACGACATTTGCCGCCTGTATAGCCCCGTATTCCGTAAAGGCGTATGGCAGAAATTTAATATTCTGCCCTCTCTTCAAGGTCACAGATTGTGACCTTGAAAGATCGGAAGACTCTTTTTTTGAAAGCTGAAACATAAAATCGGAAGGGAACTTTTCAATTTTTCGCTTTACAGCCTGGTTAAGCACTTTTGTGGCAACTCCGTATAGTATGGCCAGGTCGCGGTCTAACATAACCTTTTGGCCGCGTATAAGAAGAATTTTAGACTCAATCATTCCATGCGGGATAATTTCTTTGGACATGTAGCCCCCTTTTCTCTAAATAGCATAGCAGACCACCACGACAGCGTACTGTCGCTGTTGAAAAAGCTGGTTTTTATTATTTTTACGATGTATTATTGAAAGAAGATCCGCACAATAGCCCAGTCGGGGTCCTGTCGGTGGGTTTATTCTCGGCCTCTATTGAGTGAAAGCCCAAGTTTAACGACTGGGCAGGTTCTCATTTATGGGAGTCACCGGCAAGTTTCCCGCGCGCTCCAAGACCGGGTTTTGGCGGATAAGCACGGGGTCTTACGCCGGCTCCGGAACGCGCCGGCCCGACACAGCGGTCCGGCTTGAACGGTACTCACCGTCCTTAATGGTAAGGATTCGCTCCAGACATCAACCCAAGCCTTTCCGCCAAAGGCGGACCCGCCGTGCTGTTTGGCGGGAAAACCCTAAAAGGAGCGCGCAAGAAACCCGCCGGCGACCCTTTGCTGTGCGAATTTTTAAATTAATAGGTTATTTTCCCCACCCTTTTCACGATACATCGTACTAACCCACCCGTGACTGGTGATATGTAGTAAACATAGGGGCGAACAATTACTTTTTTCCCCATATGCTCCCCTTCTTCTGGTAGCCAGCACTCCTTAATGCTTGCTTAACAACATCCGCAACCGTATCTTTGTCAATCCCGTGTCGCTTGCAATAACTCGACTCAATCCAGAGTGAAAGCTTTTTTGTCCCTTTACTTGAATTACAGGATACGCAACATCTTGCGATATTCTCTCGAGTAATAATTCTCGCGTCATTAATGATATGCTCCCACGTCGCGACGGATTTACGAGATCCTCCTATAGGGGGTGATTCAAGCATTAGGGTTCCGCAGTAGACGCACTTCTTGTCGCGCTGTCGTACCTCATGTTCAAGCCATGCGGGTATATCCCATTTATTCATTTGATTAGCTATTCGTTATTAAATTATCAGGGACGTTGCGTTATTTATTAGTTGTTGGTTTGCATTATCCCGCCTGACCCGTTGGGATATTATGCGACAATTGAAGGCTTGTGGCAAATTTTAATTGGTAAAAATAATGGGTGGGATATTTCGCAGTATCATGAATGGGCGGGGATATACCTATTAATTATAAAAAGCGTTGCGAATACGCCGGAGAAATACTAAAAGCCAAGGGGTGGCACCGGGGTATATTTGCGGGGGTTTTCCGGAGGCCGACTTGACAGGCAAGGCGGCTGAGGATAAGGGCGGCCGCACTGTGGCCGACCCGGCCCCCGCAAATATACCCCGGTGACAGGACCCCGACTGAGCTTCTATGTTTATGACCCAAAACTATCTTTGAGATGCTGATATTAAGGAATTCCTTCCCTATTCGCTATTCTTCATTTGCTATTCACTGACGTTACATCAGGCCGCGGGGCGGTCTTCGGGGGGCACCATGGAGGCGTTCCACATGCCTTCCGACTTGGCTACATAGGCCGCGGCGCTCAGGTCGCCGTAAACGTTTACCGTGGTGCGGCTCATATCAAGTATGCGGTCGAGTCCCATCACAATGGCTATTGCTTCGCCAGGCACGCCGAACATGGCCAGAATACCCACCAAGAGCGGGATGGAGCCGCCCGGAACGCCGGCGGCGCCTATGGCTGTTGTCACCGCCATCACTATAACCACAGCCATCTGACCGAGCGTAAGGTTTATGCCGAATACCTGGCAGAGAAAAATTACCGTGATGCCTTCAAATATTGAGGTGCCGTTCATGCACATGGTGGAGCCGAGCGGCAGCACGAAGCCGGCTATCTGCGGCGGAATGCCGAGGCCCTGTTCCGCGGCGGAGAGCGCGGCGGGCAGCGCGGCAGAACTGGAGCTGGTGGAGAACGCCGTTACCAGGGCCGACCTTGTGCGCAGGAAAAATATTTTTGGCGAAAGGCCGACAATAAAGCGGAGTATCAGCGACATGTTGACTGCCGCATGCAATAGCAGAGCGCAGAGCACCACCAGCACAAAACTTCCCAGCGGCAAAAGGAGAGCGAAGCCGAAGCGGGATGTGACTCCGAAGATAAGCGCAGTTACGCCGAACGGGGCGAGTTTCATGGCCATTCCCACTATAGAGATCACCACGTCGTTAAGCGACTCAAGCAGGTCTATCATCGGCTTTGCCCTGGCAGCCGGTATCAGTGTCAGCGCTGCCCCGAACATCAGGCCAAAAAAAATGACGCCCAGCATGTCGCCATCGGCGGCCGACTTGACCGGATTGCGCGTGACTATGCCTATAAACGTCTCTATGCCGAAGTTTCCCGCCGCCTGCGAGTCTGAAATTTTTGTGGAGGCGTCCCGCGCGTAGGCGGCCATTAGTTCACTTTTTACGGAGGGATCAAGTCCGCTGCCGGGTTTGATAATATTTACAAGCGCAAGTCCCGTGGCCGCAGCTAAAAAGGTAGTGGCCAGAAAGTAGCCTATCGCCTTTGTTCCAACGCGGCCCACACGGCGCAAATCGCCCAGGCCGGCTACGCCAAGCGAAATAGACGCGAATACCAGCGGCATTACTATCATAAATAGCAGGCGGAGAAAAATTTGCCCTACAGGCCACGCTACAAAATGATTGACCCACTCAACCAGTGGGTGTTTACCGCCTAGCTGTGTGTTCGCCAATATCCCCAGCGCCGCTCCTGTAAGCAGTCCGAGCAGTATTTTTGTGCGAAGCTGCATTCCTTTGTTATTGTGGTCGGTTTGTTTTTTCATTTTACTTTCCATGTCAGTTCCGGTGCGGTTATGGTTGGTGAGCCAACCTCCATTGAGCGTAGTGGCAGACAGCCTGGTCAGGATGACCTTTAGCCGTCCTGTCTAGAATCGCAATGGATTCAGGCGTGCGCGCATTCGCAACGATACCGATTGCCAATAATGCTCCCCACCTGTTTGAATCAATAATTTTCACAAAAATAGGCAGTTGTGCATTGACCAGCCGCACCGCGCCTTTGTCAATGTACCCGGTATACCGGTCTGGCAGTATAATTTTTGAGAGGGCTTCCACAGTAAATTTCTCAACTCTTTCGCTTAACGCCTTGCGACAAAGTACCCGAAGCAGCGGCTTCACCGCCCGCGAATCATGCGCTTCAGCCAAACTATTAAGGACGCTCACCTGCACTTCTTCGTTCGGATCTTCCAGCATCGCAATGAGTCTGGGAACGCTTGATATAGACTCTTTTTCTTTTGAACGATGCCAGGCGACCAAACCACGTGCCGCGGCTGCCCTTACCGATGGTGATGGGTCATTCAACAATCCCGCTATCACCTCCAGTGCTCCTGCGCGTCGGCGATCGCTGAGGTCAATGGCAGCGCGCGCCCGGATTCGGCTGGCAGGGTGGCGTGTCAAGGCAATTAGCGCGGCAGTCGCTTCCGGCGATAATTGTTGAGCGAGCATCAGGCTGGCATTATCAAGAACTTTCTCGTTCCGGCTTTTGGTTGCCGCAATGGCTAAAGGAATAAAATCTTTATCCTTGGTAAACCTGATTGCCTGAAGGGCCAGGCTTTTACCGTTATCGTCCGCGCCTTTGAGTAAAGACAGCAATTGCGCGTGGTACGAATCATTTAACACATTGCTTGGTATTTTTAGAATATACTGCCGCGCCTCACTGCGAAGAAAGGAGTTTGATGATATCGCTTCTTCGAACATCGCCAGATCGCGAGCATGTCCGGATTTAATTTCTGCTATGGCCATCAGTCTCCGGATCCCAGCTATGGTGGCCTTGTGTTCCGGCGGTGACACGCGTAAAATATCTTTTCTTGCACCCTCAAAAAAAACAACGTATTCCGAATGCGGCGGCAGCGGGCGACGGGTTGACACGTCGGACCCCTCATCCAGGGGCCAAGTCATTGCTTTTTGGGGGATACCGCCCTTTATGACAGCGATAATTTTAACGGGCGGAACCTCACTCAAATCTGCCGCGGTTCTACAGACCAAAATGGAATCACTCACTTTGACCCTTTGATAAATGTTGAGGTTTTCCCGTTTTGCCTGTGCATTGAGGGTTGGTGCCAGCAGCAAGCTGGCCATTGCTCCGCAGAAGAGCGGGCCTCTCGGCTTGTAGGCAGGGCGTAGTGATATCATACTTTTTAGATTATCTGCGGTTTTGTGCGGCGTAGGAATTTACCGGGGAATTTTTTTGGGTTGGAGAGTTTACCGTTTTGGGCTATTATTTCCCCCCGCAGCACCGTGTATTTGGGGAAGCCGTAGAGTTTCATGCCTTGCCAGGGGGAATAATCCGTGTTGTGGCTCATGGCGCGCCAGTCGGCCCTGTGGCCGGCCTTCGGGTCTATTATGGCGAAATCAGCGTCGGCGCCCGGCTTTATCGCGCCTTTGCGCGGGTAAAGGCCCATTATTCTGGCGGGGTTTTCACAAAGCATTTCAACTAACCTCTCAACCTTGATATGGCCCGCTTTTACCCCGAAGGTGTATAAGGCCGCAAGCAGTGTCTGCGCGCCTGGCAGGCCCATCGGTAATTTCTGTATATCCCCGCCCCAGGAGTTTTTCTGAGCGCGGGTGAAGGTGCAGTTGTCGGTGGCTATTACCTGAAGCTCTCCGGCGGCTGCGGCGCGCCAAAGCGCCTCATTATCGGCTCTGGCGCGCAGCGGCGGGCAGCAGGAATACAGATGGCCGCCTTTCCCTTTAAAACGACTGTCGTTAAGGGCCAGATATTGCGGACAGGTTTCTCCCATCACCTTAAGGCCCATGGCGCGGCCCGCTTTTATAATAGCGGCCGAACCTCTGGCGGAAAGATGCACGAAATATACCGGAGCGCACGCGGCCGCGGCAAGTGCTGAAACCCGGCCTACGGCCTCGGTTTCGGTGAAAGCGGGATGCGACAACGGCAGGGCTTTTATATTTTTAAGCCGGGCGTATCGTGACGTGAGAAGGTCTGTTATCGGGCCGTTTTCCGCGTGCACGCAAATAAGCGCGCCAAGCTTCCCGGCGGTTTCCAGAGCGGAAAAAAGCGCCGCGTCACCGGCCATAAGGCCGCGCGCCCCGTAGGCGGTGAACATCTTAAAAGTGGGGATTCCGGCTTTCATGGCGGCGGCCATTTGTTTTGCCAGTCGTTTTATATCCGGCCAGCCGGTCACCCCACCACCTGTCCGCCTTAGACGGACAGGTGGTGGGGTCAATATGCAGTGGAAGGAAAAATCGGTATAGGTACGGCCTGCCGCCTCTTTAAAGCGGTCCTTCAGGCCTTTAAGCGGGCTTTCTCCGGGAGCCTGGCTGGTGTAGTCAATAAATGTTGTCACTCCGCCGCAGGCGGCGGCGGCGGAACCGGTGGTGAAATCATCCGCGGTATAGCGTCCGGCGCCCAGGCGCAGGCGGAAGTGGGCGTGCGCGTCTATAATGCCGGGCAGTACAAGCAGGCCGCGCGCGTCAATTATCCGGCGGGCCGAAGCCATTGTCTTCGCGGTTTGTTTTATCAGGGTTATTTTTCCGTTTTTAACGAAAATATCGCAAAACCCCGTGCGGTTCTTGAAAACCGCTTTGCCGCCTTTTATTATGAGGTCAAAACTCATTGGAGAAAAAACCTCCGTACAAAAATTGTCATCTTATGAACGCGGCGTGAAGTCCGTTTAAAAAGCGCGTTCCGGCGCTGCGATCCGTAATCAGGGTTATCCGGCCGGGTGCGTAGGTTTCTTTTTTCAGCAGGTATCCGTTCATCAAAGCGGTCCGCCGGACCGAGGTTTTAATTTCGCCGCGGTTCAGTTTTGAACCGAGAAGGGTTATCTCGGAGTAGTTTCCGATTTTCCGAGTGGAAAAGCATCTCACTTCCGGGGATTTGCCGGCGCGCGTGAAATCCCCTATTAAAGTCCCGGATCCGCCGCCAAAGGACGAGCGAAGCATGAGGGATATTTTGTGTTTTTTAGCGTAAGATACGGCGCGTAACTGGCGCACCTCGGTTCCGGCTTCGGCCAAAGCCATTACTTCATCATAAGAAACGCGGGCAAGCTTTTGGGCGGAAGAAACAAGGGCTGGATTCGCGGTGTAAATGCCCTTCACGTCGCTGTAAAGTTCGCAAACTTTCGCTTTGAGAACGTTTGCCAGTGCCACCGCGGTCAGATCTGAGCCGCCGCGTCCAAGGGTGGTAATGTCTAGGGAACTGTTGACTCCCTGGAATCCCGCCACAACCGCTATTTTTCCTTTTTTTAACTCAGCTATAATCCTTTTGGGGTTAAGCTTCAGTAAACTTGCGTTTGAGAAGGCGGAGTCGGTTAAAATACCGGCCTGCGCTCCGGAAAGAGATACGGCGCTGTGCCCCGCCGCTTCAAGCGCCATGGCAGCCAGAGCGGCGCTTAAGCTCTCTCCGGTGGAAAGCAGGGCGTCAAGCTCTCGTGGTGTCGGTTTTGGGGTTATTCTTTGAGCCAGCTCAAAAAGTTCGTCGGTCATCCGCCCGGGGGCGGAAAGAACCAGAACCACGGAAAAACCTTTTTTCTTCTCCGCCGCGGCGCGGCCCGCCGCCAGCCGTATTTTTTCGGGGTCGGAAAGCGAGGTCCCCCCGAATTTCATTATTTTAATTTTCATGAAGGCTGGCTAGTAGGCTTGTAAGCTAGTAGGCGAGTATGCTCTGAAAAGCAAACCAACATACCCGCCTACCAGCCTACTAGCTTTCCAGTCCTATACCATTGTCGCGGTAACTCTTATTACCTCTGCCAGCGTGGTAACGCCTGTGCGGGCCTTGAGTATTCCGTCCATTAAAAGAGTTTTCATTTGTCCGGTTTGCACGGCGGTGCGTTTTATCAGGTCTGTGGGGGCGTGGTCCAAAACCTGTTTGCGTATTTCTTCGTTCATTATCATCAGCTCAAAAATGCCCGTGCGGCCCATATAGCCGGTATTGCGGCATTCGGGGCAGCCCTTTTCCACATTGTAGGTAGCGCCGGGTTTGAGTATGAGTTCTTTGACTATTTTACCTTCAGCCGGGTCCATATTCTTTACAAATTCATTCACCACCGCATCGGAGGGAGCTGCGGCTTTTTGTGAACAATGCGGGCATACCTTGCGCACCAGGCGCTGGCTCATGGCCCCAAGCATTGAGGAGGCGATCAGGAACGGCGGCACGCCCATTTCAAACAGCCGCTCTATGATGCTGGGCGCGTTTATGGTATGAATGGTGGTAAACAGCAGGTGTCCGGTTAAGGCCGCGCGGAGGCTTATTTCCGCGCTTTCATAGTCCCGTATTTCGCCCACCATTATTACATCCGGATCCTGGCGCAATATGGTGCGTAACCCTTCCGCCCAGGTAAAACCGGTTTTTGCGCTTATCTGAGCCTGGTTAAGGCCTTCCAGGCGGTATTCCACCGGGTCTTCAAGGGTGAGTACATTTATCATGGGGGTGTTGATGTTTTTCAGCATGGCGTAGAGCGAAGTTGTTTTGCCGGAGCCGGTGGAACCTGTTATAAAAAAAATCCCATACGGGTTGCGTATAGCTTTCTTAATTATATCCTTTGCTTCCGGGTCAAGCCCCAGTTGGTCCAGGTCAAGGCCCAACTGCTGGCGGTCCAGCACCCTGAGCACCAGCTTCTCTCCGTTGACCGTGGGGAAAGAGGAAACGCGTATCTGTATGGCGCGTCCAGCCAGCATTTTCTGGAAGCGGCCTTCTTCATTTCGGAAGGAGGTGGGCGGTTCGGGGTCGAAGCCGGCCAGAACCCTTATACGCTGGGTAAGAGGGATATCGGAGTTTTTTGGGGAATTAATCATGTCCTGCAGGATGCCGTCCACTCGGAAGCGCACGCGCAGGTTCGCGCCCTGGGATTCTATGTGCACATCGCTGGAGCGCTCCTTCACCGCGTGCTCAAGTATGAGGTCGCTTAAACGGATGGCCAGATCTATTCCCGGCGTGTGTCCCTTAACTTTTACAAGCTCGTTGTAAGAGTCCTCAAGTGTGCCGGAAAGCTGTTGTTGCGCAGCCGGGCCCCTCCGATCCGGAGACCTGTCTTCCGGCTTTTCATTTGCCCAAAATACCATAAAAACCTCCTGCTTACCGGTTCAGTATTCCACTGTCAAAATTTCAAAACTCTTTTCGCCGTTCGGGAGCGTTATCTTAACTTTTTCTCCGATCTTTGCCCCAAGCAGCCCCTGAGCCAGCGGCGAGCTTACGGAAATTTTCCCCTTCGCAGGGTCAGTTTCATCGGTGCCGCCCAGGGTATAGCTGAGTTTTTTGCCTGAGGCGGAGTCAAGCACCGTTACCCTGGCCCCGATTCGTATATCTTCCCTGTTGACGGCCAGGTCTTCAACAATTTTAGCGGAGCGCAGCTTGGCTTCAAGTTCGTTTATTCTTTTGAGAACTAAGCCCTGGCGCTCCTTGGCGGCGATGTAGCCCGCGTTCTCGCGCAGATCGCCCTGCTCACGGGCCTCGCCTATCTCTTTTGCAAGTTCAAGTTTCTGGCGGTTAAAATCCAGCAACTCCTCTTTAAGTTTACCAAAGCCGTCTCTGGTCAGGTATGTTTCAGACATCTGTGTTCCCCCCTATTGTCGCACCCTTGTAACCCAGGTTGTTTAGGCTGTAGGCAGTTAGACTGTTAGGTAAGAACCTGATTTGACTAACAGCCTAATAGCCTACAGCCTTCAGCCTATCCCACTGCCTTCAGCCTATCCCTCTGAGTAGTTACTTCAAAAAATAGCGTGGCACCGAGTGGAATTGAACCACTGACCTAGCGCTTATGAAACGCCCGCTCTGACCACTGAGCTACGGTGCCACCGTAAATCTTGTAAATAGCAGGCAGTCGCCGGAAGCTGGTGTCTGCTTACTGGTCACTGTTTTTTTGCGGGCAGGTTTCTTCACCGGGAGTTCATTGGCAGGCCCCGCACTTTGGCCCTCTCGGAAAAAGTGCGGGGCAGGCCAGAGTCTCAGCCACGGACAACGCCATAGGCCCGTGGCAGGCCAGAGTCTCAGCCACGGACAACGCCATAGGCCCGTGGCAGGCCAGAGTCTCTCGGGTGAAAAAAAAGTATATCAAAAAAGAATTGTAAAACCAAACTTTATTTATTAGAATTTGATAAGGATTTTGAACCAAATCTTAGTCCCGCGCGAGGGGTATAAAATGTCTAAAACAACCGAGAAAATGTCCAAAGAAGAACTTCTTAAAAAAGCGAATAAACCGTCGCAGGATGCGATGAAAATGCATCCTTTTTATAAGGGAAAGATAGAAGTTTTGCCCAAGTGCTGCGTGCGTAATGTGGACGATTTCGCCATCTGGTATACCCCGGGGGTGGCGGCAGTGTGCAAAGATATAGAAAAAAACCCTGAAATGGTTTATGAGCATACCAACAAGGGTAACATGGTAGCCGTGGTTTCCGACGGTACCCGTGTGCTCGGCCTAGGCGACATCGGCCCCGAAGCCGGGCTGCCGGTAATGGAAGGCAAGAGCCTTCTTTTTAAATACCTGGGCGGAGTGGACTCTTTCCCTATCTGCCTGAATACTAAGGATCCCGACGAGATAATAAAGACGGTTCAGTACCTGGCGCCCAGTTTCGGCGGCATAAACCTTGAAGATATTTCCCAGCCCAAATGTTTCTACATCCTCGATGAGCTTCGTAAAACCATGAACATTCCCGTATGGCATGATGACCAGCAAGGCACGGCCACCGTGTGTCTGGCGGGGCTTATAAACGCCCTGAAAATTGTGGGCAAGAAAATACAGGATGTGAAGATTGTGCTGGTGGGCGCGGGCGCGGCAAACATAAGGATAGGCACTCTTTATATGTCTTATGGCGCCAAGCCGGAAAACCTGATTTATGTGGACTCAAAAGGCACTCTCCACAAGGACCGGGCCGATCTTAAAAACCAGAAAGAAAAGTGGCATATGTGTGAAATCACCAATGGCAGCCAGATAAAAGGCGGCGCAAAGGAAGCTTTGGCGGGCGCGGATGTGCTAAGCGCCGCTTCCACTCCGGGGCCGGATACTATCAAGAAAGAATGGGTTGCCGGAATGAATAAGGACTCCATCGTTTTCGCTACGGCCAACCCGATCCCGGAAATATGGCCTTGGGACGCGAAAGAAGCCGGCGCGCGCGTGGTGGCCACGGGCCGTTCGGACTTTGAGAACCAGGTAAATAACTCGCTTGGTTTCCCCGGAATTTTTCGCGGGGTGCTGGATGTTCGCGCCAAAACCATTACTGATGAAATGTGCATAGCCGCGGCTGAGGCGCTGGCCGGTTACGCCGCCAGGAAGGGCCTCAGGGCGGATTATATAATGCCGCGAATGGATGAGCCTGAGGTTTTTGTTGAGGAGGCTGTTGCCGTGGGCATGATGGCCATAAAGCAGGGTGTGGCCCGAAAGATCATGTCAGAGGCTGAATTGCGTAAAGCTGCGGAATTCGCCATAAAGCGCGCGATAAGGGACACTGAAATAAGGCAGAAAGAAGGCATAGTGAAGATGCCGTAACGGCAGCAAATAGGGGGATAGAGAAAGCCCGGAGTATCTCTCCGGGCTTTCTCTTTTGTCTGTTTCTGCGATGGGAATGAGTAAAAGTTATGGTATTTAAGATATTTAACCTATGGCTTATGATTTTTTTTATTCACAACCTTCCACGGTTTATCTCCCTGCGTATCATGATGTTCCTTCTGCTCGGCGTCCAGTATCGTGGTTGAAATTATATTCCTGATCTTTGTAATCTCAAAAGGTTTGGTCAGGTAGCCGGCCGCGCCCATCCTCAGGGTCTTGAGCGCCACGTCCAGGTCCTCTTCCCCGGTGAGCATCCAGATGATGGGGCTCGCGCCGGCTTCCTTCACCAGGCGCAGTACTTCCAGACCGGAAATACCTGGCATTTTTATATCCAGGAAAACCAGCGTGGGACGCTCTTTTTTTATTATCTCTACGGCAGCCAGTCCTTCCGCCGCCGTGAATACCTGGTATTTATTTGAAAAGGCTTCTTTGATGACAAATCTTACGTTTTCTTCATCATCAACTACCAAAATTTTGTGTTGCATTGTTTTCCTGTCGGCACATCTGAAACCTATTCTATGAAAGTCAAGGCGTTATTACAATTATCTTTTTAATGCGCGCTTGAATTCTCTGGTCAGGGCCGGGACGATATCGAAGACGTCTCCGACTATTCCGTAGGTGGCTACTTTGAAGATGGGAGCGTCCGGGTCCTTGTTGATGGCAACAATAATTTTAGCGGACTGCATGCCGATCAGGTGCTGGATCTGGCCCGAGATGCCGCAGGCGATATAAAGCTTCGGGCACACGGTCTTTCCGGTCTGCCCCACCTGATGCGAATACGGTATCCAGTCGGAGTCCACGGCGGCTCTGGACGCGCCCACGGCGGCGTTCAGGACCTTGGCGAACTCCCTTATCATAGCGAAATTCTCCGGCCCGCCCAGGCCCCTGCCGCCGGATACAACTATGTCGGCTTCCGCTAAATTCATGGTCTCTTCAATTTCTTCAATAACATCAATCAATCTGGTGCGCGATTTCATCACATCTTCCGGATAGCTTTTTCTTATAACTTCGGCCTTGTGCGCCTTGTTTATACAGGCCTCTTTCATAACTTTATGCCGTACAGTCGCCATCTGGGGCCTGTGATTCGGCGTTATAATGGTGGCCATAATATTGCCGCCGAACGCAGGCCGGGTCTGCAAAAGCAGCCTCTCTCCCTTGTCAATGTCCAGGCCAGTGCAGTCGGCGGTAAGGCCCGCGCCGATCCTTACCGCCACGCGCGATACCAGGCTTCTGCCGATAGTGGTGGCGCCGCAGAGTATAACCTCGGGCTTATATTCCTGCGCTAGTTTTACAAGAACTTCCGTGTACGGGTCGTCCTGATAGAATTTTAATGTGAGGTGATCTACGATGTAGATCTTGTCCGCTCCCCGCTCGGAAAGCTTTTCTACCGCGGGTTCTATGGCGCTTCCCAGGATGACAGCGCAGAGTTTTACCCCAAGTTTTTCGGCCAGCTTTTTTCCCTCCCCTAAAAGCTCGAAGGAGATGGACTGTACGGCACCCTTCTTCTGCTCGCAGAAAACCCAGACGTCCTTATATCCGGAAAGGTCATTTCCGCGGTCCGTGCCCTTCTTGAGTTCTATGGCGGCAAATTTACAAGTTTCCACGCACGCGCCGCAGAGCGTGCAGATGGTCATATCAATAACGGCTTTTTTCTCCGCCATGCGTATGGCGCCGAACGGGCACGACTTTACGCAGAGCGTGCAGCCGGTACATTTATCCAAAAATATTGTAATCATTTAAGTTTATGGTTCAGAGGTTCACGGTTGTTTTTCCTGTTTTACCGTTGAACCACTGAACCGTGAACCTTATAACCTGAAGTTGTTACACAACAACATCTTTCAATAATTCAACCAGCTCTTTGGAAATGTCAGCGGCGTCGCCTTTAAGTATTTCGCCGCCTTTTCTGGGCGCCGGAGTAAATATCCTGATGACGCGCGTAGGGGAGCCGTCAAGCCCCAGCGATCGGGGGTCTGCTCCTAAATCCTGCGCGTTCCACTTTAGCACTTTCGCGGACTTGGCTTTCATCAAGCCCCTTAACGACGGCAGGCGCGGAGTATTTATTTCTTTTACAACGGTGAGCAGGCAGGGGAGCGGGGTTTCTATGATGTCATAGCCCTCTTCCGTCATGCGTTCCACTTTAGCCGCGGTAGCGGAGATATCTTCAATTTTTTTTACATAAGTGACTTGGGGTATGTTTAGGTGAGTGGATATGCCAGGGCCAACCTGCGCCGTATCTCCGTCGGAGGCCTGTTTCCCGCATATGATAATGTCAAAAGCGCCTATCTTTTTTATCGCGGCGCAAAGAGTATAGCTGGTAGCCCATGTGTCGGAACCGGCGAACTTCCGGTCGCTTACAAGGAGGGCTTCGTCGCAGCCCAGTGATATAGCTTCTTTCAGCGCGTTCTCAGCCTGCGGAGGGCCCATGGTTATAACCGTAACTTTTCCACCCAACCGCTCTTTCAGGCGGACGGCTTCCTCTATGGCGTAAGCGTCAAACGGATTTATAACGCTCTCCACTCCGTCGCGGATAAGCGTATTTGTTACGGGATCTATCCTTACATCCGTGGTGTTAGGCACCTGTTTTATGCAGACAATAATGTGCATATGGCTAGGTTGAAGGCTGTTATTATTGATGGCAAATGATGGCTACTGAACGCTACGGAAGGCAACTGAAAGTAAGAAGGAAAACTGTTTTATACTCTTACTTTCTGTGGCATTCAATTGCTTTCTTTTGCTTTCCGTTGCTATCAATTATTATAGCGCCTTAAGCCTATTTCTTAAGACTTTCTTTGATCATGTTCGCCGCTATGACGTTGCGCTGCACCTGGCTTGTGCCTTCGTAGATCTGCGTGATCTTCGCGTCGCGCATGTATTTTTCCACCGGATAGTCCCTCATGTAGCCGTAGCCGCCGAATATTTGTACGGCGTCGGTGGTCACTTTCATGGCTACTTCGCTCGCAAAAAGCTTAGCCATTGCGGACTCCTTTGCCACGGATTTAGCTCCGGAGTCAACCATTCTGGCCGCAGCATATACTAGCGCGCGGGCGGCTTCCACCTGCGTGCCCATGTCGGCCAGCATGTGACCGATAGCCTGAAAACCAGAGATGGGCTGGCCGAATTGAACGCGCGTCCGGGCGTATTGCGCGGCGTGGTCAAGCGCGCCCTGCGCGATGCCTACGGCCTGCGCGGCCACTCCGGGCCTTGAGTTGTCAAAAGTTTTCAGGGCGACTATAAAACCCATGCCTTCTTTTGAGATGAGGTTAGCGGCCGGAACCCTGCAGTCCGTGAATATAACCTCGCGCGTGGCGGAGGCGCGTATCCCCAGTTTCTTCTCCTTCTTGCCGAAGTCCATGCCCTTCGTGCCTTTTTCAACGATGAACGCGCTTGCTCCCCTGGTTCCCTTTGTTTTATCGGTCATCGCTATAACGGTGTAGATTTCCGCTTCTCCTGCGTTCGTTATCCACTGCTTAGTCCCGTTCAATACGTAGTGATCGCCGTCTTTTACAGCGTTCATTTTTATGGAGCCCGCGTCCGACCCGGCCCCGGCTTCGGTTATGCAGAACGCGGCCAGCCGTTTACCCTTCGCTATGTCCGGCAGGAATCTGCCTTTCTGCTCTTCGGAGCCGTAAAGGAGTATGGGGATCGCTCCCAGGCCCGTGCCCGCGAATCCGAGCGCTATGCCGCCGCAGGCCCTGGATAATTCCTCGGTCACGATGCACATGTCGAGGATCCCTCCGCCCAGGCCTCCGTATTTTTCCGGTATATAGACGCCGAAGAGATCGCTTTCGGCCAGTATTTTCATTATCGGCCAGGCGAATTCCTCGGTTTCATCGTAATGAGCCGCAACCGGCTTTATCTTTTCATCGGCTATTTTTCTGGCAAGATCGCGTATCATTACCTGCTGTTCAGTCAATAAATAGTCCATAATAAGTTCCTTTTGCCCGGTTCTAAACCATCCTGAAGTCCGGCAAACATTAACACTGGGTCGTACTCGCGGTGTAACGACAGTACACTGGTATGATGTTTAAAATAGAGCCCATTTGCCTATGTTACCAAATAACAAAATCAAGTTCCAATAATCGTATTAACTTATCACTGTGATCATAGTTCCTGAGACTTCCCCAGCAGTAACTAAATAAGTCCCTTTTCTTTAAAGCTAGAGAAGCCATCTTTAGATACTATTACATGGTCCAGCAGTTCTATGCCAAGCAGTTTTCCCGCTCCCGCCAGGCGTTTGGTCAGATCAATGTCCTCCTGAGAGGGCTCAAGGTTGCCTGATGGATGGTTATGCGCCACTATTAAGCTTGCGGCCAGGTTTTTTACGGCCGGCTCAAACACTTCGCGCGGGTGCACCAGATTTGCGTTTAAGCAGCCGATAGAGATAATTTCCCTTTTTATCTCCTGGTTGCGGGTGTCAAGGTAAAAAACAACAAAATGCTCCTTTTTCTGGTCGCGGATATCGCGCAGGTCCTCCCAGATGTCCTTTGGCTTAAGATAGATTGAAGCTTTCTTTCCGTTTATTAAACGGCGGCCAAGTTCAAAGCAGGCCAGAAGTTCGCAGGCTTTTACCGGGCCGATGCCCGGCTGGCTTTTTAAATCCGTGTGAGTAAGTTTAGGCAGGCCTTCGGCGGTAAAACGCTTCATTATTTTAGCGGACACCTCAAGAGCGCTTTCCCCCTTCCTGCCTGTCCGGATTATTATTGCCAGCAGTTCCTCAACGCTCAGCTTGTCCGGCCCGTAGCGCATGAGTTTTTCCCTCGGTCTTTCCAGTCTTGGCATGTCTTTAATGGCCCCCGCTCCGTTAAACATAAGTCCCCCTTTTTAAGCTTAGATGCGTAGCAGGTTAGCAACTTGGAGGCATAGCCGTTTAGAGGGTGGAGTTCTTTAAGTATTTTTTTACCTAATATCCTTTATGCCTCTACGCCTCTACATCTCTACGCATCTATCCGTGTCCTTATATAGCCTAGCACATCAACGCGACAGCGTCTTGTCGCGTTGATTTATGGCAGCGCCCTCTCCAAAAAGTGCACAGATTGTTACTATTCTTTTTAAAACCCTAATTTTGTAAGCTTGTAAATTGAGAGATATAAATGAAAATCCTTCTGGTTAACCCCCCGGATGACCTCTCCATGCTCGGCGGCGGTTCGGTTTTTGTGCCAAAGCTTGAACCGCTTGGCCTTCTTTATATAGCCGCTGTCGCAAAGCAGGCCGGGTACGAAGTGGAAGTGCTGGACGCGTTCGCCGAAGGTCTATCGCGGGAAGAAGCCTATAAGCGGATTCTCTCAGCCCGCCCTGACGTGGCCGGTTTTACTTCGTTCACTTCCAACGGCGGTTTTCTCTACACTTACGGACAACTCCTCAAAAAAGAGCTTCCGAACGCTCTTGTTGTGTTCGGCAATATGCACGCCTGCGTGTTCGCGGAACAATATATTATTAACGGTTGCTGTGATATTGTGGTGCATGGCGAAGGTGAATATACGTTTATTGAACTTTTAAAAGCTCACGAAGCAAAGTCGGGTTGGAGCGTCGTGCCTTCAATATCTTACGGGAAAGACGGCCGGGTAGTGAATACATCCGTTCCCTGTTACGTGGAAGATCTCACCCGGCTTCCGCTGCCGGCGCGCGAGCTTGTAAAGCAAGACCTATACGATATAGGGCCGCTTAGTAATTTCCGTTTAAAGAACGCAGGAAAAGGAAAGGTGAGCAAGCATATGTTCACGTCCCGGGGATGCCCTCGCCGGTGCATTTTCTGCGCGGTCCATCATAATATCAAACAGAGGGTGCATTCCATTGCTCAGATAGCGGCGGAAATGGAATCGCTTATCAATGAATATAATGCCGGTTATATATTTTTTGCGGACTCGCTCTTTATCAGCGATAAACGGCGCGTTATGAACCTGTGCGCGGAAATTCGCCGGCGCAGGCTGACGGTAAGCTGGGGTTGCGAAGCACATGTTGATTTTATTGATGAGGAACTTGTGAAAAGCATGGAATCCGCCGGCTGCACCGATATGAATTTCGGCATTGAATCGGGCGTTCAGCGGCTGTTGGACCGGGTATGCAAAGGGATAAAACTTGAGAATGTTGAGGCGGCCTTAAAAATAGTAAAACGTCATACCGGCATCAAAGCTAATGGCTTATTCATACTAGGGCTGCCGGGTGAGACACGCAAAGATTCGCTTGAAACCATAGCGTTTGCCAAACGTCTGCCCATCACTATGGCGCAATTCAGCATTTTCACGCCTTACCCCGGCTCCCCCCTGTTCAACGAACTTAAAGAAAAAGGCGAAATAGATACTGGTATCAGACCTGACGGTACGATAGATATTTCCGTGTGGCCCAGGTACTCGGCGTATATTTCTTACACGCGCGGCAAGACTATTTGGGCGACTCCCGGGCAGACCAGTAAATCGCTCAAAGAACTGCAAAGGAAGGCCCTCAGAAGCTTTTATCTTCGTCCAAAGCCGCTCATAACGCAGCTGAAGAGGATCTGCTGGTCTGATTTTCCGTTGTGCGTTAAAGCGTTCAAGGATACGTTCTTTTAGATGCCGCATCGGAGGGGCGGAGCAGGGCTTTCAGGGTGTTCATGGCGCCTTTGGTCAGGCGTGCGTCTAAAAGGCTCCGGCGTATTTCACGGGCCCGGCCGGCGCCGTTCCAGGCCGGGCCGTATATTTCACGCAGCCTCACGCAGATCTGCGAAACCATGCGTTCCGTCTCCTGCACGCACGGGCTGGGCGCAACCGGGCGTTGGCGGCGCGGCGCCTTGCCGGCCGCGGCAAGTTCGTAACAGACGAGCGCCACCGACTGCCCAAGGTTCATGGAGGGCTGTTTTTCACCGGTCGGAATATTAAGTATGGCGTGGCAGTGCGACAGATCGTCTTTTGTAAGGCCGGTTTTTTCAGAGCCAAAAAGGATGCCGGCCGGCCCTTCCCGCCCGGCGAGGTATTTATTCAGATCCGGCAGTGAAATTACATCCCTTTCAGGAGTGAGCCGGTGCAGTGAGGATGTGCCGAGCAGCACCCGGCAGTCCGCCGCGGCTTCAGTGATGAAATCAAAAACGCGGGCGGCGTGTAGTATGTGGCCGGCGCCCACGGCCGCGCGCAGGGTTTCCACGCTTTCCCGCCACACCGCAATATCAGGCGCAACCACGCGTAAATCTTCCAGGCCGAAGTTAGCCATGGCGCGCGCCGAGGCCCCGATATTGTCGGGATTCCTTGGTTTTACGAGCAGTATTTTAAAATCCATGGAATATATCAGGTTGTTTGGACAGCCTGTTGTTATCAGCGTTAGCAACTGAAGGATACGGAACGCTACGGAAAGCAACTGAAAGTAAGAAAATTATTTTCTGCAGCCCTTTTACTTTCTGTGTCATTCAGTCGCTTTCTTTAGCTTTCCGTTGCTCAAGGGAATTTTTGATAGCGGATAATTCGGATTCAATGCGTTGTAAAGCCGCGTTCTGCTCTTCCCAGACAGGATTTCTTTTTCCTGCTTCCCGTATGTATGCCTGGCCGTATCTGGCTTTATCAAGAAGATAACCGAAAAGCCACACCCCGCCGAAACCGGCGGGGACGGCGACAAGCAGCAGGATCCAGGTTCTGGGGATGTAGGTGTAATAGCGCAGTTTGTCGCTGGTAGCAATTACGAGCAGGGCGAAATTAAGGATGACCAGGAACTGATGCCCCATATCAAAACGGTATTTCTGGTTGAGAAAAAACCATTTCCAGCGCGCCGATCCTTTTTTTATGCCCGCCGTTTCATTTTCTGTCATTCGGTTTTCCCCGGTCCGCCGCAGGCGCGAAGGTGTTCGCGTTGAAATTATAGTTCACGGCGGTGAACTTCATGGTTTTCCAGGTACGCAAGGGCGCATTCGGCAGCGGACTGTTCCGCCTCTTTTTTGTTCTTCCCGTAGCCCATTCCCAGCACCTTTTTGCCTATCCTCACCCGCATAGTAAATACCTTGTCGTGTTCAGGCCCCTGTGTGTCCATTACTTCATACTCCGGCGGGGTTTTGTGCCTTTTTTGGATGCGTTCCTGCAAGGCGCTTTTATAATCCGTTTGCAATAGTTCCGCTTTTTGAACGGCAAGCCAGGCAGTTATAAATTTTTCCACGGGCGCGAGCCCGCCGTCCATATAAATGGCCCCTATAAGCGCTTCCAGTGTGTTTGAAAGTATGCTTGAACGCCCTTTTCCACCGGTGAGGTTTTCCCCCACGCCTAAGAGCAGATATTGGCCAAGGCCAAGCTCACCCGCCCATTTGGCAAGGCTTGGCTGCGATACCAGAGCGGATTTTATTTTGGAAAGATAGCCCTCGTCTTCAGCCGGATAACGCTTAAAAAGATAACAGGCAGCCACCAGGCCAAGAACGCTGTCTCCCAGAAATTCAAGCCGCTCATTGTGGCTTGAAAAATTAGCTTCCGACGAGTAGGATTTGTGAGTAAGGGCTTCGCGCAGGAGTTTTTTGTCCCGGAAACTGTAACCGATGATCTCTTCTATTGAAGGCATTAAGGATTTGAACGCGGAAAATCCGCCCCGGCGCAGAGCGGCGCCGGGGCGGATTTTAGCAAAGGTCAGGTTCCCTTACCCGCTTTATCCTTTATGTAGGTGACGGCTTCCCCTACGGTTTTTATCTTTTCCGCGTCTTCGTCGGGAATTTCAATATCAAATTCCTCCTCAAGCGCCATTACAAGTTCCACCGTGTCCAGGGAATCCGCGCCGAGGTCCTGTACGAACTGGGCCTTGGGGGTTACTTCCGAAGCATCAACGGCAAGCTGCTCCGTTATTATCTTTTTCACTCGTTCTTCAAGGTTTTCGGCTACTGCCATTACGTTATTCCTCCTGCATTGTTTTTGAAAACACTTCTCCGCCCGTCACCCGCCGCCTGTCAGCCGCTCACGTCACATGTAAATACCGCCATTTACGGCGATGACCTGCCCGGTGATATAAGCTGAGCCCTCGCCCGCGAGAAAAAGCGCGGCATGCGCCACATCGTCAGGTTTGCCCAGGCGGCCAAGGGGTATCATTTCAAGAAGCTTTTGTTTCGCCTCATCTTTGAGCCCCTCGGTCATTTTAGTCAGTATAAAACCCGGGGCCACGGCATTTACCAGAACATCCCGCGAAGCGAATTCCCGCGCCAGCGACTTCGTAAGCCCGATAAGCCCCGCCTTGGAGGCTGAGTAGTTTACCTGGCCCGCGTTTCCCATCTGGCCGACTACGGATGAAATATTTATTATACGGCCTGAATGCTGTTTTAACATTATCCTTGAGGCCGCCTTTGCCATTAAAAACGCGCCTTTCAGATTAACCGAAATCACCGCGTCAAAATCGCTCTCTTTCATTCTGAGCGCAAGATTATCTTTGGTTATTCCGGCGTTGTTAACAAGAATGTCAAGGCGTCCGAAAGCTTCCACCGCTTTATCCACGGCTTCGGCGCAGTCGGCTTCAATAGCCACATTCCCGCCAAGTGCGATGGTTTTTGCCCCGCTTTCGGATGAAAGTTTTTTGGCCGCGAGCGCCGTTTCATCAGGTGAAAGATCCAGAATCGCCAGCGACGCCCCCTCGCGGGCCAGAAGCGAGGCGATGTGAAAGCCTATGCCGCGCGCCGCTCCGGTTACAAGCGCCGCTTTACCCGCAAGTGATTTTGTCATTCTCTCGTTTCCACTGCCTTAAATCTATGACCTGCCCGCCAAACCCGCCAAAAACCGGCGGGCAACTTGTCCGCCAACGCAGTAGTGGCGGACGGACGTCCGCTGGATTAGCGGACGCCTCTGGCGGAAAACCTCTACCCTAACCCCTCTACCCTGCCGTCAGCCGGCCTGGCCGCGGAAATCGTGTCTTTCACCTGGTCCATGTGTTTTTGTATCTGCGTTATCAGGCCCGACGCGGCCAAATCTCCGGCGGCTTCTATGGCGTTGAATATGGCTTTGGGCGTACTCTTGCCGTGACAGATGAGCACTACGCCGTTTACCCCCAGCAGCGGAGCGCCGCCGTATTCTTCGGGATTCATTTTTTTGCGCAGGCTGGTGAAAATTTTCTTCATCAGCAGGGCGCCTATTTTATAGGTGAATTTGCGCCTTATCTGCTCTTTGATAATTTGAAAAATGGAATGAGCCAGGCCTTCTGAAAGCTTCAACACCACGTTGCCGGTGAAGCCGTCGGTTACCACCACATCGGTAAGGCCCGCGCTCAGGTCTCCGCCTTCCACGGGGCCTTTGAAATTAATGCCCGCGCCCTTCATGAGCGGGATGGCGTCAATTACAAGCGCGTTGCCTTTGGTTTCCTCTTCGCCTATGGAGAGCAGCCCCACAGAGGGGTTTTCCAGTCCAAAACGCAGGCGCATGAAAATAGATCCCATAACCGCGAACTGCACCAGATGCCAGGGTTTGCAGTCCATGTTCGCTCCGGCGTCAAGCAGAAGCGCAAGGCTGTTTGTCGTAGGATAGGGTACGGCGATGGCCGGGCGTATAATGCCGGGTATGCGTTTTAACTTCAGCAGGGAAGCAACCATTATCGCCCCTGAATTGCCGGCTGAAATAAAAGCGTCGGCTTTCCCGTCGCGAACCAGCTCCGCGCCCACCATGAGCGAGGAATCCGGTTTTGAGCGGCATTCCTCCACGGGTTCGGCGGCCATGTCCACCACCTGAGAGGCGTGTACTACCTTAATTCTTTCCAGTTTTTCAAGCGGTCCCGCGCCAAGCCTGTGCAGTTCTTCCCGTATCTCGGGGTCCCTGCCTACCAGTAGTAACTCATGGTTAAGCTTTTTAGCGGCGGCCAGGGCGCCTTCAAGGTTAGGCCTCAGCCCGAAATCTCCGCCGTGCGCGTCTAGTGCTATTCTCATAATGCGTTTACTCAAGTCTGAGAGTCGGAGAGTCTAGAGTCTGGGAGTCTTCAAATCTTAAATCTTTAATTCCTGCTCTATGACGCTTAGACTCTCGACTCTCAGACTTTTAGTGTGTTTTATTTCTGCTCCCCGCCCTCTTTTTTCTTTTCTTTTTTTGGTACTTCAAGCCTGCCGTTATAGAAACCGCATGCGGCACAAACACGGTGCGGCAGGTGCATGGCGCCGCATTGAGGGCAGACGGAAAGAGATTTTAACTCCATTTTCTGGTTTTGCGACCGTCTGGAATCTCTTCGGGAACGGGTGTGTCTTCTTTTTGGATTTGCCATTTGTTACTCCTTAGATCGTTTGTGCCGGGCGTTATCAGTATCTGGCGCCGGGTTTTTTAAAACAACGTTCAGCGCCGCGAACGGATTCTGTTTCGGCGCCTGGCAGGAACAGGTTTTTGCATTCCTGTTGGAGCCGCAGACCTGGCAGCACCCCTTGCAGGCGTCCGAACACAAAATTTTCATGGGCATAAGCAGTACCAGCGTTTCACGCACCGCTTCGCGCACATCTATGTATTCTACCGTATCTTCGTAAACCTCGTCAAAATTTTCCTTTAGACGGGTGGCAAAAAGCCCCGCGCAGCGATAACATTCAAGTTTAAGTTCCGCTTCCAGCGCGCCTGAAAGAATTATCGCGCCTTTTTCGTCCGGGAAGAATTCAAGGGTAAGGGCAAGGCTCTTTAATTCACCCGGTTTTTCAATCGCATCCGAGAACTGCGCGGCTTCGGGCTTAAAAACGGCTTTAAGCCCGCCTTTTTCCCTTATTTCATCGCGGCTGAAAACAAAAGGACTGTTTTCTTCCATGGACTCTATAGGATATAAACTATCACGGGGCGCGGTCAATGGTAAAAATCAGCCACATTTATGTCGACAATTACTCGGCGGCACGATGGAACTTGAGAGTTATAGGCTGCTTATCGGACGCGTGGACGCGGAGGTCAGGGGAAATAAAAAACATGCGCTGCGGAGAAAGCGCTGGCGCCTCACGGTCCGGACCTTCGTACAACTGTACGCCGGGCCGGAACTATTGGGCCCCGCGCAAGCAAGTCCATATGGAGGATCTTTATGTTTCTGGCCCGCCGAGGGTTTCTTTTATCCGGTAAAAAGGTTTTTTGGCGGAGCCGTGGTAGCTTCGTATAATAAGTTCCGCCAGCAGTCCAAGAAAAGCCATCTGCACTCCGACCAAAGCCAGGAAGATGGCTACCAGAAAAAGCGGCTGGTCTTTTACAAAAACATGGTTGGCTATTTTGTTGTAAAGCGTGAAGAGCGCGAGACAAGCCGACGTAAGAGCGAGTGCGAGGCCTAGCCCTCCGAAAAGATAAATCGGCTTTGTAATAAAATCACCCATGAATTTTATGGTGAAGAGATCAAGCAGCACCTTGAAGGTCCGCATAAGCCCGTATTTTGAGCGTCCGGCGGCTCTGGGGTGGTGGCTTACTTCCATCTCCGTTATGGAAGCTCCGCCGTATCCGAGGAGCGCCGGCAAAAAACGGTGCAACTCTCTGTAGATATCCAGGTCTTTAAGCAGGCTGGTGCGGTAAACCTTGAGGGTGCAGCCGTAGTCGTGCAGCCGCACTCCGGTCACAAGTGAAATAAAAGCGTTGGCCGCCATTGAAGGCAGGACGCGTGTAAAAAAATTGTCGTTCCTTCTTCTGCGCCAGCCGCTTACCACATCAAAGCCTTCTCCGGCGCGCTTAATCATTTTAGGAATGTCCCCCGGGTCATTTTGAAGGTCGGCGTCAAGCGGAACGGTCCAAAAGCCCCGGGCCGCGGCTATGCCGGCCGAGAGCGCAGCTGTCTGGCCGAAATTCCGCGAGAGCCTTATGGCCCGGGCGTTACCGCGTTCAAGCGCGATTTTTATCTCGTTATAAGATTCGTCGGTGCTGCCGTCATCTACCCAGAGCGCTTCCCAGCTTAGATCTGTTTTTAAAAAAGCTTCTTCAAGCCTGGCTGCCAGAGGCGCTATATTTTCCGCCTCGTTAAATACCGGGATGATGACTGAGATTTCAGGGTTCATATAAGTCCCTTGCGGGAACACAGAATTCGCTCGCCAGACCGGCAAGCGCCCGCTGAAATAGCGGGCGAATTCTGACTACTGTCTACTGGCTACTGACTTCTGAACTAGTAATTCAAGGTATAGCTCTTCCTGCTGTTTTACCATCAGGTCTATGTCAAAAGCTGAAAGGTCCGTGGCGCGGGCGCCGGCCGAGAGTTTCGCCCGCAGAACTGCGTCTTTGAGCACCCGCACCGCCGACGCGGCAAGCCCCGCCTCGTCGCCCGGTCTTACGCCGAAGCCATTCCCCCCTTCCTTTATAAGGTCGGTCACTCCGTCGGTTTTGTAGCAGACAACCGGGAGTCCGCTTGCGAGAGCTTCAACCAGGCTGCGCGGCAAACCTTCCCAGAGCGAGGCAAGCACGAAAAGATCCGAGGCCCGAAGAAGCTGGGCCGTGTCCGTTCTCCAGCCGGCAAAAATACATTTGTCCTTCAGACCCAGGCTTTCCGTCCGGAGGCGGAAGTAATCAAGTTCCCTTCCTCCTCCGACAAAAATAAATTTAGCGTTTTTTATTTCCCGCATGATCTTAAGGGCTACGGAAATAAAACCAGCGGGGTTTTTTTGCGGTTTGGTATTGCCGAGACTTATTACGGCGAGCTCGCCCGCCTTAATGCCGAACTCCGCTCTTTTTAAGTTCACGTCACACTCCGCCGGATAACCGCGCAACGCGATTCCGCTGCGTATAAGGCGGCAGGCGGCTGGCGAACCTATCGCAAGCGCGCGCGCGGTTTCCATGTTGGAAACTGAAACGAAAATAAGCGCGTCCGCAAGCTGCGCGCAAAATTTTTCAAGAAAAACAAACAGCTTCCTTTTCAGCAAATTCTGCCGGTTATTGAAGCCGAAGCCGTGGACAGTGTGTACTATTACGGGCACCCCGGCCAGCCGCGCCGCCAGGCGCCCCAGAATACCGGCTTTGGACGAGTGGGTGTGCGCGACATCCGGTTTTTCTTTTTTTAGAAGGCGGTAAAGCCCGAAAAAAGCGGCTATGTCGCCGAAGGGGTTTATCTCGCGCCGCAGCGAAGGAATATAAACAGTATCAATGCCGCCGGTTTTGCCGCTAAGCTCTCCGCCGGGCCCGCAGGCAAGTTTGACCGAAAAACGGCCCTTATCAAGGTGTGCCGCAGTGTAGAGGGTGTTTTCCTGGGCGCCGCCGAATTCCAGCTTTGTTATGATGTGAATCACTTTAAATGTCATATTTGAAGCGGAAAGGTCACAGGTGGCAGGAGACAGGCAACAGGCAGATTAAAAACATAGTAAAGAGAAAACAATAAAAAGTTTCAATATCGTAATCTCCACATCTCTGCCTGTAACCTGCTACCTGCTACCTGTCACCTTTTTTGCTTTATAATAAGGGAAATAGTGCGACAGTATTCTGCGGTAATCGGCGCCGAAATTGTCTGCCATACCATGTCCTCCCAGTATGCAGTAACCGCGGCCGTTTCCGGTCCCAAGACCGCGCAGAATAAAGAATTTAGGGTATTTTCCGTCAAGCACCGGCTTAACGCCAAATAGCGCTGAGCGCATAGTCCCCGCGGAAAGTATCCGTGAAATTTCGGCGAAGCTGTTCAGCACGGCGGAACCTGCAGTGCCCTCAAGACGCAGCGTTAGTACCCTGCCTGAAGCGGCGCGTTTAAGCGGAATAATCGCTTTCAGATATCCGATTTTATATTTCAGGTTCGCGCGCGCTTCTATCCAGCGCGGGTTAAGGAGAAGCGTCCAATACACATCGGAGCTTGTGGTTTTGTCTTTTGCCAGACATAAAAGGTTGTCCGGCGGGGCAGCCAGGGTACGCGAGTAAAATTCAAAAGGCGAGATTTTTTTCAACCGGCCCGCGCCGTCATCAACGCCGTCTTCGGTAAATCCGCCGCAAGCCCGGTGAAACGCGGCGGACGCGGGCGCGGAGTCCGCGTATAGAATTTCATCTTTTGTAAGCTCCGCCGCCCGGCGCGCCGTATCCGTTTCCATTTGAAGGCCCCTGAAGGCGAGGCAATGGTCTGAGTCGCAGATGTCATAATTCTCCAGGCGGTGCGGGGGCTCGCGCTTTAAGCCCAAAAGCCTGGTGCGAACAACAACGGCGAGCGCCTTAAGCTCCTCTATCAGCTTTGATCCCTCCGCGTATTGAGCGGCGAGCGCCGGAACCAGCGTCTCAACCGGCGCGATATTTATAAGCCGCATGGCCGGACCGGCAAAAGAAATAGATAGCTCTCCGGTTATCTCCTTGTCGCCTCGGTTTACGCCGGCTATCGCCATATTAATTTCAGGGCTTTTAATAAGCAGCACGCCGCCTTTTGTTTTCTGCTCTATGCGCACGGGGTTGAGGGTAGTGTGCATGGGGCTGCCGGAATTGTCCAGTATTTCAATAACGCGGTTCATGGTATTGTAGCGCGCCGTCCATTGATTGCCCGCATGGCCGGAGGCTACCTTGCCCCTGAGCTGGTCGACAATTTCAAAGTCGCTGTTGCAGATAAAACTGAAAGCTGTTACGGGCGCTGGAATGCCGTCCGGGTCTGCGTAAAGCGCTATTTTAAGCAGGTTCTGGGCGGCGTAGGGAACCGGGTGGTTGTGTATGGGCCAGGCAAGGCGCGTCCAGTAAAGCAGGTCTTCAAGTTTACCCTTGACATATTTGGCGAGCTTGGTTTTTTTTTCAGCGAAAAATTTTTGCCCCGGGTCCATATCGGACAGGGTGTAGTAGGTTTGCCAGGCGGGCACATAATAGCCCGATTCTTCAAATAGGCGGGCCAGGTTTATTTCCGCCTGGATATTTCGCGGGTCGTAAGTGAGCGTTTCTTTAAGAAAAGTCAGCGCATGCTGGCGTTTTTTAAGTTTTTCAAAGGTGGCGCTTATAAGTTCAGCGGCCGGGGTAAGCAGGTAGGGGTATGCGGTATAGATAGAGCGAAGCACTGAAATGCTTTCTTCCGGCCCGGACAGCCGGGCCTGTGTTATGGCGAGCCCCAGGCGGGCCTGCTGGATGAGGCTTTGGTCTGTGCTCAGAGTGAAAACTTTTTCAAATGCTGTCTTCGCGTCAAGATCCTTTTCAAGGGAAAGCAGGTTCCAGCCTTTCTCCAGGTTTATATAAGGGTCATCGGGCTTCAGGATGTCGCCTTTAAGCAGGTAGGCCATTGCCTCTTCATTTTTGTTTGCTTCGCCGAGTATTACGGAAATATCCATTATGGCCGAAAGGCCCGGTTGTTCGCCGGATGACCGGTAAACCACATATTTCAGAGCCTCGGCTGCATCCTCCGGGCGTCCGTCCGTCCATTGCGCCAATGCGTCGTTGTAAAGTTTATTTAAATCTTCAGTCTGGGCTGAAAGACAGCCGGGAGCAAAAATGCCCAGAATGAATAAAAAAAATAAGTGCTGTTTGCGCATAATTAAAGGAATTTAGGCCGTCGTAATGGGCATGGCCCAATCTCAATCTTACGGCACAGTCCCGCTCTTTTGGATTAATGTTCAAACCAAAAGGGCGGGGCACATCCATAGGCTAGCAATTATGGAAAGATAAATCAAAAATTACACGGACTATCTTACACATGACCCAACTTCTTCTGCAACTTTTCGTGGGATGTGTAAAATGCTAAAATATATTTTAATAAATCTGGTTCCAATATGACAAAGTCCAACCGCTGCACAAACAAAAGATTGATTCTATGCTCGCGCGGCCTGAAGCCCGGGCACCTCACCGTAGAAACCATGGAAGTTCTGAAAGCTTGCGATGTGCTCTTCTCCGGCTGTATTGACGCGCAAAGTTCCGGTTTTTTCTCCAGCCTCTGCCCCAGAGTAAGAATAAAAATGGTCAAGGGCGGCCCTGAAGAAATATCTGAAAAAGTTATTGAGGAAATATCCCGGGATGAGAGTTGCCGGACCGCGGTGTTTATGAGCTACGGGAACACGCGGTTTCTCTGCGGGCCTGTTTTTCAGCTTGAGAAAAAAGCAAAAAAAGCTGGCATTGAGCTTTTTGTCATGGATGGAGTGTCTTCCGTTGACTCGATAGTGAACATGATGAATCTGAATAAATTTGCCACGGACGGTTTACGACTGGTTGATATTGACGCATGCCTGAAATGCAGAAAGGAGATAGTTATTACTCCTGGCATGGATACCTGTTTTTTTATGTTTTGGCGCCTTCTTTTAGAGGAGAATAAGGTCCGCCTGGAAAAATTTCTCCGGGATGTGCGCAAAAATTATCTTCCACATGCTTTGGGTTATTTTTTAAATTGCCCTTCGCTTTGCGCTGAAAAGGGCAGAATAATTAAATTTCGCATTGCCGATCTGCCGGACAATGTCCATCGCTCAGACAAGGAGTCCACTCTTTTTATCCCTGCGCAAAAGAACGTTTTACGTAAAAGTGCGTGAGTTTCAGTCGCAATTTTGAAAAAATTTATGTAAACTATGAAATATGGGCCATTAGCTCAACGGTAGAGCAGGCGCCTCTTAAGCGCAAGGTTACAGGTTCGAATCCCGTATGGCCCAATTTTTAAAAACCGGTAACCGGTAATCAGTAATCGGTAACCAGTTACGTCAAGTCTTTTCACGATTTACCGATTACTGGTTACTGATTACCCAAGTCGTTACCGTTGTTTTGGCCGAGGTGGCGGAACTGGCAGACGCGTACGGCTTAGGACCGTATGGGGTAACCCGTCGGGGTTCAAGTCCCCGTCTCGGCATTCAATAAGTAAAGCAGCTGGTAGGCCAGGAGGCTGGTAAGCTAGTAGGCCTAACAGCTTGTTCTTTCTGAGAGCCTGCACGCGTACTAGAGCTACTAGCTTGGTTACCGTCCAAATTTGTCAACTGGGAGGCTTTACAATGAACATCCTGGGTTTTAGAGACCGGATAAAAAAAGTAAAACAGGAGGGATGTGTTTATACCTTCGCCGTGAATGTGGATTCTTCCGCGCTTTCGGAAGCTACCGCCGCCGCCCTGGCGCGCCTGCAGGCGGTGGTATCGCTGCCCGGATTCCGGGTCGGCAAGGTGCCGGTTCCCATGATAAAAGGACAGTTCCCCTCCATGGTTAAGGACGAAGTGATTGAGGCCGAGGCCAAGTCGGCGGTAACTGAAATACTTAAAAACAACAAACTCACTCCCGTGGTATCTCCGAGTATAAAAAATCTCCGCTACGACCCGGATAAAACGCTTTATTTTGAAGTCCTGTTCGAATGCAACCCGCAGATAGAACCGCGCGGATACGAAAAGATCGCCGTCACGCGCAAAATTCACAAAGTAACCGACGAGGATGTGGAAAAATATCTGACACAGGTGCGTGAATACAACGCGTATCTTAAACCGGCTCCGGAAAGCGAAAGCGCGGGTATGGCGCATTTCGTTATTGTCGATTATGAAACATTTGAAAACGGCGTCAAAGTGGAAGGCGGTTCAGTTAAGGGTGAAATTGTGAATATGGCGAGCCCTCAGACCATAGCGGGGCTTGCGGAAGCGGTGTCAGGCGCGAAAAAAGGAGAGACGCGCGAATTTGACGCGCCGTTCGGCGACAAAAAAATGCGCTTCAGGGTTACTGTCTCGGAAATAAAACAAAAAATTGTGCCGGAATTGGACGGGAATTTTCTTAAGGAGGCCGGCGCCGCGACCGTGGAAGAACTTAAAGCCAATGTGCGCAAACTGCTTGAAAAAACCGAGGCGGAAAAAACAGAAAAAGACCTGTTTACGCAGCTTGAGGACGCGCTCATAAAAAACAATCCCATGCCGCTTCCCCCCACTCTGGTAAGCCAGGAAACGCGCGAACTTCTTGAACTTATGAAAAAGAGAATGCCGGCTGACGATGAAAATTTCCGCGAAGAGACGTTTCTTGAAAAACTAAAACCCGTGGCTGAGCGGAACCTGAGCCTTACTTTCTTGCTCCATCACATAGCCAGAAAAGAAAATATCAGCGCGGGCGACGCGGAACTGAAAGCCGAGCTTGATAAGGTGCTATCCCGCCTGGGCAGTGACGAGGAAAAAACCAGGGCACGTGAGCTTTTTGACAACCGCAGGGAATATATACTGGCGTCCATAATGGAAAACAGGACAATGGACATGGTTAAATCAAAGGCAATTATAAAGGAAGAGACACGCTAAAAAAGTCGTAGAGTCGGGAGTCTTAGCGTCAAAGAGTCAAGACAAGAACTGAAGATTCGAGAGTTCGGTTTTCAGACTCCCAGACTCCCAGACTCTTAGACTCTCAGACTCTCAGACTGACAACGGAGGAATAGTTCATGTTAATACCCACAATCATTGAGAAATGGAACCAGGGCGCCATGGTCGGTTACGATATTTACTCGCGCCTTCTGAAAGACCGGATAATTTTTATAGGCGACCCGGAAGGCGCGGTTTCCACCGCCTCCGCAAATACCGTTATCGCGCAGTTGCTGTATTTGGATGCGGAAGACAACGAAAAGGATATTAACCTTTATATCAATTCCCCCGGCGGTATGGTTACGGCGGGGTTGGCGGTATACGATACCATGCATTTTATAAAGGCACCCATTTCCACCATCTGCATGGGCATGGCAATGTCCTTCGGCGCGGTTCTGCTTGCCGGCGGCACGAAAGGCAAGCGCTACGCGCTGCCCAATTCCCGGATAATGATACACCAGCCTCTTATCTGGGGCGGCGGCATTTCAGGCCAGGCCACCGATATAGAGATAGAAAGCCGCGAGATGCAGGAAAATAAAAAACGCCTTACCCAGATCCTTGCCAGACATACCGGCCAGACCGAGAAGAAAGTGCACGACGACATGGAAAGAAATTGTTATATGTCCGCTGAAGAGGCCAAAGCGTACGGCATTATAGACGGTGTGCTTGAATTTAAAAAACAATAACTGCTCAGGTGGATAGGCTTAACTAATAGCAACGAAAGCAAAAGAAAGCGACTGAATGCCACAGAAAGTAAGAGGGCGGATAAAACAGTTTTGTTACTTTTAGTTGCTTTCCGTAGCATTCAATAGCCTTCCGTTGCCATAGATGATAACAGCCTAAACATCCTGGTTATTTAAGAAACGATAACGGAGATTTAAACACAATGGACGCAAATACAAAAGATGCGGTTGTCTATCCCGGTTTGATACCGGCTATCGCTGTACGGGATGTGGTAATGTTTCCCCATATGGCGCTGCCTCTTTCAGTGGACAGGCCTAAGTCCGTGGGGGCCGTAGAGGCCGCCCTGAAAGAAAGCAAGTACATACTTTCCCTCGCGCAGAAAAAACCCCAGGTTAATGATCCGGCTCCCGACGACCTTTATCTATACGGCGTAGTAAGCGCGGTGGCGCAGTCGCTGAAAATGCCTGACGGCAGCATGCGTGTCTTTTTGGAAGGCAAAAAGCGCGCCCGCGTAAAAAGCCTGATAACCGATAAGGAAAAAAACTGCCTGATGGCGGAAGTGGAATATGTAGACGAGCCTGTACGGAAGTCCCCTGAAATTACCGCTCTCATGCGTCACGCGGTGGAAATTTTTGAAACCTACGTCAAACTCAACACCCGCATAACTCTTGATTCCGTGGCGCTTCTGCAGCAGGTAGAGGACCCTTCAAAACTGGCCGATACCATCGCCGCTAATTCCATTTTTAATATTGAGGACCGCCAGGCTGTGCTTGAAACCGAAGATCCCAAGGACCGCCTTGAAAAACTTATAAAACTGCTGGCGGAGGAAATAGAGATACTTGATATTGAGCACAAAATCCACGACCGCGTAAAAACCCAGATAGACAAGTCGCAGAAGGAATACTATCTGAACGAACAATTGAAGGCCATCCAGAAAGAACTGCACCAGAAAGACGATTTCACCCGGGAACTGGACGAAATAAGGAAGAAGTTGAATGCCGCCAAAATGCCGAAAGAAGCTGAACACGCGGCGGAAAAAGAGCTGAACCGCCTTTCGCATATGATGCCGTTTTCCCCCGAATCCACCGTTTCGCGCACTTATCTGGATTGGCTGGTTGAGTTGCCCTGGAACGTTGAAACCAAAGATTCTCTGGATCTGGTGTCGGCTAAAAAAATTCTGGATGAGGACCATTTCGGTCTGTCCAAACCCAAAGAGCGGGTGCTTGAATATCTGGCGGTTACAACGCTCACCCGGAAACTTAAGGGCCCCATACTCTGCTTTGTGGGCCCTCCGGGAGTGGGTAAAACTTCCATTGCCCGCTCAATAGCGCGCGCTATGGGCAGGAATTTCGTGCGCATGTCTTTGGGCGGCGTGCGCGATGAGGCGGAAATCCGCGGCCATCGCCGAACTTATGTCGCCTCCATGCCCGGGCGAATAATACAGAGCTTGAAAAAAGCCAAAAGCCGCAATCCGGTTTTCTTGATGGATGAAATTGATAAGATGGGCATGGATTGGCGCGGAGACCCGGCGGCGGCGCTGCTTGAGGCGCTTGACCCGGAGCAGAACCCGGAATTTATGGACCATTTTCTGGATGTGCCGTTCGATATCTCAAAGGTGCTGTTTATAACCACGGCAAACACCCTTTGGGGCATACCCATAAGCCTGCGCGACCGCATGGAGGTGATTGAATTCGGCGGCTACACGCATAATGAGAAAATACAGATAGCCAACAAATTTCTGGTCCCGAAGCAGATGAAAGAACACGGGCTGAAAGAGAATTTGCTCAGGCTTTCCGATGAAACCCTGGACGCCGTAATACGCGGCTATACCAGAGAGGCCGGCGTGCGCAATCTTGAACGCGAAATCGCTTCAATGTCGCGGCGTGTCGCCAGGAAAGTAGTGGAACAAAAACTGGACATCGTGAAGGTGACGCCGCAGAACCTGGGCGATTTCCTTGGGATCCCCAAGTTCCTGCGCCAGAGCGTCTCTCATAACGCCGTAGGCATCGCTACCGGGCTTGCCTGGACTGAGAACGGAGGCGAAATACTCGCGGTTGAAGCCGTGGCCGTTCCGGGCAAGGGGGATCTTATACTTACCGGGAAGCTTGGCGACATTATGAAGGAATCGGCTCAGGCGGCTTTTTCTTATGTGCGTTCAAGGGAATCCTCGCTTAATTCTTTTGTGACTTCTCATAATTTCCATGTGCACATACCGGAGGGAGCCATTCCCAAAGACGGGCCTTCTGCGGGCATTACCATAGCCATAGTGCTTGCGAGCTTGATCTCCGGCCGTGTGGTAAAACAGGCATTGTCAATGACCGGAGAGATAACGCTTAGCGGCAGGGTGCTTCCGGTAGGAGGCCTGAAGGAAAAGATAATAGCGTCTTTCAGGGATGAAATCTTTACCGTTCTTTTCCCAAAAGATAACATGAAGGATTTGGAAGAAATACCGGAAGAAATACGCGCTAAAATGAAGCTTATCGGCGTTTCTTCTATTGAAGAAGCTCTGGCGCTGGCGTTGGAACCGAAGAAAACGGCGCGTAGCAGTAAAACAGTCAAGTCCCGGTGATTACGCCGTCAGGCGAGGCCGTCTGAAGGGCATAGCCCCTGTTACGGCACAGCCCCGCTTCCGCCTAAGGCGGAGGCGGGGCACAGCCATAGGCTAGTAAGAGATTGCCGGCTAGTAGGCGTGTATGTTTGTAGGCCTAAATTCTGGAACTCCACAGAAAGCCTAGTAACCTGCCAGCAGTATTGCCTTCTGGCATACCAGCCTACATGCATACCGGCATACTCGCTATCTAGAGAAAGGCCTGGATGAAAAAAATATTTTTAATGTTCCTTTTATGCCTTGCGGCAGGTCCGGCTTTTGCCTACGAAGACAGGATGTCCACCGAGGAAATACAGGGCGCGCTTGAAAAAACCAAGCTGAATGAGATTTTTGAGCGATACCTGGCAACCATGCAGATGTTTGACCCTGAGCGGGCCACCCGCATTGGTCTGCACGGCGCCGACGCTTCCCTGACCCAGCGTATTCAGGAACGCAAAAGCAAAGAACTTGAAACTTTCCATAAGCTCCGCGACAAACTCCACGAAATAAAAAAAGACTTCATGTATCCGGCCGCGCAGGTTGACTACAACCTGCTTGATCATATGCTGGAAGTGGATATTTATGAGATGGAAAACCTGGATATTTTAAAGCTCAGGCCGCAGTATTACCTGGAACCGCTTCTTTCTGTCTATTCGCTGATGAGTAAGGATTTTAACGATTACAACAGCAGGGCGGCAAACGCCATTTCGCGCCTTAAGCAGCTGCCGCTGATTCTGGAGCAGGCACAAAGAAACCTTACGCGTCCTCCTAAAATATGGACAGGGCAGGCTATAAGGCAGGTGGAGGCGTCGATAGCGGGCATTTCGGATTTTATTCCCATTTTCCGCGGTTACACGCGCTACGACCCTATTTTAAAAATGCAGGTGGACGAGACGCTTGAACAGGTAAAAACCGCGCTTGCGCGCTACCGCGACTTCCTGCAAAAGGACATACTTCCTGTTTCCGACGGAGATTTCAGGACCGGAGATTCCACCTACGGTTTTTACCTTGAACGCTGGCACGCGCTGGATATGACACCGGGCGCCGCGCTGCGCTACTCCAAAAGCGCTTACAAGCAGTCCCTGAAAGACCTCCAGAAAGAGGCGCAGAGTATTGACGCTGTGCTTGCCAGGGAAAAAGGCTGGAAAGGCGTGCTTGAGAAACTGCCGAAAGAACATCCGGCCGACGGTGAGGTTTTGAAGGTTTTTCAGGATGAAATGGACAGGGCCTACCAGCACTTTGACGAATACAAAGTCCTGCCTTTCCCGAAACAGCGCCTTCTTATAAAGCGCATGCCTTCGTTTGCGGCCGCGATTTTGCCTTATGTCTATTATTCCGCGCCGTTTTCGCTTGATGAAACCAGGGTGTCGGAGCTTTTAGTGTCGCTCCCTTCCGACACCCTTCCCGGGGCGTTAAGGGAGAAGATCCTTCAGGACAGGTTTAATTACGCGCAGTTGGAACTGCTCAGCGCCTACGCCATAATGCCTGGTCTCCATCTGCTCAGTTTTGAGGCGAACCTGAATCCTTCCAGAATACGCAGAATTTCAAACCAGCCGATGGCGGTAAACGGCTGGGCCTGTTACGCCGAGCTTTTGGCCGAGGAGATGGGCTATTATTCCTCTTACTGGGCGCGCTTTCTGCGGGTCTATTTGCGCATGTTAAGGGCCGCGAGGGCTTATGTTGACGCCTCCCTCCATTGTAAAAAGATGACTGAAACCGAGGCGGTTGATTTTTTTAAGAATAATTTGTATTTTTCAGAGGTCCAGGCGCGAGGCGAAATTTTAAGGCTTTCTCTGGCGCCCACTCAGGCGCTGGGTCCGGTGGTTGGTCTGGACAGGATTCTTGATATGCGAAAGTATTACCGGCGCACGGAACAAAAGTATTTTGACCTGAGAAAATTCCACGATTCTTTTCTGAAAGAGGGCGGAATTCCTCTTGTGGACATAAAAATGGAACTGAACCGGCAGAAAAAAGATCAAGGGAAAATAGTGAAATGACCCCACCACCCCCTTATACGTCTCAGGCGAATTTAACTGTAAAAAATTGCGAGCGGCCTATGGCCGCTAAGGGGGTGGTGGGGTGAAGCGCGTGATAGTTTCTATTGACGGTGCCGGTAAAATTTACCATCTTCGGGGGCTTGGCCGGAAGATGTCAGTTGCCGCTTTGTCCGATTTCACCCTTGATATCTTTGAAGGTGAGATATTGGGGCTGCTGGGTTTAAACGGCGCGGGCAAGACCACCGTAATGAAACTGCTTACCGGCCTGATTTTTCCAACCTCGGGAAAAGTTTCAGTTTTCGGGCTGGACCCCCGCGAGCCCCGGGCAAAGAACAGTATAGGCTTTCTGCCGGAACTGCCGTATTTCCCCCCGCATAACACTCCGTACGGCGCCTTACGCTACTATGGGCTGCTTTCTGGAATGTCCGGCTCCGCTATCGCGGCCGCGCTGCCGGTTGTAATGGAAAAAGTGGGGCTCGCGCCTCACGCCGCCAAAAAAATTTCAGAGTTTTCAAAAGGCATGCTTCAGCGCCTGGGGCTGGCCCAGGCGGTGCTGCATTCTCCCGAACTGCTAGTGCTTGACGAGCCTGTAAGCGGGTTGGACCCCCTTGCCATTCACGACATGCGCGCCCTTATTTCCGGCATGCAGGCTGAAGGAAAGACCATCTTCCTTTCTTCGCACAGCATTTCTGAACTGGAGAAAATATGCGACCGTGTGATCATTATGGCCGGGGGACATAAAACGCTTTCTGTTGAACGGAAAAACTGGGAAACGGCGCCAGGCGCTTTGGAGTCCCTGTTTGTGGAGGCGGTGCGCAGATAGGCTGAAGGCTATTCGGCTGTTAGTCAAATCCGATCCTTACCTAATAGTCTAACCGCCTATCCGCCTCTGGCGGACCCGCCGGTTGTTTGGCGGGCAGCCTATTCACCTGGACACAAGAAAGAAGAGCAAATTTTATGAAATATCTTTATACCGCGCGTTCAGTAGCCGCGGAAACCTTCAGGGAAAGCGTTAAAAACCGGTTCTTTACGGTTTTTGCCGTTTTCGCGGCATGCGCTATTTACGCCTCATTGCTTGCCGGAGTAATGGCAATAGAAGAGGAAGCCAGAGTGCTTTCGGACCTGGGCTTTGGTTTAATGGAGCTTATGACGCTTGCCTACGCTCTTTTTCACGCGGCCATGGCGATACCCCGCGAAATGGAGACAAAAGCTATCTATCTTGTCTTTTCAAGGCCCGTCTCTAGGCCCGCCTATATGCTTGGCAAGGCGGCCGGCCTTTATCTGCTGGGCGCTTTTATGCTCGCCGTAATGGCTGCTATACACTTAAGCCTGCTTTCCCTGCGCGGTTTTCCTCCCTGCGCCGCGTATTTTAATATAGTGGCCTGCATTTGGCTGAAAATAGTTATCATCATCTCACTGGCGCTGTTCATCTCGCTTTTTTCCACCTCGCCGGTTTCCACCATGGTTATTTCAGCTGTAATCTGGACGCTTGGACATTTCACCCCCGAGGCCAGATTCCTTATTGAAAAAGCCGGCGGTTTTTCCGGCGCCTTGCTTAAAGGCGCGGCCTGGATGATTCCCGATTTGCAGCTTTATAATCTGAGGGACGCGCCTTTGTCCGCCTCAGGCGGATGGTTCCAGGTTTTCTACGCCGCGCTATGGGCGCTTGCCGCTTACGGGGCCTCGGTTTTACTTTTCAGAAAAAAAGAATTTTAAAGAAGAGATTACAGCGATAAGGAAAAAATCACAGCGCTGGGGAGTGCCTGCCCGGTAGTTACAATTTCTGCGTTATTGCCGCATGCTGTTTGCAGGAATCCGGTCTAATCTATCATGTCATTGCTACTAAAGATTCTCTATATGGCGGGGGCGCTTGGTTTTACGGGGTTGTTGTTTTTTTCTTCCCGGAGCCGTCCCGCTTCCCCATTCCCCCCCCCTTCCGCTTTGCGCGAGGTAAGGCATAGCGCTATTGAGGATATGCTGGCGCTAAGTTTGGGCGCGCGCAGGCTGTTCGCGGATTTGTGGTTTATAAGGCTTATGCAGTATTACGGCACGCACGAGCATATTGCCGGAGAAGAAGAGGAGGAGGAAGAACACGGCCATTCCCATCACGGTCTGGATTTCGGCGCCGGAAATTATCCGGAATTTATGGCTTTATCCCGCCACATAGCGGCCCTGGACCCTTATTTCAAAAATGCCGTGCTTTACTCCGCGGGCTCTCTCGCGTTTAACTTGAACCGGCCTGGTGAAGCGGCGGAGCTTTTAAATTATGCGCTCGTAAATACGCCGCGCGAATGGAAGTTTCTTATCATGCTTACCGCCATCGGTTACAGCAAGTCTTCCGAGCCCGCCAAAGTGGCGCAAATCATCGCGCCGCTTGTGCGCGAACGCGACTGCCCGGTAATGCTGAAACAGTTGGCCGCCTTTTTAAATAAGAAGGCCGGTAATTACGAAGCGGCTGCCGTGATCTACGCCGACATACTTCAAACTTCAAAGGACCCGTTCTATACGCTTAACTCCGAGAAAGAGTTGAAAATGATAGAGAAGAGATTAAAGTGAAGAGATTACAGCGATAAACAGTGTGAATTAAAGGTTGCGGGTAGCAGGTTACAGATAACAGGCAGAAAATTTGGAGATTCAGATATTAAAGCTTTCTGGAGTTTCTCCAACAGAATTTTTTTCCTTTTACCTGCCACCTGCGACCTGTTACCACTAACATGAACATTTTAAATATCTGCGATTCCCAAAAATCGGATATAGCGGCTTACCAGGCCCTGCATACGGCTTCGTATTTCAAGAAAACAGGCAATATCGCGGTGGTGATGTGCCGCGAAGACTCTTGGCTTTACGGCGAGTGCCTGAAGCAGCGTCTGGAGACTTTGCCGCTTACTTTTTCGGCGAGACTTGGTCTTTTTCAGGCGAGGGGCTATGACATAAGTCATTTTTACAATCCGGATTCTCTCAATACGGCGATATTAAAAAAGGCCGCGGCTTTATCAAAAGTCTTTGTTACCAAGTTTTCCCCCGGCAATAGCGCGGGTTTTAAAAAATTGGCCGGGTTTGAGCCTTATATAGATAAATTTATGGCAGCCTGCAATTCAGTCAAGGACGATTTTTTAAGCGCCGGAGTGGACCAGCGCAAGATTTTTATGGCGCAGCCGGCTATCAGCATAGGGCGCTGGGAAAGCGCCATGCTCATAAAGCCCGCCATGTTTTTGAAGCGTCCCTACAAAGTGGGTACCATAAGCATGGATAAAACGCTTAAAGAGCAGGAGTTCTTTTTAAAGGTCGCTAAAGCGGTTCTGGATAAACTGCCGGATACTAATTTTTTAATTCTGGGAGTAAAAGACGAGCGCATTCGCGAGATGGCGCGGTCGCTTGGCATCAGCCATAAGGTGGACATCCTCTGGGAGCGCGGCGATATTCCTGAGGTAATGGCTATGCTCCATATTTTTGTTAAAGCCAGCCGGCACGAGGGCCTTTCAATGTCGCTTATTGAGGCGCAGGCCTCCGGCGTGGCCTGCGTTGTGCCGCGCCTCCGGGGTATCAGCGACTTTATTGTTCACGGGCAAAACGGCCTGCTGGTTGAACCAGGCGAGAGCGGGTCCTACGCCGAGGCGATAGGATCTCTCATCTCAAATCCGCCGGTATGCCATAATATGTCAAAAATAGCGTTTAACCATGTAAACAATAATATGTCGCTTCCGGTCTCCGGCAACCTTTTATTGCGTTTGTACGAAGAAGTTGCGGGATGTTAATCAGTTTCAACCTTGAGGAGAAAATATGAAAATACTTTGCCTTAACTGCGGAAGTTCCTCCGTAAAATATTCTCTTTTTGACTGGGATAAAAAAATCGCTCTCGCGGCCGGCGTGGTGGAAAGGGTTGGCCTGACCGGGTCCTTTGTGGCGCACGAAGTTCCCGATAAGGAAAAAGTGACGGTGAAACAGGATTGCCCGTCCCACAAAGAAGCTATAAAACTGGTTATTGACACTCTTACCTCGCCCCTTCACGGCGTTATAAAGGATCTTAAGGGTATTTCGGCCGTGGGCCACCGGGTGGTGCATGGCGGAGAGAAATTTGTGAAATCGGTTTTGATAGATGATAATGTCCTCTCCGTTTTTCGCGAGCTTTCAGCGCTTGCCCCCCTGCATAATCCGCCTAATATCCTTGGTATTGAGGCGGCCCGGGAGCTTATGCCCGCGATCCGCCATATTGCCATAATGGACACGGCCTGGCATCAGACCATGCCCGCCTCATCGTACCTTTACGCCCTGCCTTACTCCTGGTATGAAAAATACGGGATACGCCGTTACGGCTTTCACGGCACTTCTTTCCTTTATGTGGCAAAACGCGCGGCGGTCCTGCTTGGCAGGGATCCTTTCAGCGTTAATCTTGTTATCTGCCACATAGGCAACGGGGCCTCGGTAAACGTAGTAAAAAACGGCCTTTCATACGACACCAGCATGGGATTCACGCCGCTTGAGGGCCTGGTAATGGGCACCAGGGCGGGCGACCACGATCCCGCAATAGGACTTTTTGTGATGGAGAAAGAAGGTTTAAAGGCGCGGGAAATGGATTCAATATTGAATAAAAAATCCGGCATTTTGGGCATCACCGGCAAGTTTACCGACAGGCGCGACGTTGAAACAGCGGCCGCAGGCGGTGATGCCCGCGCGGCTCTTGCCATGGAGATAGAAGCGTACAGGATAAAAAAATATATAGGCGCTTATTCGGCCGCCGTGGGCGGTATAGACGCGGTTGTTTTTACGGCCGGCGTGGGAGAAAAGGGCGCTATTACAAGGGCGCAGGCGCTTGGCGGCCTTGAGACGCTGGGTATAAATCTTGATGAAAACAAAAACGCGCTTTCAACTACCAGAAACGCCGAAACCATTATTTCAGCGGACAACTCGCGGGTGAAGATCTTTGTAATTCCCACCGATGAGGAAAGGGTTTTTGTCGAGGACGTTGCCGGCTTGCTTAAAGGCGATTATGACGTGCACGCTAAGTTTCACTACAGCTTTCAGGACATTGGCTACCGCAATGCCATGCGTGACAAGGCCTTTGAAAAAGAATGCGGAAAAAAACCGGGACTGGAAAAAATAGCGGCGAGGCCAGTGGGGAAGCTGGTAAGGTAGTAAAATTGCCAGCTAGTAGGCGTGTATGCTTGTAGGCCTAATTAGGGAACTCCACAGAAAGCCTGCCGGCTTACTAGCCTACCAGCGGTTCTAAGTATATGAAAGACATAAAACAAAGAATCACTACCACCCTCGGCGCTCTGCTGGTTCTTTTTACCGCGGGCGTGGCCGGGTACGCCATAATTGAGAAGTGGGACTTCCTTGACAGTCTCTACATGACGGTGATAACGCTCGCCACTATAGGCTATGGCGAGGTTCACCCGCTGTCCCAGGGCGGCAGGATATTCACCATCTTTCTTATTCTGGGCGGTATAGGCACGATGACCTATATTTTTTCAAGCATCACAGCTCTTCTTATAGAGGGCGAACTGAAGGATGTTTTCAGGAGACTAAAAATGCAAAACAGGCTGGAAAATATTAAAGATCATTACATTGTATGCGGCGCCACGCACGCCGGGATAAGTATCTGCGAAGAATTGAGAAACACGGACCGGCCGTTTGTTCTGGTAGTTATCAAAGACGAGGAAGTTAAGAAATTCATGGAGGCCGGTTATTGCGCGGTGGCGGGAGACGCTTCCACCGATGAAGTCCTGCTTAAATGTTCACTCTTAAAAGCCAGAGGTATTTTTTGCGCCTTAAAAAACGACAAAGATAACGCCTTTATCGCGCTTACCGCCAGGGGAATCGTCCAGGGCATAAAAATCGTGACCGTGCAGAACGAAAACGACCCGAAGATGCAGGACAAACTGGCGCGCAGCGGCGCCGACATTGTGGTAAGTCCCTCCCATATAGGGGGACTCCGCATGGTTTCGGAAATGACGCGCCCGGCTACCGTGCAGTTTCTGGATTCAATGATGCGCGGCAAAAGCGTTAATTGCCGGTTTGAGGATATTGAAGCCGGCCCCGGCGCCGACGGCAAACCACTCGCCGCCTTCAAAGGGGCGGACAGGGAGGGGGCGCTTGTGGTAGCCGTTAAAAGCGGGGAGGACGGCGGTTACGAAATAAATCCCCTGCCCTCACGTATAGTAAAAAAAAGCGAAGTGCTGGTGGCGCTTGGCACTCCCGATGAAATTAAGCGTCTGCGCGCGCTGCTCGGCTGACCCCAAGTGGCGGACGCCAGACTATCAAGACTTTGCGGGCCAGCGTGGAATGAGTGATACGGCCGTTGCGGATATGGGCCTTTATGAATTTCTGGAGCCATTGCCGTCTTACGGTGACATTGTTAAGCTTTAAATGAGCCACGGTATCGGCCAGGGTATCTTTGTAAGTGCCGCTGCGCACCCAGCTGTCGGATATAAATTTTATTTTTGCCTTTCTACTCAGTCCTTTAAGTGCCTTTATAATTTTCCCCCCGCCGTCGGGGGTTTCATAAGCAAGCCCATGCGCGGAGAAAATACGCTCCATAAAGGAGTTTTTTCTCTTCCCCGCCCAGCCGATGTAAACGCAGCGCTCCCCCGCCGTTCTTTCCATGCGCAGTATGTCTGCGGTGCTTCGCACGGCCATGCTCATTGAGGCAAGCGCTATGTCAAAGGGCGCGCCCGGAAGGTTCCTGGCGGAGCGCCAGTCTTTGCGCAGGCAGGCGGCATTCTTTATTTTCCACGCGCGCGCCTGGGCTCTGAACCTGGCAAGCATAGCGCCGGAAGAGTCCACTCCAATAACCTTTGAGGCCTTGTCCGCCAGAAAAAGCCCGTAAATACCCGTGCCGCAGCCGATGTCAAGGAGTGTGCGGCCGCAAAAAATCACGCCCATGCCTTCAAGCAGGCGGACTATACGCGCGGTACGCTCCGCCGTTTTTCTTTCAAAAGGGAGCGGGTAATGCCCGGCTTTGCGTTTCCAGAATGTTTCCAGGCTGGAATTAGTTTTTTTCATTTATCGGGAACGGCTTCCTTCATTGTTTCTCTTCATTTAATTTGTTGCCGCTTTCAGTGATTATACTTAAAAGTCCGCGTTTTATTTCATTCTCCGAGTCCCATTCCCAACGTCCCAAAAAATCAGTTTTATCTGATTTTTTGGGATTTTTGGGATTCCTCTTTTGCGCGGACTGTTTATTTGTTAGAATTTCAGTATGAAACTGCGAAACATGTTCTTTTTGGGGATTCCTGCCGTGATCATATGGGTGATAAGTATTTTTATTTTCGGTATTTTTCTTATAAAGTGGTTTTGGATGTGGACCGTTCCCGGTTTGTTTCCAGGAGCCGTGGCCTCCGGCCTGGTGGCGGAAAAAATTTCGTGGTGGATCGCTTTAAAGCTTTCCGTGCTGGTTGCGCTGCTCGCGGCTATTACGCATGTTTCAAAAAAATAAGGCTAGAGTATCGGGTCCAATCAGAGGTCAGAAGTCAGACGACAGAAATCAGATTTGAGGAAATCCAGTGCCGATCTGACTTCTGGCATCTGTTATCTGACTTCCACCTCTGCCCTTTTAACGACTATGGGTCAGGGGTACCTGTGAAAAGAATATTTTCCGGAGTTGCGCTCGCTTTACTGCCGGTTATACTGTTTTTGTGTTCGTGTTCAAGGCCGAAATCCCCTCTTGACGCCTCCACCATAATACTCTGGGAGCAGGAAGACGCGCAGGTCGCGCCCTATATAGATTCTGTTTTGGCCGCTTTCAAAAAACTCCCGGAAAATAAGGCCATCCGGGTGGTGCGGACCCATTATCAGACAGAGGATCTGCGCTCCCAGTTCCAGTCGGCCTCTCTTGCGGGCGTGGCGCCGGACCTTATAATGTGCCCGTCCGATACCGCCGGTCTTTTCGCCGTTTCAGGCTTCATCCGTCCGGTGGACGGCCTGATAGACGCCTCCAAATACAATAAAACAGTGATCCAGGCTATCACCCTTGACGGCAAGATATGGGGCGTGCCTGTTTCAAACGGCAATCACCTGATGCTTTTCTTCAACAGGAAGTACTCAAAGACCGCCCCTAAAGATACCGACGAGCTTTTTAAGTTCTGTGCCGCGGAAGCCAAGGCCTATAAACTGGATTTCTGCATGGCTTTTGATATGGGGGAGCCGTTCTGGCTTATGCCCTGGCTGGCGGCTTTCGGCGGCTGGCCCATAGACAACAAAACCCCGGCACTGGACACCCCCGCCATGCGCTCCGCCATCAACTTCTACCTGGACCTCAAATACAACAGAAAATACGCGCCGCCGGAGTGCGATTATAACTGCATGGATTCGCTGTTCAAGGAAGGTAAGACCGCTTTCATTATAAACGGCGACTGGGCCATCTCAGGCTATCAGCAGTATTTCAAAAAGGATTTAGGCCTGGGGCTCATGCCGAAAGTTTCATCCACGGGGCTCTGGCCCGCCCCGATGGTCAGCGGCAAGTATTTTATGATAAGTTCCGGTGTGAAGCCGGAGAAGCTCGCGGTGTTACAGCGGTTTATGGAATTTTATACCAACCGCGACAACCAGATAAGGCAGTTTAAAGAGCTTCAGCGCCTGCCGGCGCTCGCGGAGGCGTTCAGGGCCCCTGAGATAACCGGCGCCGAGATTGCGCGTGTGTCCATGGAACAAATCTCAAAAGGCCGGCCCATGTCCATGGCTACTGAAATGCGCGCTATTTGGGATTCAGCCAGGAATTATCTGGGCCTTGCCACCTCCAGGAAGTTAAGTGTTGAGGATGCGACCCGCAAGATGCAGGAAAACGCCGCGCAGAAAATATCGGAGATGAACAGATAATCATAGCGCTTCGCGCTATGATTGCCATAAGTTTTAGATACGGCTATTGCCATAAGCCATAGGCTATAGGCAGAACGTTTGCAATAAGCTTTTTTTAAAAGTTTCCTTATCGTTTATGGCCTAAAGCATATGGCTTAAGGCAGATCAGTGTTAATTTTTATGGACATCATTTATTCTATTTACGAAGTTCTCTGGTTCGCGCTTATCGTGCTTATGGGCATCGCGCTTATAGAGGGCTACTTCTATTACCATTTCAAATTTTATGCCCGGCGATGGTTTTTCCCCGCCGCGCTTGTCGGGTTTCCGTTGGCTGCCGCCGCGCTTTGCCGCGCCTTGGGGCTGGCCGCGGACCCCGTCAAGCCGTTCCTGTGGTTTCTGGGTTCGGAAGCGCTGATAACGCTGTTTTTCCGGCACATAGTAAAGGGCCGTAACAAACTGGCCTATCTGCTGCTCGCCCCCGCTTTCATCGGTCTGGCTCTCCTGCTGGTTTACCCCTTCATTTTTGAGATATATCTTTCTTTCCACGACCTGAAGCTTACCACTATCATGCAGTGGAAGAACACCGGCTCACTGCCTTTTGCGGGTATCCGGCAGTACGTGAACGTTTTCACCACCTCGCCGCTTTCCGAAGTAACCTTTTGGGCGCTATTGGGGCGCACGTTATGGTGGACTTTTATAAATGTGTTTTTTCATGTTGCCGGCGGGTTCACGCTGGCGCTCCTGCTCAATAATAATATCCGCTTTAAAGGGTTTTACCGCACGCTGCTTGTTATACCCTGGGCCATGCCGCAGGTGGTGGCGGTGCTGGCCATGCGCGGCGAGTTCCATTCGCAGTACGGGTTCATTAATATTATGCTCGTAAAGCTCGCGGCCGCTTATCCGATCCTTGCCGGCCTGGGAGTAGGACCTGTACAGTGGCTGAGCAATTATCCCCTCACTACCTGCACGCTCATTAATATCTGGCTGGGCATTCCGTTTATGATGGTGGTGATCTTGGGCGGGCTGCAGTCTATCTCCAGTTCATACTATGACGCCGCCGATATAGACGGAGCCTCTTATTTGCAGAAGCTGCGCTATATCACTATTCCGCTTATCCGCCCCGTCCTTATGCCGGCCGTAACTCTTGGCACTGTCTGGACTTTCAACAATATAAACGTGATTTACCTGGTCACCGGCCAGTCCGGAGGCACCGAGCGGGCCGACATTCTGGTTTCGGCGTTGTACAAGGCGGCTTTTACCTATAACCGTTACAGCTATTCCGCGGCGTTCGCAATAGTAATCTTTGCGATGTTGTTCTTTATCTCCGTGTTTTACCTCAAGTCTTTTGACGCGGCGAAGGAGGAAAGATAATAGCGTGAAACGCTATTATCGCCATAGGCCATAAGGGCGTGCGCCCGCCATAAGCCATAGGCCTGTAAGGAAACTCCTAAAAAAGCATACGGCTTACAGCTTATGGCGGGCGCAGCGCCCAGATGGCAACCAGAAATTTGTTATATCTGTATAATCTATGAACAAAGAAGCCGCAGTTTACAGAAGAAAGAAAATTGTTAAGTACCTTCTTATCCACCTGGCTATTATCGCCTTCGTGGTCGTATGCGTCTATCCCCTCCTGCGCATCCTGTCCGTTTCCATGCGCCCCGGAGATAAGCTGATTTCCACGGACCTCTCGCTGATACCCGCCGGAGCGGCCTTTGACGCCTATGTCCGCCTGCTGAAAGAGACGCTGTTCCTGCGCTGGCTCTGGAATTCGCTCCTTATCACCGTGGCTACCTCGTTTATCGGGGTCAGCCTGGCTTCTACCGCGGCTTACGCTTTCTCGCGGTTTAGGTTCGCAGGCAAAAAGGGCGGGCTGATACTGCTGCTTTCCACGCAGATGATACCCGCCGGCATGCTTATTCTGCCGCTATTTCTGATGATAATGAAACTTGGCCTGATGAATACCTATCTCGGCATGATAATCGCCTATTCTGTTTCCTCTCTCCCGTTCAGCATCTGGATACTTAAAGGCTATTACGATACCATCCCGCGCTCGCTTGAAGAGGCGGCGCTCGTAGACGGCACAAGCCAGGTGGGCGCCTTCTGGCGCATCATACTGCCGCTTTCAACTCCGGCGCTCAGTATCGCCTTTCTTTTTAATTTCACCACGGCCTGGAACGAATACCTGGTGGCGCGCGTGGTGCTTTTCAGCTCAAAACAATATACCTGGACGCTTGGGCTTTTTGAACTTCAGGGCCAATACATAACCCAATGGGGAATGTTCGCTGCCGGGTCAATGCTTGTTACCATTCCCGTTTTAATCGTGTTTTTGTACTCTTCAAAGTGGCTTATTTCCGGTCTGACGCTGGGCAGTGTTAAGGGGTGAATCATAGCGCAAAGCGCTATGATTGCCATACGCTTTAAGCCATATGCCCTACGTTTTTTAGAAGTTTCCTTGTAGTTTATGGCCTAAAGCTTATGGCTTATGGCAAACGAGTGTTTTTTAAAAAAGGAACAACTTATGGCTTGCGTGCAATTTAAAAATATCGTAAAAAAATTCAAAGAAAATCTGGTGCTCGACGGCATTAACCTTGAAATAAAAGACCACGAGTTTGTGGTGATTGTCGGCCCCTCCGGCTGCGGCAAAACCACCCTGCTGCGGATGCTTGCCGGTCTGGAAGAAGTCACCGACGGCGAGATTCGCATAGATAACCTGCTGGTAAACGAACTTCATCCTTCAAAGCGCCAGATAGCCATGGTGTTTCAGGATTACGCCTTATATCCCCATATGACGGTGGCTGAGAACATGAGTTTTTCCCTGCGCCTGAAAAAAGTGGGGCGCGCTGAAATTTCCGCCAGGGTAAAAGAAGCGGCTCAAACTCTGCAGCTTGAAAAGTTCCTTCTGCGCATGCCCCGCCAGCTTTCAGGCGGCCAGCGCCAGCGCGTGGCCATAGGGCGGGCTATAGTAAGAAAGCCGAAGGTCTTCCTCTTTGACGAGCCCCTTTCAAACCTTGACGCCAAGCTGCGCGAGGGAATGCGCGTTGAGATAGCCAAGCTTTACCAGCGCCTCAACTCCACCATTATTTATGTGACCCACGATCAGGTGGAAGCCATGACGCTTGCCGGCCGCATCGTGGTAATGAACCGGGGCGTTATCCAGCAGGTGGGCAGCCCCATAGAGGTTTACAGGAAGCCTGAAAATTTGTTTGTGGCCGGATTTATAGGCAGTCCCACCATGAATTTTATTGCCGGCCGCCTGTCAATGTCCGGCGGAAAAGCTGTATTTAAAGGCGGAGATATTTCAATAAACGTGCCGGGTTTTGTGCTGGGCGGGGCGGAAGCTATAGACGGGCGGGAAGTTGTGCTGGGAATACGCCCCGATGATGTGCTGGTGGGAGCCAGGTCCGCCGAGCATTGCTCCGAAAAACTTCAGGCGACGCTTGAGGTATGCGAGTTACTCGGCCACAGGGAGAATCTTTATTTGCAGGCCGGCCAAACCAGGCTGGTCGCCACGGTGGAGGCGTTTTTTAATCAAAGCCCCGGCAGCGCCGTGCCTTTCTGTTTTAATTATGCCAATATGCACTTTTTTGACAAACTGACCGAAAAACGGATAGGCTGAACAAAAAGAGCGAAGCAGGAACTCCTTCATACATGAAAAAGATTAATAATAAAACAGTGCAGAGCAGCCCAGGCGTTCCGAACATCAGAACGAAAAGAGCGGTAATATGCGTCCTTACCGTAATACTCCTGCTGGCTGCCGCTAGAAGCGAGTTTATTGTTACCGTGGGAAAAAGCGCTTTTCCTCCGATATGGAGCTACTATCAGCTAGAACAGGAAAATTTCAATCATCCAAGGCTGCAACTACTGAGGAAAAGGGAAAAACTGGACGAGATTACATCCGAGGGGCAAACAGAGTTTGAAAAACTTTTGTTATTACGCAGATGGACGAATAAAACATTAATCAGGTCTTCAGGGCAGTTTTACTATCCTCCATGGGATGCCGTGGAAATTATAGACCTGGCGCGAAAATACGGAAACCAAAGTTTCTGCGCTCAATATGCAATTGTGTTTTTGCAGGCATGTCTTTCCATGGGTTTGCACGCCAGATATGTGGATCTCCCCGGACATTTCATTGTAAGCGTGTGGTCGGATGATTTTAATAAATGGATTGCCATGGACCCGTATTTCGAAGTACATTATGAACGGAACGGCCGTCCATTAGGGGGGATAGACTTGTGCCGCGCTTACTGGGCGGATATCTGGCAGGATATATATAAGGTTGATTCCCACGGAAACAAAACAAAAATAAAAAAGGATGACCTTTACCTTTACCGCATGTTTTCCATTGTTTTAAAGAATACCCAGCTTTCGGAACCTGTAAGTGTAGAAGTGAACGGGGTTAAAAAAAAGCTGGCCATAGAGAGCGACTACCGGAATTATCCAAAAGCGGGAAGGGACAAGATCGTTTTTGATGTGGTTTTTCTTGCCTGGCAGGAGCCCCACGCGAAAGAATATTTTCCAGGCAAGCAAGCCAGCGGCGATGAGGGCGATTTTAAAGACCCGTTCAACCAGATAATGTATATATATGAAACCATAAGCGCGCGCGGACTTATAAAAATAAAACTGGAGCCGCAAAATTGCCCTTCTTTCAAGTCATTTTTGATTAACCAGGATGACGCCGGATATAATGAAGTTGCCGCCAGTATTTTGTTTTGGGAACTGAACCAGGGTTTCAATAAATTGTCCGTTAAAGTTAAAACGCAATATGGCTGGCAGGGGCCTGAAAGATATATCAAGGTGTTTTATAAACGGAACTGGCTGAAAATCTGACTGCGCATCTTTCCCGGAAATACGGAGTTGTTTTGACTTTTACTAGTCGCTCAGCTCTCTTCGTCATTGCGAGGACGAAGTCCGCGGCAATCTCATCAGATTGCTTAGCTCCGCTCGCAATAACAAAGCGGGACCTGGACAGTTATGATTTTGCCTGAAATAGTGGTTTATAAGTATAATATCCATGCGGATTTTACTTACTTATAATACGAATTGGAGGAGGTCAAGATGAAAGCTGTTATTGATGAAGCCACCTGTATCGGCTGCGGCCTTTGCGCCAGCGACTGCCCCGAAGTGTTTGAGATGAAGGGCGAAAAAGCCATTTCAAAGGGCGATGTTCCGGCCGGCAAGGAAGATGCCTGCAAGACCGCCGCCGCCAACTGCCCTGTGCAGTGCATTAAGTGCGAATAAACAAGTTATAAGCCGTCCGCCTAAAGCGTGACGCACAGGCCCGCCTGGGTTTCTTAAAAGAAAAACAGGCGGGTTTTATTTTATGGATTCAAAAGATATAAATTCCGCGAAACAGGGAGTTGTTAAGCTTTCAATAGTGTCCAACGGCGCCCTGGTGGTTTTTAAACTTATTGCCGGTCTGGCTATCGGTTCCATTTCCGTTCTGTCGGAGGCCATACATTCCGGCATAGACCTTGTCGCCGCGTTTATAGCCTGGTTCGCGGTGCGGTCTTCCGCCCAGCCGGCCGATAAGGACCACCAGTATGGACATGATAAGTTTGAAAATATCTCCGGTTTTGTTGAAGCCATACTTATTTTCCTCGCCGCCGCCTGGATTATTTTTGAAGCGGCAAAAAAACTTATCAGTCCCGAGCCGATAGAAATGATCGGCTGGGGTATATTGGTAATGGGGCTTTCCTCTTTTGTGAATATGGCTGTTTCCCACATGCTGTTTAAAGTGGGCAATGCGACTGATTCCATAGCCATCAAGGCCGATGCCTGGCACTTGCGCACCGATGTTTATACTTCAATGGGCGTAATGATGGGACTGGCGCTTATCTGGCTTATAGAGCTGGCCTGGGTGGGACACCATGTACATTGGATAGACCCCGTAATAGCGATGATGGTGGCCATAATGATTATTAAGGCCGCCTATGATCTGACCGTTCAATCCCTGGGTGATCTGCTGGATGAATCCCTGCCGAAGGATGACAATGCCAGGATCGCTGAACTTATTAAAACACAGGGCGGGGTTATAAGTTTTAAGAACCTGCGCACCAGAAAAGCCGGGAGTACGAAGTTTATAGAATTTGACATATTAGTTGATGCCGGAATGTCGGTGGAAAATGCCCACAAGCTTACCGATTATATAATTGAGGATATAGAAAAGGTGTTAACGCGTTCCAAGGTGACTATCCATATAGAACCGTGCAAGAGCGTCTGCCCGTACGATTGTCAGCCGAATTGCTCCTCTCCGCAAAAAGTTTTATAGCAACAGAAAGGCACGGAAAGTTACGGAGGGCAACGGAAGGTAAGAAGGGAAAGGACTGCTTTACGCGGTCTTTTTTCTTTTTGTGGCTTTTCGTTGCCTTCTTTTGCCTTCCGTTACTGTTTTTTATGCCGGTTTTTCCTCCGCGTCCTTAATCGGAAGGCGGAAAATTATAAGAATTCCCGGTATGGTCAATATGCAGACCGCCAGAAAAAAGTGGCGGTAGCCTACGGCCTGCTGCAGCAGGCCGCTTATCATGCCCGGCACCATCATCCCCAGCGCCATTATGCCGGTGGAGATGGCGAAGTGGGCGGTTTTATACTTACCCCTGCAGATCATCATCAGGTACACCGTGAAAATTGTAAGCCCTATGCCGTAGCCGAACTGCTCGGCCGCCACCAGCAGCGGCACCGTGCCGAAAGGAATATCACGCCCGAATACAGCTATCTGGCGCAGGGCCGGCTGCGCATAGGACATGTAAAGGTAAAATACGTCCGGCACGTGCAGGGCGAACACCATGGGCCACAGACAGCGGCGGAAGCCGTATTTCGAAATAAGCCAGCCGCCAAGCACCCCGCCGATTATAAGCGCTATCATGCCCACAGTGCCGTAAATAATTCCCACTTCCGCGGTGGAAATGCCAAGCCCGCCCTTTTCAAGGCCGTCAAGTAAAAATGGTGAAGTGAGTTTCAAAAGCATGGCTTCGGCAAAGCGGTAGAACAATATAAAAGCGATTATATAGCCTATGCCTTCCTGTGTGAAGTAAGAGACAAAAGCCTCGTTAAAAGAACTCCCCTGAGCCGACATTTTGCTTTTCAGATAAGGGAAGATATACCTTCGGCAGACTGCGATCAGCGCAGCCGTAATCATGGCCGCCGCGCCGAGCTTCTGCCATACGCCATGCAGCATACTGAACAGCCATATCAGGGCGCCTGCCGCAAGCAGGTAGGCGCTAAGCGAGCCTGCCGAGCGCAGGATGGTCAGAGGTTCAGCCTTGGCTTTCGGTATGTCTTCCGGCGGATAGGGCAAAACAAAACGGTGATAGGCAAACAGTATCAGGAAAATAAGAACGGGGGTCATAAGCATAATGGTCCAGCTGTCCGGCACGCTGCAAAACGCCTCCTGCAGCCGCCCCGCTCTGTAAACCATAAAACCGGTGCCGAATATCATCGCGAAGCGGTAGAACATGGATCGTATGCCCACGAAGAACGCCTGGTCCTCTTTGGTAAGGGCGAGCATGTAGAAACCGTCCACGGCTATATCGTGGGTGGCCGAGATAAAGGCCGCCACCGCGAAAGCCGCAAGTGAAATTGTGAAAAAGTGAGCAGTGCCAAGCGACATGGCGGCCGCCGCGAGGCAGAAGGCCATAAGGGCCTGGGTATAAATCGTCCACTTTCTGCGTGTGCCGTACATATCCACCATCGGGCCCCAGAGCATTTTTATAACCCAGGGCAGGTATAGCCAGCTGGTCCAGAAAGCGATCCGGGCGTTTGAAACCCCCATGTTTTTATAAAGTATGACGGAAACATAGTTTACTATCACATAAGGCAGGCCTTCGGCAAAATAGATGGTGGGCACAAAGTGCCAGGGATTGCGTTTTTCCACGTTCATTTTTCAGCTCCATTCCCGATGAATATATTAATGATATTAAATTTTGAGGTGTGAACCCATTTTGATAAGATTGTATCTGTAGCTATATTTTATCTTCCGGCAAAGAGTCCTTATGGAATTTTTTTCCCAGCTTTTCTCCCCGCAGTCTGTGGCCTGGTCCGTTTTTGTGATAATGGTGGTTTCGGCGGCGGGACTGGCTTTCGGCAATATAAAAATTTTAGGCATAAACCTGGGTATAGCCGGTGTTTTGTTTTCCGGCATATTTTTCGGGCATTTAGGCGTGGATATCAACCACGATACGCTGGAATTCCTGCGCGACTTCGGCCTTATACTTTTCGTTTATTCCATAGGCACGCAGGTCGGGCCCGGCTTTTTCTCCTCTTTGCGCAAGGAAGGCGTGCGCCTTAACCTGCTTGCCTCGGCCGTGGTGCTTGGCGGCGTAGGCATAACCATTTTGATAAGCAGGTTCTTCGCCGTGGATATTCCCACAGCCGTGGGAATGTACGCCGGCGCCGTTACCAATACCCCTTCTTTGGCCGCGGCCCAGCAGACTCTTGGCGCCGTAAACCCGGAAGCGGCAAGCAGCGCGTCGGTGGGCTACGCCCTGGCCTACCCGGGAGCTATACTCGGCGTCATACTTACGATGATAGTTATAAAGCGCATTTTTCGCGCCGAGGTTCAGGCCGACATGCGTTATTGCCCCCCCGAAAAAACCGGATCAAACCTGACCTCCACCAGCATAAAAGTGGAAAATAAAAATCTGGAAGGCTTGAAAATAAAAGGCATTCCCGCGATAGCCGAGCTGAGCGTGGTAATTTCCCGCGTCTATCATGACGGCCGGATGGTAATCGCTCACGATGATACAGTGATCCATGTGGGCGACGTGGTGCTGGCCGTGGGCAGCGAAGAGCATGTGGCCGGGTTCATGCTGGTGGTGGGCTCAAAAAGCGATATGAATCTTAAAGAACTGCCCAGCCGCATAATACATTCGCGCGTTATAGTGACCAGAAAGGATGTGATAGGCCGCACACTTGAGGAGGTAAAACTGGAGTCGCAATATAATGTGGTAGCCACCCGCGTCTCCCGCGCCGACGTGGAATTTATTGTTTCCGACAAATATGTGCTGCAATTCGCCGACAACCTTGTTATAGTGGGCGAAGAGTCTTCGGTGACGAACGCCGCCGCCATGCTTGGCAATTCCCCGAAAGATCTTAATCATCCGCAGCTGGTGCCGGCTTTTATAGGTATTGCTCTGGGGGTTATACTGGGTTCCATTCCTATTTCAATACCGGGTCTTTCCGAGCCTGTAAAACTGGGGCTCGCGGGCGGGCCGTTGATAACGGCCATATTCTTAAGTTACGCGCAGACCATCGGCCCGTTAAACTGGTATATGCCCCCGGCCGCCAACCTGATGCTGCGGGAACTTGGCATTGTGATGTTTCTGGCGTGCGTGGGCCTTAAGGCCGGCGGGAAATTCGTTGAGACCATAGTAAACGGCAACGGCCTGATGATAATGGGACTTGCCTTCGCGCTTACGGTCATTCCCATTCTTGTTATCGGAATATTCGCCAAGGTCAGATATAAAATTAATTACATGTCGCTTTGCGGCTTTTTGGCCGGTTCCATGACCGATCCCCCCGCTTTGGCTTTTGCCGGCGCCATGGCCCCGTCTAACCTGTCCGCCATGTCGTACGCCACAGTCTACCCGCTTGTAATGATACTGCGCATAATTTCCGCGCAGGTGATGGTGCTGTTGTTTATGAAATGACAATTGTTTGCTGGTAGGCGTGTATGCTTGTAAGCCTAATTTAGGAACTCCACAGAAAGCATACTAGCTTACCCGCCTACAAGCCGGCTATCCTATGGAGCTTATGTGACTTCTATTGTTGCCAATATTTTCCTTATCATGGTTTTAGGCTGGGTGTTCCGCAAATACAGCCTGGTTCCAGACGGCGCGGAAAATGTTTTCAACCGGTATCTTTACTACGCCGCTCTGCCGGCCCTTACTTTTGTAAAGATAATTGACACGCCTCTTAAGGGCCTAGGCGTTGATTTCCTGCTGGTCAACACGCTTCCGATAATAGCGCTGATGGCGTTAATAACCGGGTTATGGCGGGCGCGGGTGCTGGACTGGCGGCTGGCGCGGACTGCGGTGATAGTGGCGGCGCTGGGAAATACGGTGTATCTCGGCTTTCCCGTGGTTTCCATGCGCCTTGGCGAGTGGGCCATCGGCTATGCCGCCGTGCTGGGCTCAATTCAGAATATTGTGATCTTCACTCTGGGTTTCCTGTTGATCAATGTGATATGCGAGGGGAGCTGTCCAGGCATCTCAAGTTTAAGGAAGATAATACTGCATAATCTTGTGCTCTGGGCTTCGGTGTCGGGGCTTCTGATATCGTGGTTCGCAGTACCGGTACCCGGGCTCTTAAAGACGGTGCTTTCTGATATCGGCAGGACAACCCTGCCGCTGGCGCTTTTCACTATGGGGTTAAGCCTTTACGGCAAGAGCGTCTCCGGCAATTTCCAGAAACTTTCCTTTATCGCCGGCCTGAAGCTGTTCGTGCTGCCGTTATTCTATCTGCTGCTGGCCTATCTTCTGGATTTTAAAGGCGAAGCCGCGCGGGTGGGGTATCTGGAAGCGTGTATGCCGGTGGCGGTGCTGAATTTTGTGATAGCGAAGGAATTTAATTTTGACGCTGACCTGGTCTCCCAGTCCATCATCTTTACCACGCTGCTTTTCTTCCCCCTCCTCTACCTCTACGACTGGGTAATGACCCTGGCGCTGTGAAGCTATCTAAGTGAACGGGTAGGGCAATTTTAATTTACCATTAATGAGGGTGGGGCCATGTATATATTAAAAACTTTATGCTGTTCGCTAGGGGTGACGCCGGGTTTGTTTGCGGGGGTTTTCCGGAGGCCGACTTGGGCATTCAGGAGGCCGAGGATAAGGGCGGCCGTGAGCCGTCTGATGGCCATAGGCCTTGATACGGCACTGCCATAGGCTGGTAGCCGACCCGGCCCCCGCAAATAAATCCGGCGGCAGGCCCCCGCAAATAAATCCGGCGGCAGGCCCCCGAGCGATAAAGGTACTCCTTATTACATTTTCAGTTCTTCTTCCAGTTTACGGCGTTCGTAAATCTGCCGGTAGAGGCCGTTTAAGGCCATCAGTTCAGCGTGGGTGCCTTTCTCCGCCATACGGCCCCCGTCCAGCGTCAAAATAAGGTCGGAATGCTCAATAGTCTTCACTCTGTGGGTCACAATAAGGCAGATGGCGTCCGGCATCTCTTCGCGGAAATCACGCCAGAAATTGTCCTCGGTCTGCGCGTCCATCGCGCTGGTCGCGTCGTCCAGTAAGAGCAGGTCCGGCCGCAGCAGCAGGGCCCGCGCTATAGCCACCCGCTGCTTCTGCCCGCCTGAGAGCGCGAAGCCGCGCGTGCCAACGGAAGTTTCCAGGCCTTTAGGCAGCTTTGAAATATCGTGCTTCAGCTGGGAGACCCGTATCGCGGTATCAACGGCCCCTTCCGGAATATTTTCCCTGCCAAGGGTTATGTTGTTAAGGACCGTTCCCGTCATAATGAATGGGTCCTGCGTAACCAGCCCCATCCGTTCCCTTATTGCCGCCGGAGTGAACTTGCGTATGTCCGTGCCGTTTACGCGCAGTTCCCCCCCCGAAAATTCCGCGAAGCGGGTCAGCATGGCCAGCAGGCTGCTCTTGCCTGAACCGATCTTTCCGACCACCGAGATAAGCTGGCCGGACTTCACCGCGAAGGTTATTGCTTTAAGTAAATGGGCGCCGTCCTTGCCCGCCGTCACCCCGCCACCTGTCTGCTGCTTGTTGCCGCTGAGAGGTAGTGGTGTCACCGAGACCCCGCTGCATTCCACTGTTTCAATGCGGGTGGGCGCGGGCGCGGGCACGGAGGGTTTTTTTACCGCGGATCTCGCCTGCAGCAGTTCATCCACGCGCTTTACTGAGGCACCCGCCCTGTTGCCCGCCACGAAGAACTGGCTTATGTCCATAAGCGGCATCATGATCATGCCCGCGTAGAAATAAAAGGCTATAAGGTCGCCAAGGCTGGCTCTGCCGCTTATCACCATCAGGCCTCCGGCCAGGAAAACCATGGAGATGGAAATAAAATTGGCGGAGTGATAGAAATACGAGAATATAATATCCACTTTTGCCACCGAAATTTCGGCGTCCCTCTGCGCGTCAGCCTTGGCGGAGAAAAATATCCCCTGGGCGGGTTCCTTGGCGTTGGCTTTTATGAGCTTTATCCCGGTAAAGCAGGTTTCAAGAAAATCATAGATCAGTGAAATAGTTTTCTGAAGGCTGTCGTAGCGCGCTTCCAGCTTGCGGCCGGTTTTTATTGAGGTGGCAATAAGCAGCGGAGCCGGAGCCAGCACCCAGAGGGCAAGCAGCGGGTTCAGAAGTGCCATCATAGTGATCGCGCCTATAAGCGTGAATAAGGACTGGATAAAACGAAACACTCCCGAGCAGGAGAACCAGGATATTTTATTGGAGATGTCGTCCACCATGCGGGTGACAAGGTCGCCGGTGGTATAGCGGTGATAGAAGGCCTGGTCCAGAGTCAGGATGTGCTCAAAGAGCTGCTGGCGAAATTCCCATTCAAAGCGCATGTTCATGTATGCGCGGTTGCGCTGGGCGATTATGCTGGTTATAGTGTTGGCAATTCCTACGCCTAAGATGATATAGATGTCCCGGCGCAGCAGTTCCCTGGTTATGCCGCCGCTCAGGCCGTTTATTATCTGCTTTATTACGTAGGGGTAAAGGGCGGTAAGCGCGGCGCTGACCATGCCAAGCGCCACGATGGCAAGCATCCGGTACTTATGCCGTTTCCAGTGAGGCCAAAGCCAGTTAAGAGTGAAGAACATAGAATAATAGTCTCAAGTCACATGTCACAAGTCACAAGCCGGAAAAAACAACAGCTTCAAGTTGCAAGTCACAGAGCACAAGTAATGGCAAACTACAAATTTTCATAGAAGTCATATAACAGTTTTTTGGTTTCAGTCTGCAATAATTAAAGTTTTAAAAAATCATTTTTCCGCACTTGTTTCTTCCGGCTGTTACTTGTGACCTGTGACTTGTGTCTTGTGACTAGCCGCTATCCCCGAACTGCAATTTGTAAAACCTGGAGTAAATTCCGCCATGGGCCAGCAGAGCCGCGTGTGTGCCGCGTTCCTTCACTTCTCCCTCGGATATAAGTATTATCTCGTCGGCGTACTTTATGGTGGAAAGTCTGTGCGCTATTACTATCATGGTCTTTTGCTTTAGGAGCCGCCGCATGGCGGTGTTTATCAGGCGCTCGGTGTAGGGGTCTATGTGCGAAGTGGCCTCGTCCAGCGCCAGCACCTCCTGATTAAGGACCATGGCCCGCACCAGGGAGATCACCTGCTTTTCGCCGGCCGAGAGGTTTACGCCTTTTTCCACTATCTGCTTGTTCAGGCTGTGATGTTTGAAAAAGGCGTCCAGGCCTATTGTCTTTATGGCGTCGTGCACCAGGGCGTCCGGCACAGCGTCGTCCATCAGCTTAAGATTCTGCATTATCGTGCCGGGGAAAAGATATATATCCTGCTGCACAAGGCCTATGGCGGTGCGCAGGGATTTCAGGCTTATTTCGGAGATATCCGCGCCATCTATCAGTATCCGCCCTTTCTGCGGGGTATAGAATTTGAAAAGCAGGTTGGTTATGGTGGTCTTGCCGCCGCCGGTCTCGCCCACTATGGCCAGACTTTTGCCTTTACGCAGGGTGAATGAAACGCCTTTTATCACCCAGGGGTCCTCCGGGGCGTATTTCATCCAGACGTCGCGGAATTCTATGCTGTCCCGCATGGAATGTATAAAATGCGGTTTTGCCGGGTCGGTTATGGCGGGGCGGCGTTCCATTATCCGGGCTATGCGATGGCCGGCCGAGAAGGAGCGCTGTATGATGCTTATGTGCTCGGACAGGCGGAACACCGGTTCAAAAAGTTTGTCCACATAGAGAATGAACATTACAAGCGTTCCTATGCTGATGCCGCCTTCCAGCGCCCAGCCGCCCCCTACGCCCAGTATCATGGCTATGGATATAGGGCTAAGCAGTATTACGGCCAGGAAAAAGATTATTGACATTATTTCAGCGCTCAGCTCGGCGTCGAATTTACGTTTATTTACGGCGTTCAGCCTGGCAGCGGCCATGGCTTCACGGTTGTAGGCCTGCAGCAGCGCGATGGCGCTGACGTGTTCGCTTAAAAAGCCGGATATCTCGCTGGCCAGTTTTCTGACGGTCACGAACATAGTGGAGCTTTTATGCAGGAAGATCACGCTGACTATCATGACGAAGGGCAGCACGCTCATAAGCAGCAGCGTGAGCCGCAGGTTGAAGAAAGCCAGTATGCCGAATGTGACGAAGAACATCAGTATATCGCGGAATATGGTGATGGAGGTTTCGGTAAAAAGCTCATAGAGGCTGGCCGTGTCCGATTGAACGCGGGCCATAAGCCGCCCCACGGGATATTGCGCGTAGAACGGAAGGTCAAGGCCCAGCATATGGCCGAGCATCTTTTTCTTCAGGTTTGTCATTATCTGCTGGCCGGTGCGCACAAGCCCCATGCGCAGGAAATAGGTGAAGACCAGGAAGAGAAGCGAATTACTGAAAAGGGCCGTAACTGAAAAAATGACAAGGCGGTAATCTTTCGCCGGCATGGCCGTGTCAATTATATACTTCGCGATTATCGGAGAGAGCAGATTCAACGCGGAGGAGAGCGTGAGCCAGACTGCGGCAACGGCAAACCCCCGCTTTTGCGGCGCCATTAGGCTGTAAAGCATGCGGAAGGTGGCTTTGTAGTTTATTTTCTCCTTCTGGTCCTGGCTCTCGTCGTAGTGGGCGTCTCCGTGCATAAATGGTATTCTACAAAATTCACAATTGTCGCGCCTTATACATGTATCGGGCTCAGGGCTCTAGGCGCCGTAAGATCAGTTTTCCGCCGCATCTGGGCCGATAATTTATTAAAATTGAGTATATGAAAGGTTCCGACATAAGCGCTTTTGCGGCTGCCGCGCGCGTTTCGTCCCCGGCCGCGATTGACCACGTCGCGCCGGATTCCCTTAAGGGGATACCGCGGCGGCAGACCAATCCGGCCCGGTGGAACGGCAAGGGCTGGAACGAGTTCGTCACGGCTTTGCGGGCCCGTAACATAGAAGTATGCGAAAACAGGCAAACCTGCGGTTTTTACTCCTCGGATTCCGGCGGCCTGGCTTACGGTATGCCGCACGGTATAACGCTTGCCGGTTCAGCCGCGCAGATCTCGGCTATTCTTAAGCAGGCCCAGCTGCACCGTGTGCCCGTGACGGTAAAAGGCGGAGGGCTTACCACTGAAGGAGAATCGGTGGCCTTCGGCGGCCTTCTGCTTGATATGCGCGGCATGAGCCGCGTTATATCGGTGGACGCGCAAAACATGACGGTCCGGGCCGAGGCCGGCGTCTATTGGCATACTCTGGCCGAGGTGCTGCGCCGGGACGGCCTGGATTACCTGTCGGCTCCGCTTAACCTGACATCGTCCCTGGGCGGGACGCTGGCGGTTGGAGGGATAGATATAAATTCTCCGCGGCTGGGCTGCAGCGCCGATCAGGCGGTCTCTCTTCAGGTGGTCACTCCCACGGGCGAGATAAAGGAATGTTCCGAAACCCTGAATGCGGATCTCTTTGAACGCGTTCTGCTGGGCTACGGCCAGTTCGGAGTGATAACCGAAGCCACGATGCGGGTGCGCAAATTCACTCCCGTAACCATGCATTACTTTTACTATGGCTCCCTGCGCGAGGCAATGGAAGACCTGCAGATGCTGGTGCGGGAGGACGCGGCGGACTATTGCGGGATACTCACTATAATGGACAAGGCCGTGAACCTGCTTGTGGCGTTTGATTCGGACGGGCGCGAACGCGCTTTTTTTGCCGGCTGGCGCAAACGCCTCCGCGGCCACGGAGAGCTGGGTTTCGGCCTGCGCATGGCCTGGCATTACGCGCTCAGGCCATGGCGCGTCGGTGAAGCGCTTTACCTGCTGGGCCGCAAGCAGGAGCTTGAGCCGGCCTTCAATCCGGCCCATTTCATGGAAGACGGCAGGATTATTGACCGCGCGGTAGTTTTCGGAAACCAGGTCTGGAAATTCTGGGGCGGCCGGAAGATGGTAATACCGGACCTGGCCACCAGCGCCGATAAATTTGTGGAGGCCATTGAGCGCGGAAACGCGGTATGCAAAAAGTATTTCCCGCGTTACACTCTTTACTGCGTGGGTATAAAGCTTTCGGGCCGGCGCGAGCGCTACGAGATGTCCTGCGTTCCGCCGGACGCCGCTGGCTTTGCCTATGGGTGCGAGTTTGAGCCGATACTGGGCGACACTGTTTACAGCCGCGAGTACCTGCAGGCGTTCAAGAACGAGATATACGAAATAGGCGTGGAAATGAAAACCAGCTATTACCGTTTCGGCGGCATGATGAAGGGTTATATACGGCGGGCTTTCGGGGACGAACTGGTTGAAAAGCACCTGGCCATGAAACGCCTGGCCGATCCGGCCATGATACTGAACCCCGATGTGATATTTTGAATTAAAAACATGGTTGCTACGCAGGTTCACAGTTCAGCGGTTCAACGGTTGAAAATCAGGGAACACAAGAAGATCGTGGAAAAAATAACCGTGAACCGTTGAACCCTGAACCATTGAACCTTGACCCTGACAACTTGCGCAGTTGCAAAACATGACTGAAACCACTGCTGAATTACTTAACAGCCGGATAAGGTCCGGCTATGAACACTGCACCGGTTGCGGTGTATGTATGCTTACCTGCCCGGTCTGGAACCAGACGCGCGACATCATGCTTACGGTTTGCGGGCGGGCGCGCGTGCTGCAAAACGGCGGGGCGCCCGAGGATATGCGCCAGTCCCTTGCGGCCTGCGTTTTATGCGGCGCCTGCGGTTCGGTTTGCCCCGCCGGAGTGGATACCGTGGCCCTTACAACGGAGCTGCGGATGAGCCTTGCCGATGGAACAGGCCGCCCGGAGGCGCAAAACCGGATACAGGGTAAAACCCCGCCGGTCACGACCGCGCAAAAACTGTTCTTTCCCGGTTCCGCCATGCGCCGGGACGAAAACATTTTTCGCAGCGCCGCGCGCCTGCTTGAACAGGATGGCTATATACTCTTTGATGATACGGAAATATCCGCTATAGCCGCCGATATGGAAGCCGGGGTAAGGCCGGACCAGGATCGCTTAACACGCTTCATCTCTTCAATGCGCGGCGTGAAACATATAATTGCAGCCGACGGCTTCCTGCACCGGCATTTGCGTCAATGGCTGCCGGGCGCGCGCGTGGCGGGCCTTGGCGAAACCCTGCTTGCGCGGCCGGAAGTAAAAAAAGCCATCAAATCCACCGACCTCTATATCATAGAGCCCCGCGGCTATCACGCCGACCACAGCCGCCTGGTGAATTTATACGACCGGATGCGTCTTGAGACCGGCTGCAGGCTGAACACAAGCCTTCAGCGCGCTGCGATACCTACAGGTGCTGCGGGCATGCGGAACCGTGGGCCTGGCCGCGTGGACCCGGCCGAACAGGCCCGCTGGATACTGCACCATCGCCGGCCGGAACGTGTTGTGGTTGAAGACATAGATGATATGCAGGTCTTCAAAAATATACCAGGCACCGAAGTTATCCATATAGCGCAATTGGTAAGTTAAAAGAGGGAAGTCAGTAGACAGAATACAGTAGTCGGAGTTTTGCATTTACACTGTTGCCTTTTTTAGTCGCAGTCTACTGTCTACTGTATTCTGACTACTGTCTGCTATTACAATGAGCTTTATCGAAAATGTAAAAAAAGTTGACGCGCTTATAGTCGGCACGGGGCCGGCCGCGGCGGCCTGCGCCAAGCGTCTGGTAGACGCGGGCTGCGAGACAGTGGCCCTTGAGAGCAGGGAACTTCCGCGCCACAAGGCCTGCAGCGGCATCCTTTCTCCGCGCGGCCACAGGTTCCTGCTGGAGAATTTCGGACCCCTCCCGAAAGAGATCCTGCATACTCCGTCCTCTGCTAGCGGAGTGACGTTCCATTTTCCCAGCATGCGTTCCGTGTCAATAAATTTTGACGGCGGTCCCACGCCGCACCTGCATCGCAAGTACGCGGATCACTGGGCAATGCTGCGCAGCGGGGCGGAGATACACGATCAGACCGAATTTACCGGGCTTTCGGACAAGGGGACGCATGTGGACGTTGCCGCCACGCGGGATGGGCTACCGGTAAATTACCGCGCGCGTTTCGTGATAGGCGCGGAGGGCCCGAGCCTTGCTGTAGTGCGGGCGGTGTATCCGGACTACGCGCGGAAAATACCCTGGTTTGTGGTGGGGCAGAAGTTCCACCCCATAATAGACTGTCCGCTGGACGACAGGTATTTCCATTTCTGGTTCAACGCGGAACTGGGCCACTATACCTGGAGCCACGCCAGGGACGGCAGGCAGATAGTGGGAGTGGGGTTTCTTAAAGGGGATAATTTCGACGCCCGCCACCAGAGGGTGGTGGAGTACCTGGAAAAAAAACATCATGTAAGGCTTGGGCCGTCAGAGTCGCCCGAGATAGTTACCGCCAATTTCGGCCCTTCGCTTATAAACCGCTATATTTTTGGCAGGGGGCGCGTTCTTATAACCGGTCAGGCGGCGGGTTTTTTTAACATGATAGCCGAAGGCATGAGCTGCGCGCTGCATTCCGGCGCCGTGGCTGGAGAGGCCGCCGTTGAAGCTTTCAGGACTTCCAAAGATATTCAGCGGATATATCGGGGCATGATAGCTTCCGAAGTCAGGCGGTGTTCGGACCAGTGGAATCCGCTGGAAATAGCTTTTGGGCGGCCGCATGAAGCGGATTTCCGCGCCGCCCTAAAGCGGCTGGCGCCGGGTGAAAGGCGCGGCGTTATACGCGAAATATTTTCATTCATCAGGCTCTACGCCCCGCTTAAATGGGGCCGCCAGATATTGTGGCAGTCCGTCTGCCGCCGCTTTACGGGCCGTTATCCTTCCAATCGCTGGCTTTGATCACGGCCGATATATATAAAAAAAGGGCACGGTTTCACCCGTGCCCTTTTTATTTACCCCCCCCGCCAATTTAATTCAGCTTGAACTGCGCGCCGCGTTTGAGAGCTTTCACATTCAGCTCTATCACCTCGGGCTTGAGCTTCTTATACACCTTGGGCAGCGCGTTCGCTATGGCATCCACGGTTATGGCGCCTGTAGCCGCCGCGAAAGCCCCAAGAGCCACCATGTTCATAACCTTGCCGTTGCCAAGCTCTCCGGCTATCTGATTGCATGGCACATAAAGCGTCTTTATGTCCTTGCGGGCCGCTTTTGAGGTTATAAGTGAGCTGTTTATTATCAGCAGACCTCCCTTCTTTACAAGCGGTTCGAATTTGGTGAGAGAGGGTTCGTTAAACACTATTACCGTGTCGGGCTCGGAAACTATGGGCGTGGTAACTTCGTCGGAGGATATTACCACCGAACAGTTGGCCGTTCCGCCGCGCATTTCGGCTCCATAGGAAGGGAAGAAGCTTACTTCTTTGCCTTCCATCATGCCCGCCTGCGCAAGCAGTACGCCGGCCGAAATAACTCCCTGCCCGCCGAAACCGGATAATTTTATGCCTTGATACATAAGTAAAGCCTCCATTTGTAGAGAGTCGCGAGTCTTGGGGTCCCGGAGTCCTGGAGTAAAGAATCCCCGACTCCCCGACTCCCCGACTCCCAGACTCCTAGACTCCCAGACTCCTAGACTCCCCGACTGTTTTTGCCGCATTCTTATACACTCCCAGCGGGAACACCGGCAGCATGCCTTCAGCCACGTACTTTGTGGCCTCCGACGGATTGTCAAGCCGGGTGCCCCAGTTGGTGGGGCACATGGACAGTATCTCCACCATTGAGAAACCTTTGCAGTCCATCTGGTTCTGGAAAGCTTTCTTTATGGCGGCTTTGGTCTTTATCACTCCCGGCACATTGTGAACGCTGGTTCGTTCAAGGTAAGCCGCGCCTTCTACAGTAGCAAGCAATTCGCACATTTTTATGGGGTAGCCGGCCTGTTTGGCGGTGCGTCCTTCCACGCAGGTGGTGGCTTTCTGCCCTATAAGGGTGGTGGGCGCCATCTGTCCGCCGGTCATGCCGTATATGGCGTTGTTTACAAAGATAACCGTGATATTCTCCGAACGGATGGCGGCGTGCACTATTTCCGCCATGCCGATGGAGGCAAGATCGCCGTCTCCCTGGTAGGAAAAGACTATAGTCTCTGGTTTAGCGCGCTTTAAGCCCGTGGCTTCGGCCGGGCCGCGCCCGTGCGCGCCCTGTATCATGTCGCAGTTGAAATAAACATCGGCAAACACCGCGCAGCCGACCGGCGCGATGCCTATGGCGCGGCCGCGTATGCCCAGTTCATCCATCGCTTCGGCTATAAGGCGGTGTATAGTGCCGTGTCCGCAGCCCGGACAGTAATGCATTTTTACGTCCAGCAGGGATTCCGGCCTTTTATTTAATAGCTGCATATTCTTTTGCTCCTTTTTTCATTACGCCTTCAATGGTGGCAAGCACTTCTTCGGCGGTTATAACCGAGCCGCCGGGCTTTGAATGCAGGTAAACCTCGCTTCGGCCGTTAAGTGACAGGCGCACGTCTTCCACCATCTGCCCAAGGCTCATCTCTACAGTGAGGAACTTCTTTATTTTTCCTGAAAGCTCAACCAGGCGTTTTTTAGGATAAGGCCAAAGCGTGATGGGCCGGAAAAGCCCGACTTTAAGCCCCTTCTCGCGTGCCATTTTTACCGCCGCCATTGAAACCCGGGCGGAAGTGCCGTAGGCCACTATGGCAAGTTCGGCGTCTTCAATCATCCTTTCTTCATAGAGTACTTCGTTTTCCTCTATCTGCCTGTAACGCTTCACGCGTTCCAGAACCATTTTTTCAAGGCAGCCTTCCCGCAGGTCGTAGGATTTTACTATGCGCTTGGCCCGCCCATTGTTAACGCCGAGCGCCCAGTCAGGCTCTTTAAGCGTTTTAATGTCAATTTCAGCGTTTGTAAATTCCACCGGCTCCATCATCTGGCCTATAATTCCGTCGGCCAGCATCAGGGCCGGTATTCTGTATTTGAAAGCCACCTCGTAGCACTTGTGCGGAAAATTACCCATTTCATTCGCGCCGTTAGGCGCCATAACGAACAGGCGATAATCGCCGTGTCCGCCGCCGCGGGTGGACTGCCAGTAGTCGCCCTGCGCGCCCGCTATATTGCCCAACCCCGGGCCGCCGCGCATCACGTTGGCTATTAAAAAAGGCAGATCAGCGCCGGCGCAATAGGATATTCCTTCCTGCTTCAGGCTGATGCCGGGGCTGGAAGAAGAAGTCATTGTGCGCTTGCCGGTGGCCGCGGCGCCGTAGATCATGTTTATAGCCGCCACTTCCGATTCGGACTGCACGAAAGCTCCGCCCACCTGCGGCAGGCGCCACGACATATATTCGGGCACTTCGTTTTGCGGCGTTATCGGATACCCGGCGAAAAATCTGCAGCCGGCGCGCAGCGCGCCTTCGGCCAGGGCCTCATTGCCTTTCATTAACTTTTTTTCAGACATTGTGATCTCCTTGGAAATGATTACAGTGATTAAAGAGAGATTACAGCGATGGGGAAGAGTATGGATACAATAATAAGGAATATCAAATTTCCAAAACTATTGTTTTATCACTGTAATCGTTCTACTATCACTGTAATCAAGGGGCTGCTGACTTTTTTCGCAGCCCCTATTTATACACCTTTATCGCCAGGTCCGGGCATATGCGGGCGCAGCTTTGGCACGCTATGCAACAGCCTTCCCTGGAGTTCATGGCCGGATAATAGCCTGTTTTAGAGAATGTGCCGGATTTTTCAATGCACTTTTTCGGGCAAACCTGTATACACAGGTAGCAGCCCTTGCACTTATCAATTTCCACTTCCATTTTAGGCATTATAACCTCCCAGGCTTGATATAAGGCGGGTGTTATAGCGGCATTCACCCAGGATTTTGTTGCGCGGCTGGCAGAGCTCGGCGGGTAGTTGAGAAAGGGTAGAGGGGTTAGCTTAGAGTGTAGATGGTGCAGAAGTAAGAAACTCCTTACTCTGTAACCTGCCCCCTCCACGCTTTGCCCTGCCCCTATGTGTCGGGCTGCCGGAGGCCGATGTTGTAAAAAGCCTGTGCTTAAAGTATATCAAAAAAATCGGCGCAAGAATCCATTTTTGATAAAAAAATTTCAGCCCTTTTACGTTTTTATATGGTCCGCAATCCGGGTCCGGCAGGATGCCGGGCGCTTTGACCGCTACGCCATTTTGCCGTAGAAGTTTTTGAGCGAGATGTTCATTGCTTCCACACTGAACTGCGTGTAGCCGGTATAGTCTTTTTGCATTACCCAGCGGCGCGCGGCCTCGCCCATGGTCCGTCTTCTGGTTTCGTTCTTAAGCAGGGTTTCCGCCGCGTCGGCGAGCGCGTCCGCGTCGGCCGGAGGCGTCAGAATTCCGGTTTCTCCGTCTTTAACCGTATCCTGCAGGCCGCAGACCTTTGAAGCTATCACCGGCAGGCGGGCGTATTGCGCCTCCAGGGCCGAACGTCCCATGGCTTCGTTCAGAGATGGCTGGATGTAGAGGTCCATAACGCAAAGATAACGAAAAATATCTTTCTGGAAGCCGGTAAAAATTATTTTTTCTCCAAGGCCAAACCGGCCGGCCAGGGCGCGCAGCTCAGGTTCAAGCCTTCCGCCGCCCACTATAAGAAAGCGGAGTTTTCTGTTTTTTTCCTTGTCAGTCAGGATTTTAGCCGCCCTTATAAAATATTCAACGCCCTCTATCGGTTCCAATCCGGCCGCCGTGCCCACTACTATTTCATCGGGTTCAATGCCTATTTCCTTTCGGACCGCTTTCCTGTCAACCTCCCTGGGCGTAAAGCGCACGCCGCTGTGTATAACCGCCCATTTTTCGCGCGAGCCTATGCCCGCCGCCACGGATTCTTCAAGTTCCCCCCGCGTGAGGGCTATAAAGCGGTCCGTCCAGCGCGCGGCCAGGCGTCCGGCGAGTTTGAACATAAATGTTTTTAAAGGGCCGCAATAACCGTAGAGCAGATGGCCGTGCGGCGTGTGCACTACCACGGCTTTTTTATCCGCCGCGCGGTTGTAGGCCATGGCGGCCAGGCGTCCCAAAAAACCGGCTTTTGAAGCGTGCGTGTGTATTACGCCGGGTTCAAACTTTGCAAATATCTTTTTCAGCTCAAGAAAAACTTTCAAATCGCTTAAAGGCGACATTATCTTTTTTAACCCGGGTATTTCCATGTATTGCACGCCTTCCGGCAATTCAAGCGCGGCGGAGCACGGCCCCGCCGCTATAATTACCCGGCTGCTTTTGGCCTGGTAAGCGGCGCTGTCAAGAACATTGCGCGCCGCGTCATCCGGCTCAAGCCGTGTTATAAGGTGAATTATCAGCGTTTTACCAGTCAATCAAGCCTCCTTTTTTGTCAACAGATCACCACGCATAAAGTCCGGCGTTGGGCGAAGCGCCGTATTAGCCTGTCTTAGCCTTATTTTTTTTTAAAATTTTTCATTGCCGCCTGCAACATCTTCATTTGTTCCTTTATCAACTTTTTCTGGTCCTGTTTAATCTGTTTCAGATAATACATGCTCAGTTCGGTATTTTCGTCTGTTTTCATGGCAGCGGGCGCCGGCGCCAAACTCTGCGAAACGGGAAAGTATTCCTCCTTTGCCAACATATCGGTTCCCGCGTAGTTGGAGGCGCCCTGAGGCAGGAGCACGCCTATGGGTTCAGAGTGGATAGTTTGCGGCGACAGGGAAATATCGTCCTGGCTTTTTTTCTGCACTAGCTGCAGGGCGACCAGGACCACGAATAACGCCACAGTGATTAAAACAAGCCATTTAGTCATTAATCCTCCTCCGTTCCTGTTTTATCAAAAATTATACAGCGGACTCCTTCCTGCCGGATCGCATGGGTAACTCTGGAACTCAGGGAAAACTATAACCAGACACGTCGGTGCCATCTGAATCTGGCCAAGGCATTGGAAATTGGCCCAATCCCCGCTTGCCCGCCCGTTTGCAGTGTACACCTCGGGGCAGCGGTAAATAAGCGCATTGCACGGCTTATTGGTGGAATAGTCCGGGGTGAGAGCGTTGTCGCAGTTGGGCAAGGAGCCGGTGGATGCCGTCCATACACCCCCCTTACAGACCTCAACCGCCCCTGCGTGCCACCGCAGGGTGCCATTCTTGCTTCCGGTGCATGCCGCGGTGTCATCTCCCATTTGAATACCGCCTGAGACCGAGAGCTTGGAGGCCGGGGACACCGTCCCGATACCCACCTTTCCTCCGTCGCGGGCAAGCACTGTGTTTACAGGATTTGTGGCCGAGCCGCCGGTGGTAAGGATAGCGACATAACCGCCATAAGGAGCCGGATAGTATGTGCTAAGGGTAAGTGTTTCCGAGCCCAGGGGCCGAGGGTGGAAGCAAAGGAAAGCCGCCACCAGGGCGAAAAGGCAATGTTTTCTGCCCGGTTTAAACTGTACACCCACAATTTTTTCATTTTTCATATGTCGTTCCCCTTAGCTGATCGGTGTTTGCCGTTTTTGCCCTGAGTTAAGAAAAAACTACTTTTTTGTTTTTGCTCTCTCAGGCTGTTTTTTTGTGACGCGCGCTACCGCCTTATTAATTATATCAAGTCCCTCAGCCAGTTGTTCGTCCGTTATCACAAGCGGGAGCAGCAGGCGGATGACATTTTTGTTCAGTCCCGCGCCCGCTATAATTACCCGGCTGCTTTTGGCCTGGTAAGCGGCACTGTCAAGAACATGCGCGCCGCGTCATCCGGCTCAATCCGTGTTATAAGGTGAATTATCAGCGTTTTACTAGCCAATCAAGCCTCTTTTTTTATCAACAGTTCACCACGCATAAAGTCCGGCGTTGGGCGAAGCGCCGTTTTAGTCTGTTTTAGTCTTATTTTTTTGGGTATTTTTCATTGCCGCCTGCAACATCTTCATTTGTTCCTTTACCAACTTTTTCTGGTCCTGTTTAATCCGTTTCAGATAATCCGCGCTCAGCCCGGTATTGTCATCTGTTTTCATGGCAGCGGGCGTCGGCGCCAAACTCTGCGAAACGGGAAAGTATTCCTTCTTCGCCAACATATCGGTTCCCGCGTAGTTGGAGGCGCCCTGGGGCAGGAGCACGCCTATCGGTTCAGAGTGGATGGTTTGCGGCGACAGGGAACTATCGCCCTGGCTTTTTTGCTGCACTAGTTGCAGGGCGACCAGGACCACGAATAACGCCACAGTGATCAAAACAAGCCATTTAGTCATTAAGCCTCCTCTGTTCCTGTTTTATGAAATAGGCTCAATACAGTGGACTCTTTCCTACCGGTGTGCATAGGTAATTCCGACACAAATTGGAAATTATAACCATGCACGTCGCCTCCATCTGAATCTGGCCATTGCATTGGAATTCGATCCCTGACCAGGAGGCCGGTACCGACCACCCCCCGACAGCTGTGTACACCATGGGGCAGCGGTAAACAGGCGCATTGCATGGCCTATTGGTGGAATTTTCCGGGAAGCCAGCGTTGTTGCAGTCGGGCAAGGAGGTGACGTACGTCCATACGGTCCCGGCACAGACCTCAACTACCCCTGCGTGCCACCGCAGGGTGCCATTCTTGCTTGCGGTGCAGGCCGCGGTGTCATCTCCCATTTGAATACCGCCTGAGACCGAGAGCTTGGAGGCCGGGGACACCGTCCCGATACCCACCTTTCCTCCGTCGCGGGCAAGCACGGTGTTTACAGGACTTGCGGCCGTACCGCCGGTGGTCAGGATAGCGACATAACCGCCATAAGGAGCCGGATAGTATGTGCTAAGGGTAAGTGTTTCCGAGCCCAGGGGCCGAGGGTGGAAGCAAAGGAAAGCCGCCACCAGGGCGAAAAGGCAATGTTTTCTGCCCGGTTTAAACTGTACACCCACAATTTTCTCATTTTTCATATATCGTTTCGTTCCCCCTAGCTGATCGGTGTTTGCCGTTTTTGCCCTGAGATAAAAAAAAACTACTTTTTTGTTTTTGCTCTCTCAGGCTGTTTTTTCGTGACGCGCGCGACTGCCTTGTCAATTATGTCAAGTCCCTCAGCCAGTTGTTCGTCCGTTATCACAAGCGGGAGCAGCAGGCGGATGACATTTTTGTTCAGTCCCGCGCCCGCGAGAATTACCCCGTTGTTGCGGGCTTCCTGTATTACCTTCTGGCATGTTTCGGTGTCCGGCGACCAGGTTTCTTCATCTTTAATAAATTCTATCGCCAGCATCGCGCCGATTCCCCGCACCTCTTTTATCTCGGGATATTTTTCCTTCAGTCCTTCAAACCTTCGCCTTATTATTTTCCCCAGGTAAAGGGCTCTCTCCAGCAATTTTTCCCTGTCTATAGTTTTAATTACTTCAACAGCCGCCGCGCATGCCACAGGGTTCCCGCCGAAAGTGCTGCCTATAGAACTTTTCGGCAGCAGATCAAAATATTTTTTATCTCCGACCACGGCCGAGAGCGGCAGCCCCGCCGCGATAGATTTTCCAAGCGTTATCAGGTCGGGTTCCACGCCCCAGTTTTCAATGGCGAAAAACTTGCCGGTCCTGCCGTAGCCCGACTGCACTTCGTCCGCTACCATTAGAACTCCGTATTTCGCGGTTACCCTGCGTATCTCCTGAAGGAAACCTTCAGGCGGAACGTTAAAGCCGCCTTCGCCCTGAATAGGCTCTATTATTACAGCCGCTACGTCTTCAGGGCACACAGTCTCCAGCAGCAATCTTTCAAAATCCTCCGGCAAATATCTGTTTTTACGGGGATTCGGGTACGGCAGCCGGTACACGTCCGGCGCGGTGCCGAAGATATATTTATACGGCATCGGCCGCTGCGTCATGGTCATTGTGAGCACCGTGCGCCCGTGGAAGGCCCCCTCAAAAACCACTATGCTCCTTCTCCGTGTGGCGCCCCGCGCTATTTTGACCGCGTTTTCAACCGCTTCCGCTCCGCTGTTGAAGAATGCCGCGGCTTTGTCGGATTTTCCCGGGGTTTTTTTAACCAGCATTTCGGACAACTCTATCCAGGATTCGTACGGGACCACGGTGAAATCCGAGTGCAGGAAATTTCCGGCCTGAGATTTTACAGCCTCAACAACTTCTTTGGGGCAATGCCCCGTTACAAGGCAGCCCCAGCCGCCGGTAAAATCCAGGAACCTGTTGCCGTCCACATCTTCAACCATGGCGCCGTGTCCGGTTTTTATATAGAACGGGGCAAGCGATTCCATCGGGGAAGCTACGCAGGCTTTTCTTCTTGCGGTCAGTTCCCTGCTTTTCGGCCCTGGTATTTCGGTTTTAATAAGTGTGTGTTTCATGGTGTGTTCTCCTCAGGATGTATGAAGCGATAATGCCGGTAGGCCTGTAAGCTAGTAGGCGCTAAAAAAAGCATACCCGCATACTAGCCTGCTAGCGGTTTGCTGTCGCTCCCAGTAATTTGCGGGTGTACGGTATAAGCCCTCCCGCGTCTATAATGGCCTGGCGCGCTTTCGGAAGCGGGGTTACCGCGAATGATTTTCCCGAAGTGCGGTTAATGATCTTCCCGCCGTCTTCTTCAAGCTCGTCGCCTTCGGCGGCTTCTATTTCCGGGCAGATGATGATATTAAGCCCCAGGTTGATGGCGCTCTGCAGAAAGATGCGCGAGATATCGCGCGCGACTATCATCAGGTTGTAGCCCTTAAGGCAGGAGACCGCCTGCTCCCTTGAGGAACCGCAGCCGAAGTTCTTGCCGGCCGCAATGGCGCTGCCGGAGAGTATTTCTCCCGCCTTCAGCCTGCGGTTGAAATCCGTATTGTCGGCAAAAGCGAACTGCGGCGTTTCGGTGGGCAGCACCGTGGCCATGAACCGTCCCGGGTAGATTATGTCGGTGGAAACGTCGTCGCCGAGTTTTAAAACCACTTTTTTAATCGTCATATATAAATTACCTCCGGGGAATGGAATATATATTTTCCACCTCCCACATTCTATATTCTACCTTCTACATTCTATCTTCCCGCTTCCCGGGGATCCGTTATTACACCTGTAATGGCGCTGGCCGCCGCTACCGCGGGCGAGCATAGGTATACTTCAGCTTTTGGGTTGCCCATGCGTCCCTTGAAATTGCGGTTAGTGGTTGCCAGAGCCACATCGTTGTCGGCCAGCGCACCCTGGTGTATGCCCAGGCACGGCCCGCAGCCGGGGTTGCATACCACGGCGCCCGCGCGGGACAGCGCCTGTACATAGCCCAGGTCCATGGCTTTGTGATAAATGCGCCACGACGCCGGGAACACCAGCATGCGCGTGCCGTCCGCCACGCGGCGCCCTTTCAGGATCTTCGCCGCTACTTTAAGGTCGTCCAGGCGGCCGTTGGTGCAGGAGCCAATAACTATCTGGTTGAGCTTCTTGCCTGCCACTTCTCCGATCGGTTTCACATTGTCCACCGCGTGCGGGCAGGCTATCTGGGGCTCCAGCTTTGAGGCTTTTATCTCAAGTACCTGTTCGTATACGGCGTCGGGGTCCGGTCCGAAAACCTCCACCTGCTCCGTTACGCCTGCTTCTTCGCGAAGATAGCGCAGCGTTTCTTCGTCGGGCGGGACCAGCCCGGAGGTTGCGCCCGCTTCAACGCTCATGTTGCAAAGCACCAGGCGTCCGGAGGTGGACATGTTGCGGATGGTGTCGCCGTGAAATTCCAGCACCTTGTAATTGGCGCCCTGCGCTGTCAGCCGGCCTATAATGTGAAGTATCAGGTCCTTTGCGTATACGTGTTTCGGCAGTTTTCCGTTTACCACCACCTTGATGGTTGCCGGCACTTCAACGTTAAGTATCCTGCCAAGCGCCCACACGGAGGCCATTTCCGTGGCGCCTATGCCGAAGGAGAAAGCTCCCAGCGCGCCGTGCGTGGTGGTGTGGGAATCGGTTCCTACCAGCACCTGTCCGGGCCGCACATAACCGTTCTCGGGCAGTATCTGGTGGCAGATGCCCCCGATGTCTCCGCGGATGTCGTGGAATTTCTTTATTCCCTGTTTTTCCACGAACTCGCGTATTTTCTTCTGGTTACCCGCGGTTTTGGAAGATTCCGCCGGCACGCGGTGATCAAAAATAATGGCTATACGGCCGGGGTTCCACACCTTCGCTTCGCGGCCCGTGCCTTTATAGATCTCGTCAAATTGGTTTATCACCAGCGCGCCGTTCTCGTGCGACATCGCAAGGCTGACTTCCGGCTCAAGCACGTTGCCCACCGCGGCGCTTGCCTGTCCGCTCGCCTTAGCGAGCAGCTTCTGCACATAGGTCATTGCCATAACAATTCTCCCTTGATGAGCGAACAGTGAATAATAATAAATGGAAAAACTCAACTGTTTACTATTCACTATTTACTTTCTTACTATTTGCTTTCCTATGTCCTACACAACTCCTTTGGCTTTCAAGCCAGCCAGCTCGGTTTCTGTGACGCCGAGGCCGGCCAGTATCTCCGCCGTGTGGGCTGAAAGGCGCGGGGGCGGGGCATTAAGTTCGCCCGGGGTGTCGGAAAACTGGGCCGCAAGGCCGAACAGCTTCAGGGTGCCTATGCCCTCGGCCGTTACTTCTTTCAGTATTGCCCGGTGCTTTATCTGCGGCTGGTTCAGCGCGTCGCCAAGGCTTAGAATAGCGCCGCTGGGCACGTTTTTAGCGTTAAGGAGGTCCACCCACTCCGCCGTAGGGCGCTGAACGAATTTTTCTTCCAGGAGCGGTGTCAGAAGCTTGCGGTTCTTCTTGCGGATGTCGCGTTTCTCGAAGCGCGGGTCCGTCTTCAGTTGCGGTACCCCGGCTGCGTCGCAGAGAGATTCCCACTGTTCCTGCTTGTTGGCGGCCACGTTCATGTAGCCGTCCTTCGTTTTGAACGTCCCCGAAGGGGCGGCCGTAAAGTTGTCGTTTCCCATGGGCACCGGCTTCTGGCCGGCAATGAGCAGGTTTGCCGCCACCCAGCCCATGAGCGGCATGATAGAATCTATCATGGCTATGTCTATAAGTTGCCCCCTGCCGCTGCGTTCGCGGTGATAGAGGGCCGCCATTATGGCAAAAGCGGCGTTAAGCCCCCCCACCGTATCGCATACCGGGAACCCGGCGCGCAACGGGTTCAGGCGCTCATCCCCGTTGATGTCCATCACCCCGCTAAGGCCCTGGATGATCTGGTCGTAAGCGGGTTTAAAAGCGTCGGGGCCGGTCTGGCCGAAACCCGATATGGAGCAATAGATCAGGCGCGGATTTATCTCAGCCAGGGTCTTATAGCCGAGCCCCAGGCGCCCCATCACGTCGGGCCGGAAATTTTCCACCAGCACGTCCGCGGTTTTCACCAGCTTCTTGAATATTTCTTTGCCTTCGGGGGTTTTGGTGTTCAAGGTTACCGATTTTTTATTGGCGTTCTGTGCCAGGAAACTTGTGCCCATCAGTTGTTCATTCAAGGCCGGCTTTACTCCCAGCTTGCGGGCCAGGTCGCCGTCTTTCGGGTTCTCTATCTTTATAACTTCCGCGCCAAGCAGCGCCAGGTGCAGCGTGGCGAAAGGTCCCGACAGCACGTTAGTGAGGTCAAGCACCCGCACTCCGGAAAGGATCTGTTCACCCATATTACTCCTTGAAAGTCAGTGGCTGGTGATTAGTGGCGAGTGGCGAGTCAGTAAGAGTTTTGTTCACTTCAATATTCTGACCACTTATCACTAGCCACTCGCCACTTTCCCAATGGCCCCGGTCTTATACACAAAACCCTGCAGATCTCGGCCGAAATGCGCGGCCGCGTCGCGGGCAACGGCTATAAGACGGTCCAGGTTCACGTCCACGCGCAGCCTCTCCCTTTGAAGGGCGTGCGCGAAATCTTCGGTGGCCACGTTTCCGGCGGCAACCTTTGTGAAGGGGCAGCCGCCTAGCCCCGCGAAGGAAGTTTCAAAAGAAACCACTCCGGCGCGCATAGCCGCAAACATGTTCGCCATTCCCAGCCCGTAGGTGTTATGGAAGTGGCAGGCGCATTCAATGTCTTTGTCCATTTTTAAAACAGCGCCGAAAAGGCGCTCTACCTGCGCCGGATTGGCGTGTCCCGCGGTATCGGCCAGACTGATATTTCGCAGGCCCGCTTCCAGGTATGCGCGAACCATATTCAGCACGCGCTCTTCGGAAATAGGCCCTTCAAAGCCGCAGCCGAACGCGGATTGAACCGAGACCTGCACTTTTTTGCCGGCGGCTGCGGCGGTTTTGGCCGCGCTTATAATGCGCTTCGTGGATTCTTCGGTTCCCATGCCGGTGTTCTTTCGGCTGTGGGTCTCGCTGGCCGAAGCGCCCATACAGAACATCTCAACTCCGCAGGCAAGCCCCCGCTCCAGCCCTTTCTCATTAAGCGCCAGCCCCGAAAGGATGGCGGAGGAAACCTTTCCGGCGGTGAGCCGGCGAAAGAGCTCGTCCGTATCCGCCATTTGCGGGACTTTTTCAGGATGGACGAAAGAGCCTACCTGGATGATGTCCAGGCCGGATGCCATCAGGTCCCGGAGCCAGGCCTCTTTCTTTTCAATTGGGACTACTGCCTTCTCCACTTGCAGGCCGTCGCGCGGGCCGACCTCGTGCAGGAGGATGCGCGGCGAATTGCGCGTACTCATTTGCGCGCCGGGGCTACGCCGCATTTATCCGCTATGGCACGCGCCATCTCAAGAGTAGTCGCGGAGCCGCCCATGTCGTAGGTGCGCACTTTACCCTCAAGTATTACACGGGCAGTAGCGTCCTCAATATCCTTCGCCTTGGCGGTCTCGCCCAGCCAGTCAAGCATCATCTTGGCGGCAAGGATAGTGGCTATCGGGTTTACCTTGTACTGGCCCGCGTACTTGGGCGCCGAGCCGTGGGAAGGTTCAAATACTCCCAGCTTATCACCGATATTGGCTGAGCAGCCGAAGCCCAGCCCCCCCACCATCTGCGCGCTCAGGTCCGAGATGATGTCGCCATAAAGGTTCGGCGCCACCAGCACGTCGTAGTTGAACGGGTTTTTAAGAAGCCACATGGTCATGGCGTCAATGTTGGCGTCATCCATCTTTATCTCGGGGTAATCCTTTGCCACGGTTTTCGCCATTTCAAGGAAAAGCCCGTCGGTCGCGCGCACAACATTCGCCTTGTGTACCACCGTGACTTTTTTGCGGCCGAACTTGCGCGCGAATTCAAACGCGGCCCTGGCGATGCGCTCCGAACCTTTCTTCGTGTTTATCTTGCATGAAATAGCGTATTCGTCGCTTTTCAGGCCTTTAAAAGCCTTGAAGGCGGGCGCGAGTTCGGCAAGTGTGTCGCGCAGCTTGTCCGGCACGGTATTAAATTCCACTCCCGCGTAAAGGTCCTCGGTGTTCTCGCGGAAAACCACTATGTCTATGCCCTCTTTGTAGTTTAGCGGGTTCTTCGGGTAGGCCTTGCAGGGCCGCAGGCAGATATAAAGGTCAAACAGCTGCCTCATGCGCACTATGGGCGAGCGGTAGACCAGGCCCTTGCCCTGCAGCGCGGGTATCAGTTCCGTCTCGGCTGTCTTCACCGGTTTGGAAGTGATGGCGCCGAACATAGCGGCGTTCACGTTATTTAAAAGTTCAATGGTGCGGGCGGGGAAAGCGTCCCCTTCTTTGCGCCAGAAGTCCCAGCCGATATCGCCGTGTATATAGTCGGCGTCAAGCTCAACGCGGTCAAGCACTATTCTTGCGGCTTCCATTACTTCAACGCCTACGCCGTCGCCGGGAAGCCATGCTATCCGGTATTTTTTGGCCATGCTGGAACCTCCCTGAAGTATATCTCCCGGCCTGCTGTTTTCAGACGGACTTGCGGCCGGCGTGGGGATGTTTACAATCTTATCACAAGCCCGCTTTTAGAGTCAATAAAACGTCAGAACCTGCGGAGAGTGCCGGCTACGTGCAGCTTCGCTCCGGTGTTTTTTATCACTTCTTCCACCGTGGTGTTTTCCGCTATCTCTTCAAGCACCAGGCCTTTTTTCGTGACCCGTATAAAAGCCATATCGGTCACTATAAGGTCCACTTCACCTACTGCTGTAAGCGGCAGGGTGCATTTTTTTAAAATTTTAGGAGCGCCGTTCTTATTAACGTGCTCCATGGATACTATCACGTTCCTGGCTCCCGCCACAAGGTCCATGGCACCGCCCATGCCGGGCACCATTTTACCAGGTATCATGTAGTTGGCAAGGTTGCCCTGCTCATCCACTTCCAGCGCCCCCAGCACGGTGTAGTCAACGTGGCCGCCGCGTATGATGGCAAAAGACATGGACGAGTCAAAAAAACAGCCGCCCGGCACTATTGATACCGCAAGCCCCCCCGCGTTCACCAGCCGCGGGTCTTCTTTACCTTTCTGCGGTTGCGGGCCCAGGCCTATAAATCCGTTCTCGGACTGCAGCAGTATTTTGCGGCCGGCCGGTATGTAGTCGGCCACCAGCGTGGGCATGCCTATGCCCAGGTTCACCAGCGCTCCGTCAGGAAGCTCCTGCGCTATGCGTTTCACCACCCGTACCCTTTTAAGTTCCTTCTCGTCCATAAATTTTCTCCGGTCAGCCGGGCCGCAGGTTGGAAGCCGGGAGCACGGCCTTCACTATAACCGAAATAAAAACCCCGGGAATGGTGACTTTTTCCGGGTCAAGCTCGCCGGGTTCCACTATCTTGTCGGCTTCAACCGCCACGTAGTCCGCGGCCATGGCCATCATCACGGCGGCATTTTTGGTGGCCATAGGCAGGAAACAGTTTCCGTATTTGTCGCAGACTTCGGCTTTTATAAGGGCGAAGTCCGCGCCCAGCGGCAGCTCCAGCAGGTAGTCTTTGCCCTCTATGGAAAGTTTTTGTTTGCCTTTTTCAACTTCCGTGCCAAGGCCGGTTGGCGTAAGCGCCCCGCCGAGCCCAGCGCCTTTGGCCCGCATACGTTCCGCCAGCGTACCCTGCGGCACCAGCGTGACCTTCATTTCGCCCGAATTCATTTTCTGGCCCGATACCGGGTTCGTGCCTATATGTGACGCTATCAGATTTTTTACCCTGTTCTGGCAGATCAGGCGGCCCACTCCCACTTCCGGGTAGCCCGTGTCGCTGGTAATAAGGGTGAGGTTCTTTGAGCCTTTATTGATTAACGCGTCAATAAGCGTGAAAGGGTTGCCGCAGCTCATGAAGCCGCCTACCATTACGGTGGAGCCGTCTTTTATGGCGGAGACGGCCGCGTCAGCTGTTTGTATGGATTTCATTCTTGAAAAGGCTCCTCTGGCCCGGATCTGAGCGCTACGTATGAAAACATTATAACAAAAACGCCGTATTTTTTCGGGTTCCGGGAGCCGCGTTGATTTCCTTTGCATACGGTGCTATACTCTTAAAACCGGCAGCGGAGAATTTATGCATAAAGTGATTATTGACGAAAGCGCCTCCAGAATAAGAGAGCGGCTTACAAAAATTAAACGCAAGATTCTTGTACTGAGCAATAAGGGCGGCGTCGGCAAGAGTTCGGCGGCTTTAAGTTTCGCGGCTTTGCTTCACGCCGGGGGAAATAAGGTGGGGCTTCTGGATATAGACATGCACGGCCCCTCCATGGCAAAAATGGCCGGGGTAGAGGGGCGCGCGCCGGAGTCGGACGGCAAAAGTATCCGGCCTGTTGAAATAAAGCCGGGTTTTACCCTCATGTCAATGGGGTCGTTTCTGCCTGAAAGCCGTAAACCTGTGATCTGGCGCGGCCCGATGAAAATGAATGTTGTAAAACAATTTCTGGCTGATGTGGTTTGGGGAGAGCTGGATTATCTGATTATAGACTCCCCCCCCGGCACCGGTGACGAACCTCTGACTATATGCCAGCTTATACCGTGTCTGAGCGGCGGGATAATTGTGACCACCGGCCAGGATGTGGCCCTGCTTGACTCCATGAAGGCCGTGAATTTTCTTAAAGCTTTAAGTATCCCCGTGCTGGGCGTGCTGGAAAACATGGCCGCCTTTAAATGCCCGCATTGCGCGAAAGATATAAATTTATTCAAGGCCGGCAGCGGGGCCGCGGCCGCAAAAGAACTGGGCGTTCCGTTTTTAGGGAGCGTGCCTTTTGACCCCGCGATGGTGGAGGCGGCCGACAGGGGCGAGATCTTCGCGCTTACCCGCAAAGAGAGCGATACTGTAAAAGCGCTGGAGTCGGCTGTGGAAAAGGTTATTAAAGGATTTGTATGAAAAAATTAATAATGATAGTTTTACTTTCCCTGACGGCGTCCGGTTCCGCCCAGTTTTATGTGGATAAAGCGGCGTCTCAAAAAAAGGAGGCAATTGATTTTTGCTCCCAGGGCAGGTTCCTGATTTTCGCCGGAAATTGTTCGCTGCCGAAAAAATCAAAATACAAGGATTCAGTAACTTTGAATACCTGCTCCGATATTCCCGCCTTCCTGAGCCGGAGCCTGGGCGCGCTTTATCCCCGGGCTGAAATTGAGATATATCGGGACCTGACGCCTGATTCTGTTTTTATAAATCTCACGCAACCGGCAGTGCTCGGTTTTTTCTTTATCGGAGAAGGCGACGCCCGGGGCGGCTTTGTTACCGGCCCCCAAAAAGAAAAATTCTATCCAGATATTGACGCCTGCGTTTCCAAATATGACCTTTACGGCGGGTTTACCTCGCACAGCAAATATTCCCCCACAATTCCGGCTCCACCGGCCGCGCGCGGCCGTGTGCTAAGCCGCGTGGAAACTCTTTACGGAGATTCGGAAGCGCTTCCTGATTCCTGGACCAGGCTTTGCAAGCCTAAATTAAGCCTGGTTTACCCTACCCGCACCCTCGCCGGCCGTATGAAAGAAGACGCGGCGAAGTTTTTTGAAACGCTGCAGGATGAAAAGAAAAAGCAGATATTAAAAACCCTTGAAAACATATGTCCGGTTTGTCCGCGATATGTTGCGGCCGGCCATCCCATCGCGCGCCTGTGTCCGCCCAACTCGGATGCGTGCAAAACCCAAAAAATGTCGTCTGCAACCGCCAAATTCATACTTGAAAACTATTGCCAGGCGGTGTCCCCTTAGGTACGGTAATAGGAGTAAGCAAGAAAGGCTGAAGGAAGAGTTGGGGGAAAGCATGCCGAAAAACCTGCAGCCTTTAAGTCATCAGCCTTAAGCCTTCAGCCTGTCTTATAATTTGAATTTCGGCAGTTTAAGGCCGCCGGGAGCGGCTTTTTCTTTGAGATTTTTCAGCATGCCGTCGCTGAATGAACCTATGGACTTTTCTCCCGCGCCCAGCTTTTCTTTAAGCTCGGTTTCTTTCGCGGAGGTCAGCGAGTCCAGTTTTTTACGGTAAGGCTCAAGGGCCGCGTCAACTTTTTTAGCGGCTTCTTCTTCGGCTTTTTTCACTTCGGAGCCCAGGGTTTTGGAGAACGCGGCAGAAAGGGCTTTGGCCAGATCGGTATCAACAGAGAATTTCGGGGACGTAAGAGTGCCGGAGATATCCGCTTCTATAGAAGCGGAGTTCAGAGAATTAAAGGCGCCAAGCAGCGCGTCTTTTACCGGGGCGGCTTTCACCGCGTCGGCTTTAGGCAGGAAGGAAGCGCCGGTAATGTTAAACACGGCAAAGCCCCGGAGCGCCGTGCCCTCAGTGGTAAAATCCCCTTTAAAAGCCCCTGTGCCTTTGACATCCACGGAAATGGAATTTTCCGAGCCTAGTTTAAAGCCGTTAACGGCCATGCCGGAATATTTCAGGGAGGTCTTTGTTTTAAGGGCGTCCCCTGAGGCGTCGGCACGGGCTGAGAAATAAAGCGCCCGGGCTCCCTTGCGGCCTTTTATCTCCGCGGTCAGCGGCTTGCCGTAGAGTTTGGGCTGGGTGGTTATGCCTTCAATACTGCCGTTATAGTCCAGGGGCTCTTCAAGGCCCAATTCGCCGGAAAGCGACATTTCTTTAATAAGGAAAGACGGCCATGTTTTTTCCCTGGGAAAATGCACTACGCGGCCCCGTGCCGCCTCGTTGGCGAGCGCTTTTGCGTTGGCGCTTTGCGGCATATATTTGCGCGCGATGGCCAGCCATTTCCAGGCTTTTTCGGTATTTGCCGCCACAACCGGGCCGGCAAGCATTCTGGCAAGGGAGGCTTTATCAAGAGACGGCAGTTTAAGTTTTGCCATTACGGAGGATGTATCTCTTCTGCGTGCTTCCTCAATAGCTTTTATTGAGTTTTTAGCGTCGGCCAGGGTTTTCTCTATTTCCGCGCGGTCTTTCTTGAAATCTTCCGAAAGCTTTTTCAGTTCTTTGCCCGCTTTGGCGTAGTCCCCCGCCTTTTTCAGCGGGTTGCTTTCGCCTTTGGCTTTTTCATAATCCGCCTTAAGGGCGTCCATGCGGGCCTGATATTTCTGAAAATCCGCTTTTGCGGAAAGAGCCTTGTAGTCCTCGTTGTATTTCTGTTCCAGCTCTTTGGCAAGTTTTACCGACTCCAGGGAATCCGGGTCAACTTTATAGGAACTTATGGCGTCGGTTTTTATGTCGGCGGCCCTGTCCAGGGCGAAATTTTTAGAGGAGTCGCCCAGTTCTTTTACAAACTCGGGTGTTTCTTCCTTTGCCAGGAATAACTTCCCGGAGGTCTTGCGGACCGTGCCGAACTTCAGGCCGGAAAGAGAAGCCTTGTCTATTATGAATTTCTTTTCCAGCAGCGGCCTGCCTTCTATTTTAAGATCCAGCGCGGAAAATTCACAGAGGTTCTTATACTCCTCTTTTGAATCGGCTACTGCCAATGCGCTTATGCGCAGCGCCGGAGGCAGAAAAGAGGTTTTTACGTCCGCAATTTCCACTTTGGCCTTGGCGCCTTTTTCCAGACCCTTTATCATTGCCCACTTCAATATGGGGTCAAAGGCGAAATAAAAGAAAGCCCACACAAGGGCCAACAGGGTAAACCGGGGTATGATATAAGACCAGCGCATAATTAAAGAGTCTCAGAGTCTAGCGTCCGGGAGTCTTGGAGTTTGGGACTCTGATATTATTTTTCGTACTATGAAGAAACTTGGCAAATTTTGCAGACAGACGGCTTGCTTCATCTGCAAGCGCGTATAGTTTTGCGAAATCTGCTGTGCCTATATAGTCTAGGTCTGTGGCCAGATAAAGCTGACTTTGCACCTCGCCGAGTGACCCATGTGCGATGTTTAAAAAATTAGCGAATTCCTTGTCACTGCGTCGCGCATAGCCTTCGGCTATATTGGACATTGCGGATACGGCTGCCCGGCGTATTTGACCGCGTAAATCAAAATCTTTGGCAAAATCTCCATTTCTTGAAAGCTTATATACTGCGATGGCCAATTCTCTCGCTTTTTGCCAAGCCAGAATATCCTCAAATCGCGTTATAGTCATGCTACCTTGACTCCCCGACTCCTAGACTCCCAGACGCCAAGACTCCAGACTCATTTAAAATACCAATCCATCAGCCAGGAGCTTTTTAATCCTTTCACGAGTTTAGAGTTCATGACTTTAATCTTGAACCGCTCGTTATAAACCACCGCGCCCTTCTTCGCTAAAATATAAACCGGCACGAACATTACAAGGCCGAATATCAGGCCGCCCAGAAGCACAGTGTTGTTGAAACCGGTCCAGGGCAGCACCGGCATATTATAAAGTTTAGTCCAAAGCGGAGCCAGAGCAGGCGCCGTAAGGAAAGCGTAGCCCAAAGGATCGGTTATGCGGTCAAAAACCGGGTTGACCAGGATCGTGGCGAAAATGGTCAGCAGGGCCATGGGGAAATTTACGCGCAGGGCCATTACCAGTATCAGCAGCAGTTGCGCTGTCAGCGTGGCTTTAGGCAGCAGACCGATAAGAAAACCAAGCGCCACCGCCGCGGCTATCTGCGGCGGCTCGGTTTCGGTGGTGATGCCTTTTACAAACTGGCGTATGAGGCCCAAAGGGTTCATGAGGTTAATATATTAAAAAGCAGTCCGGTGTTGCAAACTATTTTATACGTTAAATTGTATAATTGCGTAATGAAAACGCTGGAGATATTGTTTATCGCCCTTGGGCTTTCCATGGACGCTTTTGCCGTGGCGGTGGCAGGCGGAGCCACCATGAAAAAACTCCATATCCCGCGGGCGCTTAAAATGGGCTTTTTCTTCGGTGGTTTCCAGGTCATTATGCCCGCGCTCGGGTGGCTTGCCGGTTTCAGGCTGAAAAATTATATTTCCGGTTTTGACCACTGGGTTGCTTTCGGCCTGCTTGGTTTTATAGGCGGAAAAATGATCTACGAGTCTTTTGAAATGGAAGAAGAACAAAATTGCGCTGGGAAGCCCTCCCCTTTTGACACGGGAACCCTCACCATGCTTTCCATCGCAACCAGCATAGACGCCCTTGCTGTGGGCCTCACATTTTCCATGCTGACGGTTTCTATAGCGGGCCCGGCTTTAATAATCGGGCTGGTCACTTTTATTGTTTCTATTTTTGGCGTGGCGCTGGGCTCAAAGGTCGGACATTTTTTTGAAAAACGCATAGAAGCCCTTGGCGGGCTTATACTGATAGCCATAGGCCTTAAAATCCTGTTTGAGCACCTAGCTGTTTTTTAATACGGTGCCATAATACCTATTTCCGGTAATTAAGTATTATGTCACCGTATTTCAAACACCTTCTTCAATGGCAACGGGGGGGTTGGAGGAGGCTGGTGTGGCGGAGCGGCGCCTTTGGCGGAGCGCGTGGTCGCTTTGCAGCACCCGGCGCGCGGTCTTAAGCAGAATGGAAAGGTCCAGGGCAAGGGACATGTTCTTAATGTAGTAAAGGTCGTAGCAAAGCTTTTCCCGCGTGTCTTCTTCGCTGTCGGTGGCCGAAGAATTTATCTGCGCCCAGCCGGTAAGGCCGGGCTTTACAAGCCGCCGCATATGGTAGTCCGCAATATCCCGGGCCTGCGTTTCCCCCACCCAGGTGGGCCGCGGCCCCACCAAAGACATCTCACCGCGCAGCACGTTCCACAGTTGCGGCAGTTCGTCAAGCCTGAACTTGCGCAGGAACCGCCCCACGGCTGTAATCCGCGGGTCCGCCCTGGCCGTATTCCACACATAGCCAAGTTTTTCTACGCCGGGCTTCATGGTTCTGAATTTCCACATTTTGAAATTTTTCTTCAAATGCCCGGCGCGCATCTGCGAATAAAACACCGGCCCTCCGTCCGTAAGCTTTATGGCCAGCGCTATGAACGGCAGGAACGGCAATAAAACCAGAATAAGCAGGCCGGCCGCAAGCCTGCCCCCCGCCTGCTTGAAAAAAGTGTAAAAAGCGTTCCTGCGGTGCAGCACATGAGTAAGCAGCCAAACCGGGCTGTTCAGCACATGCAGCGGGATCTTTTTGTAAAGCTCCTCATAAAAATCCAGGTGCGTCCATATGGGGATGCCGTTATCCATGGCGGCTGAAATTATCCCTTGAGCCTTAGGGTCCGGCGCGGCCTGCTCCGCGTCAACTACCACAAGGTCAATAATTTCCGATATTGTTTTCGCGTTATGCCCAATGCCGGAATGCCGGTCTGACTTTTTTTCCAGCCAGCGCTCAAAAACTTCCGAAGAAATAAGACGGAACCGCGTGTGTTTGCGGCTTTGCAGGTCGGTTATTATTGAGTGTATTATGGGATTGTTTCCCACAAAAAGCGTTTTTGTGGCAAACATGCCGGAGGAGCTCATTTCCATCCACAATCTGCGCCAGATAATTCCAAAAGTCATCGCGAAGAGCAGGGTTAGGGCCAGGTGAGTTTTAGGGGAAGGCAGCAAGCCGCCGAACGCGTAAAAAACCATTAAAGAAGCGGTAAAACTGTAGGCAAAGGCCAGCAGGCTCTCGCCTATGATGTCATCCAGTTCACGTATCTGCCGGAAGTCGTAAAGGCCAAGCGCAATGTTTACGCCAAGAAAAACAGGCAGGACGACGGTAAAATAGCCGGCGTGAAAAAGGTAATAATTCCCGGAAAAATCATTGGGCCGCCTTAGCGCGAGCGCAAGCCCCAGCGAGAGGTAGAATATCGCCACGTCGCCGAACACAAGAAGTAGTCTGTATATTCCGGCCCGCATTACTTTAATTTTACTATTTCTGAAAGCCCCTGAAGCTGTGATTTTAGTTACAGTTCCCCCGCCTTGCGAAAAGAAGCCTTTATCCTTTTATGTTTTTTCCTTTATCAGGCTGAGAATGTTTTATTTGGTAAAGATCTCCCTGTCGGATGGATTTTCCAGGAAGTTCTCAACATCCGACACAAAACTGAGCAATTTATCCAATTTCATGGCATTATGTTATCATCTTTAGCAATCTGCCGCATTTTATTATAGCGTATTTCTTTTAAAAGTCACCCCCTTCCAGTTTCCTTCAAACTGTTTATGGTTGTTTAGCCGTACAATGTTGATGCATCTGCCTCTTTACTCTTTATCCCCTGGCATCCCAACCTTATCTAAACTGGGACAGTTTTGATAAAGGCTTCATTATAAAGGTAAGCGGGTTAACCGGCAGGTTGTTGCATTTCCAGGCCCGGTAGTTTTCAAGCAGCATTCTGCCGGTATTTATAGGTCCGGCCCGGCTTGTCCCCCCGCGGCGCATTTTGACCAGTACCTCCGGCAGATAGGCCGTGCTTATGCCGTGGCGGTAAAGTATTCTAAGCATCAGTTCGTAGTCGGAAGCCAGCGGAAAAGCCAGGTTATAAAGCCCATATTTTTCGTAAATCGCGCGCTTTAGGAAAAAAGCCGGATGCGGAGGCATCCACCCACGTTTAAAGTTCTCCCGGTCATACTCGCCGGCCTGCCAGCGGCGGGCTATTTTAGCCGTATTCCCGCGTTCTACATAGACCAAGTCCCCGTAACAGCTCTCCACACTTTTGGCGGACATAAACTCCGCCACCTTTTGCAGAACGGAATCATTTGCGTAAAGGTCGTCGGAGTGCAGAATCCCCACAATATCGCCGCCGGCAGCCTTTATGCCCTTATTCAGGGCGTCGTATATACCCGTGTCAGATTCGCTTATCACGCGGCTTACGCGCTTGCCGTGCTCTCTTACCAGCGCAAGCGAGTTATCTGTGGAACCGCCGTCCACAATAATATGCTCTATGTCGCCATAATCCTGCCCGGACACGGACTTAAGCGTGTCCGCCATAGTGGCGGCCGAATTAAAACAGGCGGTGATAATGGAGATTTTCATTAGCGTTCAGATATTTATGCCCTGTCCGGCTGAATTGATTGCAGCGGCCAGGGTAACCTTATTGAAAAGTTTCAACTCGGATTTGTCCTCAAGAAATTTCTCAACATCTTTCTTCGCTGCGACCAGATCAATATTACCCGCTCTCTCAATCATAAATTCCTTAAAATTCCCCGCATCCACTCCCGGCGCCCGCCCCTGGCTTTGGGCGACCGCGTTGTTCAGCATTTCAAAGTTGGGCTGAACCTTCCTGCCAAGGTACCAGAAAAGGTCATAGATATCGCGCCCTTTCGTATAACGCCTATAAAAACAGGCGTGAAGCTTTCCCGCAAACATCGACGGCAGGTCATAATGCGCCACGCTGAACAGATATGTCTTATTCAGTACGGTTGTCTGCTTGCTCCAGCCGGCGGGCGGATTTGTATCCACTTCAATTTTAATAGACAGCTTTTCCTGTTTATGCCCGGACAAGCCTAAAGCTTGCGGCAAACCGGGGAAACTTAAAAAAGCGGAATTTACCGTTTTTACATTCTTCTTATCCAAGACGGCCTTAAGGCCATTAAGGTGAAAAACCTTCACAAGCCCGCCGCAGATTGCGGTGAAATCGTAGCCTTTAGCGCTGATAACAGAGAAGTCCAGATCCTCTGAAAACCGCCGCAGCCCGAAAATAATGCGTAATGCCGTGCCGCCGATAAAAGCGATACTGAAAAACGCGTTCTGGTCTGACAAAGACTTAAGCGCCAGGATCTGAAGGAATTCCCTGGCCCTGTTGGTTTTATCCTCAACCGAAGCGTCGCCCGACAATTCCTGTTTCAAGGCCTCTATCATGGTCTTCTCCTCGCCATGGCCTGTAAAATTTCTCCGATCTCAGCCATTTTTCCGCTGTTAAATAAACCGAAGTAATCCGCAATTTTCTTTTTTCTTAACAAGCCCAGATTCTGGAAACGGAAAGATTCCAATAGCGTCTTTTCCGCAGCGCCGGCCGTAATCCTGTCAAGATTCATGTAAACAAAATCGGCCACCGCCTTCTCCGGCTCCGCGATAAAATACGGCAGCCCCGCCTCATCATTGCCGGAGACAAAACCCCGGAAAGCGGCCGGTCTCACGGTCTGGTAGGTAAACGTGCCGAAATCATTTGCAAAGATTGCGGTCTTTTTGGTTGCAATTGAAGTCACATCGGCCACCCTTTCCGGAATCAGGCCGTACCGGTTAAGGGCATATTCCAGGCTTACATAAGAAGGCTGATAAATTTGTCCGGCCATATACATCCTGCTTGGTTCAATCTTGCGGTCGGCTTTGCCGAGCATATACAAACCGCGCCGTAATTGAAGCAGAAGCCCTTGTTTGCGCCATCGGTTAAGCTGGTTAAGTTCCGCCCCGCTGGCGTTGCCAAAGATAATCCTGCTAGGCAGCAAAGGCAAATCCCTGAACTTAGTCTTAAAATCCCCAAATTTCATATATTCCCGTAACTAATCATTATTGATTACTTACGGAAATAGTATAGCAGGTTATCCCGATAAGTCAAGCCCAGAGCGTGTCCGCCACAGTGGCGGCCGAATTAAGACAAGTGGTGATAATGGAGATTTTCATTGCGAAAAAAATATATCTAAAAATATCAGAAACCTGGTGTAAACATCTTTTTCTCGATTTTTAATGTACGGGCTGACGTACCCCCCCGCCTGCTGAGATCCCATATCGGTATTATGTCACCTGATTTACCGCGGAATAAGAGAAAGAAGTTTTTTATGCTCCTCCGGATATTTTGCGGCAAATATCGGCAGAGCCTTTTTAAGTTTACCGTTCCATAACGGACCCCGTGCGGTTATCGCCTCATATGCCAACAATATATCACCGGGCCGGTCTTCAGCCAGCACACTAAACAATGCCGCGGCCTGGGCCAGATCTTTTTGCACCTTGGCCTGCATTGCCGCCGCCCGCTCGCGGCTTATTATCAATTTATGGAAAGCGAACCGGGCCGGGTTTGGCAGGCTTACCAATATGCCGCCGCTATTCACAACTGCGGCGCGCTCCGTGGCTTCCGTAATGTAATCAAGAAAAAGCAGCGGCTGGGCGGCGGTGTTCAGTGAGGGGATAAAAATCGGCTTAAGCCCTTCTTTTGCGCCGGGAGTCAGGATATTCACGGTGAGCGTACTGCCGCGCACCTTAAAAGAAGTGGAGGGGTTTTTATGGTCCAGCTGAGGCACAGGCAGAAAGCCGAGCTCCAGATTTTCCAACGCCGCCGGCACATCGGCTTTTCCTGCGGGGAGAGCTATATTTATGGCTTTAGAGGCGGCTATGTCTATATCCTGTGTCTTTACCGCCGCCTCCCAGTTAATGCCCAGCATATTCCCCATGGCGGCGAAAGCGTGCGTTCCTACCAGCACGCCCCCAAGGCGGAACACACCGCAGGCGGCCAGGGCGGACAGCACTTTAGCGTGAGCAGCATCGGTATGCAGGCCGCCGCCTGCCTTTATCTGGGCGCAGAGCTTCTTTATACGGTCCAGGTCAGGTTCAAAAAGGGCTTTTTCGTCTTTGAATTTCGCGGCAAGCGCGTCCAACGCCGGAGTCTTGCGACCCAGGTATAGCTGCACTGCTGTGCCGTTAAGGCCGAAATATTGAAAATAGCAGTAAGTTTCACCTTTTACGTTTTTGGTTGTAAAACAGCCTTTAAGCGTGCCTATGGAATGGCGCGCCTCAATAGCTGTAAGCTGGTCCATCAGCTCAGCGTAAAGAGTATGTGTTTCAGGAGAAAGTCTGCGCATAAAATAGCCCCCGCCTGGTTATACGTATATTATACCAATTCTACGTATAACTTCAACTCCCCGCCTTTGCTGAGGCCCGATATAGGTATTATGTCACCGGATTCTAGCTGACATACGCCAGAAACTTTTTAATGTCACTGAATAATATTGAAGGACGGTTTAAATAAACTCCGGTTCGGGATAAAGCCCGGCGGGCCAGGCGAGTGAAAGACAGGTTGTACCGGCGAAACTCGCATTTTATCTCAGCTTCCACCCGCACAAATTCTTCTTCCGGCATCGTGTCAATGCGGTGCATGACATTTTTTACGTAATAGTATTTTGGCGAAATAGTGAAATAGTCTTCTCGTGTCCTCTCTGGACAAACCAGCCCCATCTCAACTCCGATATCGTAGAGCTTAGTCCCGGGGAATGGTTCATAGACACTGAGAGAAGCGAAATCCGGCCGGAGCTCTTTCATGAAGCTCAGGGTCTTGTTCATATCCTCTTTGGTTTCGGTGGGCAAGCCTATCATGAAATATGCTGTCCAGTGGATTCCGGAGTCTCTTAAGGCTTTTGCCGCTTGGCGGCATTGTTCAAGTGTGATATTTTTGTTTACCAGCTTCAGTATGCGCTCGCTGCCTGTTTCTATCCCAACCTTAATGCTGTTGCAGCCGGCCTTTCGCATTCTGGCAAGTAACTCCGCGTCCAGCGAATCTACCCTGGCATTGCACTCCCAGTTAATGTTCAAGTGCTCCTTTATCAGAGCTTCACAAAAAGCAAGTGTGCGTGCTCTGTTTATTGTAAACGAATCATCCTTAAAAGCAAATTGTTTTGTGCCGTAACGCGCCGCAACGCTTTTAACCTCTTCAATAATATTCGCTATGGAGCGGCTGCGCACTTTCCGTCCCCAAATGGTTGTGGCGCAATAGGTACAGGCAAAAGGGCAGCCCCGCGTAGTCATTAAAAGCCCCATATCCTCGCAGTCGTAGGCGTCTTTATGCACAAGCAAGTCCCTGGCGGGAAACGGCATGGCATCCAGGTTCCGCGCGAATTCCCGGTCAGGCGTAGTTGTTATGCCTTCAGGCGCGCGGAATGCAATGCCATTTACTTTTTTAAGTTCATCTGGGATAAACTTTTTGGTTTGCAGCAATGTAGCCAGTTCCGGCAGCGTTTCCTCACCCTCCCCCCTCACCAACACATCCACATCCGCGCATATCCGCAGAAGTTCCTCCCCTTTTATCGAAATATGCGGCCCTCCCATCACCACAGGCACAGACGCATTCCATTTTTTACATATTTCTGCCGTTTTCATGGAAGAAGCGACATAAGTTGTCCATGCAGATATCCCTATAAGTTCGGGGTTAAATTTATTTAATTTTTGTTTAATTCCTTCAAACACCGGATGCGCTTCATCCGCAACGGCTTTAAGGTACTTGGGATAGCTTTGCTCCAGCACCGCAAAATTCATTTTGTCCGGGTTGATGTTGGTGTCGGAATCATAAACCGAAACCTCATGGCCGCGTTCTTTTAATACCGCGGCCAAATACGCCAGCCCAAGCGGAAAATACCGGTTGTAAAAGCCGATAAACTGGTAAAAAGGAGGGGCAATCAGCAGGATGCGCATAATCGTACAAATCTCAGCCTCACCATTTACAGATTTTATTCTCTACTGTCAGCAACTAATATTTCTTTTAAAACACTTATATTTTTCATATATTGAAATTTGCCTAGCAGCTCGATATTGTTTTTTAACATCCTCTTTCTCAATTCCGGGGCTGATTTAATATAGGCTATCATCCGTATTATTTCGTCCGTATCCGCCGGATCTACATAGAAGCAATTTTCACCTTCAATAAAATACTCCCTGACAGGCATATATTTGCTTAACACGGGTATCAAACCGTGCTGCACCGCCTCAATAAGTGAAATAGGGAAGCCGTCGATATAAGTCAGGGACAAGTAGATGTGAGATTTCTTCAGGAGCTCAAGAAATTCGGCCCGTGTGTTGTCGAGATATAGCTCGTAATTTTTTTTATTTAATTTATCAGCCTGCTTCTTAAACATGAATGCCGCTTTATTGGCGACTTTTGTATCTATTAAGTACTTCACATTCTTGTCTTCGGTGCGCTCTATCAAGCCAAGCATATCTGCCGCTTTTGTATAGAACGTATCGCCAGGGTACCGGACATTGATGACCCTGACTTCATCATCACCGTGTTTTTGTGCCAGGCCGTTTATATCGTATTCCTTCAGTTCAACGCCATAATTAGCGGGCATAACATATGCCCTGACCCGTTTTTTTGAGTTAGCAGCAACTATATAATAGTCCCGCCAGGTATCCGCAATAACAACAGACGCCCTTTTGAGTATTGCCCGGAGCATTAGGGAATGGCCGGGCCTTAGCATATAAGCGATCAGGTCCTGGCCCCAGATCGAATAGACATATTTGGTTTTATGTACATACGATACCAGGTTGGCCAAATATCCTTCATATTGCAGCCTGAGCGCATGTACATATGCGGGTTTATATTTCCGGATAAGGTATGCCGCCTTAAAAAACGCAAAACACATTGAGGCATAAAACAACACTTTATCAGGCAGCTTCTCCGGCCTGGCGACCTTTTTATAAAAGGCCAGCAGATTAACTATTTTCACATCGTTTCTTACCGCCGATTCGTTCCTGGTATTGAGAACCAGTATTTCATCCACGGCGAATATCTCCCTGGCCAGGACATCAACATATCTGGCGGTATGCGCCGACTTACAATCCGCGAAGATTATGATCTTAATCATCACTTGGAACCATTTGAATTTTAAGATTATTTCTATGCCAGGCTATTACTCTTTGCAGGCCTTTCGGCAAAGAAACTTTGGGACGCCAACCGAGTTCCTTTCTGATGCTCCGGGTATCCGCCGCCGAATCAGCCATCTCGCTTTTTTCCAGGGGCAGCGCCTCAAGATTCAGGAATGTTTTTTTGTTGCCGGTTAACTCCTTAACAAGCCTGACGACATCTTTTATTGATACAGATCTGCCTGTGCCTACGCCATATTCATGGAACCCTTGCTTGAATTTTACCCTCTTGGCAACGACCGCCGCATAGGCGTCAATAACATCGCTCACATAAATAAAATCCCTTTTACGGTCGCCCTTGCGCATTTTGATCTCTTTCGACCGCTCCACAAGCTGTATTACGATGGCGGGAATGAATTTTAAAGGGCTGTCCATTTCGCCGTATATATGTTCAAGCTTCATATTAAAGATCTTGATCTTGCTATCTGCTATCTTTAACCATTCCACGAACTGGCTTTTTGAAAGCGAATAAGCTTGGAGATATTTATAACCGGGGTCGAAGAAAGTATCGGTGTTAATAAAAACATCGACACGATTCCGGATCGACGCTTCCAGAAGTCTTAAGGGGAAATAAAGATTAATATCCACTATCTCGCTTTTTTCTTCCTGGTTTTTCCCATAGGTAGTAGCTGCGTGAATAACTGAAGTGATCCTGTGTTTTTTGAACGGAGCAGCAATATCTATTTTGTCTATGTCGTAAGAAACAACCTTATCCGTTATGTCCGCGATGCGCTGCATATCAGAGAAGCTTCTTTTCAGGATTACGACCTCATATCCTTCATTCACGAATTTCCTGGCTAAATGACTCCCAAGGAACCCCGTAGCGCCGGTTATTAAAACAGTTTTTTTTACCATTTCAGCCTCAACACTCACAATTCACGGCATATTTCACGCCGGCGATCAGACTTGCGATAGTTAAATCAAACTTACAATTAAGCCTTCAGGCGCTGCAGCATTCTCCAAATCGGGCGCGGGGTTATCCTCCGCAGAAAATAATACTGACGCATAGCAAGGCCTGGACGCTTACCGGAAGTGTTCTGATGCAATAACGCACAATCCGGGTGCTCCAGTGGTTCGGGCCAGCGCCCAGTCAACGGGGGACAGGGCTTAGCCGCCTGCGGAACCCACCGCCCGGAACTCAGGGTATTACTCCCCTCGGTACCAAAGCCAATCTGCTCTGCCATGCCCCACGGCGGCCGTAAAGAAAGGCCTTTTTTTAAGATATGCAGATATGCAAACCTGACCGCCCAGATATTCCATTTAAGCTCAACCTTAGCCATTTCAACCAGGTCTGTTCCATATTTGTATACATCAATACCCTGTTCCAGGCAGTTTTGCATTAATGTTTTAGCGTCAGTTTGCATCCCTTCCCAAGCCCTATCCCATGTGCCCCACCCCCAGCATCCCGGCCTTCCATCAAAATAGGGCTGCTCCTTAATATCAGCGGGAGTAATAAGGGAATGGTTCCAGGCAGACACGCTCATAACACGCGAATCATCCTTATAATGCTCCAATGCGGCGCATAAATAGTTATAAGAACCGGGCACACAAACGATATCATCCTCTATGATAATAGCTGCGGAATGCTTTTTTAATATTTCTGTCACCCCGGCAAGAATTGAGCGCCCCAGGCCGAGATTCGTATTACGTTCACAAACCACAACCCTACACCAGTCGACAGCATGCAGTAACCGGCGAACTTCGGCCACAGCCCCCGCATTATCAGGTTTTCGGGGGCCGTCGCTAAAAGCATATATTAACGGGACCTGATTTGCCTTTAGAGCATTGAGAGCCCGACTTAAATGAGCAGGCCGGGAATATGCGAAAAGAACAACTGGGATCATATAGACGGGGTTAAAGTTTTTTCAAAACAAACCATTCCAGAACTTTCATCGCCACGAACCGGACTTCTTTTTCTGATAGTTCAGGATAAATAGGAAGGCTCAGGATCCGTTTAGCCGCATTTTCTGTGTATATGAGCGATGACACAACTTTAATTCTGCCTTTATAGGCCGGTTGGAGATGAACCGGGACCGGATAATGGATAAGGGTATTTATACCGTTTTGCTTAAGGTAATCTTTCAATCCATCCCTGTAGGCAGTGCCTATTACATACTGGTGAAAGACATGTTCCTCGCGGGCTGTTGAAGCAGGTAAAACCAGTGAATGCCCGGAAAACGTGTCGGTATATATCGCGGCCAGTTTATTGCGCCTTTTATTTTCTTTATTGAGGTATTTCAATTTAACCCGCAAAATAGCGGACTGAAGCTCATCCAGACGCGAATTTCCACCCGGGATATCGCTTATGTAGCGCTTCCTCCAGCCGTACTGCTGCAATAAGCGCACCCGCTCGGCCAGTGAAGTATCTTTAGTTGCCACCATGCCGCCATCACCAAAAGCGCCAAGGTTTTTGGTGGGATAAAAACTAAACGCCGCGATATCACCCCATGTGCCGGTCATCCGCCCGTTAAGCATAGCTCCATGTGACTGAGCGCAGTCCTCAATAACTTTTAAGCCGTAACGGTGGGCAAGTTTAAGAATTACAGGCATATCAGCCGATTGCCCATACAGGTGTACAGGGATAACCGCTTTGGGGGATCCCTTAAGAGGCCTGACAAGCGCAGCAGCCAGACTATTTGGGTCCATGGTATATGTTTTTGGATCAATATCCACAAATACCGGTGTTGCCCCGACCAACTCGATAGCGGCAATTGTGGCCACGGCCGTATGGGAGACCGTAAACACCAAATCACCCGAACCCACCCCACAGGCCCGCAGCGCCAGTTCCAGCGCGTCGGTGCCGTTGCCGACTCCGATGGCATGGTGAACACCCAAATAGGCGGCGAACTCCTTTTCAAAAGCCTCAACTTCGCGGCCTAAAATATACCAGCCGCACTCCATTACGCGTTTGATTGCCCTGTCAATTTCCGCGCGGTGGGCCAGATAACCGGCTTTTGGATTGCTTTGGGGAATAATAGTATTACTTCTTTTCATAATCACAGGTATTTTTGAAGATTAGTCCGGTAATAGTCTAAGGTGGCGTCCAGCCCTTTTTGAAGGTTAACCTGTGGCGTCCAGCCCAATTCCGTTTGAATTAAACGGTAGTCAGCGTAATAGTTGCCGATGTCAATGCGTTTGCGTTCGGCAGGGAATTCGCGTTCCTGAAATGTGCCGCCGGCATTAGCTGCCACCAGTCTATTAGCAAGGTCGAGCAGACTTATCACTTCACAGCCACCCAAATTAAACACTCTGCCATTAGCTGTTTCTTTAGTCGCTGCTAAAAGTAATGCGTCAACAGCGTCGTCAATATAAGTAAAATCACGCAGTTGCGCTCCGTCCCAAACCTCAAAAGGCTTCGCCTCCAGTATCAACTTAACCCATATCCCCAAAAAGGTCTGACGGGCATCTTTAATCCGCATACGTGGGCCATAGGTGTTTGTCAACCGTAGGGCACAGGCCCTGATTCCGTACACATTGTTATAAAGAATGTGATACCATTCACCCGCCATCTTATTTATGCCATTAACATCTGTTGGCCGCAACAAATGCTTTTCATCCACCGGCAAATAATCGGGTTTCCCATAAATCTGCCGCGTACTTGCGAAGACAATTTTAATACCCGGGTTATATTTTCGACAAGATTCAAGAATAGCAAGCTGTGCATGGCAGTTAATTTCCATATCAGTCTCAGGGTCCTGCATTGAGTCTATGTGGCTGGTTTGCCCGGCCAGGTTAAAAAGATAGTCCTGCCCCTGCATAAGTGAACGCATACTATGTTCGTCGCGAACATCCGAGATACTAACCGTGATTTTATCTTTGATATCTGAAATATTAAACAGATTCCCCCCATATTCCGGGATAAGGCTGTCAATAACTGTAACCCGCGCGCCAAAGCCAACTAGCCTGGCCGCCAGATTAGATCCAATGAAACCCAAACCACCGGTAATTAGCACTCGCTTGTCCTGATATGTTATATCCATATTTAAATTCCCTTTACTATGCATCTTGCCAAAAAGGGATAAGCCATGCGAAAATAAAACTATTTCTCAAAAAGAAAACCCATATAAAGGTTCTGCTCTGGCGCATTCCGTATTGCCGGCCCTGTATGATTTACAAATTCCCGGACTAATTTCATGCCTCTTTGCTCAACAAATCCCACAAATTCCTGACGATTAAGCACCCATCCATAATAATCTGTTCCATATTCCTTAACCCGCTGAAGCATGACAAAAGACTTGCCCGCCACAAATGGCATTCGGGTCACATACAGATACTTGTTAGATGACTGAATAAGAGCCTGTAGCGTTGGCCGCCAGTCTTCAAGGTACTGAAGCGCACTGCTTGAAAACACAAAGTCATAACATTTTCCATGCCAACCATTGTCCCCATAAAATATTACATCAGGAAGCAGTTTTCTTCCTATTTCACATATTGCAGGGAGATCGGCGGAAGAATAGTTAAACTCTATCATAGGCATCAGTTTTTTGCCTATAATGAAATAATTCCCGGTGCCCCCGCCCCAGTCCAACATTGTCAATGCTTGTTTCCCCTGGCAGGCCAAACCTAGACAATAGCCAAAGGATAGATATAAATTTTGGACATCGATATTTACATGATCGGAGCATAAAAACTCAACTTCACTAATGCCGAAAGGATGTGGCCCCTCCATTGATTGAAGAAAGGCCCCCCATATTTTCTCTCTTGCCTCTGTAACTCCATTTGCCTGCCATCCCGACAGTGTCATATTGTCGGGCCATTCAAACCCAGCAAACTCAAAAGAAGCAGGTTGTGTCATGGCCTTGAGCGATTTAACTCCGCGGACAACAGCCGGCGGGACCCAGTCGTTGATAAATTGTCTGACATTGAGTTTCATATCGTTTATATCTCAAAGCATAATATATAAAAAGTTACAGAATCCTCTGATCATTTATAAATGCCTCTAGGCGGCCTAAATCGCCGTTAAACACTAGCTCTTTCTCCGCATCAACCAGCACTCTCCTAAAATGCCTTTTCGGGAATATTACCGGGACTTGTTCTAAAAAAGCGCTCCAGCCAGAGAATGTTGAATCCGACCCTATGATTAATTTACATTTACTCAATGCTATCAAATCTGAAAGAGCATTCCCGAAGAAAACTCTTTTAACTTGCGGCATGAGTAAAAGTTCTGATAATTCTTGGTCTTCTCCATCCGAAAAAACAAAGAATTTGTATTTGCCCCCGTGTCTTTTAATGATCTCATTTACTATTGTCGCATACCAGCTTACACTTGTTCCGCGTTGAAGGATGGTGTAATCGCCCAATCTTACATGAACACCTATAACATTCTTAAAATCAATATTTTCAAAGCTTGAAAGGATTGTTGAACGCATTATACTGTAAACAAACTCCTTTACTGTTTCCTGTGCGCATAGCAAATCTTCGAAATAATTGCCCAGTCCTTCTATTACAACTTTTCCTTCCGCCCCCGAGATGGCTGATTCCAGAGTAATTTCCTTTGAGAAAAGTAGATAAAATAGTTTTAAAAAACCGGAGATGCCCTTACTTTTAAAAAGACCGAAGAAATGCCTTTTATCCTTTTCGTTTCTTAAATAAGTACCAAAAGTTATATTCCCCCAAGTTGGATTGATATAATTCCATCCATTGCTTTGCGCAATCAGATAGGCCCTGGCGGCGACAAACAATAGGTTTCCCAGCCCTTGAGGCGCTCTATAACGAATGAATCCGAAATCATATACAGCAGGCAATCTTGGGTAAACAAATGTCTTTGTGGAATTGTATTTATTCTTAGACAGTGCGCTTTGCATAAATATTTATCTGCCTGGTTCGAGCAAATTGAGGATATCTTTAATTGTAAACCATTTCGGTCTGATTATTTTAGTAGCCTTGGCTATTCTCCATATCAGCCTGACAACCTTGGATAAGAACTCATATTCCATATCAAATCGCAGTTTTAGCTCAATGCGTCGCAGCCGATCTTTTTGTATGGAATTCAGAATTGATGCGCCATTTACCAGCAACCACTGCGCATCGACCGAATTCGATACACTGTAATAGACATTATGTAATCGCCGGTTATTCTGAGCGTCTGTACAATATAAAACCTCTTTTACACCACCGAGTAAATGTCCGTAATCATGGAACTGATGTATCGCTATAATTGCGAGTGTTCCGTTGATCAAAGGGATTTTATTGCGAAAACAGAATGCGGGCAAAGCACTGTCATACCCGCCACGCCCTATTACCAGTGGCGGAAGGCCTTCCCACACCCCCCTGGGGAAGATGAAGTAGTCCATTCCTGAGGGCGCATGCATATTTGCCTTTCCCTGTTCTACGAGTCTTCGCAATTCTTCCTTCCAATTTCCGGCTGTTACATCTAAATCCACGCCCTCAGATAGATCTATTCTTTGCCCGATAATAAGATAACGGGGAAACTCAAGCGGTTTTATCGCTTTAAGTATCGCCTCCGTCATCAGGATATCGCAATTGAGGTAGCACTGGACATTATGCCGGGCATAAATACGAGCATGTTCCACAATGCTGTTGAAATAGGGCACCCCGGAAGGGCTGTATGAGATGTCAGGCACATGGTGCACACCCATTTCGCGGCAAACATCCGCCGTCCCTTCGCTATTACCATAGATAATCACTTCCGTATCCGGGTGCACTGCCAGCCAGCTGCGGATTGCATTCCGCTGAATTTTTCCGGTATGTTCTGAAAAGGCTTTAGGACTTGAAAGGAATGTTATCATGATTTACGCACAAACAATCCATCCGCCTGAAGCAAGCAGTCTGTCTCTAGGGCAGTCAATAATTTACACATGTATAACGTTAGCTGACCAGGTGCCTCGAATAAACCTCTTGGCAAGAAACGAGAAAATCGGAAAATCCAATTTAAGCGAGACACAATGGCCCGCAATCCGCAACTGTTTCAATGACTCTCCAAGGGCAAGGATATACGGACGGTATATATGTTCACTAATTTTTCTAGTCATAAAAACATGCCCTTCGGGATTAAGCGCGACATTACGACATATCATTTTTAACGCATGGAAATGGAAGCATGTCAACCGCTCGCCATCGAGCAGTAAATGATTGCCGTTATTGAATTCTAAGTGGTATTTTCCGATATTCCAAGGGCCGGCATGTATGCCAGGATGAGTAGAAACAACCACTCCCCGAAATTGGTCAGGCCAGTCATTTAGATATCCCTGATCACCAAATTTACCATCTTCACTTTCATGTTTGCACCAGCCCAGGCACTGTGTTCGCCATCTCCGGAGGCACTGCAAGCCGGTCTCATTATGCCGGAACACTACAACCCCCACATTAAAAAGGCCCGCAGGGCGGGATCTAGTAAATATCTTCTCATCATAATCGTGCGGCACTATAAAAATGCTTTCCTGGCCTAACGCGTCGAATATGGGGCGAGGATCTGAAAAGAAAAAGATATCGGCGTCCAGATAACAAAGAGATTCTATTTCCGAATGCTTCTTAAAAATATATAGCGGCAAACTGGACGTACATGTCCAGTAGTATTCGATCAAAGTGCGGTCCTTCTGCGCGGCGATTAATTCGCTATCTTTGCCATCGAATTCCTCGCGGCTGATCAATCTCGCATTAACTAGATTTAACGCTGCCAGGATCTGGTAAGTTTTACTATCGAAACATAAGATCCATAGAGTGAATTGACCGCTATAGCGCTCTAGAGATCTATACAACGCAAGCCCCTTGTAAATATAATTTATATCGAAATAAGTGCAGTAATGTTGCATAATAATCTATTTTTTGCGTGCAAGCACGATGTTGTCAAGATAAAGATCATCATTCCCTGGCAAGATACAGGCAGAAAACTCTCCCAATAAATTAACGGGCGCTATCACAACTAAAGTGAACAATAAATTTAATGCCGTATTATCAGTATGTGTTTTTTTGTAGATATAGGAATTAACCATCTGAAAAATAACTCTTATATCAGCCATGCTTTTTTTAAAATCAACGATCTCAAACCCCTGTTTCTCAAGGAGGTGACGCAGTCCAAAAGTTGTATATCGTGCGCAATCAAACGGTTGTTCATGCTCATCCCAGATAAAAGGGACTGTAAGCAATAGCAATCCACCGCCTTTTAGTGCCCTGTTAACTTCCGCGAGGAATTCCTGCGGATTAAAAACGTGCTCCAGAACCTGGCTCACAAGTACAGAATCAAATTCTCCATCTCCAAACGGGAAATCCTTCCCATTGTAGTGCTTCTCCGCGAGTTTATTCCGCCCTTCTATTTCCAGTCCGACATACTCTGAAACCTTAAAGTATTTCAGATATGGCTTGGAACCGCAGCCCACATCCAACAGCCTGCCACGCAGCAATGGAGCATATGCAGTTATATGTTGATGTAGTCCTTTTCTGGCAAAATAAAAAGGATTGACGAAGAGACCCAGGAAACCTGGGGCAAAAGACTGCTTCTGGATTAATCGCTTGATATCTTTTAGCATTACAACAATCGTCTAGATTCCGAAGTATCTATTTAGTCTATTTCTCGCTATTCGTTTAATTGCGCGCAAAGCGCTCAGAATGTTATTAGATGTTATCCCTCTTAACGGTCTTCCTGTATACAAATCTGGCATGTATTTTTTTCCGACACCTTGGAAATGTAAAGCATGGGCCCGAACCGAGGTGTTTGTCCCATCTGCTGAAAGAAAGTGTGGATGTCCGTCAATAAATTTTACTTTTTTAGTGCCTGAATCGAAAACGAACTCATTTTTGTAATAATTTGTCGCTGTGTTAATATTATCGTCGAACACATTCCCGTTGTGATTAATTAACATATTCTGGACTCGATCTTTATTTTCATTCCAGAAAAGATAAATTGTCGTCATATCGCATATCCCACCGGGTTTCTTCTTGGCTAAATGCCAGTTAAACTTTCCTCTGTATAATCCTAGGTATTTGTTGTCAATGAAACTATTTAGAATGAATTCACAAAATTCTTCCAGTAATTCATAAGTCCAATAGCTGATATGACCGGATGCGCACCATGTAAATGACTCAAAATCTTGTTTCGGCATTGATACGCCACAACCGCTGCTCCAGAATGTTTCAGGGTAAGCTTTTTTTATCTCTTCAATCGAACTATATAGCAAAACATCAGAATCAAGGTATAAAACAAATTTCACCTGATTTTTACGCATATACTCCAGTAGATAGAAGTACTTCAACCAGCAGAATGATTCAAACTCCACAGTATTTGATGACATATGAATATAGTGTTTTTTAAATTTTTGTATGTTTGGGGTCTGGAGGTTCTGAAGAGAATGGACTTGAATGCCTTCGCCCGTAAAACCATCACCAAGTAGAATAATATCGGAGCCCGGACTGGCAGCTTTTGCCTGATATAAGGCATACGGTAGGTACCAGCTACGCCCCCGGTGAATAAAGACAATTTGCATACTCAGACCCCACTATTCAGTCGAAACAGCACCGTTTCCATCTGCCCAGAGATACGCGGGCATGAAAATAGGCACTATAGAGTATTGAGACAATTTTTAAAAAACTGCGCCCAGATATATATAATGGAGATTTCAGTAATTTGTTAACGTCCTCTGTTTGACGCAACTCAACGCCAGGGTGCTTCCCAAGCTTAATGGCCTCCATCATCTGCAGCGCAGCAGGTGGGGAGGCCCCACGGTATCGCTCAAGCCAGCTTGGATAGTGGTAAACCATGTGAACACGGTAAGGATGCTGAAGCTTAAAATAACAATCCTTCGCCCAGTTATTCAGCTGTTTTAATTCAGGCGACTGCTTGGCGTAATAAGAACATTTTTCCTGAACCTGTTTGGGGAAAAGAAGTTCATAATGATACATAAATACGCCATTCCCTGCCAGTTCACTGGCACTAACAGCCTTGATATTACAGAGGTCCTTGCCCTCTTTATCAACAACCGTTGGAGGCCGATGGGTAGTATATCGATAGCCTTCATCCCAAGCGAAAAGACGATGGAAATTGTGGCCTCCGCGCTGCAAGTATACTCCGTCTACTACATAGTCAGGGCCGCCCCAGAAAGTTAAAACGCGAAAGCAAACTTTTCTGATACAAGGGTTTGCTTTCAGCATTCCGACAACTACTGCTATATCTTCAGGCTGGTAGAACTCATCCACATCCACCTGCCAAAGCCAGTTACCGGTGGCACGTTTTGCGTATGCCTGGGACATTTCATTCTTTTCTCCCGGCCAAAAGCCATCAGGATGCCCCTCTTCCTCTGCAGTGACAATTGTAATCTTCCTATCTGGGTCTTCTTCCTGCTTGAAACGGCGCAAAGTCTCTAGGGTGCCATCTTTTGAATGTCCATTCGGGCTAGAGACCTGTTCTGCGGCACGACATGCCCCTTCCACAACGATAATCTGATGTGCAAAAGGGTAAAGTGCTCGCAAATTATAACGTGTGAAGGGCTCACCATTCAACACTATTATGCCAAAGGTAATTCGTATTTTGTTTTCCATGATTATGTTTGATAAACAAACTCTAAATTAGTAGAGTTTCAAATAGACAATTCCATCATTGGCAAATCCAAATTAATATGCTTTTATGGTGACTGTGTTATCGCCTGCTAGTGTTCTAAAAATGTCATCGCAATGTAATTTATTAGTAAGACAATTTAATAAACAAGGCATCACCCATCACAAATGAAAGAGCGCATTTGTGATAATTCTTTTCCAAAAACTCATCCCCAGCCTTTTTGGGGCCATCTCCGTAAGGCCAGATATAGTCGTCAATAATAATCCATCCCCCAGGAATAACCAAATTGCTCCACGATGTAATGTCAGCGCTGGCATTGGAATAACTATGGTTTCCATCTATATGAAGTATGGCAATATGACTAGCGTAAACGGTTTCACCAAACGTGGCTGTTTGCACAATCGGGTGTTTAAGGTAATGTTCCAATGCAGTAACCGAGGGCATTCTTAAATAGTTTAGCTTGCCGTTGGCATATGGCAACAGGTTAATTTTAAAAACGGTGAACGCTTCATCGGCACTAATTGGGACGCTATCAACCAATCCATTTTCATCGCCTTGAATTAAATGCTCGTTTGACCATGGATCAATACACAGTAATTTCCCTATTCCATAGCAACATGCCAATCGGGCTAGAACGAAAGCAGACTTGCCCCACCAGCTTCCGATTTCAACTACATCTCCGGTCGGGCTGCGGCGTGAAATTTCATACAAGGCTTTAATTTTATCATGACTACACATGCCTGGTATCAATTCTGCGTGGCGAAATAAAGAAGCAATCTCAATGAGAGACATGGCTGCCTTGGGCACGTCCCCAGACGCCAATAATACTGGTTGTTCAATTAACGATTGGCTAAATTGTTGTGCCTTGCGGTATGGTGAAAGCTCTGTATCAATTGGAGAACTATTAACCAAGGCAACTTCCGGGGCAAGTTCTTTTAGTCGTAGATTAAGGTAATTCCAAACGACGAGATTCGGCGTGTAAATTTCGCCAATATTGAAATCGGCAATGGCTTGTATGAGCGCATCGTTGAATTGAAGGGTCGTAATATAGGGAAGATGTAACCAGGCGGGATAGCGTTCCCGTGATGGATCATGTGCAAGTGAAGATGCACCAATTACATTCCTGCCTTCCCTCAACGCCCGATCCAGATACTCAAGCGAACGCGGCATTCCCGCTGGGAAAATCAGTATTGTGTTTTTTTCTGCAAAGTCACCCATATAATTTTATTAGTCATTGACACGTTACTGCATTTCCAAGGTCGCCTGATAATATCTTTACTGCCAGAAACAGCCCTGGTCTGCTTGTTTATAGTTTATCGGCACTTCACTGGGCTGAGGATACACCCAGTGCTCGTTAAATAATTTTGATATAACAGGATGGTCCGCCCACCTCTTTCCTTTAATTCCAAATAGAATTTGTGTTGCGCCACCTAAAACAACAGCTTTTTTTCCTATTCTTTTGATATGTGCCGCCAAATTAAACCCACATGAGCCGCAGCCTATAATGGCTATGTCAAAATCAGTCTGATCAATCTTTTCTTTAATAGGTTCATAGACATTAATCCAATCAGTGCAAATTGTTTTAGTCTCGGCTAAAGAGTAATCTGCTTTTATCGTCAATAGTTTAAAATCAGGGAGGATATTATTATCCTTAAATAATAACTTTCTTTTTGCGTATTGACTTTTTATGCTCTCTTCAAAGGGGTGAATTACAAGCACTCTTTTATTTTTCAGTACAATGGACCAGGGGTTTGTGTGGTAATAAGGCTCCAAATCCGGGAGCCTAACTTTGACAGCCTGCGACAATTCTTTTTGCAAAAACATTTCTTCTCTCCACCATGACCCCAAAATATCAACAAATCGCATATCATTGAATAACAGCCGCATGTAATCTTCAACCTTCCCAATATCTTCCGGGAAATAGCCTGCGCCTTGTGAAGACCAATAAAGAAATACTTTTTTGCCTAACACATACTTTAGGATGTCCGACACCTTTTTATAATTATTTCTGTCAATGTAATTTACCGCCGCAAATACATCTGCGGCGCCAAACCGGGCTATCATGCAAGGTTCTTTTTGTAGCAAAGTGTTTTTAATCAATTCAGAGGCCGCTTCTCCCGAATATTCTGCCCCGGCATACGTCCGCCCGCGATTTAATTGAGGCATGCCTATTTTAGCTGCGATTCGTCTACCCAGGCGGATTGACTTAAATATAATATTCATCGGATTCTTTGCGCTTATAGTTCCTAAAGCTGCTTTCCCTTCTCGCATAAGAGAAAAATACTGGAACATAAATCTGGATACTGCTGTCCAAGTTCATAGCAGCCTTCCAAATATTCTTTTGAAATAATATCAGTATTTAAAAGTTTGTCCCATTGAAAGTTTGCCAGTGCTTTGAAAAATATCCCCGAGCGATGGACCACTTTTAATCCAGCCCTTCTGACATCTCTTTCTAAAGTGTCAAACGAGTATGTGATTCTGTGCCCATGTTCTTTTTCAGTAGGAAGCACAGCGGAGTTGTGGGGTATCAAACCCATTTTAACAGCAATCTGCCTGGAAGGGGCGTTGGCATTGGGGCAAACTAGAAAAAATTTTCCGTTGTCAGAGAGCCACTCATCATTTACTCGCTTAAGCACCTTAATCGGATCATCCAGATGCTCCAGAACATGCGTCATTATAATGTTGTTATACTTAGCAGGCAGAACAACATCTTCAAAAAGAGCATTAATCATATTCACTTGCGCGCCCAACTTGTCTTGCGCCTTACCGAAGGCAGCCGCCGAAGCTTCAACACATGTGATATCTGAAAAGTACGGTAGCAACCTTTTTGTAAAATCCCCCTTAAAACATCCTAGTTCCAGAATACTGCCTTTATTGAAGAACGGGATAAAAGATTTGAGCATATAAGGATGCATCACATTGAAATCAAAGCTATGGAAATACTTTCCGTCTGTTGTGTCTTCTTTTTCTTGGTTGTAATCTCTTTTAGAATTCATAATATTAGTCCCACTCCATCAATTCAGCTATTCCGAATCCATATTTGCCGAACTCATTGCCATTATAAAGCAAATAGGTCTTCCCATCACAGTCAAAAAGATTAGGGTAGCATATCATATCCGAATCCCAATCATCTTTAGAAGTATCAATGCCCGACTTTTCGTCTGCTCGCGTCCAATTCGTAAGATCGTCACTATATGCATAGCCAAGCCTGTAAGCATAATCTGGATTATTTCTAAAATTAAATGAGTGTCTCCGGCAAAAATACATGTGATACCTGTTTTCTATTTTTATGACTGTAGGTAACGCTTGGCATTCCAGCGGGTATTTCTGCTCGATTATGTTGCGCCCCTCTTTTATCCAGTTAATTCCGTCAGCGGAAGTCGCATGCGCAATTATATAGGTCCGATCCGGATTGCTGCCAGGATGAGAAGCCCTCCATGCATTTCCATATATATACCACATATGAAAAACACCGTCATAGACACGAACAAACCCATCACCGACCAGAAATGGTTCATGTAGCGATGCTGTCAGTACCGGGCCGTCGCCAAGCCGGGAAAATGTCGTTCCGCCATCCTCGCTTTTTGCCGCTCCTATTGCCATATCTATTGAAACACTTTTCCGCCTACTCCACCCACAAATATACGCAAGGAGCTTTCCCTGATATTTAATCACATTAAATGGAAAAATTCCGTGTTCATCAAACGCACCAAGGTTGCCCAGTTTAATCGGTGTTTCTTTTGATATATTTAAAATATTTTTAAACTCTTTATCTATATCTATAAATTGCACATAGCTAAGATATTTTTCATCTATTCTTTTTTGCGAAGAAAAGTATATGCGAATATAATTGTCGAACACTACCGCCTGCGGGGATTTAGCATATTCCGTGCAGCCGTCCGCCAAGCCGTATCTGGCCGGATCAAATATCTTACCTAATTTTCTCCACTTCATTATTTCAGATCCCCTTCTAATTCAGCCAAGCCAAAACCAGCTTTCCCAACCTTGTTCCCCAAATAAAACATGTAGTATTTGCGATCCAATTCAATCACGGTGGGATAAGCAACCATTTCGTTGTCAAAGCCGCTCTCTGAGATATCAATGCCGGCTTTTGAGTCGTCTCGCGTCCAGTTAATTAAATCGTTAGAAAAAGCGTAACCTATCCTGTAGGTATTGTTTGTATTTACTCTGAAGTCGACCGCCTGCCTATAGCAATAAAACATGTGATATTTTCCGTTCGCATATATGACATCCGGGCATGCTTGTGCTTCATCAGGCCCAAGCTTGTCAGTGATTATGTTTTTATTTACCTTTTTCCAGGTTAGACGATCACTTGAGGTCGCTAATCGCAACTTATAAACTATTTCAGCCCTGCCATTATAAATAAACCACTTTTGGCCTGAGGTATAAAAAAGATACCATGAGTTATTATATTTCCGGATTTTGGGTGATGTGACAACAAACGGTTCATCCAAGGAATGAGACAAAACCGGGCCCACGCCGGTTTTCGCAAAAGATTCCCCATTGTCTTTGCTTTTAGCACATCCAAGTGAAATATTAAAAGGAACTGACTCACACCTTGTCCAGCCGCCGTAATACGCAATAATTTCATCAGACTCCTTTATTACGGATACGGGATAGGTGCCGAATTCATCAAATGTTCCCAATGCTCCCAACTCTAGCACGGGTTTTGTTGCGATATTAATTATTTTAGACAAGTCATGCCTATTCAGGTCCACAAAAGCGCAATAGCTCACAAATTGACCTTTCGCATCGGGCTTGGGACGACAACAAAAAAACACTCTAACGAATTTTTCAAACACAATCGCATTAGGGGCTTGTGCATATTCATTTATCCATTCCGGCCTGTCTTTAAAATCTGTTGGGTTAAAAATAAGCCCATATTTTCTCCATCTAAACATAATATTATCACCTTATTAGATTTTCGAATTCTTGATTAGGCTTATGGCATTGACCAGCAATTTATTTTCTTCCATATGTATTCTTCCGCCTAATTCCCTGGGTGTCTGTGTGTAGTCAACCTCAATTACTTTTTGCAGAATTATTGCCCCCCCATCAATCTCGGGCGTAACATAGTGAACGGTACAGCCGGCATATTTTTCTTTAGCTCGCATAACAGCTTCCTGCACACGGACACCATACATGCCTTTCCCGCCATATTTCGGTAGCAATGATGGGTGTGTGTTTATAATCTTATTCTTCCATTTTTTACAAAATGTAACATCTAAAACTGGGAAAAAACCAGCCAACACCACCAGATCAGTATTCGGTGGTATATTGGCATCAATTTCTTTTAAAAAGTTGTCGACGTACTGGTTGTTTAATATCATTTTGTAGGGGATATTGCTATTAACAGCTCTATCGATTGCCCCACACTTTCTATCAACAATTACCATATTAATTCTGATCCCAATTTTCCCCTGATTGTCTATTAAACTTTGGAGGTTCCCCCCGTTTCCGGAAGCGCAGACTGTGATATTGAAATTATTTACCATAGGAACATATTTCGCCCCGTAACTTAACCTATGTTAAAGAGTGTCTTTGTGCGTGTGTAAGCAAGCTGCAAAAAAGATTGCAATTCATCATGTGAAAAACTATCCGATGCCGAAAAAAGTACTGTTGGAAGATCACTATTCTTCGGGTCTGGATGGCTGACATATTCACTCAAATAGTTATGGGTCCTTCTACCTACCATAATTGCTTCTTCAAATAATTCCGACCCTGGCGAATCAATAGTAAGCATAAATTGAGCGAGATTCAGATCCAATTCCTTTGCAAAATTAATTGTTTGAAGAATATCTTCTTTACTTTCACCTGGGTAGGCCAGCATAAAATTGCCTGTAGCAGAAAGACCTGTATTTTTTACAAGGTTAATTGTGGCTCTTATTTTATCCCGTGTATACCCCTTCTTCATGCGCTTAAGCGTGGTATCATTTCCGGACTCTATCCCGAAATGAATATTGAAGCAACCGGCCTTTTTCATAAGTTCGGGCATCCATGGCTCTATTCTGTCAATGCGGGATTTTATAGTCCAGTGGAGGTGTATACCCCTGTTTATTATAGCCTCGCATACCTCTTTAACACGTTTTCCGTTCACAGTAAACAGTTCATCCTGAAAAAGGACAGATTTAATGCCTAATCTGTGAATTTCCGCCAATTCATCAATAATTCCCCCCGTGTCTCGAATATATACAGGTGGGCGCGCAGCCGTACAGAATGCACACTTATACGGGCATCCCATGCTTGTAATCATTGTAGTCGCTGGATTTTCAGGGCAGAAAGGAATGCGATATTGCAGATGTGGAGTAAATGTTCTGTCTGGCAATGGGAATTTATCTAAGTTGCATTCGTCAGAATACACAACATCAAATCTAGTATAACTGGCCCCTTGTACGAAACAATTCTCAATTCCCTCGACAGTTTTGCCGCTTGCCAACTTATTGCAAAGATCCATAAGTGGCCTTTGACCGTACCCGACTATGAAATAATCTATTTCCTTATGTGAGAAAGTCTCTTTAGTGAAATATGTGACATTCGGACCTCCGACCACTGTATAAATTGAGGGGGCAAGGCTTTTTATTTTTTTAAAAATAGTAAGTGCTGAGGCCCACAAACCTATCACAGCAGTAATACCAACCATGTCCGGTTTAATTGTCTTTAATATGGCCGGCAAATCTTGAACAGTCTGCCCGCTTAGAATCATATCCAAAACCACCACATCATGCTTCTGTTTGATAAAGCTGGCAAGATAAAGTAATCCTAATGGAGGAGAAATTGAGCGGCCTTTTTTTGCATAACCTTCCGGCAACAACCCGGTCATTGTTTCTTCGTTATTGGGTGGCTGGATTAATAAAACTTTCATGGTTTGTTTACTCTTTCAATTATACAAGCTCGTACTCCTGCAAAATCTGAACAATCCTGCTCTTGGGATTAAACATCATCACATCAATGATGGAAAGCCACGGAACAAACTGGTTGTCAAACTGGACATAATCAAGTGGTTTAGATTTGATGAATTTTAACTCTAGACTCCTCTTTTGGAACGCACTTTTTTTGTAAAGTTCAATGCCCCCTATAGCGTTAATATACGTGCTTGCCTTGACCGCGCCACACAAGGCGAGCACTTTGTCCTGATTCTTCAGTGCGTGGTCAATGCTGATGTCTGAGGAAATTTTGATCTGCGTCGAAATCCCAAGGTGTTCACATACCTTGGTGATCGAGTTGAAGAGGAATCGAAACAGATTATGCTCTGGATACTGCATCACAGTCTCAATTAGCTGGAAGGTCTCTTTAAAATATGGTGCACGGAGATACGCACCCCTGATTTGGGAAAGAAATTTAGTACAATCAAAATCCGTTGCCAACTCCCTGCCGCGCACATCCAAAGAATCCGAGTCTCTTTTTAACGGCAACGAGAATATCATATCCTTGCCGTTTTGAAGCATCCGATTACGGTTGATCCAGCCCTTTTTTGCGTATTTTATATTGTCATACAATACAAACAAATCAACCGACGAAATAAGCTGGAAATAGCCAATATAGGGAAAGAAATAGGGCTGCATTACAGCTACCTTCATGAAATAGACTTCCTGATAATACCGCAAATAAGGTCAACGCTGCTTAAATCAAGAGCTGGATAAATCGGCAGACATAGAACTTCCTTTGTAACTTTCTCTGCAATTGGAAGATTTCCCCGCGTTGCCGAAGGTAGCCCTCGGTATGTCGGGAACTGGCTGATAAGTGGATAGAAGTATTTTCTTGAAAACACGTTGTGCTTTTTAAGTTCTTCGTATACTTCATCCCTGGTCTTCCCAAACTTTCGCGAATCAATCAGAACTGGAAAATAAGAATAATTGTGGTGCACCGCCTTGATATCAGGCAGCAACCGGATTCCCTGCATGCCACCCAATTGTGCTCTGTATTTTTCGGAAATAATTTTACGTTTAGCTATATGGCCGTCCACATATTTGAGCTGCAACAATCCGTAAGCAGCCTGAAGTTCATTCATTTTTGCGTTAATACCCGGAGCTATAATAGTGTTTTCCCCGGCATATCCAAAATTCTTTAAATAATCTATTCTCTGCTTCATTTTTGCATTATGGCAAACAATGGCGCCTCCCTCGATGGTATTAAATACTTTTGTCGCATGGAAGCTAAGTATTGCCAGGTCACCATGGTTAAGTATTGAATTATCATCTTTTTTAACCCCAAACGCGTGAGCAGCATCATAAATGAGCTTCAGCCCATAGGTATCGGCTATTTGCTGCAGTTTTGCGACATCACACGGGTTGCCATACACATGGACCGGCATAATAGCAGTGGTTTGCGGAGTAATAGCAGCTTCAACTTTTCCGGGGTCGAGATTGAAATAATTAGGTTCAATATCGGCGAAAACAGGCTTAATATTATTCCACCAGATAGAGTGAGTAGTAGCCACGAAACTGAAAGGGGTCGTGATTACCTCTCCTGTAATACGCAATGCCTGCAAGGCAGTCACCAAAGCAAGCGTCCCATTTGAAAAAACAGAAATATATTTAACCCCTAAATATTTGGCTATCGCCTGCTCAAACTCTTGGTGGAAGGGGCCACTATTGGTTAGCCATTTATTGCCCCATATTTGCTTTAGGGATGCAGTAAACTCCCCAAAAGGAGGCAAGTCGGGTTGAGTAATATGAATGGGTTTGTTTTCATGAATATCTAGTTTCATATTGGAGAACCTTAAGTCTAAAGTTTAAAACGCTACCCCACAATATAGAGTCTAGCAACCACGTAAGAACCTGCTATTTAATCCAATTGGCCCGTATCTTGCTTTGAGTACCATAAAAACACAACTGACCAGAAAAGTTCCGGGGCACAGAGATTATCGCCCGAAAATTGGGCATGAATAAAAGTAGAAAGAAAAATGCAACAAAATGCCATTCGCCAGATGGTGACCTCGCTAATCTCCTTTACTGACCAGACATTTTTCATTTGCCGAAATGAGAACACAAAAAACACAGACATTAAAAGAAAGCCTATTATACCTTCGTTGGCTAACACTGACAAAAAGAAATTATGCACATTCCCCGCTTCATATGCTGTGCCAAGGAAATTTGAATCTAAAATCGTTTGCACCGTCGTGCTCCATCTCACAAAACGACTTTCTTCACCAATACTAGATGCAGCTTCCGTTGCTGTCGCAAAGTTCCGCAACACAATAACTGGATTCTTTGCATACACAAACCACAGCGTAAAGCCGCCAATTGCAGACAATAACCATACCTTGCCTTTAGTAAGGTGCCTTAACCTATTACTTGTTGCAGAGTTGCAACGAAACAGCCAATAAAGGAATAGTATACAGGCAATAAAGGTCGCTAAAAGCGTTTGCCTTGAATTACTAAAGTATAGGAAATATAAACAATAAACCATTGCACAAGCATAAAAGATGCGCGTGATTAAATGGCGTGATTGTTGGAACAAAGCTATCAGCATAATAATTGATACCCCATACACATAGGCGAATGTATGATAATTTCGTATGGGCAAACGGCCCATTCCATAAGCCCCTGTCAAAGGATTTATAATTAGATTTGAATAGTTAGCAGCTATGTATTGCAAAACCACAAATCCTCCCAATACAGTGGTAAGCACATACGCGAGTGAAAAGGATCCAACACGCTCTAAACTTTGCGAATATAGCAAGACTACCGGAATTGGCAGGACGGTGCTAAGAATAAATGCTCGAATAAGCGTCGTGTTGTCCGGTATAGAGAAGAAGAGCAGGGTAAGTGTCCAAATCCACCAAAGTAAAAGCCATGGAATAATCCAACGGTCTCTTTTAGGCAAGCGAAACCGGGCTTCTTTAAGATAAAATACAAAAGCCGCGGCGAACATGGTTGCTAAAAATATCCATGTCTGAGCTATATTTCCTATTTTTAAAATAACACACCATGACATTCCTGCCAGATAAATACCTGTAGATATTTCTGGCCGTCCTTTAAAAACCAATAACAAACACAATATTGCCACACCTAAACTAATTACCGTGTTTAATTGAATAGCTTCTGAATAAATCTGTTCCATCTTTTGCAACCTACTCTTGCACTAAACACCGGCAGGCAGTTATGCAGTATTTACAGAGACATCAAATATTAGGCCGTGAAAAGTGAAGATATCTTTTTAAAATGTTCGTAAGACCCAGTAGCTAGAATATGTCCACGGTCTAACTGCACAATTGTGTCGCAATTCCGGAGTGTAGTAAAGCGATGAGCTACCATAAATATGGTCAGGTTTTTATTTAGGCTTTCAATAGCATTCATCACCTCTTTTTCAGTGACATTGTCCAGTGCACTGGTAGCTTCATCAAAAACCAGCACGGTTGCCTGCTTATATAGTGCCCGGGCTATGCCCACTCGCTGACGCTGTCCACCACTGAGCCGCATACCGCGTTCACCTACTAAGGTGCTATATCCTTCGGGCCTGCTTTCTATAAATTCTGCTATATGCGCTTGGGTGGCGGCTTGCCGAACGCGAACACTATCTATCTCCGCAGGCGGCACACCAAAAGCTATGTTTTCGGCGATGGTGGCGTCAGAAAGGAATATGCTTTGCGGCACATGAGCAATAGCGCGCTGCCAGGCACTACGAAGGTCACTTGTTATAGGCCGGTTGTCCACTAATATCTGTCCCTGCGAAGGCTCAAGCAAGGACATAAGTAAATCCAGCGCGGTGCTCTTACCGCTTCCGGTACTGCCAACAAACCCAATTCTGGCTCCTTTTGGGATCACCAGATTAAGCTCCTCCAACACTAATGGACCAGAGTTGCCATACCGGAAGCTGACATTTTTAAAACTGATGCTATCTTGAAACACAAGTGGCGCTGGCACCGGCAGATCAGCATCATTAGGCAGAGGCTGAGCAAGCAGATCAAGAACATCATTCAACGAGGAATAGCTTCCAACCACAACCGTCCAATTGGAATACAATTGCTGCATCAGAGGCAGTATGCGCTGCGCACCAAGCGCCAGTACCCCCATTATAGGCATAGCAGCCTGCATCCCGCCCGGGCGCCGGCCTAAAGTATACGCTAAACCTGCGATCATAACCATGCCCATTGCTTCCATAACGTAGCGTGGGAATTGATGTATATAAGTATTCCCGCTGCTCGCTCGAAACCATTGCCGGATAGCTTTATTATACACATCACAATAAACTGCCTGTGCGCTATCCAGGAGTACGTCACGAATAGCACCTAACCCTTCTTGTAGAGCTTGAACAGCCCGTGGCTGTTGCCGCGCAATACATTGGCTATTCCGTACCAAGCGGCGACGCATTAGCCCGGCAATAATCCCATATCCTGTTCCAAATACTAGGATTGCCGAGGTGGCCACTAAAGGGTCAATTGCGAGCAATGTTAAAAGGATGGCGATAAACAGCACAACTGAATTAACTACAATAACTAAAGATATCAACACGGCTGTTGCAGTTCCGACTTTTTGGGTAATCCCACTGATAATTTCACTGCTGTTGCGGGCAACATGCACACTATAGGGTTGGTAAAGCGTGCGGCGGTAGACTTCGATGCTTAGATCTGCACCGGCAGCGTTTGCTAAGCGGATGCTGACCCACAGCAATAATAGCCGTAATCCTGCGGCTACTATGGCTGACATGGCGAAAGCCGCTGTGAGGGGTAGAATCAAGCCCGACGGAGAGGTGATCCCCAGCATTTTAATAAAGCTGGCCAGTATCGGGTAATTGAAAACCTTTTCCGGCTGGGTAAGAATACCGATGAACGGCAGAACAGCGCCTAGGCTGACAACCTCGGCAGCGGAACTGGCCAGTATCAAGCCGAGCATAAAAAGGAATTGATAGCGCCGACGAAGACTGATATGTTTGAAAAGATGGGCCAGCAGTGTAGGGAGCCCCAGGGGAGTTTTTTTGTGTTCAGTCATAGAGTGCGGGAGATGTTGTATAAACACCTAGATAATTGACATCACGGTTTGAATTGTTTTTGCCTGCCGCCTTCTTTGCTACTTTCTTATTATGTACGAGCTTTTTTATGTCCAGGTATGTAAGTCAATACAAAAGTGGACCGAATAGGCGACTTGGCCGCAGGATGACTACACCAATTCTTTTTTAGGGGTAGGCTTTTTATGGCGCGGTTCCTGGTGCTTTTCGGTTTCCGGTTTATCCGGGCCGTAATGATAGTCGTACTGGTAATAGCCGTAGTAAGAGTATGAAAGCCCACCGAATTTAGACATGTTGACCACCGTGCCGAGTATTTTCAGGCCGGCGGCAGTCATGCGTTTCGCTGCTGTTTTAATAAGCGGCACGCGGGTTTTACCGAAGGCGGCCACAAAAATGCAGCTGTTGATGTGCTTACCCCAAAGCAGGGCGTCGCTTATGGGGAACATGGGCGGGCAGTCCACTATAACGCGGTCGTATGCCTGCTGGGCCCAGGCCAGCGCGGCGGAAAGGCGCGGCGTGTTAAGCAGTTCCGCCGGGTTGGGCGGGCGCGGACCGCAGGTTAAAATTGAAAGGTTGGAGACATCGGAGGACTGAATATGGGGACGCAACTCTTCCACATTATTACCTGAGGCCAGAAAGTCGCTGAGCCCTTTTGAATTTGACACCCCGAAAAGTTTATGCAGGTTGGATCGGCGCAGGTCGCCGTCCATTACTAAAACCTTCTCCCCCGCCTGTGCTATAGCCACGGCCAGATTGGCGGCTACATAGCTTTTGCCTTCACCCTGCACAGTGCTGCTGACTATTAAAGCTTTGTTTTTGCGCCCAACCTCGGCGAAATGCACCATGGTGCGCAGATTGCGTATGGATTCGCCTATAAGCGAATGCTCCGGCAGCAGCAGGTGGTGATAGGCGGTCTGTTCTTTGGTCTGGCGGGTGAAGGGCACTACGCCCAGGAAGGGCAGGCCCAGCTTATTTTCCACGTCTTCCTGTGTACGCACTGTTTGGTCTATAAAGTCTACCGCTACAGCTGCAAAAAGGCCCAGTACCAGGCCGCCTATAAGTGAAAGAAGCATATTAAACATCTTGCGCGGCTTTATGGGGCCCAGCGGCGGTACGGCCGCGTCTATAAGGCGTATGTTATTGCCCATAAGCTGGCCGGATAGGTCTATTTTAAGGCTTTGGATAACCTTGTCGGTCTCTTCTTTTATCTGCCGCTGCAAGGTCTGCAAAGTGGCTGCCATGGCCAACAGTTGAGGGTGCCTTGGTGTATAGCGGCCGGAGGCCTCCGCCACCTGCGCCTGTAATTTTGCGGTTTCCCGCTTAAGGTCCTGTATGAGAGTATTGTTTACCACAGCCGGAAGGGATTCATAAATAGCGCGGCTTTGGTTGCCGGACCTTTCTATTTGCAGGGCGTTAAGTACATCTTTGGAAATAAAAAGCTGGTTTGACAGATTCTGTTCTATGAAAACAGTGGCCACTGTATTGGCTATTTTTGCTGCCAGCAGGGGGTCGTAAGAGTTAACTTTTACATATACCAAACGGCTGCGGGGCACCGGAGCAATTGCCACCGGCCCAAGCAGCCTGCGATAGCCGTACACACCGGCAAATTCTGAGACGCTGTCCAGGTTAAGGCGTTTGTGCACTGTTTTAAGCAGAGCTTCGCTTTTAAGCAACTTGTACTGCGTCTGGTAATAATCGTCGTTACCGCGCTCCACCGTGGGGCCGCCCTGGTAAATTGTATTATTGCCGCGCTCTTTTTCTATAACAAGCAGGGCGCTGGCCTGGTACACCGGGCGGGTGTTAAAGGTTACAAGAGCGGTAACAATAACCACGGAAATAAAGGCCGACAGTGCCACCAAGCGCCGGCGGAGTATAAGGTCCAGATAGTAAGAAAGGTCAAATTCAAGTTCGTTATCGGGCATATAAGTGCTACCTGTTGCTGGTAGGCTATAAGAAAAAACGAAAGCCTACCTTTCGCCTCGTACTTTTTGGAAAAACATCCAGGGTTTTGCGTCCAGCTCTTTTATTAAAACCTCCAGTTTACTATGTTCTTCGTCAAAGAGCTTTTTCCAGGAGGCTGGCTAGTCCAAGCTCCGATGCCCAGTGTTTCAGATATTTTCTGTCCAGCCGTTCACCCTGCACTTTAATTATTCCTGCAACATCGCTCCATTGGTTTTCGGAGGTTTCCCCTCCCTGGTGATACCAGCGCAATTTGGTTAATATTACATCCTCAGGAGTGGCCACAAAGAAAGACGTTTCCGGAACGCCGGCAACAGTCTGCGGCGTTCTGCGTGAAAATTCATTAATTGAATATGGGTTATCCCGCAATATAAAAACATCCACTTTAAACGAAGACGCCAAGTGGATTATGTTGAAAGAAGACCGGTTGGAAATCGCTTCCATTACTGAGTCTTCATCAATATAACATTCTTTTTCAAGGGCTTGAACCAGCGCCGCGGCCTGTTTGGGTTTAATTTCAGCTACCAGGTCGGCGTCCATGGTGGCGCGGGGTAGACCGTGCACGGAACTTGCCAGAGAACCGCAGATCATGTGCGGGATGTCAAGCGTGTTAAGGACTTTGACCACCAGGTCCAGAACTTCTGTGGGATTAACGGTCATAAAAGTTTTCTTCCGCCGTAGACTTTTGCGGTCAACGTGCCGCCTAGGTGCAGGCGGGCGAATTCCAGCCGTACATCTTCTTCAGATATGCCGGGGCGGCGGGACCGTATGCCTGCCATGCAGAAGGCAGCGCAAGAATTGGTCATTTCAGCGGCTTGGAGCAGCTTTATGCCGGGCGGGGTGGTGCGTAAACGTGCTATAAGGAACTCCCGCGCTTTGATGTTTGTGTCGCTGTTTAGTGGCATAATCAAATTTAAGGAGATAGACTGCTTTTTTCAAAAGAAACTCTGGGGAACGAAAACTGTGTCGTTGGGTTCCAGGAAGATGTCGGCGCTTTTATCGCCCTGCTTGGTAATGCGTGAAATTTCCACCGGTATTTTCTGGTTCTGGCCGTTGGCGTTCCTGAGCACCTTGGTGCGGTCCGGGGCGGCCAGGTCGGTAAAGCCGCCGGCAAGGGTTATGGCCTCAAGCACGGTCAGGCGGCGCTCTGGCGGTAGGGTTATGGAACCGGGTTTTTTAACCTCGCCCAGAACGTATATCTGCTTGTTGCCGTACTCTTTTATAAGCACGGTCACCTGCGGTTTTATCAGGAATTCGGAAAGTTTCTCGGCCAGGAAGCTTTCGGCTTCTGGTACCGAAAGTTCCGCCAGTTTAAGGTTGCCGGCCAGCGGGAAAGTTATAGTACCGTTGCCGCTTATGCGGGCGGTGCGGGACATATCGGCTTCCTGGAAAACGGTTATTTCAAGCAAATCTCCGGGCTGTATTTTATAGTTGACTTGGCTTTTGTTCTTCAGATCCAGGGCGGTTTGCAGCAGGCGCTGCTCTATAGCGGTCTGCTCGCCGGGGGTTACGGGTGCTGCTGGCTGGGTATGGTGCGCGGCGCAGGCGCAAAAAGCTATAGCAAAGGCAATTATTCCCCCAACTTTCATTGGTATATTATACCAAATCAAATACTACAGGCTTTGTGAGATTTGAGATTTGGGGACAGTATATTTAATTACCCAAATAGGGCAGGATTATGTCCGCTTTGGTTGTAGTATTGCTTACAAAGATAAAGGGACAAGCTTTATTAAAGCCTGTCCACTTTATACTCGGCTGGCCGCTCTCAGGGAGTGGAGCCGCTTACTTCCATGCTTTCCTCCACCACTTTGGTTTCTATTACGGTGGTGGGCGGAGGTTCCTGGGCGGCGGCTTTAGCCTGCTCTTCAGCTTTTGCAGCCGCAATCTGTTCCACCTTTACTTCAGAGATCTCTTCTTTGATGAGCTGTTTCGGTTCTTCCGGCGGCTTTACCTGGGCGGGTATCTGGGCGGGCTGTTCCACGCCTTTTTCTTTTGTAACGGCTAATTGCTGGTTGGGCGCCAGGGTTACGCTATTGTTGTGTGAATCGGAAACCCGTATTACTCCGGAGAACAGGTTCCACACGGTCTGGCCGGACTCGCCCACCTCCACCTCAAAAACCGTGCCGCGCACGGCGCAAACGGCGGACGGCGTGCGCACTGTAAACTTGCGGTCCGCGGTTTTGCGTATCCAGGCCTGCATCCTGCCCAACAGCATTTCCACCGAGTTTTCCCTGGGGCCTACTTTATTCAGCACAAAAATGGAATTCGCGCCAAGGCGTATTTTTGAGCCGTACTTAATGTAAAGCTCCGCTTTGGAGCCGGGGCCGGTTTTTACTTTGTCCCCAATCTCTAGAAGCTGCGGGACCTTTACCGGAAGCCATGTGGCTGAGCCGTCTTTAAGGTATTTCACTGTGCCCTCGGCGGTAAAGATCTTGCCGGTGAAGGCCTCGTTCTGCGCGGCGGCCGGTGATATAATTGTCACCGCCAGGCATAAGCTGAATAAGTATTTCATTGTTCCCCCTTGTAAAGATACATCCACTGCTGGGCAGCCAGGCAGCTGGACAGCCAGACGGCTAAGCGCCTATTTTATAATGTAAAGCGGGGAGATGGCAAATATTTACTGACGCGCTTATTGCCCCCCGCAGTTTTCACGGCGCGATTCCAAGTGAGGGGTAGAGGTTAGGGGCGGCTGGCGCGCGCTGGCGGGGCGCCGGAACCGGCCTTTATTTTGCGGGGGTTATAGCAGTGCGCCAGCTGCAAGCGCAGGTTCCCATCAAGGATGTTGAGATCGTAATTTACTGGGGCGCGGCGCAGAAACGGCGATATGGCCTGCCGGGAATCCCGGAACAGCGCGCAGGGGGCGGTTTTATTTTGCAGCCCCTGATTATAATACTCCCCGCCCAGGCGGAAGGCGGCCTGCGGGTTGGGGGACCATTTAAGCGAGGCTGCGCGGAATTCTATTTTATGGGCGAAAGGTGCGGTTTTTGCCAACTGGTCATAGCGCCAGGCCATGAATTGCGGTATAACCCAGGCGGACAGCAGCGCGGCCAGCGCAAAGACCGCGGCGGCGCGCAGGCGCGGCGCGGGGGCGGCGGGTTCAGGCAGCTCTTCTTCGCCGGTGTTGCGGCTGGGAAGACCTTGTAAGGCGGGTATGGAAACCAGCGCGCCCAGCAGGGCGTAAAAGGTAAGTGTGTTGGCCGGCATTTGCGAGCCGAACTCCACCAGGTTATGTGCCGAAGCTGCCGCTGCCGCGCCCAGCGCCCCGCCGCATAGCGCCTTTATCGTGAATGACCGGGCGCCGGTCCAGGTTTTGAAAGAGAAGTACAGCGCAGCCAGCAGGCCGGCCAGGTAGATAAGCCCGCCCGCAAGGCCCGTCTGCAGGAAAAGCTCCAGCCAGTCGCTGTGCACGTGGCGCACAAGCCTGCCTACCGGAAAACCGGGGAGCGTGTAGTGAGGGAAGGCGTGCTCCACGGCGCCAAGGCCCACGCCGAATACGGGGAAATCCTTCAACATCCGCCAGCCGCTTGCGTACATTGAGAACCGCATAGTGATAGAGCGGTCAAAAGCGCCGCCGTTGAGGCCCATAAGTTTTTCATTGCGCGAGACAAAAACACCATAACCGGCCAAAAGGAGTAAAAGCCCAGCGTAAGCGGCCACTTTAAGTTTCCTTGTTTTTACGAAGCCGGCGGAGACGAACCCGGCGGCAGCCGCGGCCAGCACGAAAAAATGCAGTCCGCCGCGCGAGCCGGTGCGGTAGATGCCGTAAATCACGGCCACTATCATGACCAGCTTCAAAGATTGCACCGCCAGCAGGTCAAAAAAACGCGTATGGCTCTGTTGCGCGAACATCGCCCGGAACCCGGAAAAGAACAATCCCATCCCGGCCAGGGCCGCCATGGCCATAAAATTGGCGCCATGATCGCGGTTCACAAAAGGGCCGAATGAATCGCCCCTTACTTTGCGCAAGCCGTAAACAATACTGTTTTCCCCGCTTTTTTGAAGCATTCCTATAAGCGCTATGATAACGCCCATGGCGAATATGGTCCATAACAGGCGCTTGAGGCGCTGTGGAGTGGTGATTATCTGCGGCACGCAGTAAAGCACTGCCGCGTAGAACAGCCAGGTAACCACGGCGTTAAGTGTGGCCTGCCGCCAGGCGGTAAAAATAAGGGCCGAGGGCGCGTTTACGGGGTTTTCCGTTATGGTCTGCAAAAGGCCTATGGCTGCCACGGCAAGCACGGCGGGGATGAGGTTTTTATAAAGCGGGTTTGGATTATTGGCCCGGCCTGTTGAGTAAAGCCGCGCGGACATGCCGAAAAATACCGCGTACAGCGGGCCGAAAGCCCAGGGTTCCACGGCCGCGAAAGCGAGCGGCGCGAAGATAATAGACCCCAGCAGGAGTATTTCCATTAAAATGAATTTTACCTTATTTGAAAAGCTGGAAAGCTAGGAAGCTGGTATGCGAGTAGGCTAGTAGGCGAGTACGCATGCATACCAGCATCCTAGCCTACTCGCATACCAGCATACTAGCGTTCTATCACCTAACTGTGAAATGGTAGAATTTTAACATGAAAGTTCTTTTTGTATGCACCGGCAATATGTGCCGCAGCCCCGCGGCTGAGAAACTGCTGACGCTTTACGGCGCGGGCGCCGGTTTTAAGGCCCGCTCGCGCGGCACGGCCGTCCAGCCATATTGCGGCATGTCCCCGCAGGTGGAAAATTTCCTGAAGCGCGTAGGGGCGGCCGACACCGCGCACAAGTCCGTGCAGGTGGCGGAAGAGGACATAAACTGGGCCGACCTGATAATTGTTATGGAGAGCGTCCATGCCGCTATACTGGCGGACAAGTTCCCCCATAGCGCGCGCAAAACCCGGTTGTTTGCCTGCGGGGAGGTGTTGGACCCGATGGGAAAGGGTGATAAAGTGTACGAAGAGGTGCTTAACCGAATTAAAGAAGAGATAATGAAATTTATTGCTGGACAGCGGGGCGGCCAGGCGGCGGGACAGCCGGGAGATTAGAGCTTAAAACTTGGAATTGGAGATAAGAGCTGAGAGGGAATAAAACCGCAAGGTGGAAAGAAAAAGGCCGTCCGTTTATTTCGGACGGCCTTTTTCTTTTAAACAGCCGGCTGCTTAAAACATGCCTTTTAATTCTACGCTGACGATGTTGTCGTGGTACTTAAAGTCCTTCTCGTTAGTGGTGCGGTTCTTGTACATATAGCCTACGCCGGCTTTAAGCCATTTCCGCATATCGTATTCGGCGGTCGCGCGCATATTAGTGTTAGTGTCCAGGCGTTTCTTGCCGGTAAGAGCGGTTATTTCCGGATAGGCGATAGCTTCATAGTTGAAACCGAGGCCGGCTTTTAATTTATGCACCTGCCGCGACAGCGTGATGTCGCCTGTATTGGAGGTGTAGAAGCGGTTGTCGCCGTATGAGGTTTCAACGTTGCCGCGCTTGCCGTATAATATCACTTCGGTAAGTTCAGCGGGCTTCCAGAGCAGTTGCGCGCTGTAGCCGCCGGTATTTATTTTATCGGCGGCCTGGTTAAGGCTTTTTTCGTAGCGTCTGTACTGCACGCCGGCTTTTATGGTGCCCACCAGCTTCGGGGCGATGTTGCCGGTAAGACCCAAGTCCCAGTTATTGTAGAAGGCGTCTCCGTTATCGGCGGAGGCCAGTTTGTAGGACATGGTGCCGTAGCGGAAGCCAAGGACCAGCTTGGTTTTTGGCTGCACCTTGAAAGTGAGATCGGCGCCCGACAGCATTTCCTGGCGGTCCAGCAGGTTATTAACCGCGGCCAGATAATTGTGGTAAGTATGCTGCGCGGCCAGATTGAAGCCAAATTTGCCGCGGAGCGGGGCTTCAAGGCCGGCTCCGGCTGTGTTCTGCACGCGCAGCGCGCGCGCGGTCAGCTCGGAGGTGGCCTGGTCGGTTGTCTGCATGTATTTGTCGTCCAGTATGAAGGTTGTGCTTTTTGGGAGGCGGGCTTCAACTCCCAGGCTGGCCAGGTGGTGCGTGGCGTTGTTGATATTGGTGGAGCGGGAGTAGGACAGGAATTCCGCTGTATAGGCGCCCTTCAGATCAAGGCGGGAACCTATTTTGTTCAGCAGGTTTACGCCCAGCCCGGTGCGGTTGATATTGGCTGACAAGGGTTTGGTCCTGGTCAGGTAGATATTGCTGTCGTAGCTCTGCTGTACTGAGACCTGCGGGTTAATTTCAAGGGTTCCAAGCTTGATATTCTGCATGGCCCCCGCGTTAGCGGTGGTGAGCAGTAAAAAGGCTATTAAAAGTTTTTTCATTGTTTATTCTCCTTTAAAAAGTTTCGTTTAGGGATTGGAACCGCTGACTTCTGTGGCTTCTTCCACGGTCTGTGTTTGGATGACGGTGGTGGGCGGGGGCTCGGTTACGGGAACCGTAACAGCGGCGTCGGCCGGGGTTTCAGCGGGGATTTCGGCTTCGGGTTCTTCTTTAGCGGGGGCTGGAGCGGCTGCTGCTATAGGGGCCGGGGGCATGGCGGGGATGGAGGCAGTTTCGCCGGCTTTAACGCTCTGCGTTTCACCGCCGGAAGCGTTGCTTACCACGGCGTTTCCTTTTTCCACTGATATCTCAACTTTTCCCCTTGTGTTTACCATTGAAACCGTGGTGTTGGGGGTAAGCACCACATTGTGGCCGGATTCGCTCTTTATGGCCACAGGGGCGCCTGCCGTTACAGATATTTCAACTTCACTTCTATTGGAGGTAACGCTGAAGTTAGCGCCGGCGCCGGCGGTTATGGCCTTGCCGCCAGCCTGCAATTCCATGGAGCCTTCCACCACGGCAAAAGTCATTTGATTGTCTTTAATTTCCGGTATGGAGTCGCCCGGTTTAAGGGTCATTACTATCACGCCGTCCTTCATAATATTTACGGTGCCGGTTATTTTGGTGATCTTTAAGCCTTTAGCGGGTGTGGCCGCTGCCTGGGCTATAACGCTTCCACCTAAGGACACCGCGGCGGCTAATACGGCTATCTGGACTAATTTCATTTGCTGCCTCCATGTTAAGGGTCAATGGTCAATTGTAAAGAATTATATTAATATATACACAGAAAATGCAAATATCCCCGTCATTTGCTAGAATTTAAAAATGAAAATTACACTTTTCCTCTTCTCGTTCCTGGCGGCGCCTTTGCTTTGGGCGGGCAATAACCTGCCGGTGTGCATGTATGGCATAGGAAAGCCGGCTGAGCTGCAGGTTTTAAAGCGAGCGGGGTTCAACTGCTTCCAGACCTACGAGCAGGCCCCGGAGCTGCTGGCGGCGCTGGCTGCGGAGGCCGGAAAGCTGAACCTGAAAATGGCGGCGTATCCCGACAAAGTGATAGGTTCAGCCTACGATAAGGAAGCTAAAGACTGGCCGATGCTGGCCTGGTATCTTTATGACGAACCAGAGGTGCGCAGGATGCCGCTGGAAGAACTTCTAAAGCTGGACCGGAGGGTAAAAGAGTGGTCGCCCGCGCAGAGAACCGCTTTTGTTATGGGCGACGGCATAGCGGCTTTCACCTACGGCGGCGCGGCTGACGTGCTGATGGCGGACTGGTACCCGGTGCCGCATCTGGATTTGGGTTCGGTGGGCCAGCAGATTGCTCTGCTGCGGGAAGGCGCCAAGATGCTGGATGCGAAAAACCCGGGCAAGCCGGTATGGGCGGTGCTGCAGGCTTTTGACTGGATGGAATTCCCGCAGCGCAGGGCGAAGAAAGTGGGCGGTTTTCCCACTTTTGCCCAGGTGCGCTTTATGACTTACCTTGCGCTCGCGCGCGGCGCGCGGGGAATTTTCTATTTCAAGTACGCCTCGCAGGATGGCGTGCCGCTGGCGGACCGGCCGGAGCGCTGGGATATTTATGGGCGCATGGCGGCTGAGCTGGGGCGCATGGGCCCGGTGTTTATGGAAGGCCGGCAAACCGATCCGCCGGCCGGGCTTGACCCGGCGCTCTCCGCCGCGGCCTTCAAAAAAGGCGGGCGGCGGTATCTTGTGCTTGTGAACTCCGCCTCCTTTCCCGTTGCGCTGGACACCGAGGTAATGAAAGGCTGGCGCCCGCTCTTTGAGGAGAGGCGCGGCCTTCCGTCCGACATGCCCCCCCTCTCCGTACGTATTCTTGAAAAATAGCGGACGGCTCCCGCGCATGCAGGAATGCGTGAGGACGCGTGAGTTTTTTGCTGGCGCGGCTTTTACGGAACGGACGGCTTTCGGGGAACTATGAAGATGGCGAGCAGATAGGCGATGAGGCCCGGTACGAAGGCCGTACAGGCCGCCAGGAATACGCAGCCCAGCCTGAGCGCCACCGGGTCAACGTTGAAATACTCTCCGAGCCCTCCGATTATACCGGCAAACACTTTATTGCTGTCGCTCCGATAAAGTTTTTTCATCAGTATATTTTAGTAAAAATTACGCGAAATATGTTCCTGGGTTTTTGAAATGGTACAATCCCCTTATAGTATGGAAGACTTAACAACGGCAGTTTGCTGGGCATGCGGCGGCAAAATATCCCCTGAAGATAATTATTGCCGGTTTTGCGCAAAGGGGCAGGGAAAATACATCCCCTGGTATTACAAACACTGGGGCATAATAGCGCTTACAGTTATGGCTATGGGCCCGTTCAGTCTTATCTTTGTGTGGAAATCGCCGCTTTTGTCCCGCCGGGCCAAGTGGGCTTACACAGCCGCGATACTGGCGGCGACATGGTATTTGGTCTTAACAATATACAACTGGTGGCTTGCTTTCAGCGCGTTTTTGTGCCCGATGATGAATTCAGGTGGCGGCACGTTTGGGAATTTAATTCAGTAGCTACCGCGGTCCGCTGACAAATCCGAGGGAAACATACGCTGTCAGTGTGATAATTTTGAGTTTTGGGCGGGGACCACGCACCGGAAGCCTTTACATTGGCACCTTTCGAAGGGAGGGGCTGCCCCTGCCCGGAAAGCCGAGCGCTGCTGGTTGTGGACTTTACTGTCCCATGCCCCGCCACGCAAGCTGCGCCTGGACCCGGAAGCCGGACCTTTAGGGTTTTTTTGGGAACTATTTTTATAGTAATCCTCGCCATACCAATCAGACACCCACTCCCAGACATTGCCGTGCATGTCGTATAACCCGTACTGGTTCGGTTTCTTCCGGCCCACAGGGCTCGCTCCATTCGGATTCCCTTCTGAATTCTCTTCGTGCCAGGAGTACTCGCCAAGCTTGCTTTCATCATTACCAAAACTATATTGAGTGGTTGTCCCCCCGCGCGCGGCTTTCTCCCACTCGGCTTCGGTGGGCAGGCGGCCGCCTGCCCATTTGCAATAGGCATCGGCATCGTACCAATCCACATTAAATACAGGATGGCGGTCTGTGCCCCACTCAACCTTTTGCGTGCAACTGGGCGGCTTCGCCTTTTGCCTTCGGCCTGTGGCCTTGACAAACCTTTTATACTGCGCCACAGTCACTTCGTGCTTGTCTATGCGGTAAGCGTCAAGGTATACCTTATGGCGGGGATGCTCATTGTCTTCCCCCTCGCTTTCGGGCGAACCCATCAGAAACTCACCCGCGGGGATTTCCACCATGTCGTTATAATCGGCTCTTTTAATTGCGGGAGCCGCCTTCCCGGCTGTGCTTAACAGCGCGGAGCTTCCATCTGCGGTCTTTTGCGTGGGGTGCGGCGCGCGCGTGTTCCAAAGCGAGTAGCCGCCCAAGCCCAGCCCCGCCAACAGCAGTACCGCGGCGGCAAGGCGGAGTCGTTTAGCCGTAAGTCCGCCGGCCAAAGGCGCGCCGCAATGCCCGCAGAATCCAACCCGCTGCCCGTTCTGTTTTCCGCAACTATGGTAGGTACTCATGTTTTAAGTTTTAACTCCTGTTTTAAATTATCCGCACTTGCCAGGACGCGTCTTTTACTCAGCGGAAGTTTTTCTTGCGCCGGACAATTCAGCCCACTGCCATTATCCGGCCCGTCTATTGCGTCTATAATACAAAAAATGCGGGAGCGGGGCTATAATGCTTAATGCGGAACGCTGTATGATTATCTCAATAAGGGGTTATGGCTGCAATGGCTTATGCGGGCGGAAAAAAACGTGAGCCGTCATTCACCTCTATGTTTTTAAATCCGGCGGCGGAGTAGAGTTTGAGAAAGCTCGTGTTCGCGTAGAGCAGATGTCCCGCCACTTCCTCCCCCGCCGACGCGGTGATGGCGGCTTCTCATCGCTGTCCCGGCGGGAAGCGTGACGGTTGAAAAAATCTATGGTTTTGGAATTCATGTCTTCTATTTTATCTATAATACACAAACGGCGCTGCATCAGGGCTTATAAATGATTTTATCTAAAGGGACAATCTATGAAAAATAATTTTATTCTTGCCTGCGCGCTTTGCGCCGCCGCGGCGCCGGTTTCGGCGGAAATGGGTTCAAAATATAAAGTGGATTTTTATGGTTTCCTTAAAACAGATTTCATCTATTCCGACCATGGTACCTCCACGAACGAATATCGGACTTACACCGTAAGCGGCAGGCAGGACAGGGCTTTCAGAGCTTCAGCCCGGGCCAGCAGGTTCGGATTTAATATAGACAATGGAGGCAATGTGGCAGGCAAGCTGGAGGCTGACTTTCTCGGCCTGACCGACAGTCTTGCCGGAGCGGCCGGCACAGTTTCAGACCTGCGCCTGCGTCTCGCGTATATAACCATTACTAGCCGGAACTTTGAAATACTGGCGGGGCAGACTTATTATGTTATAACCGCCGACCTCCCCGAAACCATCAACGATTATTATCTGGGTAATTCAGGCGCCTTATGGGCCAGGGCACCCCAGATCCGTATTACCTATTTTCCTTTGGAGACGCTTAAATTCCAGGCTTCCGTCAATCGTCCCACTTCCAAACTTACCGACGCCGAAGGCACGCATTCGGCCCTGCCGGGTTTACAGGCTAAAATAGAAAAAAGGCTGGGTAAAATAAAATTAAGTTTTGCCGGCGCTTCCGGCGTATGGAAAAGCACTTCAACCCAAAACGAGGCCGAGGTGCAGGCTGTTGTGGCGGCTTTTAACGCGCCGTTTTACATATATACCCTGTATGGCGAAGCCTGGACGGGTAAAAATATGTCGGATTTCCTTGGCGGCCTTGGGAACACCGGCTATGGAGCCGGCGCCGTTCATTCAAAAGGCGGCTACCTGGCTTTTAAGGTGAAACCAGATAGTGATTTATGGTTCAGTGTGATGTATGGACTGGATGATCCGGATAATTCAAAGGTGTCTGTAAATGGAAAAACAAAGAACTCCACCGCGCTTGGCAATATGACGGTAAGGCTCTATGACAGTGTTGAAACAGGATTTGAGGCCGCTTCACTGGTAACCCGGTACAAGGGGCCTGACGGTTGTTACAACCGTCAATCAATGAACTACCAGTTAACTTTTAAGCTGCAGTTTTAACCCCCCGAAAAAAAGCTCCCGGAACTTTTAGGGGTAAAAGTTCCGGGAGCTTTTTTTGCGTATATCTACAAACCGGCTAATCCGGAAAATCATCTTTCTTTTTTTTTATAAAGCGGGCGAACCAGCTTACCGGAACCGGCTTTTTTGGCTGTGCCTGTCCGGGTTGCTGCGCCTGCCATTTGCTTTGTCCCTGCCCCCGTGCGCGGCGTCCGCCTGCGGGCGGGCCGCCTGCGTTCCACCTGCCTGGAGCTGGTGTGCCCCCCCGCTGCGGCCCTCTGGCAGCCTGTCGCTCGCCGTAGGTATGGCCGCGGTAATCCTGCCGCGGGGCCTGTGCCCTGAAAGGACGGCGCGGTTCGTCAAAATATGGAGACACCTCTACGCGGCTTCCCCCGGGGCTACGGGAAGGAGGACCCGCAAAGCTGCGCGGGTTGGGCCCGGGGCCTGCCGGCCTTCCCCCCCTGTTGAAATCCGGTCGCCTGGAGGGGGCTGTAAACCTGAAATTGCCGCCCCGCTCTTTTGGAGTGGTCTGCTGGTGCGTAGGATTATGCGTGGGGCGTTCAGCCCCGATTCCCGGTCCAAAAGGGCGGGGCTGACTCTGTTGTTGATGCGCCCTTTTTGGAAATTGGTTTTGGGCGCTTGCGCGCGCCGGACAGGGCCGCGGCGTTGGCGCAGGGTGAGCCTGGGAATTTAATTGCGCGGCCGGCGGTTTAAGCTTTACCGGAGCGCGAACCGCCGCGGTCAGTTTCGGCAGGGTGGAAACAGGAATTATGGTTCTAAGCAGCCGTTCTATTGCTTTCAAGTCGCCGCGCTGGTCGGGAGTGGCGAAAGAAATGGCGTGCCCCGGCTGGCCCGCCCGGCCGGTACGGCCTATGCGGTGCACATAATTTTCATTTTCGTCCGGCAGGTCGTAATTTATCACCAGCTCTATGCCTATAACATCTATACCGCGCGCGGCAATATCGGTTGCCACAAGCACGCGGTAGCGGCCGGACTTGAATCCGTCAAGGGCTTCCCTGCGCTGGTTAAGCGAGCGGTTGGAATGTATTTCTGCCGCGTTGTATCCGCTATCACGGATGTTCTGCACTATCCGGTGCGCGCTGCGCTTGGTGCGCACGAAAAGAAGAACGCTGCCGCCGTATTGCCCTAAAATAGTGGTAAGTAAAGCGGCCTTTTCCGCCTTTGAAACCATAAAAACTTCCTGCTTTGTTTTTTCTATCGCGGTGCCGGGCCTTGCCACTTCCACTCTGAGCGGCAGTTTCATGCGCGCGGCGGCAAGCTTCATTATACTGTCCGGCATGGTGGCCGAGAACAGCATGGTCTGGCGCTCTTTGGGCACACCTTCCAGTATGCGGTTTATCTGCGGAGCGAAACCCATGTCAAACATGCGGTCCGCTTCGTCAAGCACCAGCACGCAGGCGTCGTCAAGGCGAACGGTGCGGTGCTGCATGTGGTCAATAAGGCGGCCGGGCGTGGCTATAATAACGCGCGGTTTTTTACGCAGGTCCTGCTGCTGGCGGCTTATGGCCTCGCCGCCTATTATAACCGAGGTCTGCATACCCATGAGCGGAGCGAATTTTTTAAAGACTTCATGTACCTGCAAGGCAAGTTCCCTTGTGGGAACAAGCACAAGGCCTTTGCCTGTAAGAGCCGCCAGGCGCTGCAGCATGGGTATAGCGAAGGCTATGGTTTTGCCGGTGCCGGTCTGCGCTATGCCCACCACATCCTTGCCTTCAAGGGCCGGCGGTATGGCTTTGGCCTGTATCGGAGTAGGCGTTTCAAACTTCAGCGCGTCAAGCGCTGATAAAAGTTTTGGGGCGATGCCAAGCCCGTAAAAACCCGCTGAACTATTTTTAGTGTTATCATTCATAATTAAATCGCTTAGGCTGCAGGCTGTTATCATCTTATAGCAACGGAAGGCTATTGAAGGCTACGGAAAGCAGGTGAAAGTAAGAAAACTGTTTTTATGCGACCCTCTTACTTTCTGTGGCATTCAGTCGCTTTCTTTTGCTTTCCGTTGCTATCAATTACCAGTGTATCTACAGCTATTCAATTTGGTTTCCTTAAGTGTTAAGTTTTTGAAGCAGGTCCGCGGTGACTTTAAGCCGGTACCGGTGGACCTGGGCCGGCGGACAACTGCGTCCCTTGCGGCATACTTTCTGAAACCCAAAACGCAAATGACAGCAGGTGGTTACTAAATTCCCGTCTTCGCAGGCGTACCAGATCTCTTTGGCGCCGTTCTTAATGGCGTAGCGGATGCGCTCCGCCGTAAGAGCCTTGCCTATGCCCTGCTGCCGCCACTCGGGTTTTACCCGCAGGCCGTCAAGCGTCCACTGCGCGCGTTTCTTATAGATGACCGAATGGGCTACTATCTCGCCGTCGCGATAGGCCGCGAAATACGCGTGCGGCATGGTCAGGGTGCTCTTTGGCGGAGGGTAATCGCAGTAAAAAGAGTCAAACTGCTTTTTCCACGCCGCGTCTTCCCGCACCACCCTGATTTCCACTTTTTCGTTTTCCGGTCCCATAAATCTGGCTTGTCAGGCTGAGGACTGCTAGTGTTTTATAGCAACGGAAAGCTATTGAATGCTACGGAAAGCAAGTGAAAGTAATAAAACTGTTTTATGCGGCCCTCTTACTTTCTGTGGTATTCAGTTGCTTTCTTTTGCTTTCCACTGCTATCTATCTGCCCGGGCGGTTTTAAAAAAGTTATTTTGTTTTATACCTGCTGTGGCGTTTCATGCGGAAGCTGGTGGGCAGATTTTTAGGGCTTGCGCCTCCCCCTCCGCCGCCCCTGAAGCCGCCGCGCCCGCCGGTGTTCTTGGGCATGGGGGGCAGGCCTATAAGTTTGGCCGCCGGAATTTCGGGATGGGAAACGATAGTGATGGACATCCTTATAAGGCGCTCAATATTGCGCAGGTCTGTTTCCTGTTCGGGGGTCACAAAAGAAATAGCGTGGCCCGCTTTGCCGGCGCGGCCGGTGCGGCCTATGCGGTGCACATAGCTTTCATCGTCATCGGGCAGATCGTAATTCAATACTATCTCTATGCCTACTACGTCTATGCCGCGCGCGGCTATGTCAGTGGCCACTAAAATGCGGTATTTGCCCGTTTTGAAGCCCTCCAGAGCCTCTTTGCGCTGGCCCAGAGTGCGGTCGGAATGTATTTCTGCCACGCTGTGGCCCATGTCGCGGATATCGCGGGCGATATCGCAGGCGTTATAACGGGTGCGCACGAACAGCAGCATGGTGCCCCAATATTTATCCAGCAGTTTTGAAAGCAGAGCGGGTTTGAGGCCGCGGTTTACCACATAAACTTCCTGTACCACATTATCCACCACGGTGCCGGAACGGGCCACTTCCACGCGGGTGGGTAGTTTCATGTATTTAGCGGCGAGTTTCATTATTTCGTCCGGCATGGTGGCGGAGAACAGCATTGTCTGGCGGCCTTTCGGCACATATTGCAGTATGCGGTTTATCTGCGGGGCGAAACCCATGTCAAACATGCGATCGGCTTCATCCAGCACCAGTACCGCGATGTCATCGAGCTTTACCGTGTTTTGCTGAACAAAGTCAAGCAGGCGGCCGGGAGTGGCCACAATGATGCGCGGTTTCTTTTTAAGGTCCAGGAGCTGGCGGGAGTAGTTTTCACCGCCTATAAGCACAACAGACTGCATTCCCAGAAGCGGGGCGAATTGCTTGAATACGTCGTCTACCTGTATGGCAAGCTCGCGCGTGGGCACAAGTATCAGCCCTTTGCCCTGCCTGGCGGCCAGGGTTTGTATCAGTGGTATGGCAAACGCGATGGTTTTGCCGGTGCCGGTCTGCGCTATGCCCACCATGTCATTGCCCGAGCAGGCTATGGGTATGGCCTGTTTTTGTATGGGGGTAGGCATAATAAATTTCATGCGGTCCAGGGCTTCAAGCAGTTTCGGGGCGATACCCAGCCCGTAAAAGCCCGGCACCGGAACGGGCGCCTTGGCTTTTCTTTTTATCATGGAAATAAATTTCTTCAGCATTTTTTGTCCTCTTTAATACAAGTATACATAATTCGCCGGAGGGTTTGGGGGAAGGAAGGCTTAAGTCTCAATAATTCCGCAAATTGACGCGGAATTGCTGCGTTGGGGATGTTTTATGATATCCGATTAGGGCGGCACTGCCCTGCCGCACCATGGAAACTTATGGCGGGTTTATCGCCTGTAATCATTTTTGCCCCCGATCAGTGTCTGCCCGCAAAGCCTTTCGCAGCGGCGCTGTCCGCCTAAGACGGACGCGGTGTGGTTTTTTCCGGATATTTTGCCGCAGGGGTATAGAGCAGGAACTTCTTATGGAAGACTTCTCTTAATATAACCCCGGCGATATTTTCACCCAGCAATTTGTTGCCGGTGTCTGTACAGTGGCCGAAATTGCCGCCGAACATGTCCCGGAAATATGCTCCATAGCCTTCTTTCTTAACCGCTTCCCTGAAAACCCTCTCATTGTCCACAAAAACAATATCTTCCGCCTTCCCCTTGAATATGTTTTTCAACGGAGTGATATCGCGCATGGGATATTGCACACAAACCAGTCGTATCTTTCTTTTATCTAAAATGGTTTTGAGGGCATGGTAGTTGTTTGCTGTGAACAGATTGTATCCGTGTATATACCGCCGGGTAGCCTTCCGGTAGTAAGGCTCTTTTGCCTGGCAAGATTGTTCTCGCTCCAGGCATATCCTATCGATTACATAGTATGCCCCTGCATTCCCTGGATTTATTTGCAACGCTTTTTTAAATTCCTGGTATGCCTGCTGAAATTTCCCCTGTTCCCAGTATATCATCCCAAGTTGAACGCATATCCGATCATTATCTGGATTTATTTTCAGCGATTTTTTAACATACATTTCTGCCTGGTGAAATTTCCTTTGTTCCAGGTAGGTTGCCCCAAGTTCACCGTATGCCGCATCATTGCCCGGATTTATTCGCAGCGCTTTTTTAATATACATCTCTGCCTGCTGGAATTTACCCTGGTCCCTGTATAGCTCCCCAAATTGAAGGTATACTCCTTCATTCAGCGGATTTATTCGCAGCGCTTTTTGAATATGTATTTCTGCCTGCTGATATTTCCGCTGCTTCAGGTATAGCCATCCAAGATCAACGTATCCCCTGACATGCCCGGGATTTATTTTGAGAGCTTTTTTAATATACATTTCTGCCTGATGAAATTTCTCTTGTTCCCGATATACCCACCCAAGTTCAAGGTATGCCTCATCGTTGCCTGGGTTAAGTTTCAGCTCTTTTTTTAATTTTTTAACGGGTTCCGTGTCTTCTGTATCCGGTCCTGCAGCGGGAATGGCGGGTAGCGTGGTAAGCTGCGCCTGCATGTCTTCGGGAGGCAGGGACCACCTGTTGGTTTTGAAGGCCATATGCAATAGCAGCCTTGCCAATTTGTATGTTTTAAAGGACTTTATAAACAATGCCGGTTTAGACGCGGAGGGTGTATCAGCCGGCAGGTGCACCGCTCCGGGGTCATTTATACCCATCATGGCCACTACCATGTCGGGATGATATTTATCAAGGTAAGACTCCACCCGGGTTAATATCGCATCGGTGTTTATTCCCGCCCTTCCCTTATCTATCACGGTGAATTGTATCCCTGTGCCGCTCCGGTTAAGGTCGGCTTCCAGAAAAGGCGGATATTGTCCATGCGTGGTAGATTCACCAAGGCAAAGTATGCGGTAAGAGCCGACTTTTTTAATGGAGACCCGGTTCCTGCGCTCCTGGACAGCCAGAAGCGTAAAACCGCCCAGACGTAATCCGGTTTCAATAAGAAAAAGCGAAAGGAAAATCCCAAGGAGGATAAGAAAAGCTTTTTGGAAAAAGGTTGTTTTCAGTTCCATCATACGCCGCCTGCCCCGGCTTTATTTCGCGGGAATTTCTTATGGAAGACTTCTCTTAGTATAACCCCGGCGATATTTTCACCAAGCAATTTATTGCCGGTGTCTGTGCAGTGGCCGAAATTGCCGCCGAATATGTCCCGGAAATATGCTCCATAACCTTCTTTCTTAACCGCTTCCCTGAAAATCCTCTCATTGTCCACAAAAACAATATCTTCCGCCTTCCCTGCGAATATGTTTTCCAATGATGCGACATTGCGCACGGGATATTGCACACAAACTAGTCGTATCTTTCTTTTATCTAAAATGATTTTGAGGGCGTGGTAATTACTTGCTGTAAACAGATTGTATCCGTAAGTATTCAGCCGTGTGGCCTTCCTGTAGTAAGGCTTTTTTATCCGCTTAAGCCGCCCTTGATACGCGTGCGCGAATTTAAAACCGGCATACGCCTTGTCATTGCCGGGATTTATTTGGAGAGCTTTTTTAAACTCTTCTTCTGCCTGCTGAAATTTTTGTTGTTCCTGGTATAGCTGCCCAAGTTGAAGATATATTTTGTCATCCCCTGGATCTATTTGCAGCGCTTTTTTAAACTCTTCTTCTGCCTGCTGAACTTTCCCATGTTCCTGGTATAGCCTCCCAAGTAGAAGGTATGCTCCATGATTCCCTGGATTTATTTGCAGCATTTTTTTAATATACATTTCTGCCTGCTGAAATTTCCCCATGTCCTTGTATAGCCAAGCAAGTTCAAAGCATGCCTCATGATTACCCGGATCAAGTTTCAGAGCTTTTTTAAACTCTTCTTCTCCCTGGTCAATAAATTCCCCATGTCCCTGGTATAGCCTTCCAAGTTCAAGGTGCGCCCTGGTATTCCCGGGGTTTATCTTGAGCGCTTTTTTAATATACATTTCAGCCTGCTGAAATTTATCTTGCTTCCGATAGAGCCTTCCAAGTTCAAGGTATGCCTTACCATTCCCTGGATTAAGTCCCAGCTCTTTTTTTAATTTTTTAACGGGTTCCGCGTTTTCTATAGCCGGTCCTATAGCGGGAAGAGCTGGTTGCGTGGTAAACTGCGCCTGCGTGCCTTTGGGAGGCAGGGCCCACCTGTTGGTTTTGAAGGCCATATGAAGTAGCAGCCTTGCCAATTTATATGTTCTAAAGGATTTTATAAACAATGCCGGTTTAGACGCGGAGGGCGTTTCAGCCGGCAGGTGCATCGCCCCGGGGTCATTTATACCCATCATGGCCACCACCATGTCGGGATGATGTTTATCAAGGTAAGACTCTGCCTGTTTCAATATTGTATCGGTGCCAATGCCTCCCCTCCCCTCATCGATCACGGTGAATTGTATCCCTGTGCCGCTCCGGTTAAGGGCTGCTTCCAGAAAAGGCGGCCATTGCCACTGCGTGGTGGATTCACCCAGGCAAAGTATGCGGTACGCGCCCCCTTTTTTAATGGTGATGCGGTTTCTGCGCTCCTGGACAGCCAGAAGCGTAAAACCGCCCAGACGCAATCCGGTTTCAATAAGAAAAAACGAAAGGAAAATCCCGAGCAGGATAAGAAGAACTTTTTGAAAAAAGGTTGTTTTTAGTTTCATCTTACACCGCCTGCCCCGGCTTTATTTCGCAGGAGCTTGCTATGGAAGATCTCTTTCAGTATAACCCCGGCGATATTTTCACCAAGCAATTTGTTGCCGTTGTCTGTGCAGTGGCCGAAATTGCCGCCGAACATGTCCCGGAAATATGCCGCATAGCCAAATTTTCTGACTGCTTCCTTGAAAATCTTCTCATTGTCCACAAAAACAATGTCATCCGCTTTCCCCGTAAATATGTTTTTCACTAACGCTGCATTGTTCATAGGATATTGTACGCAAACCAATCGTATCTTTCTTTCGTCCAAAATAGTTTTGATGGCGAGGTAATTATTCGCTGTAAACCGGCTATAAGATCCATAATGCCCTTTGGGAGTCTCCGTGTTAAGGTTCATCGCTTTTTTAAACCTTTCTTCTGCCTGCTGAAATTTCCCTTGTTCCCTATATAGATTCGCAAGTTGAAAGTATGTTTCGCTAGTCCCCGTATTAAATTTCAGCGCTTTTTTAAACGTTTCTTCTGCCTGCTGAGATTTCCCTTGAATCTGGTATGTCATCTCAAGCTGAAGGAATGCCTCTTCATCCCCCGGGTTAAGTTCCAGCGCTTTTTTGAACCTTTCTTCTGCCTGCTTAAATTTTCCCTGGTGCCGGTATATACTCCCAAGTTGAAGGTGTGTTTCGCTATTGTCCGGGTTAAGTTCCAGCGCTTTTTTGAACCTTTCTTCTGCCTGTCTAAATTTCTCCTGGTGCCGATATATACTTCCAAGTTGAAAGTGTCTCTCGCTATTCTCCGGATTAAATTCCAGCTCTTTTTTAAACTCTTCTTCTGCCTGCTGAAATTTCCCTTGTTCCCGGTATATTGCCCAAAGTTGAAGGTATGCCGAGTCATTGCCAGGATTTATTTGCAGCGCTTTTTTAATACACATTTCTGCCTGCTGGAATTTCTCCTGCTCCAGGTATAGCCATCCAAGTTTACTGGATGCCTCATAATTCTCCGGATTAAGTTTCAGCGCTTTTTTAAATTCTTCCTCAGCTTGTTGCAATTTCCCTTGATCCCGGTATAGCCATCCAAGTTGAAGATGCGCCTTACCATTCCCCGGATTAAGTTTCAGTTCTTTTTTTAATTTTTGGACTGATTCCGCGTCTCCTGTATCCGGTCCTGTCGCGGGAAGAGCCGGTAGCGTGGTAAGCTGCGTCTGTGTGCCTTCGGGAGGCAGGGCCCACCTGTTGGTTTTGAAGGCCATATGAAACAGCAGCCTTGCCAATTTGTATGTTTTAAAGGACTTTATAAACAATGCCGGTTTAGACGCGGAGGGCGTATCAGCCGGCAGGTGCACCGCTCCGGGGTCATTTACACCCATCATAGCCACCACCATGTCGGGATGATATTTATCAAGGTAAGACTCCAACCGGTTTAATACTGCGCCTGTGTTCGTGCCATTCTTTCCCTCATCTATCACGGTGAATTGTATTCCTGTGCCGCTCCGGTTAAGTGCGGCTTCCAGAAAAGGCGGCCATTGCCCCGCCGTGGTGGATTCACCCAGGCAGAGTATGCGGTAAGCGCCCCCTTTTTTAATGGAGACCCGGTTCCTGTGCTCCTGGACAGCCAGGAGCGTAAAACCGCCCAGACGCAATCCGGTTTCAATAAGAAAAAGCGAAAGGAAAATACCAAGGAGGATGAGAAAAGCTTTTTGGAAAAAGGTTGTTTTCAGTTTCATCTTACACCGCCTGTCCCGGCTTTATTTCGCAGGAGCTTAATATGGAAGATCTCTTTCAGTATAACCCCGGCGATATTTTCACCAAGCAATTTGTTGCCGGTGTCTGTGCAGTGGCCGAAATTGCCGCCGAATATGTCCCGGAAATATGCCGCATAGCCCTCTTTTCTGACTGCTTCCTTGAAAATCTTCTCATTATCCACAAATACAATATTATCCGCTTTTTCTGCGAATATGTTTTTCAACGGCGCGACATTGCGCATGGGATATTGCACACAAACTAATCGTATCTTTCTTTTATCCAAAATAGTTTTAAGGGCGTGGTAATTATTCGTTGTGAACGGGTTGTATTCCAGGTAGTAACGCTCTTCTGCCTGGCTAAATCGCCCGAGCTCCCGGGATATCCCTTTAATTCCATAGTATGCCCTGGAATTCCCCGGATTAAGTTTCAGCGCTTTTTTAAATTCTTCTGCTGCTTGCTGAAATTTCCCCTGTTCCCGGTATAGCTCCCCATATTGAATGTACACCCTTTCATTCCGCGGATTTGTTTTCAGCGCTTTTTTAATATACATTTCTGCCTGCTTGAATTTCCGTTGTTTCAGGTATATCCAGCCAAGTTCATGGTATGCCTCCTCATTAGTGCCCGGATTAAGCTTCAGCGCTTTTTTCATATATATTTCTGCCTGCTGAAATTTCTTTTGATCCAAGTATAGCCACCCAAGTTTTAGGTATGCCTTAGCATTCCCTGGATTTATTTGCAGCGCTTTTTTAAGATACATTTCTGCCTGCTGAAATTTCCTTTGATCCAGATATAGCATCCCAAATTGGAGGTATACCCGGTCACAGCCCGGATTAAGTTCCAGCTCTTTTTTTAATTTTTTGACGGGTTCCGCGTCTTCTGTATCCGGTCCTGCAGCGGGAAGAGCCGGTAGCGTGGTAAGCTGCGCCTGCATGTCTTCGGGAGGCAGGGCCCACCTGTTGGTTTTGAAGGCCATATGAAACAGCAGCCTTGCCAATTTATATGTTCTAAAGGATTTGACAAACAATGCCGGTTTAGACGCGGAAGGTGTTTCAGCCGGCAGGTGCACCGCCCCGGGGTCATTTATGCCCATCATGGCCACCACCATGTCGGGATGATATTTATCCAGGTAAGACTCCACCAAGTTTAATATTATACCTGTATTTATGCCTCCCCTTCCCTCATCGGTCACGGTGAATTGTATCCCTGTGCCGCTCCGGTTAAGTGCGGCTTCCAGAAAAGGCGGCCATTGCCCCGCCGTGGTGGATTCACCCAGGCAGAGTATGCGGTAAGCGCCCCCTTTTTTAATGGAGACGCGGTTCCTGTGCTCCTGGACAGCCAGAAGCGTAAAACCGCCCAGACGCAATCCGGTTTCAATAAGAAAAAGCGAAAGGAAAATCCCGAGCAGGATAAGAAAAACTTTTTGAAAAAAGGTTATTTTCAGTTCCATCACGGCTGTGGCTCTGATCTGTCGCGGGCCCCTTTCTCTGGTGCGCCTGCGGCCTCTGGCGCTGTCCGCGGCCGGCGCTTGATTGCGTGGATTTTAAAAAAGATTACAGCGGTAAATGATACAAAATTATAGTCGCGGGCCGAATTTCCCGCCTTGATTCGGCAAGATTCCTCGGCATCATCATGGCGCATAAACATTCTTTGCGCACTACAACTTTGGCGGACCCGCCGGGTTGTTTTGCGGGAGGTTTTTTAGAAGGAGTTTTCTTAAGCCTCTACCCTCTATCCTGTTCTTTGAGTATGGGTCAAAAGGCCTATATTAACTCCAAGTCCTTTGGCCCTTGCCGAATAGTTTTTACGGCGTATACTATGTTATGGAAGCAATCATTCATATGTTTGGAGGAATTATGAAACGGTTCGCAGCGGCGGCAGTTCTTGCAATTCTTCCCTTTTCGTTTTTGGCGGCCCAATTTCCCGTTATTTCGCAAATATCCGCTATTGAAACACTCAAGGCTTCTGTGTTGCCCGAGGCCCTTGAATTTTCCATTTCAGAGCCCGCTGCCGCTAAGGTTTTGGCAGCCGTTATTCCGGAAAACCTTGCGGGTGAACAGCTTTTTCAGTACCTGCACAACCTCCCGGATCCGTCCATGTCTTCAAATAATCAGTACAAGACCGCCAAGGCCTATATGTACTCAAAAGCCGATAATGTCATCTGCAACGGCCAACCTGGCATAATAACCTTTTACTCCGAGGTTTGCGTGAACGGCACAAGCGCCAACGGGAACGATTACCCGGAGCAGGGCGATATGAACGATGACGGAGTGGTGGATAAATTTATTAACGCGGAACATATCTGGCCGCAGGGCTATTTCAAAAGCGCCTACCCTATGGTGGCGGACCTGCACCAGCTAGCCGCCACTTTTGTCACCCCCAATTCCCGCCGCGGCAACCTGCCGTTCGCCATGGTATCCGACGCCTCCTACAGCACCTCCTGCGGTTCCAAGCTGGGACAAGAAGGTTTTGAACCTTGTGACTCCGTAAAAGGTAATGTGGCGCGGGCCATGTTGTATTTCATAGTGCGCTATTACGACCATAACATCCGTATCGGCATGGGTTACGATAACTTTTGGGTTAAGCGCGTGCCGATGTTTCTTGAGTGGAACCATGCCGACCCCCCCGATGCCAACGAGCGCCGCCGCAACGACCTTGTGGAGGCCTTCCAGGGCAACCGCAATCCCTTTATTGACGACTCCTCCCTGGCCGACCGCGTAGGCGCGGCGGTGTTTTCCTCACACTAACACCGATCCTTTTAGAAGCCGGGACCGCCCAATCCCAAATCCTAAGTCCAGACCGGAACAGTTGTTTTGCGCATGCCCCGGCTCTCCGATGTCAGGCTGCAACGTTTTTCCTGTTTCCTGTTGCCTGACCTGAAAATAGCCATGGACATCCGTCTTAGGCGGATGACTTTAAATACAACTTTTAAGGTTAATGAGAAAGGTAACGGCGAAGAGCGTCTATGTCACGGCGGAAGGATGGAACGCCGCTAAGTTGCGCGTAAAGGCTGTCGGAGAGCCGCTTGCCGGCTTCAATGTCGGAAGGATGATGAACCCCGCTGATAACGCGGTCCAGCGCCGCTTCATCCGCCCGGGCCAGGAACTGCGCTCTGCGCCCGGGAAGCAGGCTGGAAAGGATAAGAGCGAACATCCTTGATATTGCGGCGTGGCCGCTTGGATATGAATATCCGCCGGCTTTGTCTATGCAGGTGGTCAGGCCCTCGTCGCGCCGGAAAGGGCGTGGCCGCTGATAACGCTTTTTAATAACCGACGCAGCGGTGTCGGTATCAGCTCTGACCCGGTTGAAAAAATCCGCCGCGTCGGCGGGAAGCGGGGTTGGAAAAGGGCTGACACTCCCGAAAAAATCGCTGTAATAAGCATCCGGCGCGGCGCCGGCGCGGACGCACTCGGCCTGAGTGCGCTTTTGCTGCCAGTCGCGTATCGCGGCTATATCCGCCTTATCCGCGTTGGAACCGGGCAGCGGGGGTGGCGGGAATTGTTCCAGCGCTAGCTGCGCCGGAGCAAGGTAATATACAGTGTCGCTTTTTTTGTAGTGCGCCTTTTTGACTCCGGGCTGGCCGCAGGCGCACAGTAAGGCGGCTGACACCAGAACAAGTGATATTTTTCTTTTCAGCATATGGCAATTATTCAGGTGGACAGGCTTAATTAATAGCAACGGAAAGCAAAAGAAAACAACTGAATGCCACAGAAAGTAAGAGGGCCGAATAAAACAGTTTTGTTACTTTTAGTTGCTTTCCGTAGCATTCAATAGCCTTCCGTTGCTATAAAGATAATGTGCTACAAAGATGATGACGGCCTTAACCTTCCGGACTATTGCAGCAGCTTGTATGGATTATCAGTTACGCTTAACATATAAAGCGCGGCTTTTATGTTGTTGGAAACCGCATTGTCTATTACTTCCGGCCCTGGATAAAAGCTATTGCCCTCAAGTTCGGTGGTGAAGGCGAATATACCGCCGTTGACATAGGCCCAGTCGGTGGTGTCGCCGGTGGCCACATAAAGATCGCTGGACTGCTCGGGCGTGTAGCCGGTGAAGGCGGCCATTTTTTGGGCCATTATCTCAAACACTTTGCGGTCTTTTTCGTTTTCCAGAGGGGTATCTTTGCCGGCCCAGGGATAAAGCACAAGGCCTGAATAGGAATGGTAGCTCATCAGGGTTTTAATGTTTCTGCGTGCTTCAACGAAATTTTTTATGGCCAGAGTTTCAGGCTCGGAGAAGGCCGCGGGGCCGCAATAAGTTTCAGCAGCCGGGTAATGCGAGGCGCCGCTCTGGCACCAGAGAGAATCGTAATTGCGGTTTAAATCCACGCCTATGGAATTATCCGGGTTAACGCGCATATTTTTGCGCTGCCAGCGGTATTTGCCCGCGGCGATATCATACTCCACCCCGTCGGGATTGAGCATGGGAATAATGTGGATATCCAGCGTGGATAGATAGGTTTTTATATCGGCGTCGTTTTTGTGCTCAAGCAGGTAAACGGCGTAAAGCAGGGCCACTTCGTTTGAAAGGTGTTCGCGGGCGTGGTGGTTGCCTATATAAAGAGCGCCGGGCTTTGAGCTTGGAACTTCGCCTTTGGCGGAGGTGTTAAGACGCAGGCACCAGATATCGCGCCCCTCCACGGTTTTGCCGATGGAGAAAAGTGAAGCGATATTCTTGTTGGCGGCGGCCAGTTTTTGAAGAAGCTCCGTCGTTTCTTTATAGTTGTGGTAAGCGCTGTCGGAGTCGGGAAAATCTTTAAGATATTGTTTGGCATAGGCGTATATGCTTTGCTTGCTTTGGATCACATAACCCTTTTCTGAAAGCGCGGCAAGTTCCGGTTTATGAACAAAGCCTGAAACGGTTTTATCCTTGATCTCAGCTATGTCCAGGCCTAATTCAAGAAGTGCCGTGCGCGCGTATTTGTCGGCGGCTAAAACAGTCACCCAGAACCTGTCGTCATTTTTCAGATCTTGCAGGCCTACTATTTCAGAGGCCGGCTTCGGCTGGCCGATGTTGTTTAACGCGCTGTTTTTAAGCTGGTTCAGCAACTGCTCAAAAGAAATATTGAGCGCCTTTTCCCCGGCGGGCTGGGCCGCGTAGGCGGTGGTTCCTGCAAGCGCAAAGGCAAAAGCGGCTGAAATAAAAAGTTTTTTCATGGGTTTGGGCTCCCTGATCTTAGAATAGTGAAACTATACCAAAAGCGAGGCGCCAAAGGCTATAAAAAATTCGCTCTTATTTTAAAACAGGGGGTTTATTTTGATATACTTTACAAGGTTCGATAGATATTCCCCGGTAGCTCAATGGTGGAGCGATCGGCTGTAGACAAAAGCGGGGACCGATGCGGGACAAGCGGCGATATAGTGACCGCAGAGAGTATCTTATAGAAGCAGTCAGGAAGCGGAGAAAGAAAATCCGTGAAATGGCAGTGGATTATAAGGGCGGCAAATGCCGGTTATGCGGTTATAATAAGTGCAGCGAAGCGCTTGAATTCCATCATCTTGACTCTTCCGTTAAAGACTTTGGGATATCACACAAGGGATATACCAGAGGCTGGAAAAGGGTTAAGAGGGAATTGGATAAATGTGCAATGTTGTGTGCCAATTGTCACAGAGAGGTTCACGCCGGAAAGCAGCTTCTACGGGAAACCGTAGTTGAAAAATCAGGTGAACTCAGGGAACCCCTTAAACAATAAGGGCAATCCTGAGCCAAGCCGCGAACGATTTCGCGGAAGGTGCAGAGACTATCCCGCAAGGGAGTACTGTCCGCCTAAAGCGTCCAACTGAGTCGGACGTCTGCCTAAGGCACGACGGATGGGAAGCGCCTGAGTCCGTAAAGAACAAGGCTATGCCAGTGCCGTATCAAGGCCTATGGCCGTCAGACGGCCAAGTGTTCTACGGATATGATATAGTCCAAGCTCTGGAGTAATTCAGAGGCACTTGTAACCGATAGGTTGTAGGTTCGAGTCCTACCCGGGGAGTAAAAATTTAGGCCGCCTGTAGTTCAAGGCGGCCTAAATTTTTACTCCCCGGGGCTGATTCGGACCTCTTCCCAGGTTCGGGACCGACCAGGCATCCCGCGTTTATCATGGAGTCGCGCGGAGCGCCGTTCTACCCATAAGACTACTCCTTATTTTCCGGTGGAGTAGTTCGCTGCAAAAATAAAAACAGTTTCAGGGTTTAAGGGTTAGTGACGGAGGTTCCACTGACTGAACGGCCGGTTTGCATTCGGAAACCGGTATGCAGATCTGAAAGCACGCGCCTTTACCCGGCTCATTGAGAATGTCTATGCAGCCGTTATGCGCGGTGGCAATTGTGTACACCGTGGAAAGGCCAAGCCCGGTCCCTTTACCTTCCGGTTTGGTGGTGAAAAAAGGCTCAAAATTATTATTCAATACCTCTTTGCTAAGGCCGGGCCCGGTGTCTTCGAACGTAAGCCGCACGGCTTTACTGCAATGTCTCAGGACTTTGAGACAGCTCTTAGTATCGGCTGAATTGGTGATATTGGCCGCCGTAATGCGGAATTCGCCTCCGTCCGGCATGGCATCTCTGGCGTTTACCGCGAGATTCATTATCAGCTGTTCTATCTGGCTCTTATTTCCTGTTATTTTGAAAAGGTCCTTGTCAATTTCAACGCGGATCTTCACTTTCTTTTGCATCATTATCTCCAGTATTTTTTGCATGGAGGAGATTGTTCCGCCCAGGTCAAGTTCCGACATTCCCTGCGGTTGTTTCCGGCTAAAAGTCAGAAGCTGGGTTGTGAGTTCCGTCCCTTTGTTGACGCCGCTTTCTATAAGCGCCAGATGTCCCTTCAACCGGGCATCCGCCGGCGCGTCTTCTATCGCCAGAGCGTTGAAACCTTTAATTCCCGCCAGAATATTATTGAAGTCGTGCGCGATGGCGCTTGCGAACCTCCCCAGCGACTCCATTTTCTGCAGTTGTCGGGCGTTCTGCTCCAGTTTTTTGAATTCCACTATCTTAGCCAGTATTGAGCAGACCGTTTCAAGATAGCTGGCTTCAAACTCGTTGTATTCGGATTTTTCCCTGACATAAAGAGTAAGAACGCCCAGTACGGCCGCCCCCGACTTTATAGGCACGCAATAATGGCCGTGTGGCGGCATCCCCGCTGACTTTATTTCATGCAAACTACCGACTGCCGCCTCAAAGACCGTGCGTCCATTCTGCGCGGTCAGGCCGCAGAGACATTTGCCCAGGGGGATTTCGGCGCAAAGCGCTTTGTGCCCGTCAGTTAACCCGATCTGCGCTTTCATTACCAGCCGGTTGTTTTCAAGAAGGAAAAGCGCGGCATGGGGTTCCAGCGGCATAAAAGAGGTTTTTATTACGACCGTAAGTATCCTGTTAAAAAGTTCCTCCTGGGAAGTATGCTGAAGGGAAACATCCATCACCTTGTTGATGATATATTGGAGCTGGCGGTCTAACTCGTCCAGTTTGTTTATTTCACGTTCCCTCCGGATGATGAGTATGTAGATGAAAGGAGTGCTTAACAATAACATCGTCACGGCATCAAGAATGTACTGTTTCGGACCGGGTACGATATTCAGCCAGGTGGAAAAAACAAACATCGTAAAAAGTTCGCTCAGAAAGAATATAACGGTCAGTTTAAAAATAAGGTCTATTAGTTTTATCCGGCGCATGGGTTTAAAAACCTGCTTGTGCGTTTAATTTTATAAAAACAAATCCGGCGGGAAGCCGCCCGCCAGTATCTGCCTGTGTGTCGTATTTTATCATTTTATCCGCAGTGGAGATCTCCCCGCACCAATGGGGTACATTTGTATTATATTTAACTGGAGCGCGCGGCTTTTTTTGTAAAATATCCTTATGGTTAAAAATATTCAGCAATACTATCAGTGCATACTGGATAACCTTACCGGCGGCCTTATAAGCGTGGATATGGCCGGCAAAGTGGTTTATGTAAACCCCACCGCCGGGCGCATACTTCACATTGAAGATGTTCCCGCCTGCCTGGACAAAAAATACGACGTAGCTTTTGAAAATTTCCCGGCGCTGAAAGATGTTATTTGTGAAACCATTGAAAGCGGGAAAACCGTGCGCCGCGCGGAAATATCCATCATGCACGCCAGCACCCCCCTTATAATCGGCTACAGCACCATGCACGTGCGCGGCGCCGACGGTAAGGAAATGGGTGTTACAGTTATTTTCCAGGATATCTCTTTTGTGGGGGCCAAAAAATAGTATGAGTAAAAAACACAAAGCGCCTCAACTTCAGCAAAACATCGTCCCATCCGCCTCAGGCGGAAGCGCTCCGGCGCAGCCGCCTGCAGCGGGCATGCCGGAGCCTGTGCCTCCTGCCTTGGACGGACAGTCCGCAACCGAGCCTTCCATGAGGAAGTATTTGTTCGTTTTCTGGATAGCGGTCGCGCTTGCCGTGGCCGCCGCCTGGACGCTTGAATATTTTATGCCTTTGACGCACGAATACATAATTGAGCGCTGGATAATGCTGGCTTTCGGCGGTTTCCTGGTTGTTTTCCTCTTTTTTCTGAAATAGGGCAACTACTCAGGAGACAGTAGTCAGAGGTGGAAATTCTGACTACTGACTTCTGAATTCTGGCTTCTTTCTTCTGACTATGCCACCCAAATATATAGACTACTATTCCGTTCTTGGCGTATCTAAAAGCGCCTCTGAGGCCGAAATAAAGTCGGCTTATCGCAAACTGGCCCTCAAACATCACCCCGACCGCAACTCCGGAAATAAGATATCCGAGGCCAAATTCAAGGAAATAAACGAGGCCAACGAAGTTCTTTCTAACACGCAAAAAAGAAAGCTTTACGATCAGTTGGGAGCGGATTACCGCGAGGGACAGAATTTTACCCCCTCGTCAGGAGACGGATTTTCCGCTTACGGCGGGGAGCACCCGCGCCGCGGCGGTTTCCATTACAGTCAGGGCCAGGGAGGGCAGGATTTTTCACAATTTGAGGGCTTCAGCGATTTTTTTAAGTCTGTTTTTGGCGGTGTTGAGGGTTTCGGCGGGGCCGCGCGTGGAGGTTTTGGAAACGATGACGGTTTTTCCGCCGGAGGCGCCCACTGTTTTAACGGAGAAGATGACGAATCCGGCTATCCCGCGCAGACCCGCTCAAGGCTTGACCTTGAAGCCGGACTTGAACTTTCCCTTGAAGATTTAATAAGCGGCGGCCGCAAAGACCTGAGCTTCTCCTACCGCGTCGGCAGAAAGCCTGGAACAAAACATGTGTGCGTGAACATTCCCAGAGGGCTGCGCGCGGGAGCGAAGCTTAGACTTAAAGGCCAGGGCGCCTGCGCCCAGGGGAGAACGGGCGACCTCTACCTTAATATTAAAATAGCCGCCGACGCGCGTTTTTCAATAAAAGGCGATGACCTTGAAGTAAAAGTGACGGTTACCCCATGGGACGCGGCTTTGGGCGCGGAAATCTCCGTTCCCGCGATTGACGGTCCCTTAAAAATAAAACTCCCCCCCAATTCCCACACCGGCCGCAGTATGAGGATTTCCGGCCGCGGCCTGCCCAAAAAAGACGGCGCGCGCGGCGATTTGTACGCGGTTATTGAAATAGATATACCGGACCGCCTTAGCCGCGAGCAGGAAGACCTGTTTAAAAAATTAAAAAAATTGGAATAATAACCGGGGATATGCCAAGCGGCGCTTATCGGGCGGCTTGGCAGGCCGGTAATGAAGCAGCAAAAAAGAGGCGTCCGCCTTAGGCGGACGCCTCTTTTTTTGCGTGATATATACTTAGACCGCCACTTTTTCTTCCACTTTCTGCGTCTCGCAGCTCATGGCGGCTATCTGCTTGTAAACGCTCAGGCGCCACTTATATTCCTCTTCCGCCAGTTTAAGCAGGCGCTTGGCCGTTTCCGGGTTGGACTTATGCAGCGTGCGGAAGCGGTTTTCCCCCATCATGAAGTCCGCCACTGAGATACTGGGGGCGGCGCTGTCTATGGTAAGCGGGTTCTTTCCCTGGGCTTTAAGCGCCGGGTTGAACCTGTAGAGAGGCCAGCGGCCCGATGCCACGGCCTTCTTCTGCTCGTTCATGCCGGAGCGCATGTCTATGCCGTGGGCGATACAGTGGCTGTAGGCTATTATTATGGAAGGTCCGTCGTAGGCTTCGGCTTCCGCCATGGCCTTAACGGCCTGCAGGTAGTTCGCGCCCATGGCTATCTGGGCCACGTAGATGTTGCCGTAGGTCATGGAGATCATGCCAAGGTCTTTTTTCGGCAGCGGCTTGCCTCCGGCGGCAAACAGCGCCACCGCGCCAAGCGGGGTGGATTTGGACATTTGTCCGCCGGTGTTTGAATATACTTCGGTGTCCAGTACCATGGCGCGCACCTTGCGGCCGCTCGCCAGCACGTGGTCAAGGCCGCCGTAGCCTATATCGTAAGCCCAGCCGTCGCCGCCAAGTATCCACACGGATTTTTTTATCAGGTAGTCGGCAAGGGTCAGCATACGGGCGGCCTGCTCGCCGCCGGCCGACGAAAGGGCCTTCTTCAGGTCGGCCACGCGGCCGCGCTGCTGCTCTATGGCCGCCCAGTCGTCTTGTTTTGAGTTAAGTATTTCATCCGCCAGGGCGGCTTGCGCTTTAAGAGGGCCGGCTTTCAGCAGGTTCAGCATTTCGCCGGCTTCTTCCGACAGCTTGTCGTAAGCCAGGCGCATACCCAGGCCGAACTCGGCATTGTCTTCAAACAGGGAATTAGACCATGCGGGGCCGCAGCCGTCTTCACGGGTGCAATAGGGCGTGCTGGGCAGGTTGCCGCCGTAGATGGAAGAACAACCGGTGGCGTTGGCCACGGTGAGGTGGTCGCCGAACAGCTGGGTCATTAACTTAACATAAGGCGTTTCGCCGCAGCCAGCGCAGGCGCCGGAGAATTCAAACAGCGGGCGTACCAGCTGGCTGCCCTGCACGCTGTAACGGTTAACCTTGGCGGAGCCGGTGTCTTTGAGCGACATGAAGAACTTAAGGTTCTCACGTTCCGGTTCGCGCAGCGGGAACTGCGGCTGGAGATTGATAGCCTTGCGGCCGGTTTCCTTGCCTTCAGCTTTTTCTTTGGCGGGGCAGTTGTAGACGCAGGCGCCGCAGCCGGTGCAGTCCTCCACCGCCACCTGGGCGGTGAATTTAAGGCCTTTAAGCGCGCCTTTGCCTTCGGCTGACTTAAAGGACTTGGGAGCTTTTGCAAGTCCGGCCCCATCGTAGGCCTTTATTCTTATGGCGGCGTGCGGACAAACCAGTGAGCAGATACCGCACTGTATACAGAGGTTCTCGTCCCATACAGGGCTTTCAAGCGCTATATTGCGTTTCTCGTACTGTGAAGTGGCCGTAGGGAAGGTTCCGTCCACAGGCATGGCCGATACCGGCAGGCCGTCGCCCTTAAAGGCCATCATCTCGCACAGGGTGTTGCGTACGAACGCGGGGAAGTTCTCTACCGCGCAGGTTCGCTTTATTTTAGAGGTAGCCTTGCCGGAATGTTTCACTTCCTCTATAGCGGCGAGTGTCCTGTCCACGGCGGCAAAGTTCTTGTTCACCACCTCGTCGCCTTTTGAAGCGTAGGTCTTTTTAATGGATTTTTTTATGGCGTCAACAGCTTCTTTTTTGGGGAGCACGCCGGAGATGCCGAAGAAGGCGGTTTGCATTATCACGTTAATGCGCGCGCCCATTCCGGTTTCGTTGGCTATCTCGGAGGCGTTGATAACATAAACCTTAAGGTTCTTCTTTATTATGTTTTCCTGAACTTCAACGGGCAGATGGTCCCACACTTCGGAGGCCTTGAAGGGGCTGTTGATAAGGAATATCGCCCCGTTTTCCGCTTTGTCCAGCATTTCATACTTTTCCAGGAAGCTGAACTGGTGGCAGCCTATGAAGCGGGCCTTGTAGACCAGGTACGGCGCGCGGATGTAATTCTTGCCGAAACGCACATGCGATACGGTCATGGAGCCGGCTTTCTTTGAGTCATACACAAAGTAGCCCTGCGCGTATTGCCCGGTTTCTTCGCTGATAATTTTTATAGTGTTCTTGTTGGCGCCCACGGTGCCGTCGGAGCCCAGCCCGAAGAAAAGCGCGCGGAAGATGTCGGCGCTTTCAATGGCCCAGTTCTCGTCGTAGGGCAGGCTGAGGTTCGTGACATCGTCTTTTATGCCTACGGTAAATCCGTTAACCGGTTTTTTTGCCGACAGGTTCTCTATAACGGCTTTAGCCATGGCCGGGGTGAATTCCTTTGAGCCCAGCCCGTAGCGGCCGCCCACTATAAGCGGCAGTTGTTTAAGCGCTCCGGCCTTGAAGGCGTTGGCGCAGGCGGTAACAACATCCTGGTACATAGGCTCGCCTATGGAACCCGGTTCCTTGGTGCGGTCAAGCACCGCTATTGATTTCACGGTTTTAGGCAGGGCCTTTATAAAATCCGTTTCCGAGTAAGGCCTGTAAAGGCGCACTTTAAGCACGCCCGTTTTTTCTTTTGAATTGGCGTTAAGGTAGTTAACGGTTTCTTCCACGGTGTCGGCGCCGGAGGCCATTACAATAACCAGCTTTTCCGCGTCGGGCGCGCCCACATAGTCAAACAGGCCGTATTTGCGGCCGGTCAGTTTCGCGAACTGGTCCATGGTTTCTTTGACAACGGCGGGAACGGCCTGGTAATACTTATTGCAGGCTTCGCGGGCCTGGAAGAACACATCCGGGTTCTGAGCGGTGCCGCGCAGAACAGGGTGTTCGGGGTTAAGGCCGCGGGCTTTATGTTCGGCTATAAGTTTTTCGCTGAGCATGGCGCGCATTGCGTCAAAAGAAAGAGGCTCCACCATGTTCAGTTCGTGGGAGGTGCGGAAGCCGTCAAAAAAGTGCAGGAAAGGCACGCGGGATTTAAGGGAGGCGGCCTGCGAGATAAGCGCGAAGTCCATGGCCTCCTGCGGGTTGGCCGAGGCGAGCAGCGCCCAGCCGGTCTGGCGGCAGGCCATAACGTCGGAGTGGTCGCCGAAGATGGACAGCGCGTGGGAAGCAAGCGCCCTGGCCGACACATGGAATACGGTGGAGGTCAGTTCCCCGGCTATTTTATACATATTCGGTATCATCAAAAGCAGCCCCTGTGAGGCCGTGAAAGTGGTGGTAAGGGCGCCTGCCGTAAGCGCGCCGTGTACCGCGCCCGAGGCGCCGCCTTCGGACTGCATTTCAATAACCAGGGGCACCGTGCCCCAGATGTTCTTGTCGCCCTTGGCGGATTTTATGTCCGCAAGTTCGCCCATCACGGATGACGGGGTAATAGGGTAAATAGCTATAACTTCGTTTGTCGCGTGCGCCACATAGCCCGCGGCTGTGTTTCCATCCATCGCTGTTATGGTTTTAGGCATTTTTACTGTTCTCCTTGGTGATATAAGGTGCGGAAATTCTGAAGAATATAATTAAAGTATAGCATTTTTCCAAGCCGCTTCGTTGCCAAGCGCAGGATGGGAGGAATGTGGCTAGTGTAGTGTCGCTAACGCTTCTTTACTTAATGTTCGTCATTCCCGCGCAGGCGGGAATCCAGACTGGATCCCCGCTTTCGCGGGGATGACAGATGTATATTAAGGACTAATAAGACACTACATTAGTGTAGTGAGGTTGTTGCCGCAAGCTTAGTTTAAGTGATTATCTATCACCCAGCGGGTGAAAGGAAAACTGCTTGTGAAAGCGGGGCTGACGGCGTTTAGTATGTGGACACTGTTCTTGTCCCCCTCCACCACGAAGTCCTGAAGGAGTTCAAGCGTTTTGGTGTTTAAAAGCTGCGCCCTTATTCCGGGTTTGCTCCAATGCCGGAATCCCGCCGGGTCCAGTTCGCGCACCAGCTTTTTTCCCAGGCCGATAAAATACGGCTTGTAGTATTTGCGCATTTCTTCAAAGGCCAGGTTCCTGAACCCGAAGGAGTTGGTCAGGAAAAGTCTGGCTTCATAATACATGACAGCCATGGTTTCCCCAAGGCGGAAATTATCAAGCCCCTGGTAGTTCTCACGCCAGAAAGCCGGTATCGCGGTGGGGCCTATTTTAACGGTTCCGTCCACGGTCACGGTGAAATGCACTCCCAGGAACGGGTTCTTAAGATCTGGGACAGGGTAGATGTTCGCGCGCGCGGTTTTAGCGCCGCCGTCATATTTCAGATATATGCCTTTGAAAGGGATTATCACGTAATTTTGTGAATAGCCGAAATCGCGCGCTATCTTGTCGGCGTAAAGCCCCGCGGCGTTTATTATTTTTTCGGCTTCAATAAGCGCGCCGGACGAAGTCCTGACCGTGTTCGCGCCGGACCTCGCGGCGTAGCCTTCGCAAAAGCGTATTTCCACCCCGGCGTTCAAAAGGCTGTTTTTTATATGCAAGTTGATTCCCACCGGATCCACGGTGGCGGTGGAGGGCGAATAAAGGGCGTGTTTAAAGGTTTTTGCGTTCGGCTCTATAGTGGCCAGTTCTTTTTCGTTTATAAGCCGCACATCCACGCCGTTGGCTTTTCCGCGCCTTTCCAACTCGTAAAGCCCTTTTAATTCCCCCTCGTTGGAGGCTACCACTACCTTTCCGCACTCATTCAAGGCCAGGCCGTTGGCTTTACAATATTCCTTCATCAGGCGGTTGCCATCCCGGGTGAACCGTGCTTTAAGTGAGTCCGCCGTATAATAAAATCCGGAGTGCAGCACCCCGCTGTTCCGGCCGCTGCTGTGGCAGGCGACATCCGGCTCCTTCTCCAATATAATTATTTTCTTATCAGGGAACCGCTCTTTGAGCTGTTTAGCAAGCGTCAGCCCTATTATCCCCGCCCCTATCATAAGGTAGTCAGTTTTTTTAGTTTGCATAATATATACGGCAGCGAATAGAGAATAGCGAATAGTGAAGGAGTTTTTGAGATTTGCAGGAAGCATAAGGCCTGGCATCGTAAGTTTTTTCCTTCTCATTAACTTCAGGTACGTCCGAATTTACGGTAGACTTCTCTCCGGTAGCCGATTTTCAGGATTATTACCCCACCACCTGCTTTGGGCAGAATGCCCGTTTTCGGGCAAGCAGGTGGTGGGGTTACGGTTTGACCCTAGACGTCTTCCCCACAAAACTTGGTCCCGGAGCGCGCGGGAAACCCGCTGACGACCCGACTTAGCAAACCTGCGATGCGATACCCAAAGCGATGAGCCGGCGTTACCTTATTTAGCCCATTGCTGGACTAGATTTATCAGGACTTCGGCGGATTTGTTCATGCCGTCAAGCGACACCCACTCGTAGCGGCCGTGGTAGTTGTAGCCGCCGGTGAAAACGTTCGGCGTGGGCAGGCCCATGTAAGACAGCCGCGCCCCGTCGGTCCCCCCCCGCACCGGCTTTATATGCGGAGTGAGACCCGCCTGCTTCACCGCCGCTATTAAATTACTCATCACCTTCGGGTGTTTTTTGATAACCGGCCCCATGTTGCGGTACTGCTCTTTTAATTCCAGCTTGATTTCCGCCAGCGGATATTTAATGCGCTTTTCCGCGACAATGGCTTTAAGATGTTCCTCCAGGGCTTTCAGTTTAGCCGGATCGTGCTCCCGCGCTATGCCGGAAACCTCCGCGGCTTCAACTTCGCCTTTAATGTCCATAAGCATTATGAACCCATCGCGGTTTGATGTGGTTTCAGGCAGACGGTTCTCCGGCCAGGTTGTAACAATGTCCGCCGCTATACGGGTGGCGTTCGCCAAAGCGTCCTTGGCCGTGCCGGGGTGCACGCTTTTGCCTTTTATATAAATCTTCACGCTGTCGGCGTTGAAAGTTTCCTGTTCTATCGCGCCCGCCACGTCGCCGTCAAAAGTATAGGCGTAGTCCGCGCCGAAGGCCTTAACATTAAAAAATTTAACGCCCTGGCCCGTTTCCTCGTCCGGAGTGAAACCTATTTTTAATTTGCCGTGCGGAATTTCGGGATGAGTTATAAGATACTCCATGGCCGTTATTATAATGGAGAGCCCCGCTTTGTTGTCGGCGCCAAGCAGAGTATCACCCGAAGCCGTAATAATGTCCTCGCCTTTACAGGCCAGCAGCTCGGGGCAATTTTGGGGAGTAAGAACAACGCCCAGTTTTTTGCTGATAATAATATCGCCGCCCTTGTAATTTTTATGGATCTGCGGTTTAACGTCCGTGCCGCCGGCTTCGGGCGAGGTATCCATGTGCGCCAAAAAGCCGATAACCGGCGCTTTATTTTTTACCGTGGCCGGGACTTCAGCCGTTACATAGCCGTATTTATCCATCTTAACGCTTTTTGCGCCTATGGCTTTAAGCTCCGCCGCCAGCAACTTGCCAAGCGCCAGCTGGCCTTTTGAGGACGGGAAAGTTTTTGAGGTTTCGTCGGATTTTGTGTCTATTCTGGCGTATTTATCAAGCCGTTTATAAAGCTGTTTTTTAAAATTCATTCTTCCTCCACCCCGGTTATTAGATGCGTGGCAACTTAGAGGCATAGCAATTTGGATGCGTAGCAATTTGGAGCCAGGTGTCACAATGCCTCTTCTTCCTGCGCCTCTACGCATCCACGCCTCCTCCCCCTGCGCCTCCGCCTGCTATTTTTGCGGTGCATCTTAGAAAAAGGATATAATTAAACCATCCCGCGGTTCAAGGAGTTCACAAATGTCCATAAGCTTTCTCCCTAAAGAACTGAAGTTTTTTGATTTTTTAAGCCTTCAGGCCGATAATATTGTAAAAGCTTCGGACTGCTTCAAGGCCTCCGTAAAGAAAGGCGTCTTTGACGACGAAACAGTGAGGAAAATAAAAAATTTTGAGCATGAGGGAGACACGCTCTCGCATGAAATAGTGGACATGCTCAACCGCACTTTTATAACCCCCATTGACCGCGAAGACATCTACGCCCTTGCCAACACCTTAGACGACATTCTGGACATGATAAACTCAATGTCAAATCGGATAAAACTCTACAAACTCAATGCCAACGAGGAGTGCATGGTGCAGTTCGCCGACACTATAGACCAGTCCGCGCACGCGCTGACCAACGCCGTAAAACACATGCATGACACCAAACGCGCCCGCCGCGTGCTGGACTATTGCATAGAGGTTAACCGCCTGGAAAACCTGGGCGACCAGATACGCGAAAAGGCCATCAGCAATCTGTTTGAAACCGAAAAAGACCCCATAATGGTTATAAAGTGGAAAGAAATATACGAGGTGGCGGAAGGAACACTGGATACCTGCGAGCATGTGGCGAAAGTTATTGAGTCTATACTGGTAAAAAATGGATAGCACACTGCTGGCTGTTATCGGGCTTGTAACACTGGCCCTGGTTTTTGACTTCCTAAACGGCTTTCACGACGCCGCCAATTCCATAGCTACCATAGTCTCAACGCGGGTGCTTTCCCCGCGTCAGGCGGTTATCTGGGCCGCTTTTTTTAATGTGGTCGCCTTCTTTATTTTCAACCATGCGGTGGCCAAGACTATGGGTAAAGGCATAATTGACGTAAATATTATAGACGCGCATATCATCTTCGGCGCGCTTATGGGCGCGTGCGCCTGGAATATACTTACCTGGTATTACGGCCTGCCATCAAGTTCCTCCCACGCTCTTATGGGCGGACTGGCGGGCGCGGCGGTGGTAAAGGCCGGCACCGGGGTGCTTGTAATGAGCGGCATAATAAAGGTGCTGCTTTTTATAGTGATTTCCCCGGTTCTGGGGATGTTGCTGGGGCTGCTTTTCGGGGTGGTAGTCTACCGCCTGTTCAGCAGGGCCATACCGGGTAAAGTGGATCATTTATTTCGCAAGGGCCAGCTTATTTCCGCCGCCGCCTACAGCCTGGGTCATGGCGGCAATGACGCGCAGAAGACCATGGGAGTAATAACCGGCCTGCTGTTCAGCGCGGGATATTTGGGCGGCAAGTTTGAGGTTCCGGGCTGGGTGGCTTTAGCCTGCTACTCAGCTATGGGCCTTGGGACAATGTCCGGCGGCTGGCGTATAGTAAAAACCATGGGACACAAAATTTCCAAATTAAAACCGGTGGACGGCTTCTGCGCGGAATCCGGCGCGGCTGCCACGCTTTTCCTGGCCTCTTCAATGGGCGTTCCAGTAAGCACCACTCATACTATCACCGGCGCTATAATGGGAGTGGGCACCATGAAGCGCTTTAGCGCCGTAAAATGGGGAGTGGCCGGACAGATAGTATGGGCCTGGGTCCTGACCATTCCCGGCGCCGCTTTAATATCAGCCCTGGTTTACTGGCTGTCGGTGCATCTGCTTAGTTAGCAACGGAAAGATACGGAAGGCAAAAGAAAGCGACGGAAGGTTTGAAACCAAAGAGCCGCGTTTAACGCGGCTCTTTGGTTTCACTTACTTTGTGTTTCTTTCAGTAGCTTTCTTTTGCCTTCCGTTGCTATCCTTCTGCGGCCGCACGGCCGGCCAATATGCCGGAGGTCCATGCCAGATGAAGATTGTAGCCGCCGCAGTCCCCGTCAATATCCAGAAGTTCGCCCGTAACATAAAGGCCCTTAACTTTTTTTGAAGCAAAAGTGGATGGGTCTATTTCGTCCGGGGCGCAGCCTCCCGCTGTAACCATGGCGTCTTCAAAGCCGGTAGAACCGGTGATTTCAAGCCGGAAGGCTTTAAGTATTTCTGCAAATTTGTCGAGCTTATCCGTTCCAGACAGCGTCCCCTGCCAGGCAATGCCCGCGATTTCCGCCGCCGTTTTCAGAATTTTTTCATTTAATAAACCGCAGGCGAAATGGGAAAAGGGCCGGCCGGAAAAAGACTTGGCGCGTTTAAGCAGTAAGGTTTTTAATTTCTGCGCGGTGAAATCCCTGAAAAAATCCGCTTCCGCAAAAAGGCGCGCGGCGGCCAGGTTTTCAAGCGCGGCGCGGCTGAGGTCCAGCGCGGCCGGGCCGGAAATACCGTAATCGGTAAAAAGGAGTTCTCCAGCGGTTTCCCCCAGCACCCTTTTTCCATCGGTCAGTGTAAGAGAGGCCTCAAGCCGGACGCCGTCAAGATCTTTGACAATTTTTTCCTTTACCTTAAGCGGTACAAGGGCCGGGCGCGGAGTGAGGACGCTGTGACCAAGGCTTTCAAGCAGAGTGTATCCATTAAGCGAGCCGCCCAAGCGCGGGCCGGCCGCCCCCCCTGCCGCAAGTATTACCCTTGCGGCACGGTAGACCGTTTTCTCGCCTGATGGGGCGTTCTTTTCCCATTTGGGCGCGACTTTGCGCGCCGCCACCAGGAAACCGTTTTTTTCTTTTTTTATCTCCGTCACTTCCGAGAGCGTAAGGAGATTGACTCCCAACGTGCCCATCCGGTTTACCAGCACGCTGACCACATCATGGGCTTTCATGGATCTGGGAAAAAGACGGCCCCGTTCCGCGCGCGTCCAAAGCAAGCCGAGCCCCTCAAAGAACGCGGGTATTTCCTCCGGGGGCAGAGCTTTAAATGTCAGGGAGAGGAAGGCCGGATTGCGGGAATGGTAAAAGCCGGGTGAAATTTCAAGGTTGCTGAAGTTGCATTTTCCCGCGCCTGTGGAAAGAATTTTGCGGCCCGGTACATGGTTCTTTTCCAAAACCAGAACTTTGCCGCCTGCTTTCGAGGCCGCGCAGGCGGCGGACAGCCCCGAGGCTCCGCCGCCGACTATGATAAGGTCGTAAGTCATAAGTAGCAGGAGCACAAGCCACAAGAGCACAAGCAAGAGGGGAGAGAGAAAAGGTTGAAGATTTAAAATTTAGGATTCAAGTTTTCTAATATTTCATTTCTTTAAACTTGTGTTCCTGTGCTCATGTGCTCTTGTCACTGTCTAGTATTGCGCGTGTCGCAATACTAGACTCTGCCGGCCGAGCCCAGTACATCCTTGTTTTTGTCCATGTACATTTTTATCAATTCTTCGCGCGCGGGGCCAAGATACTTTCTTGGGTCAAATTCTCCCGGCTTTTCGGAGAAAACTTTCCTGATCATGGCGGTCATTACCAGGCGTCCGTCTGAGTCTATATTTATTTTGCATACAGCGGACTTGGCCGCGCGGCGCAGCTGTTCAGGCGGAACCCCCACGGCATTCTCCATCTTGCCGCCGTACTTATTTATCATGTCAATGTAAGCCGGCATCACGGAAGACGAGCCGTGCAGCACTATTGGAAATCCCGGTATGCGCTTTTCAACTTCTTCAAGTATGTCAAAGCGCAGGGGCGGAACGGATTCGCCGGGCTTCACCTTGAATTTATAGGCCCCGTGGCTGGTGCCGATTGAAATAGCCAGCGAATCCACGCCCGTCTTTTTAACAAAGTCTTCAACCTGCGCGGGGTCGGTATAGTGCGATTTTTCTGAGGAAACTTCGTCTTCTATGCCGGCAAGCACGCCAAGTTCCGCTTCAACGCTGACGTCAAATTTATGTGCATATTCCACCACCTGGCGGGTTATACGGGCGTTCTCCGCGTATGGCAGGCTTGAGCCGTCATACATTACAGAGGAAAAACCGCTGTCTATGCAGGATTTGCAAAGTTCAAAACTGTCGCCGTGATCCAGGTGCATAGCCGCGGGCACCGGTGTTCCCTGTTCCTTCATCATTTCCATGGCGCCGCGGCCCATCCAGCGCAGCAACGTGGCGTTGGCGTAATCCCTGGCGCCTTTTGATACCTGCAAAATAACCGGACTCCGGCTCTTCATGCAGGCTGTTATTATGGCCTGAATCTGTTCCATGTTGTTAAAATTGTAAGCGGGTACCGCGTAGCCGTCTTTCATCGCGGCCTTGAACATCTCCCTGGTGTTTGAAAACCCCAGCTCTTTGTATGAAACCGGCTTTGTTTCTGTAGTATGCATTTTATCCTCCGGTACTGTCGTTCTCTCCCCTTGGGATTATATTACTTTAGCGCGCACATTGAAACTGCAAGAATTATCCAATGCAAGATGATGGTGAAAATATCCCCATTTCCAACGCAACATGATGGTGAAATTGGCGCAATCTTGAAAAAGC
>MGTS01000041.1:17210-62418 GCA_001799565.1 Elusimicrobia bacterium GWA2_51_34 | reverse complement strand
GGCACAAAAACATTCAGAAATGGAGGCTTAGCAAAAGAATTACGACGGAGTAACGACGATACATTTCACCATCATGTTTGAATTAGAAAATGCTGTGCGAGTTTTTTTGTTTTGAACGGATATTGTAATTGCCAGTTGAGAGTGTAGCGTTTAGAGTCCAGGAGTTTATAATTCCCAAACTCCCGACTCCTGACTCTCAACTCTAGACTATCCTCGCTATTTATACAACAGATATTTACCCCGTTCTTTCATAAAGCCGGCGTTGCTTTTTTTAAAAGCGGCTATTATTTTTTTCGGGTTTTTCCCCGCCTCCAGCAGCCGGTAGAAATCTCCGGAGCCGGTCATCTTGCGTATTTCTCCGGAGTTGAATTTGAAATCCGCGCCGTTGTATTTCCTTAACAGGTAAGCGGCTTGCGTGAAAACATTCAGCGCTCTTACGGCCGCGCGGTCCGTAACCTCTATTTTGATCCCCTCGCAGTGTTCGCCCGCGTAAATGTCTTTGGAAGGAGTTAAGCGCAGGGGGGTGAACTTTACTCCTGAAAGCCCCGCTTTTGAAAGTTTTTTGGCTATTTTTTCAGCCTTCATCCAGGGCGCGCCGAACCACAGGAATGGAATATCGGTGCCTCGGCCCACGGACACGTTTGAAGCCTCAAAACATCCCAGTCCCGGGTAAAGAACCTCAGCGTCCGCATTTCTTATATTAGGCGAGGGGTTTGTCCATGCCACGCCGGTCTGGTTAAAGAACATGTCATGGCTCCAGTTTTCCATTTTTATTACGCTTAATTTCAGGTCCAGTTTTTTATTGTCTTTGTGAAAAAGCGCCATCTCTCCCGCGGTAAAACCATGGCGGACGGGCACGGGGAAGTATGCCGTAAAAGCGTTTACGCCCAGCTCAAGCATAGGGCCTTCCACAGCGCCTCCTATCGGGTTCGGGCGGTCAAGCACTATAAATTCCAGCCCGAACGCGGAGGCTTCTTCCATGGCGTATCCCATGGTGGTCAGGTAGGTATAAAAACGGGCGCCGATGTCCTGGATGTCAAATACCAGAGTGTCCAGGCCTTTGAGCATTTCAGGCGAGGGACGCGTGGTTTTACCGTAAAGACTGTAAACCGGCACACCGGTAACCGGGTCTGAGAAATCAGTTATAAGAACGCCGCCTTCCTCCGTGCCGCGAAAACCATGTTCAGGAGAGAAAATAGCCGCCAGCGTTACCCCCGGCGCTTTGCGCAGTATGTCAGCCGCGTTATTGCCGTCTTTATCCACGGAGGAATGGTTGATTATAAGCCCAACGCGTTTGCCGGTGAGCTGCGCGAAACCATCGCGTTCAAGAACATCTAAACCGGTCAAAGTCATGCCGGCTGTGCCGGCATGACTAGTGGCTAGTGGCGAGTGGCTAGTGACTAGCAAGAGCACCGAAAACAAGTGTTTGTTTTCCATATAAATCTTTAAAGGGCAGTTGCTCCTTTTACTTTCGATAGTTAGGTTCTGTTTCCTTGAAACATTAGCCACTCGCCACTAATCACTCGCCACTTTCTTTGAGCACAAGCAGATACAACTGTCCGGCGTCCCAGAGTTTAAAGGCGAAGGCGCGGGCTTTTTTTCCGTTGCCGGCGAAGAAGTCCACGCGGCCAGGGCCTTTTATGGCGCCGCCTGTGTCCTGGCAGAATACAAAGCGGCTGTCCTGCTTTTTGCCTAGCATAGCGCCTTCGGCGTTTATATCCGGCACACTGGCGCGCATAAAGGCTATTGTCCCCATGGGTATAAGGGTGTTGTCTACGGCTATGGAACGCCAGCCGGTAAGCGGAAGGCCGTAGGTGCCGGCGGGGCCTTCTTCAGGATCAGCCGGCTGTTGCAGTTTAAAAAAAGTATAGCGTTTATTGCGGCTCATTATGCCCCGTTCTTTTTCGGGGTGCTTAAGAAGGTACTGTTTGCCTTTTTCGTGGCTCAGGCCTTCGCGCGGCAGCGCGCCCGATTCCACTAAAGCGGAAAGCCAACCTTTGAATTTAAGACTGTTGGTGGAGGCGAATCCGGCCTTTATCACTTTACCGTCCGGGAGCGCCAGCCGCCCGGAACCCTCTATGTGCAGGTCCATAATATCGGCTCTGTTTTTGAACCAGGCCAGTTCAAGGCCTTTGCCTTCCAGCGCGCCGGCAAAGTCTATTTCATCCCGGTTGAGGTAAGGCACAAGGGTTCCCTTATTGACGCGGCCTGTAAGTTTTTCGCCTTTAAATTTTTCGTTGAACTCCTCCAGATTAATGGAAATAAGGTCGCCGGGCCTGGCGTAAATAGGGTATTTGTATTCTTTGGTCGGTTTAAGGCTGGCTTCAAGAGTGGGCTCGTAATATGAACTGAATACCACAGTGCCGGTGGAATCGTTTCCGGCAAGCTGGTAGATATCAAAATTTTCCTTTATTTTAGCGTCCAGTTCCGCGGGATCGGCGGTTGTTTCAAGCAGCCGCATAAACCGCGAGGTGGAAGCGGCTAGTTCTTTAGGGGTGATCGTTCGCGCGCCGAAAGTATAGGCCGGCGCTCCGGTTTTCAGGCCTTCAAAATATTTCAGGTTCAACGCGGCGGCTTTCAGCAGGCTTTTCCTGTCGTCGGTGTCCGTAAAAAGCGGCAGCTCAGGCGCGCTTGCCAGCGTCATGGGGGCGGCTTCTATCGCTTTGGTGGAAACGCATACCGTAGGGCAAGGTGGGCAGCCGGTAAGGGGGCCTTTTCTGCCGCCCGCGGCGCAGCCGGCTAAAACCGCCGTCAGCAGAATTATTGCCAGTTTTTTCATTTTTTATTCCCGAATTGAAATCCTGTCCATCCTTCGGTCGCGGACCCTTTTTTACATCGTGGGAAACAAACGCCGTAGCTTTGCGAACAAGGGCGCAGGGTAACAAAAATCACATGTGATTTTTGTTACAGCGGCCCGCTTTCCATTGAGAAAAACGCTTCTGCCAGCCTCTATTATCCCAAAAAAATCTTATTGACACAAGGCGCATTTTCTATTAAACTCTTCACATATGAGGAAAAAAACCGCGTTTCTTTTTACTTTTCTGCTGTTGCCGTGCCTTGTTTCGGCCGAAGAAGTCAGGATTTTAGCCATTAACGGTTCCGTGGAGGCGCGCCAGGCCGCTGAGGGCCAGTGGGTGAGCGCCACGCAAAACATGGAAATAGCCGAAGGCGGCGCCATACGCACCGGCGCCGACGGCTCGGCTGTGGCGCTTATGCCGAACAAAACCAAGGTCTGGCTTAAAGAATCCACCAGCCTTGAAATAGAACAGCGCCGGACCCTGGCCTCGCGTCTGGCCCTGGCGTTCGGAAGCATCAAACTAAGAGTGCCTCACCTGTTGCGCAAGGAAAAATTTGAGGTGCGCACCCCCGCGGCTGTCTGTGCCGTGCGCGGCACCGAGTTCACAATGGAAACCACCGAAAGCGGCAAGATGGGGCTGAATGTGCTCTACGGAGAGGTAAAACTTAATTTTATCGTCCCTCCGTCAAAGGGCCCATCGGAACTGTATATCCCGCAGGGCAGGAACCTGAGCCTTGATGAAAAAGGCAAGCCCGGAAAGCTTACCCTTATGGACCCGAAACAGGAAAGGGCCGCGCTTGAAAACTGGAACCCCGGATTAAAGCCCGAGGAGCGCCAGAAGGAGCTTAAGGCCAAGGAAAACGACAGAGCGCAGATAAAGGAATTTGCCAAGGTCACCAACAACTCCGAAAGAGCTGTAAAGGGTTTCCTTAATGTTGTCAAGGAGTCAGACCTGGAAGCCGGACGCACGCTTAGCGATGTGCACGGCAACCTGGTGCGCGTTGACCAGCGCATGATGCGCCCGGACAACAACACTATACAGTTCTTTAATCTGGTAAAGCGCCCCAGCTATGCCGACTATACCGCCAGAGCCCACGGTTTCCGATATAATGGCGGGGTGGTTACAAATAGGCTGGACCTGATGCAGATGAATATGAAGTTTGACAAGGCTCTGCCACAGCGTATAGATGAATGGCCGTCATTCTTCAGCAGTAACAGCGTAAATCCGGTTTACGCCAGCGTCATAATGGCCAACAGGACCGGCACCACCGACATTTTCTTTATCGCACAGGGCTATAAATACGACGCGGCCAATGATGAGATGGTAAATAATGACGGCATGTTGGCCGCAGACGGGGTGGCGGTCAGCCTCGATCAGGACGTGATAATGACGGGTGTATTGACCGATGATTCGGTTAATAGCATAACCGCAATGGAAGGACTTAACCGTATTTCCCGGTTGGCAGTGACGAAGAATGGCGGCACAGGCGGTTTAAAGTATGTCATCGATAATAAGCCGGTGGGCGGCGACGCAGGAGATGTCCGCTGGGCGCAAAGCGTGGAGAATACGCCATCATACAGCTATGACGCGGAAGATGTCAACAGCGACCAGCTTTGGAATTATAGCGCTAATCTTTACGCCATTGGCGGCGGTGCCGGCGAAAAAATATGGTTTACTACGGAAAATTACGTGATAAACAATAGCGGCAGTATTCAAACAAAAGACAGTATCACCAATTCCGGCAGCGATCCGTTTACCCTGCTTAAAAATGTAGCAGGAGAGGCCATTTTCTCCGTAAAGAGTTGGCAGGCCGGGGCATTGCCCTACGACCAAATTAATAACGACGCAGGAGGGGATAGGTTCGGAACTAAAAATATCGATATCGTCTTTATCCCGGACCTGCTGGTTGCCGCTGTACAGCGCATGCTGCCAGCCATAACAGACATCGGTAAATAGCGCGACATGCCGCATCATTCAATAAAAAGAGGATTTAACCTGATGAAAAGGATAACGTTTACCCTGACGGCGCTATTGTGCTTCAACGGCGCCGCTTTTGCAGCCATAGACTGGGAATCCAAAGGTATGCAGATGGCGGGCGAAATAATAGCCAACCCCGCGGGTTTCTTCTACGACTTCCAGCAGGATCTGGAAGGCACCACCCCGCTGCCGCCGGGTAAAACCTGGGGCATACAGACGGGGCTGTTTCCCACGGCCATACCGCTTACCTACGCCAATGTGTCCGGCAAGGTGCGCCTGCATGGCGAGGGCCGCATAGCCCCCGGAGTGCCGCAGGTGGACCTGATAGGCGGTTACTGGGACATGCTGGCCGCAAAGATGGCCACCAAGGATTCCAAAACCATAGACAGCGCCAAGTTCGGCGGCTATTATATGGGCGGCATAATAAGCGCTTCCGTAAGCCCCAAGGTGCGCACTTTCTGGGGTTATAAACATTCGGTGATGGCGGCCAAACTGGCTTTCAAACCCGATGAAGATGGCAAACTGCCGCAGTTTATGGGTACCGACCTTAACAGTTTTGATACCGGTTTTAAAGACGACTTCATTATAGCCGGTATTGAAACGCCCAAGGGAGTGAACAAGCTTTGGAGTATGCAGCTTAACTACGGCATTAAAACCCAGACATTCTCCAGCAAAGTAAGCTGGTACGGGAAGTATTTTGAACTGGGGCTCAATATCTTCCCCGAAGGCGTGCTGGTAGTGCACCCCGTGTGGAATTTCCATCTTAATTTCTAAAGACAGCGAATAGCGAATAGAAAATAGCGAATAGTGGCGGAATAAAGATTTGATAAAGAGGAAAATGATGAAAAGAATAATTTTAAGCGCGGTTATAGCGGCGGTTATGGGCGGGCGGCTTTGCGCAGCGGTGGCGGAAGATTCAAAAATATTCACGCCGTTTTTTGATATGACGCTCAACGAAGCGGCTTATATGCCCAGCGTTGGCAATATCTTCAGCGGCGGCAACATAAACACACAGGTGGGATTGCTTGCCAAGGTTACGGAGAAGGACCACATCTTCGGACTCTATAACTTTAATTACGCGGGCCAGGGCTTCGCGCCGCAGGACTCAAAGCAGTTCACGGACCGGTCCATGACCCATGCATTTAATTTTGAATACCGCCGCAATATAAACGAGAAATTCCGTGTGCGGCCGGGCGTTTCATTATCTAGCGACTATTCCCGCTCCGGCGCCAACGAGGCCTGGAAGAACGGCCTTTACAATATGTCCGCCCTTGGTTTTCAGCTGGCTGCCGACTATATCTTTGATTTTGAGAAAAACGGCGTGGTTTCACTGACCTACCTGTCCAAGGCTGTTAAGTTCCCCAACTATACCGACCTGTTGCGCGAGTTCCAGGATCCGTCCAACACGGCTAATGCCAACGGCGGTCTTCAGGACCAGGGCATAAAGCAGGTAAGTCTGCGCCCCATCTGGGGTAAGTGGTTTGGCGGCATAACCTATACGCTGCAGAACTTTGACAACCAGAAGGTGGTAGAGAACACCGGTGTATATGGCACCACCAAGCAAAAGGACACAACCACCGCGGTAGACGCCGGTTTCCATCACGCGCTGTGGATTTTTGAACTATATCCCATGGCGTCCTACACCATGCATCGCTCCAACCAGAACTTTATGCGCTATAAGTCCCTTAATGACTCAGCCAGCGCGACCTTTGTGAGTAAGAACTATGACTACAACGAACTGACCCTCAGTGTGCCGGTGGACCTGAATATTACCAGCAAGTGGGCTTTAGGCGGCGCCTTGAATATGACCAGCCGCAAGTACACCGACCGTAATCGCCGTGACGAAAACAATGATTATGTGGACGGTCTGCAGAAGAACCTTATGACCACGCTTACCGGCAGCATTCGCAAGCGCATAAACGATACCGCCATGGTGCGGCTGTATTACGCGCTTACAGTGGCTTCTTCAAACAATAAATTTGAAAAGTATATGCCCGGAAACTATACCGGCAATACCATAGGCATTGCGTATCAACTGTCTTACTAAAAAGCCTGCGGCTTTTTAGTGCCATAGGCTTTAAGCCATAAGCCGTAAACAAAAAGAGCCCGGGATAAACTCCCGGGCTCTTTTTTGTCCTGCGTATGGCCTATGGCGTCCCTGTGACTACTATTCGCTATTCGCCGCCTATTATTTATATAATTATCGCTGCTTTCACCGCCGGCTTTTAAAATGCCGGGGCGCGGTATTTTTTGCCGGCTGTTTACTATTCACTATTTGCTCTCTTACTATCTATTTACCAGTTGAAGGGGTTCTTAAATGTATCTCAAAAGCGTGGAAATAAGCGGATTTAAGTCTTTCGCGAACAAAGTTAAGGTGCAGTTGAAACCCGGCACCACCTGCATAGTAGGCCCGAACGGCTGCGGAAAGTCCAATGTGGTTGATTCCGTAAAGTGGTGCATAGGCGAAATGTCGTGGAAGTCGCTTCGGATGCCGTCCATGATGGATGTCATTTTTGCGGGCACCGTCAAGCGCCAGCCGCTTAACATGGCCGAAGTGTCCATGACCTTTGACAACGAATCCCGCAAACTCCCACTTGATTTCAGCGAGGTTACAGTCACCCGCAAAATTTACCGTTCTGAAGAATCCGAATACTTCATAAACAAAGTGCAATGCCGCCTCAGGGATATCCGCGAAATGTTCATGGATACCGGCGTGGGCACCGACGGCTACGCCATTATAGACCAGGGCGAGGTGGAATATGTGCTGTCGTCCACCTCCGAGGAGCGGCGTGAACTGTTTGAAGAGGCCGCGGGCGTTTCCAAGTACAAAGCCAAGCGTGAAGAGGCGCTGCGCAAGCTTGAAAAAGTGGATCAGGATATGGCGCGGCTGGCGGATTCAATGGTGCTTATAGGCGAGCAGATAAAGAAACTGGATAACGAGGCGAAAAAAGCCCGCCTTCAGAAGAAATACCAGGAAGAGCTGGCATCCGCGGAAATAGCTTTTCTGGTAAAAGAATTCGCCGCCCACAAGGGGGGGCTGGATGCCGCGAGGGCCAGGCTTGAACCGGTTAATAAAGAACTTGGCGAAATAGCCGCCGCCGTAACGGCTCTTGAGGGAGAAATAGCGGCGCTTAACTTAACCCTTGCCGCCAAAACCGAAGATGAAAGGGCGCTGAAAGAGGCCGTCGCCGCCGTTAAATTTGAAAAAAACAACTCCGAGGGAAAAATAGTCGGCAACGGCCGTCTTCTTGAGGAAATAAACCGCCAGAGCGACTCGCTTAATCTTTCGGAAAAACGCAACGCTGAAAGCCTTTCCAAAGCGGAACCCCGCCTGGAAGAGTTAAAGGCGGCGCTTGAACGCGGCACGCAGGGATTTTCGTCCGTTAAGGCGGAATACGACGGCGCGGCCGCCTCGCTTTCAAAACTTGACGGGGAGGCCCGTACGCTTGACGAGGCCGCTGAAAACCTGTCCGGCGCCCTTTCCGCCTCCTATCAGGCTGAAATGTCGCTTTCAAATTCTTCTTCCGCCGCCGAGTCGGACATCGGCCATTATAAAGAGAATCTCTCCGGCCTCAATAAAGACCTGGCGGATCTGGATGCTTTGAAAGCGCAGATTTCGGCCCGCGTGGGCGGCTTGAAAGAAAAAATGAATTCCGCGCTCGCCTCCCTGTCCATTGAAACTACGGCTAAGTCCGCGCTTGAAAAAGAAAGGGACTCCAGCTCTCTGCGCCTGTCCGAGATTGAGAACAGGCTTGCCCAGGGGCGCGAAGAAAAGGCCTGGAACCAGTCCCGCCTTGAGGCGATACTCGCACAGGGCGAAAAAGATTCATACTGGGTGGGAATAAACAGCGTGCTTAATTCCGGAGTGGCCGGCGTTCGCGGAACGCTCCGGCATCTGGTGAGCGTGAAAAAAGAGGACAAGCTTTCCGTTGAGGACGCGCTGGGCCGTTTTCTTGATTCGGTGGTCTGCGAAACGGCGGCAAGCGCCCAGGAAGCCATAGACTACCTGAAACATATAGGGAAGGGCCGCTGCCGGTTCCTGATCCTTGAGCGCGTGCGGGACACGGGCGCCTCCGTTACGTCATGGGATGTGCCTAACGCCCGCAATCTGCTTGAAAAAATTTCCTGCGAGCCGGCTTGCCGGCCTTTGGTTTCCAATTTGCTTGCGGGCGTGCACTCCATGGACGGCTCGGTTATGGGCCCGTTCTGGATTACCGGCGGGGCGCAGACCGTGGTTTCAAACGAACCCTACTGGGAAGAGGAAGGAGAACTTAAAGAAAAGATAAAGGCGCTTGAAGAAGAATCTTCGCGCCTTGAAGCGGAGAAAACGGCGCTGGCCGCCGCTATTTCGGGCAATGAAACGGCGCTTTCCGCCTGCGGGGAAAAAATAAACTCCCTTAACATAGATTTTCATCGCGCCGAGGCTGAGGCTCTTGGCGCCGAAAATGAAATGCGCTTAAAAGCGCAGAATCTTGATTTTACCGCGGCTGAAATTACCAAAACCGCCGACGCGCTTAAAAGCGCGCAGGAGCAGCTGGGGCTTCTAACTGAAAAGATCGCCGCCGCCAAAAAGGCAAGCGAAGCCAAAACAGCCGAAGCCGCCGCCCTGGAGGAAAAGAAGAACGCCTTGAATTCCGCGCGGGCCCGCCTGAACGAAGAATTGGGAGCGAAAAAAGCGAATCTTGACAATTATAACCGGAATCTTGAAACCAACCACGCCGAGTGCGCCCGCGTTGAGGCTGCGATAAAGGAACTCGGGGAGGAACGGTCGCACTTCTCACAGCGCAGAGCCGATCTTTCCGCCAGCCGGGCCTCGGTCAACGAAGAAACCAGGGTATGCGAGCTGCGCCGCGCCGAACTGATGCATGATCTGGCGGAAAAAGAAATAATGGAGCGCCAGCTGGCTGACGAACTTGGCGAAATAAGGAACAATTACGAGCGTTTAAACGCCAACCTGCGGGATAATAACGGGTTGAAAACGGAGAACGAGCAGGTCCGCTACCAGATAGAAATTGAGATGAATACCATTAATATCAGGGCGGAGGAAACCGTAAGGCGTCTTAAAGACGACTGGAACACCACCCCCGAAGAAGCTGCGGCCGGGTCCGCCGGAGTTGAAGTGGACGCGGAACGCGTTAAATTCCTTAAAAAGCGCGTGGAAAATATGGGCGCGGTGAATATGACGGCCCCCGAGGAATACGATACCCTTACCGCCCGTTATAATTTTATAAATTCGCAGGTTGAGGACCTGAACAAGGCCAAGGCGGATCTAAAATCCGCTATCTCAAAAATAAACGAAACGACCAGGGAGAATTTCAAGGCCACTTTTGATAAGGTCAAAACCCACTTCAAGCAGATTTACGCTTTGCTTTTTAACGGCGGCGAAGCCGACCTTGTGCTTACCATGCCTGATAATCTGCTGGAAACGGGCGTTGAGATACTGGCGCATCCGCCGGGTAAGCGTCTTGTGAACATCTCTCAGCTTTCAGGCGGAGAAAAGGCGCTTACCGCTCTGGCGCTTTTATTCAGTTTCTTTAAGGTGAACCCTTCGCCTTTCTGCGTGCTGGATGAAGCCGACGCTCCGCTTGATGAGGCCAACGTTGAGCGCTTTGTGCGCCTTATACGGGAGTTTTCCGCCACCACACAGTTTATAGTTATCACCCACAGTAAGCGCTCCATGGAAGCGGCCGACATTCTTTACGGCGTCACTATGGAAGAGCCCGGCGTATCCAAGGTTATTTCAGTGGACCTTAAAAAGGCCGCGGCGCTGTCCGAGAAGCCCGAACCGGTGAAAGCCTAAGGAGAGATTACAGCGATACTACTCAATAGGAAAAACAGTTGCAATCTCTCTTCTATCGTCGTATTCTCCGTTGTATCGCTGTAATCTATCTTTAATCGTTGTAATCTCTTCCTATGATCTACGGCGTTTTTTCCGATGTGCACGCTAATTTTGAAGCCCTCAGGCTGGTGCTTGGCTTTTACGAAAAAAACAAGGTGGAGCATTTCATCTGCTGCGGGGATCTGGTGGGCTATGGCCCCCAGCCGCAGGAATGCGTTCAAGCGCTTATGGCGCTTAAAGATTTCCGCGCCGTGACGGGCAACCATGACGCGGCCGTTACGGGCCGCATGGACATGAAGTGGTTTAACCCCAACGCGTGCGCGGCCATAGAGTTCACCCGCAAAAATTTATCCGGCGCGTCGCTCGCTTTTCTCTCCGCTCTGCCTGAAAAACTGGAACCGCCTGATTTTACCGTGGTGCACGGCTCACCCAGAAAACCGATGACCGAATATCTGCTGGGAGAGAACCAGTTCCTTGATAACCTTAAGTTATGGGAAGTGTCGCCCTGTTTTATGGGCCATACCCACATGCCGGCTTATTTCAGGCAGAACGCCGCCGGACTTCCTGAGAGCGATTTTCTGGGTCCCATGAGGCGCATGACAGTCGGCGCCGGACGCTTTATGTTCAATCCTGGCTCGGTAGGTCAGCCAAGGGACAACGACCCCAGGGCCTCCTGCGCTATTTACGACACCGTGACAAAAGTTTTTGAAGTTTTCAGGGTATCCTACGATATAGAAAAAACCAGCCGGCTTATAAATGAGTTTAAACTGCCCGTGGCACTGGGGGAGCGGTTGGCCTTGGGATTCTAATACTGCCATAAGCCATATGCCGTAAGTTTTAGATACGGCTATTGCCATAGGCTATAAGCCGTAGAGGCCATACGCATAAACCTTGTATCTTAAGCTGTGAAGGAATATCCTTATAAAGCCTACGGTCTAAAGCTTATGGCAACCTTTCTATCTATGGTTTAAAGCGTATAGCTGTGTTTTTGTGGAGGAAAAATGAAGATCAGCGTATTAATAATTGACGACGATGAAAATTTCATAGATACCCTTAAAGACGGCATGAAGCTTAAAGAACCAGGGGCTGAAATTTCAGTGGCGAGGTCGGCCCGCGAGGCGCTGGACGCCCTTTCCAAGTTCGTGCCGTCAATTATCATACTTGATGTGCAGCTGCCCGACATTCATGGCGTTGAGTTCCTGCGCGTGTTAAAGGATTCTCCAAAGCTTAAAAAAACCCCAGTGATCTTTATTTCCGCTAAATATACAGAACCGGCGGACCGTTCTGAGGCTATGCTTGCCGGCGCGGAGGCTTTTTTCCCGAAGCCCGTCAGTATTGAAGAGCTTTGGACCGAGATAAAATATCTGCTTGACAAGAAAAAATAGTCATTATTGGTATAATGAATAAATCAGGTGAATAGGCTGTAAGTAGTCAGGCTGGTAGGCGAGTATGCTTGTAGGCTCTGAAAAGCATACCAGCCTACTAGCATACCAGCCTTCAGCCTACAGCCTTTACTTGGGGGATTAATATGTCAGACGAAATACAGTTGACCGACGGTAATTTTGAGGGTGAAGTGCTAAAGTGCGCTATCCCGGTGCTGGTGGATTTTTGGGCGCCCTGGTGCGGCCCCTGCCGCATGATAGCTCCCATTATTGAGGAGCTCGCCAAGGAGTATGCCGGCAAGGTAAAGGTGTGCAAATTAAACACCGACGAGTGCCCCGACACCGCCGCTAAATACAGCATTTCAGCCATTCCCACCATACTTTTGTTCAAGGGCGGTAAGCCCGCTCAGGAACTGGTCGGACTCCAGCAGAAAGAAGCCCTGAAACGCCACCTTGACGAACTGCTGTAAGCAGGCACAGGTAAAAAGTCCGGGAGTCTGAGAGTCTGGGTGTCTTAGAGTTGCGGAGACAATCTGTAAAAGACCGGTCGTTTTGTTGGGTCAATGCCCTTTTATACGGTACCTTCAGAAGATTGCTATTGGGAATGATTTGCTGACACACTTTCTGCCGCTTTTTCCATACTCTTGACTCTCAGACTCCCAGACTCTCAGACTACTCTTATAAGAACAGAACCAACCCAATGGATCTCCAGCGAATTTTTATAGTTGACGCTCACGCTTTCCTGCACAGAAGCTACCACGCCCTGCCTAAGCTTACAAATTCAAAAGGGGAGGAAGTGGGCGCGTTGTACGGTTTCATGCGCCTGCTGCTTAAATTGGCGCGTGAGCAAAAGCCTAAATACCTCGCCGTATGTTTTGATTCGCCGGGCCAGACATTCCGCCGCGCTATATCCGCGGATTATAAGGCCAACCGGCCGCCGACTGATCCGGGGCTGGTAAGCCAGCTTGAGAGCGCGCGTGAACTTACGGCCGCTTTGGGGTTTAAGGGTGTTTACGCGGCCGGTTTTGAGGCCGACGACCTTATTGCCGCGCTTGCCGGAAAGTTTTCAAAAGCCGGAGTGGAATCAATTATCGTCTCAGGCGATAAAGACGCGTTCCAGCTGGTGGGCCCCCTTATAAAAACCTGGGACGGTTCCTCCCAGATCTTTTCGGGGCCGGAGGCCGTGATTAAAAAGTACGGCGTAACCCCCTCTCAGCTTGCCGATTATTTTTCGCTTACCGGCGACGCTTCCGACAATGTGCCGGGCGTTGCGGGGATAGGCCCGAAAAGCGCCGCCAAGCTTATAAACGAATACGGCAGCCTTGCGGCGGTTATCAGTGCCGCCAAAAACCCCGAACTTGTATCCAAAGACAAGGCGCTTGCGAAAGTGGCAAAAGACAGCGCGAACGCGGAACTTTCAAGGCGGCTTATTGTGCTTGATACAAACGCGCCTGTGCAGGATGATTTTGAGGCTTTTATCCCGGCTAAGCCGGATTCGGCTGTTATTTTGGCTATGGCGCGCCGCCTTGAGTTCAGGGAATTAAGGGCAATGTGCGGCGCCGCCGGGGGCGCGGGGCCAGCCGGCGAGTCTGCTTCGCTTGACAATAGCTTCGCAGGATCAGGGTTTATGTCGCTGTTCGCGGCCAAACCTGAAAACCTGCCGCCTTTAAAAAAGCTGGAGGAAATTCTGGCCTCCGCCGCGGAGATGCTTTCAGTGTACGCTTTTGAAGGGGGGGCGGCCCTGGGTGCGTCTTCCGGAGTCTGCCTGCTTGAAAAAAGTTTTTTTTCGCAAAGCCAGGCGGCTCTTGTTAATGCGGCAATTAAAAACCCCGCCATCCATAAAACCGCTTTCGGGCTTAAAAACGCCATGCATTCGCTTGATTTTAAAGCCGGTGAAAGCCCCGTTAATTTTTTTGAGCTTGAAATAGCGGCGGCGCTTCTTGGCGCGGGAGTTAAAAAGCGCGGGCCGCAGGACCTTGTTTTTGAAAAACTGGGCCACGCCCCGGCGCCGGAGGGCTCGCGTGAGGAAAAACTGCTTGTCTGCGGCCGTTTGGGGGAACTTGCGGTGAAGTTGAAAGCCGAACTTGAGGCGGCCGGGCTTTGGAAGGTTTACGAAACTCTTGAATTGCCGCTGACCGAACCGGTTTACGCCATGGAAAAAACCGGCATCATGGTGGACAGGGCGATGCTCGGCGGACTCTCGGCGGATTTTGAAAAAAAACTCTCCGCGATAGAAAACGAGGCGGAGGCGCTTACTGGGGAGAAGGTAAATCTTAATTCCCCGAAACAACTGGCTTTCCTTATATACGAAAAGCTCAATATCCAGCTGGATGAACAGCAGCGGCGGATGTTTAAAACCAAAGAGGGGCTTTCAACCGGGGAGGAAGCTCTTACGTTTATTAAAGCCGCCCACCCTGTTATACCCAAAATACTTGAGTTCCGCGAAATATCAAAACTAAAAAGCTCTTTTGTGGATAATTTACTAGCGGCCGCGGATTCGGGCGGCAGGGTGCATTCAACTTTTGACGCCACCGGCACGGCCACGGGCAGATTTTCCAGTTCCAAACCGAATTTGCAGAATATCCCGGTGCGCTCCGAATACGGCCAGCTGGTGCGCAGGTGTTTTATAGCGCGTGATGGTTTTTCGCTTTTAAGCGCCGATTATTCGCAGATAGACCTGCGGGTGCTGGCGCATAACTCGCTTGACAAGGCTTTGGTTGACGCTTTCCGCTCCGGACAGGACATACACCTGCGCACGGCCTCCGAGGTGTTTAACTGCGCCCCGGAACTGGTTACAAAAGAGATGCGCGGTTCCGCCAAGGCTATAAATTTCGGAATAGTTTACGGCCAGGGCGCCCAGGGCCTTGCCAGGGAACTCGGTATCAGCCGCGCGGACGGCGCCAGATACATAAACTATTATTTTGAGGTTTATTCGGGAGTGAGGGAGTGGATAGACAGAACCGTTGAGACCGCCAAAAAAGACGGTTTTGTCACTACCTTCACGGGCCGGCGCCGGACCCTGCCGGAACTGAAAGCTTCCAACCCGCATATAAGGTCTTTCGCCGAGAGGGCGGCGGTCAACACGCCTATCCAGGGAGGTTCCGCCGACATTATAAAGAAGGCCATGATACGGATCTGGGGCGTAATTAAAGGTTCCGCGGGGGTTTTTATGCTTTCCCAGGTTCATGACGAGCTTATTTTTGAGGTGCAGGATTCACTCCTTGAAGAAACCGCCGCGCTTGTAAAGCGGGAGATGGAAAACGCTTTTCCGCTTGTTGTGCCGCTGAAAGCTGAACTTAAAGCCGGAAAAAACTGGCGGGATATGTCGCCTGTTCCCTGAACAGGCGACAGTCACAAGTTGCAAGTCACAGGTCACAAGCCAGATTGGAACGCGGAATATTGTGGTATATATCGGGTGGGTAACGCCTGGCACTAACTTACTGTACGATATAACTTGTGGGTTTTACTGCCCAGTAAATTCCATATTCTTCGTTTAGATTCTTACTTGTGACCTGTGACTTGTGGCCAATTAAGCCCGCGCGATTTCCTTCGTTAGTGAGCGCGGATACCGTATAGAAGGGGTTAAGTGAGCGGGCCGCCAAAGGCGGCAGAGCGAACGACGAAGGGGAGCATAGCTCCCCTCGTGGAGCACCGCCCGTCACCTTATAAAGGGCGGCGTTAATCGCCCCGCGCGCTGTGCAGTGCGCGCGGGGTGCGACAATATGAATCTAGCCCTTGAATCTTTCAACAATCTGCCGCGCGTTACCAGGTGGCTGGCCGTAAGTTTTTTTGCCGGCTGGCTGCTTGAGCTGGCCTTTGGAGCGGAGCTTAATTTTTACTTCGGCCTGGTTCCGCGGCTTATTACTGGCCGTTATTGGTTATGGCAGCCGGTAACCTATATTTTCATACATGCCGGTTTCTGGCATTTTATTTTTAACGCTTTCATGCTTTGGATGCTGGGGCGCTTTCTTGAGCCTGAAATGGGCGCAGCGCGGTTTCTGCGGTTTTTCCTCTTCTGCGGCCTGGCGGCCGGTTTTTTTACCGCTTTTGTGTCGCCGCGCTCCGCCATACCGGTGATAGGCGCCTCAGGCGCCGTTTACGGCCTGCTTGCCGCCTTCGCTTTTTACTACCCGGATATGAAAGTGTATTTATATTTTATTTTCCCTTTAACCGCGAGGCAGCTGGTTGTGGTACTTGCGGCGCTGGAATTTACGCTGAGCCTTGCTGTTTCCGGCTCAAAAATAGCGAATATCACACATTTAAGCGGACTGCTTTTCGGCTGGCTTTATCTGAAAGCGGGTAACGGCAGTGGCGAGTGGCGAGTGGGGAGTGGCGATGGTTCAGGAATAAGGAAATTTTTATCCTATGCTCTAAACCCTAGACCCGCTGCCCTCGACCATTTATCCGAAACAGACGCATTGCTTGAAAAAATAACGGAAAAAGGCGTCGGTTCCCTTTCCAAATCCGAACTTCAGAAACTTAAGGACCGCTCGCGGGGGGGAAACGCATGAGCGCCCTCCGCGGTAAATCTTAAGAAAGTGCAAAATGTAAAGTGTAAAATGCAAAATAGGAGAGAAAAGACGGTGACTAGTATTAAATTTTGGAAAACAAAATTAAAAAATCTCAAGGACCGCTGCATTATCGGCCTTACGGGGGCGCCCGCTTCCGGCAAAAGCGCCGCTCTTGAAATGTTCTCGGCGGAGGGCTTTTTTTGCGTTTCAGCCGACGCTCTGGCAAAAGAAGTGTTGACAGAACCGAAATGTTATAATAGAATCTTAAAGAAGTTCGGCCCCGAGATAGTCCTGAAAGACGGCCTGCCCGACACGCGCGGGCTCTCCCTGGAAATCTTTGGCGATAGTTCCAAAAGAAAGTGGCTTGAGGGTTTGCTGCACCCCGAGATTTTAAAGCGTATTTATTCGTTAATAAAAAAATCCCACGCAAAAATAGCGGTAGTTGAAGCGCCCCTGCTTTTTGAGGCAGGGCTTGCCGATTGTTTCGCGCTTACCGTTTGCGTTAGTGCTTCGCCGGCAACGCGGCGCGCCCGCGCTTCAAGGCGCGGCTGGAGTACCGCGGAGCTGGCGCGCAGGGAGGCGGCGCAATTTAGCGCGGAGCGCAAGGCCGCTTTAGCGGACCTTGTGCTGGTAAACGATGGCGCGCTTAAAGTGCTGGAATTAGAGATAAGAGGCTTGTGCCGCTTTTTAAAAAAAGCGGTAAAAATTTAAAAATGACAGGTATGCAGTCAAGGAGAAACTCTAAAATGGAAAATAATTCCCACTCAAATCCCCCGGGCGGCGGCTCAGCCTCCCAGCCGCAGGGCGGCCAGATAATGCCGAAAATGGATGTTACCGTTATGACTAAAATGACGGTGTCCGAATTGCTTAAGATCGCCGAGCAATTCAAGCTTGAAGGCGTTTCGGGCATGCGCAAGCAGGAGCTTATAGGCAAGCTTATGGAAGCGCAGGCCAAGCAAAACGGTATAGTGTACGGCGAGGGTGTGCTTGAAATACTTCCCGACGGTTTTGGTTTCCTGCGTTCCCAGGAATACGACTATCTTTCCAGCCACGAGGATATTTATGTTTCTCCCTCGCAGATAAAAAAGCTGGGGCTCAGAAAAGGCGACACGGTGAACGGCCTTATCCGCCCGCCAAAAGAAGGGGAGCGCTTTTTCGCGCTTCTGCAGGTGAAAACCGTAAACGGCATTGAGATAGAAAAAATAGGGCATCGCTCCCTTTTTGACAACCTCACTCCGCTGCACCCCAACTCCCGCTTCCTGCTTGAAAACTCAAAAACCGACCTGACCTCAAGGGTGATAGACCTGATTTCTCCCATAGGTAAGGGGCAGCGCGCGCTTATTGTAGCGGCACCTAAGACCGGCAAAACCATGATACTCCAGCGTATAGCGAACTCGCTTACCGCAAACCACCCCGAAATAGAACTGCTGGTGCTCTTGATAGACGAGCGCCCGGAAGAGGTTACGGATATGAAGCGTTCGGTAAAGGGCGAGGTTATCGCCTCCACTTTTGACGAGCCCGCGGACCGCCATGTGCAGGTGGCCGAGATCGTGCTTGAAAAGGCCAAGCGCCTGACCGAACACAAGAAGGACGTGGTAATACTCCTTGACTCCGTCACCAGGCTTGCGCGCGCCTATAACACCATCTCGCCCTCAAGCGGCAGGGTGCTCTCAGGCGGGCTTGAATCCACTTCGCTGCAGCGGCCCAAACGCTTTTTCGGCGCGGCCAGGAAACTGGAAGAAGGCGGTTCGCTTACCATTATAGCCACTGCGCTGGTGGAAACCGGCAGCCGCATGGACGATGTCATTTTTGAGGAATTCAAGGGCACGGGCAATTCCGAGATTTACCTTGACCGCAAACTTTCAGACCGGCGTATTTTCCCCGCCATAGATATTAACCGCACCTCAACGCGCAAAGAGGAGCTGCTGATGACGGAAGATGAGCTTAACAAGGTGTGGATACTGCGCAAGGTTTTAGCGCCTCTTTCGCCGGTGGACGCAATGGAACTGCTTTTAACCAAGCTTTCGGTCACCAAGTCCAACAAGGACTTTTTGAAGTCCATGGAGATGATTAACCGATAGCGGCGCATCGCGCCGCTAGTCACAAGTCTCAAGTCACAAGCCGGAGGGGAGCGGCCAGTGGGCAGCGCGGAAAGAATATTGTTGAAGATTTAATCCCCGTGTTTCGCTTTCAGTTTTAAGTTTCTTACTTGTGACCTGTGACTTGTGACTTGAAACTTAAATTTGATGCGCCTAAAAAAAAGATATCTGCTTGCCGGCGTTTGTCTGGTCTTAAGCGTCTACGCTTTCGGATTTGGCGTCATAACTCCGGAGGAGTATGACAGGCTCTCCGTCCTCACTCCACCCGGTCCCGTTGAGCCGTTGCCCGAGGTCTTCCAAAAAGTCCCGCGCCTTATCCACGCGAAACATAAAGTGGGCAAGGGCGAGGATGTAAGAACGCTGGCCGCGCGCTATAACACCGATCCGAGGTCGCTCCAAAGTACCAATGGCAATGAGTTCATTTTCGGGCCCGCGCGCGGAAGATATATGCGCGTACATAACGGCCGCGGGTATCTTTATGAGGTTACAGGCGGCGGTGAAACTTTAAACGGCCTGGCCGCGCGTTTTAAGCCCGGAGCAAGCGATTTTAAAAGCTTCAAGGCATTGATAATAAAAGATAACGATCTGCCTCCGTCGGCCATGCTGGGTAACTATAAATTCAAAAAAGGCGACAGAATTTTTTTGGCTTCTATTTTTTTAAATCTTGATACCTACCGTCTGCCTTTTAACAGCGGGCGTATCCGCATCAGTTCTAATTTCGGCTATCGCTACCACCCGATACTGCGTCGACGCATTTTCCATAAAGGCTGCGATATACCAATGCCGCTTGGCTCATCCGTGTATCCTTCCCGCTCCGGAACCGTGGTTTTCGCGGGTTGGAAGGGAGGATACGGCAATGTAGTGGAGGTGCGCCACAAAGACGGGTCCGTGGCGCGCTACGGACATCTTTCAATTGTGGAAATAAGCAATGGCGCGACTGTGCAGAAATCAAAAACCCGGCTGGGAAAGGTGGGCTCAACAGGGATGTCCACGGGCCCGCACCTGCATTTTGAAATTATCACCCCTTCAGGCAAGTCTATAAATCCGCTCTCCAAAATCGGCAGACAATGAAAATAGGGACAGGCCCCGCCCTTTTGCCAACAGAGTTAAACAACGTTGGGCAAAAGGGCGGGGCCTGTTCCGCTTTAGGCGGACTGCCAGCGACTGAGGAGACCCCACCGGTTGTTCGGCGGGCAATTCTCTTGCGATTCTGCTTTTCTCCGGGCGTTACTGGCTGGTTTAAACGCCTGTTCGCAATAAGATAACGGGCGGGCGTTAAAAGTTAGTAAGATGTGAAAGCGGTATCCAGCGCGGCGGCGGTTCCGTTGCGCCGGATGCAAAGCTGTTCCGGGTTTTTATATGACCGTTATGCGCCTGAGTAAATATCTATTCCTTTTTTTTACCGCGGCCTTTTTTTGCGCCTGCGTCCTGCCGGTCCGGAAAAATCCGCCGCCCGCGGCGCCGGAAAAACAAGAAACGGCTGTGAAGCTTTCTCCGGAAAATGTGAAGGAAGCTGAGAGCCTGTATTACAAGGCGGTCGGCGCCTACAGCAACAACAACATGAGCGCGGCCCTTAAATACCTTAACGAGATTTCCGCCATACACCCCTCCTATCCGCCGGCCGCGGAACTGCGGGAAAAAATAAGGAGTGTTTCAGGCAGCAGATAAACTTCCGCCGCAGAACCCAAATACAATGAAGATATTAAGGCTCAGGGAGATAGCCATAAACATCTCTCTCGTCGTTTCCGCGCTGGTATTCCTTCTTATACTGGGCACCGCCGGCCTTATACTGGAGGATGCCAGAAACTCCGTCTTCAAGGATATGCGCCTGCGCGCCGCAATATCTTCAAAGAGGGCGGGTACGGCCATGTTCCCGAAAGAAGACCTGTTCTCGCTGCATTTCCTTGTTCACACTTTGCTGCTGGATAAGGTAATAAAATATGCCGTGGTGGCCGACGGCACCGGCAGGATACGCTCCCACTCCGACCCTGACAAAATAGGGAACATGGACGCGAGCCGCGAGGGGGCCGCGGCAAGAAACTCCGGGGGTCCCCTGACGCAGGTTTTCAGGGGCGCTGACGGTCTGGATTATTTTTATTTTTCAGAACCTGTTACCGTGGGGAACAGGCGGCTTGGCACCATCGCCGTGGCGATAAACAGCGAGACCATGAAATACCGCCTGGCCGCCGCCACGCATAAGCTGCTGCTGATTTTTCTGGCGGCGCTGGGCGCCATGGGGCTGCTGCTGGAGATAAGGTCTTTGATGCGCAAGGAGCAAAAATCTTCCGCGTTAAAATCAGCCATGGTGCACACCGTCAGCCATGAATTCAACAACGCGCTCACGGTCATTGACGCCGCCATTTTCATGCTGGAGGAATCCGACCTTAAAAAAAGCGACGCTTCGCGATCGGGCCTATACCGGGCTCTTGACTATCAGCGGAACTCTCTGAAGCTTTATGTGAAAAACATCCTGAACGAGGCCAGGATGGAGGCCGGCCGGTTCAGGATAGAAAAGAAGCCGCTGGCGCTGCGCGACCTGGTGTCAGGCTCCGCGACGGCCATGGAAGAGCTGATGCGCAGGAAGAAGATCTCTTTTTCGCTCGACATGCCTATGGGGCCGGGCGTGGTTGAAGCCGATCATGAGGCGCTGGCGCTGGTTATCTCCAACCTGATGGGCAACGCCGTCAAGTACACCCCGGAAAACGGCCGGATAGCGGTCCGGCTGGCGCCGGACGTACAGAAAGCCGGCCACATAACTTTTAGCATAGAAAATTCCGGTCTAGGCATCGCCGCCGCCGACATAGAAAGGATAAAGACGGAATTTTTCAGGACAGGGGAAGGCCAGGCCGCCGCTGAGGGTTTCGGGCTTGGGCTTAAGATCTGCAACGACATGCTGCTGCTGCACGGCAGTTCGCTGGAAGTTAAAAGCGAACCGGGCAAAAACGCCTGTTTTTGTTTCTCTCTGCCGGTAACGGCGGAGAACCGGCGCGAAGTTTCCGGAGCTGTTAAGGCGGAGACAAAAAAAGATAAAAAATAGTACAGTTCTAATTTGGGCCTGTTAGGAATTTTTTAAAAGTGCACAGTTGACGAATTAAAAGTGCACACTCATTATTGGGCGGGCGATTAGGCTTTATCATGGAAAGGGCGGGGCACCAATACATGAAAATAAATAGGATAAAGTTGACGGTGAATTCTTATATCGCTCCTTAAGGGTTTTAATCCCGTGGTCTGAAGCGAATCCCACAGGGACGGCGAGGATGTTTGAGCCTGAAAGCATTGCTTTCAGGTGAGTTCCGGAACCGGCGTAAGACTACGGGATTCTTCCCTAAAAACCCGATCTTGGAGCGATACAAGAATTCGCCGTCGACCCCAGTGAATTTGTATGAAAAACAGAATGTGCACTTTTAATTTGTAATTAGCAGTTTTAAATTGGGCCTTGACAAGCTGGGGTGCGTCTGCAATACTATATATGGCTGTTAACCCGAATAGGGACCGCCAAATGTGAACTCCCCGTAATAAGGGGATGCGAAAACCCGCTAAAAGCGGGTTTTTCGTTTATACAGGGGATGGTTTAAGCAATCGGAGCAGTCTGTCTTGAAGCTGAAATGTGTTTTATCAGCTTTTTCGTCGCCTTGCGGCTTTTTTGTTATAATCATCGCGGGCTTTAAATCTTTCACTCCCGAACTAAGATGAGCGCTGACAAATTAAAAATACTGCACATAACGGAAAGCTACGGCTGGTCAGGCGGCGCCGCTCAGGCTCTTTTTCTGGCGTGCCAGCTGCGCGAAGCCGGGCACCTGAATATTTTTGCCTGTCCCCCGGACGGAGACCTTGGCCGGAAGGCCGCCGCGAAAGGTTTCGAAGTGGTTAATTTCAGGCCCCGGCGCGACTATGACCTTAAAACCGCCTTCGCGCTAGCCCGCCTGATAAACGCGCGGAGGCCGGATGTTCTGCATGCCCATCACCCCAAGGCGCACGCCATGGGCCTTATCGCAAAATTTCTGGCGCGGCATAAGCCTCTGTTTATAGTAACGCGAAGGGTGTCCCACCCGATTATTACCACTTTCTCCGCCAGGCTGAAATACAAAAGCAGCCTGATAGACGGTTTTATAGCCGTGGCCGAATCGGTGCGCGGCCTGCTTACGGCCTATGGCTTGCCCGAAAGCCATGTGCGGACCATCTACAGCGGCGCCGACATCACCCTCTTTTTTCCGCAGCCGCCGGCGCCCGCCATAACGGAAGAACTGCGCCTGCCGCCGGGCCTGCCGGTTGTAATGCTGGTGGGCAACTTCAGTTTCCACAAGGGCCAGCATGTATTGCTGAAAGCCGCCAGAATGCTTTACTCCAGGGGGCTGGATTTTATACTTGTTTTTGCGGGTCTAAACACGGATTCACCGGAACTTAAAACGCTTTATGACCGTGAAGGCCTGCCGCCGGAAAAAGCCCGCTTTCTTGGCCTGCGCAACGATGTGGAGCGTCTGCTTTCCGTCGCTTCGGTGAGCGTAAACGCGGCTGTAAAAGGCGAAGCTCTGAGCGGCAGCATAAGGGAGTCGCTGGCCATGGGGGTACCTGCCGCCGTCAGCGATATCTCCGGTAACTGCGAAATAGTAAAAGACGGCGTTACCGGCCTGCTTTTTCCCCCGGGCGACGGCGCCGCCCTTGCTGAGCGCGTGGAAACCCTGCTTAAAGATGAATCGTTGCGCGCCGTACTTTCCAAAAACGCCGTCGCCCTGGTGCGGAATAATTTTACCGTGGAAATAATGGGCGCGCGCACGCTAGCCTATTACCGTGAACTCCTGTCCTCCCGAAAATTAGTATAATTCATATTATATATACGCGCGTCCGGGCGGGAGGCGTATTCCGATTTTTTTGGAGGCATTGTGGGCAAATTTGTGGAATGTGTGCCTAATTTCAGCGAGGGCCGGGACCTTGATAAGATAAACCGGATAGTGGACGCCGCCAGGAGCGTGCCTGGCGTGCTGGTGCTGGACGTTGAAAAAGACGCGGACCATAACCGCACGGTGCTCACTTTTATAGCTCCGCTTGAAACCGCCGCCGAGGCGATGTTTGCCGTTACCAAAAAAGCCGCCGGCCTTATAGACCTTAATCACCATAAAGGCGAACACCCCCGCATGGGCGCCACCGATGTGGCCCCGTTCATTCCCATAATGGATTCCACCCTTGAGGAATGCGTGAAACTGGCTGAAATCGCCGGTGAACGAATAGGCCGGGAACTGAATATCCCCGTGTATCTTTACGACAAGGCCGCCCGTAATGAAAACCGGAGGGACCTTGCAAAGGTGCGCAAGGGGCAGTTTGAAGGTCTGCGCGAAGAAATAGGAAAAAATCCTGACCGTGTGCCGGACTTCGGTCCTAACCGGATACATCCGACTGCCGGCGCTATGGCCGTGGGCGCCCGCAACCAGATAGTAAATTTCAATGTGAACCTGGCCACCACCGACATGGCTTTCGCCAAGGTTCTGGCGCGTAAGATACGCACTTCAGGAGGCGGACTGCCGTCGCTCCGTGCCAAGGAAATTTTTCTGGAATCCAGGGGGCAGGTGCAGATTTCAACCGTGCTGACCGATTATCGGACCACCTCCGTCAAGCGCGTAATGGACGAAATGGCCAAAGACCTGGCCCCTAAAAATATAGCGATTACCGGAACCGAACTTATCGGCCTTACTACGCAGGAAGCCATTACCGACTACGCCGTTGAGGCTCTTAATGTAAAGGACTTCAGCAAAGACACCCAGGTTTTGGAAACAAAACTTCTGAAACTTCTCAGTTCCTGGCAGGCAGGCGCGGGGCTTTTTGTGGACGCGCTGGCCAATACCGAGCCCACTCCGGGAGGGGGGTCAGCCGGCGCGGTCAGCGGAGCCATGGGCTGCGCCCTGGGGCAGATGGCTTTGGGTATAACCCTGCGCGGTAAAAAGCTTGAAGAGTCTAAAAAACCCGTTATTAACGCCCGGCGTGAAAAGCTGGGGGAGTATAAAGCCGCCCTGCAAAACTGTGTGAGCGAGGATTCGGCTTCTTTTAATGTTTTCATGGCGGCTCTGAAACTGCCGAAAGACAACCCTGAGCGCAAAGCTAAAATGCAGGCCGCCCTTAAGTACGCGGCCGAGGTGCCGCTTAATACGGCGCGCCTGTCGGCGGAGGCTCTGGCGGGCCTTGTAGCTTGCGCGGACCTTGTCTCCGCGCAGGTAGTCTCGGATTACAGAAGCGCCCGCTATCTGCTGCAGGCGGCCATCCGCTGCGCGGCTGAGAATGTTTTTATTAACGCTGAAGGCCTTGAAGACAAGGTGTACGGTAAAAAAATAGTGGAAGAAGTTAAAGGGTATGTAACGGCGGGAGACGTTTAAGGCAAAATAAAGTTATAGCCGCGGAAGGCAAAGGAATGCAACAGAATGCCACGGAAGGTAAGAAAAAACTCGGCAAAACTTTATGTTGCTTTCAGTAGCCTTCTGTTGCGGTCAGTTGCTATCGATAAAATTTAAGGAGTTCTAAATGGCAAGCATTGACGCTATTTCAAGAAACCTGATGCTGGACAGTCTGCGTGAATACGCTAAAAGGCGGCTGCCTTTTGACTTCATACGCCGGCACGACACCGACAACGAGTTCCCGGCTGAAATATTGAAAGAGATGTATGATCCGGCTATTTTAGGCGTGCATCTGCTGATGATCCCGGTCAAGTACGGCGGTGTTTCGGGCGGAACTTTTGATATTTACAGGGTTTGCGAGGCGCTGGCCCGCATTGACCTCGGCATTGCCACCTCGGTATTCGCCACTTTTCTGGGCACCGATCCTCTTAATGTCGGCGGAACCGAGGAGCAGAAGGAAAAATGGCTTACAAAAATAGCCAAGGAGCGGTCGTTTGTGGCTTATGCCGCCACCGAGCCGGACGCCGGCTCCGATCTGGTTAATTTAAAAACAAGGGCCGAGCATGTGGTAAAAAACGGCAAGCTGACCGGCTACTGTCTGACCGGCGCCAAACAATGGATCTCAAACGGCGGAGTGGCCGATATTTACACGGTGCTGGCCCTGGCGCCCGGCGGGCCTTCGTGGTTTATAGTTGAGCGGGACATGGAAGGGTTTTCTCCCAATAAGCACGAAGACAAGCACGGCATACGGCTTTCAAACACGGCGGGGCTTTCACTTGACAATGTTTATGTGCCGGTTGAAAACCTGATAGGCCTTGAAGAAGGCAAGGGGCTTTTACAGGCGCAGGCTGTTTTCGGCTATACCCGCCTTATGGTGGCGGCTTTCGGCCTTGGGGCGGGGCTTGAGGCTATTGAGATAGCCGCGCGCTACAGCCAGCAGAGGATACAGGCGGGCGGCCCGCTTTCCGATAAGCAGGGCTACACCCACAAGTTTCTGGTGCCCAACATTGTAAGACTTGAAGCCGCCCGCGCCTATATAGAAGAAACCGCCAACCGCCTTGACTCGGGCGAGCACGGCCTGCAGACCGAGGGCGCGGTTGCCAAATATTTTGCCACCGAGTCCGGCAATAAAGCGGCGGAAGACGCCATACAGGCGCTTGGCGGCTACGGCTACACGCACGACTTTGCGGTTGAAAAAATCAAGAGGGATGTTAAGATCACCTGCATTTACGAGGGCACCAGCGAAGTGCTGGAAATGACCATTTACCGGGGCCGCTGGCAGGAACATTTAAAAACGAGGGGCAGGTATTACCTGGATCTGGCGGACAAAATGGACGCTTTGCACACGGCAAATGCCGATGTGGGGGCTGAAGCCTGCGCCCTGGCGTTGCGCTCGCTTGCGGCTGTTCTTGAAGAATGCCGCGTGCAAAAGCTCACCCGCCACCAGCATATAACTTTTAAACTCGGCAGGCTTATAACCATGGGCGAGGCCGCTTATGTTTTTTCGGGCGCCGCCGCCAAAGAAAAATACAGCGAGTCGGTACGCTTTGACGCGCAGGGTTGGCGGGCAATGGCCCGTGTTTTTGCCCGGGAAGCCGCGCTTACTATAGCCGTAGAGGGCGCGGCCCTGGTTCTGGGCACCGCCGAGGGAGAGGTTAATCTTTCCGTTGATGTGGCCGGCGCCGCCGCGGCCCAGAAAGGCCTTACGGCCGACATGGACATTGTGGCCGCGAAACTGAAGCAGACGTTTAAGGCCAAGTAAAATTATAGCAGTGGAAAGCAAAGGAATGCGACAGAAAGCCACGGAAGGTAAGAAAAACCGCAGCAAAACTTTCTGTTGCTTTCAGTAGCCTTCTGTTGCGGTCAGTTGCCATCGATAAAATTTAAGGAGATTATTCATGCACATTGCCGTTTTTATCAAGCAGGTGCCCGACACCACTGAAGTGAAAATAAACCCGGAAACCGGCACGCTGATAAGGGCCGGAGTGCCGAGCATAATAAATCCGTACGACCATTTCGCGCTGCAGAGCGCCCTTGAACTGAAAAAAAAGCACGGTTTCAGGGTTACTGTTATTTCCATGGGTCCGCCGCAGGCGAAAAGCGTGGTGCAGCTCGCGCTGGCGCTTGGCGCCGACGACGGCGTATTGCTTTCCGACATGGCGTTTGCCGGTTCCGACACCTGGGCCACTTCCTACGCGCTGTCGCGCGCGGCCAAAAAATCGGGTAAGCTGGACCTTATTTTGTGCGGTATGCAGGCCATAGACGGCGACACCGCCCAGGTGGGGCCCGGCGTGGCGCAGCAACTCGGCATAGCGCAGGTTACTTTCTGCGAACATATCGACCTTGACGGGAAAAAGTTTATAGTAAAAAAGCTCATTGATAACGGTTATGAAGTAGTTGAAGTCAAACCACCCGCGCTTTTTACAATGATAATGCCGCCTGACTATGCGCCCGACTATCCCTCTTTTCCGGACATACACGCGGCTCTTGCGAAGCCTTACCAGGTATGGTCGGCCGCGGACATCGGGGCCGAAGAACGCTACCTGGGGCTTAAAGGCTCGCCCACGCAGGTAAACAAAATCTATCCGCCGCCGCTCAAAGGCAAAGCGCAGATGACGCATGGTTCCGTTCATCAAGCGGTGGATAAACTGCTGGAAATAATGAAAAAAGAGCGATTTATTGAGGAATGAAAATAGCGCGGGCAGGCTAGTAAGCTGGTAGGCGGGTATGCCGGCGGAGGAAGTGGGCGTGCTTTTTCGAGCCTCTTAGCCTACTAGCCTACTAGCATACCAGCCTACTAGCGAACAAAGTTGTAGGAGCTTATTTATGATTGAAGTTTCCCAGAAATGCATAGGTTGCGGCAAATGCGTGCCGGTCTGCCCTTTCGCGGCGATACAGATGATGGAAAAGAAGGCCGTTATAAACGAGGCCTGCACGCTGTGCGGAGCCTGTGTGCAGATCTGTCCCGTGGAGGCCATAAATATTGTCAGGGAAGAGTCGGTTTTAAAGGATTTCTCAAACTATAAAGGCGTGTGGGTATTTGTGGAGCTCTCGGAGCCGGAAGATAAGGCGTCCGCTCACCGCGCGGCTCCGGCGGGTAAGCCGCAGGCTGAAGCTGTAATAGAGGGCGCGAGAAAAATAAAGCCGGTTACGTTTGAATTGTTGTCGGCCGGCCGCAAACTTGCCGATGAACTAGGACAGGAACTCTGCGCGGTGGTGTTGACCGACAAGAACCGCGCTTATGAAAAAGAACTGGGCGCGCTTGACGCCGATAAGATGTACCTTGTGGAAAATCCGGAGTTTTTTGAATACAATACCGATATTTTTTCCACCGCTATCACGGCGCTTGTCAACCGGCATAAGCCCGCGGTCATGCTTTATCCGGCCACCATACAGGGCAGGGACCTGGCTCCGCGCGTGGCCGCCGCGCTTTATGTCGGTTTAACAGCGGATTGTACGGGGCTTGCCATAAAGGACGGCCTGCTGCTGCAGTCGCGCCCCGCATTCGGCGGCAATATCATGGCCGACATCTTAAGCCCAAACTCCAGGCCGCAGATGGCCACTGTGCGCCCCAATGTAATGAAAATCTCCGACCCGGTTTACGGTAAAACGGCCGTGCTGCTGCGCGAAGAAATTAAAATAGACAAAACTCTGCGCCGCGTTAAAGTTCTGGAAAGAAAGATCACGCGCGAGCCCGGCGCCCTTAAAATAAGCGACGCCAAAATTGTGGTTTCAGGCGGCCGCGGCATGAAAACAAAAGAAAAATTCAAAACTCTTGAAGAGCTGGCGCGCCTGCTGGGGGGCATGGTAGGCGCTTCAAGGGCCGCAGTGGATCTGGGTTTCAAGGAAAAAACCCGCCAGGTGGGGCAAAGCGGAACTACGGTCTCTCCCAGTATCTATCTGGCTTTCGGTATTTCAGGCGCAGTCCAGCACATAGTGGGGATGAAATCGTCGGATGTGATCGTGGCGATAAATAAAGACCCCGGCGCTTCCATCTTTAACGTGGCCACATACGGAATAGTGGGCGACGCGCATGAAATATTACCCAAGCTGATCGAGGCCCTCAAGAGAAAGGGATAAAAAGCCATAAGCTTTAAGCCGTATGCCATAGGCTTTTACGGTGAAAGATATAAGGTTTCTGTGTACGGCCTAAGGCTTATGGCCTATGGCGATAGCCGTATCTAAAATATGGCCTAAGACAGCGTTGATCAAGGTTTATCCGTGAAACTGTTGAATAAACTTTTGCTTATAGTTATCAGCGCGGGCCTTGTCCCTATAATTCCTGCCGGTTTTTTACTTTATTACTACCAGTCAGCCGCGAAAAAAAACATCCTTACGCTGCATGAAAATGTGTCGCAAATGGCGGCATTGCTTGTAGAGCAGAAAACAGGCGAACTGGCCGGACGGCTTGAAAACATGTGGGGCCCCTCCGACTCGTACATAACCAGGGAGAATCTTCAGAAATCGCTGCGGCGTAATCCGGAATTTATTTTTCTGGTTTTTACCGGCCCTGACGGCCGCGAAATATTCGGAGATGGCGCTCCTGAATTTAAAAGACTTTTCGGCTATATTGATCTGGGGGACGAGCCGCTTTTTAAAAAAGCGGCGGCTACGGGACTATACCAGGCGGGGCGTTTCGAACTGCTGTTTGACATGCCGGTGTGCCGGCTGGTGTATCCGCTTGGCGGCGGCTACTACGCTTTCGCGCTGGTCAATATGCGCGACCTTTTTTCAAAACTGGAAGCTCAGCGCCTGGGGGCTTCGGGCGGCGTGCTGGTGGCCGACGGGGACGGAAATTTTGTGTCCGTCTGGCGCCGTTTTGACGATTTAAGCAGGGAAAAACTTAAAAGCGTGCTTGAGCGGAAAAAAGAAAAAATATTTTTTCTTACCGGCCTCCGCGCGCGTTACGTAGGGGCCATAGAAAAGGCGCGCGGTTTTGACCTTTACGCCGTAACTCTCCAGGACAGGGCCGAGGCGTTTTCAGGCGTCAGCCGGATAACCTGGCTGATGGCGTTCTTCCTGCTTGCTATAATTACAAGCTTTTATTTTGCGGCCCTCGCTTTCAGCCGTCGCCTGGCGGGGCCGGTTGAGGCTCTGGCTGACGGGGCGGCGCGGGTGGCGCGCCAGGATTTCAAAACGCCGGTGGATAAATTTTCGGGCATTTCCGAGTTGGACGCCCTGCTGGGCGCTTTCAATTACATGATGAAGGAATCCGACCGCTATCACGGTCTTCAGCTTGAAAAGATCTTTGACGAAAAAAGCAAGCTTGAACTGCTTATCAGCCTTATCCACGACGCTATTATTCTTTGCGATCTGCGGGGCGAGCTGCTTTACGCAAATACTTCGGCCCGCGGTATGCTTGGCCTGGGGAAAAATGAGTCGGGGGCCGGCTCGGAGGCTGTAAGCGGCAAGATCCGCTCTTTAATGGCGCTTAAAGCGAAAGCAAAGGGCGGACCGATAACCGTCGGAGGAGAGGACGGAAATAAAAAAAGTTACAGTTCAAGTCTGCAGGTGCTGTCCTCAAAAACCCAGCGCCCGGCCGTCTTCATGGTTTTGCGCGATATTACCCTTGAGCGGGAAGTGCAGCGGGTTAAAGAGGAGTTTTTTCATTCCGTGGCGCACGACCTGCGCGCTCCGCTTTTAACCATGCAGGGCTATATAAAGCTTCTTGAGCGCGAATTCGCTCCCGAAGCTAAACAAGCCGGTTATGTGAGGAGCGTGAAAGATTCCAGTGACCGGCTTTTTAAACTGCTGGAAAATATTCTTGATATCTCCCGCATGGAGGCCGGCCAGCTTAAGCCTGACCTGCAAAAAATAAACGCGGCTGATTTTCTTGTTTCCGCCGCGGAGAGTTTTAAAGCTCTTTTTGAAGAAAAAAATATAAAATTTAAAGTTGACGCCGCCGGCGCCAAAAAAACGGAGTTCACGGCCGACAGTTCTCTTTTGCGCAGGGTAATAGAGAACCTGCTTTCCAATGCCTGGAAATTCACCCCGGCGGGGGGGGAAGTAAGAGCTTCTGCCAGGGCCGATGGCCGTTCTCTGGTTTTTGAGGTGTCTGACACCGGCCCGGGCATACCGCCGGACCAGCTTGAGGCGGTATTTGAGAAGTACAAGCGCCTGAAGGCGGGTTCTTCGGGTGAAACCGGCTTCGGCCTGGGGCTTGCCATAGCAAGAAAAATAACCGAACTTCACGGCGGCACAATAAAGGCCGTGGCGGGCCAGGGCGGCAGATTCGTGCTGCGTCTGCCCGCGCGCGGGTGAGTTACTAAGCTCTGCCGGTATGCCGGCAGGCGTGTATGCTTGTAGGCCTGCTGTAGGAGTTCTCTGAAAGCATACCAGCCTGCCAGCTTTCTGACAAGGGATATTGTTTACCGGCTTTTTGTTTAATAGAATTGACTAGCCTGCGGTTGTGCCGTGTCAAGCCAGTGTTGAAGCGCTGAAATTTTATACTTCTTCAGTTCTAACTAGCAGACGGTCCGGTTTCGGAAAAACCTTTAAAGGGGCGATAAAATGAGTGAGAAAACTTCAAAAAAACCCGGCAGGAACACTCTGCTGATATTCAATATATTTTTCACCTTGTTTATCCTTTTCAGTTTCCTTATGGACTCCACGCTTTCCAAGGGCTGGTGGATCAGGGCCATGGAAAACAAGTGGGAGGATTTCAGGATTTACATGCCTTTTTACGCCAAGGCGTTTTTTACCCCGCACGCCGGGGATTATACTTTCTGGATAGGCGACAAATACAACAAGCCGGCTGACCCGCGAATCAGTATAGCCGCGGTGGACGGTTACACCGTGAAAAAATATGGCTACCCTTTTAAGCGCAAGTATCACGCGGAACTGATCAAAAGGCTCAGTAATATGGGGGCGGGAGCCATCGGGCTTGATGTTTTATTTTTTGACAAGGACCGGGAAGACCCGGCCAGCGACAGGGTGTTTGTGGAGGCGGTTAAAAAGGCCGGCAATGTTTCCGCGCTGGTGGCCATGGATACGGAGAGCAACAGTATAATTTATCCGATTCCGGGCCTTGGAGAGGCCAGCAGGTATATTTCGTACCCCAATGTGGACTATACGCTTGAATCCAACGGCCAGGTACGCAGGGTTTACCTTTTTGACCCGGAAATTTCCTACGATTCGCTGAAAATAAAGAAACGCTGCAAAGACGAATGCGCGGGAATAAATCTTCCGCTGCTTGCCGCGGCTGCATATTCAATTTACGACAAAAAACCCCTTCATGAGATGGAGCAGAAATTCGGCAGGGATACCGTTTATATAAATTTCAGATATCCTGTGGAGCGCAGTTTCCACCCGGGCTGGCCCCAGAAGGAGCGTAAAAGCGCCGACGGCAAAGAACTTACCGGCAGCGGGGTTTACAGATATCTGTCCGTGGCGGATATTCTGGAAGGCAGGCTATCGCCCGAAGAGAAGGCCGCCGTGAAAAACGGAGTTATACTTGTGGGTTCCACGGCTTTAGGCGCGTATGACCATTATCCTTCGGTGTTTTTTCCCACCTGGCCCGGCGTTGAGGTGCACGCTAATGTTATAGACAACCTTCTTAACGGCGACTTTCTGCGCTCCATTAACAGGTGGTGGGTGGTGCTTTTGTGCGTTTTTCTTATGTGGCTGCCTTTCTTCATGGCAAGAATGTCCATTAAAATTTCAACGTTCGTAGCGGTGGGCACGCTGGCGTTGCTGATGTTATTGAATTTTTTATTTTTCTTCCGTCTCTATAACCTGCCATACCTTACGCCGGCCATCTCACTTATTATCCCTTTCCTTTTTATGACCGTCTACAAGGCCATAATGGAGGGCCGTGAGAAGAAATGGATAAAGAACACCTTCGGCCAGTACTTGTCGCCTAAAGTGGTTGAGATCATAACCAAAGACCCCTCCAGGCTTTCTCTTGGCGGAGAGAAGCGCGATATGACGGCGTTTTTCCTTGATATAGCCGGCTTTACCACCATGTCCGAGAAAATGACGCCTGAGCAGCTCACCAAAATGCTCAACAATTACCTTTCAGGCCTGACCGACGTGATACTGAAGCATGACGGAGTGGTGGATAAATACATAGGCGACTGTATAATGGCTTTCTGGAACGCCCCGCTTGACCAGAAAGACCACCGCAAACTTGCCTGCCTTGCCGCGGTTGACTGCATGCTGGAAATAGACCGTTTAAACACGGAACTCACGGAATTCTCGATAAAGCCCTCGGCGCGCATAGGCCTTAACTCCGGCCCCATGGTAGTCGGCAACATGGGTTCCAAGACCCGGCTTTCATACACCGTAATGGGCGATTCGGTAAACCTCGCCTCACGTCTTGAAGGCGCAAATAAGTACTTCCATTCAAAGATAATGGTGAGCGAATATACTTATGGGGAGGCGAAGAATTTCCTGGAAGCCAGGCAGCTCGGGCAGATACGGGTGGTTGGCAAAGCGATACCTGTAAAGGTGTATGAGCCGCTGGCGCGCAAGGGCAAGCTGCCGGCGGCAAGTAAGAAACTGCTTGAGGCGTACAATGAGGGTTTTGAGGAGTTCTATAAGGGCGCTTATGGCAAGGCGCACAAGGCCTTTGAAGCGGCGCTCGCAGCCGCGCCAAAGGACGGGCCTTCCAGGTTTTATCTGGAGTTGGCCGAAAAATACTCGGCCGCTGTTCCCGGAGAATGGGACGGCACGTTTAATATGACTTCGAAGTAGCGATTATGAGAAGCTGGTAGGCTTGTAAGCTAGTAGGCTGGTAGGCCGGGGAAGACTACTGCTTGCAGGCGGGTAAATTGGCATGCTTAAAGCCTACTAGCCTACCCGCGTACTCGCATCTTACTAACTATGACCATATTCTGGCGGCTGGTTTTATCCCATTTGCTGGCGGACTTTACGCTGCAGTTCAACTTTGTGAACAGTTTAAAGCGTAAATCCGTCTATGGCATGCTTCTTCACTGTTTTACGCATTTTTTTGTGTCGGTCGCCCTCACATGGAACACAGTCGGTTCTGTCTGGTTCCGCCTTGGCCCGCTTGAAGTCAATGGCTGGCTGGCTTTGACGCTGATGTTCGTTGTCCATTTTTTTATAGATGAGGTGCGCATATACAGCATGAAACACCTCTCCTACCGCGACGGGACGGTAAGTTTTCTGGTGGACCAGTTCCTTCATATATATGTGCTTTTTATGATTTCGCCCATGATATATCCGGGACATGGTTTTCTTATGCCGGAAAAATGGATAGGCGTCGCCGTCATGCTGGTGCTGGTCAGCCATGTGACCACGGTGCTGGTTTATTTTATTGAAAAAGACATGTACGACACGCAGTTCCCCAATTTTGACGTGAAATATTTTTTGATTTTTGAACGTCTGGTTTTGTGGGCTTTCTTTTTTGTTGCCGGCTACTGGTGGACGCCTTTTGCCGCCGCCTGGATATTTCAGATATTTTACATACGGAGAAAACGCATTATAGACCTGTCGCTTTTAAATATCGCTTTCAGCGTGGTTCTTACGGTATTTTTCGGCTTTTGGACCCGCTATATTTATTACGGAGCGATATAAGTCACAAGTCTCAAAGCCGTTTGTCGGCCATAGGCCCTGATACGGCACAGTCGCGGACAGCGCCATAGGCCCGCGACAGGCCAGAGTCACTGCCATAGGCTTGTCACAAGTGGGGGAGGAAGTGTAAGTTGAAGAAAGATAATTTAAGATTCAATCTTCTCTCACCTTTAGTTTTCGGTACTCGGTTTCTTGCTTGTGACATGTGACCTGTGACTTGTAACCTGATATGACTGCCGCCATGCTTGATCAAAACATAGACGAAGCTGTTTTTAATTTTATTGATGTGGAAACCACAGGGCTCTCTCCGGAGCGCGCGCGGGTGTGCGAAGTGGCGCTTATAGGCTTTAAAGGCGCCGCGCGCGTAAACCAGTTTTCCTCGCTTGTAAACCCCGGCGGGCCCATCCCGCCTACAGCCTCAAGGATAAACGGCATCACGGACGACATGGTGCGCCAGAGCCCCGCCTTTGGGGGGGTGGCGCCCAAGCTTCTGGATTTGCTGGAGGGTTCTGTGATAGTGGCTCACAACGCCCCTTTCGATATGAATTTTTTAAAAATGGAATTTTCCAGGGTGGGGCTTAAATTCCCGGAGCGGTTGCCGGTGGTGGATACACTTGAAATAGCGCGCGGTCATTGGAAATTTACCAATAACCGTCTTGGCACTATAGCCACGGAACTTAACCTCTCAAACGAAAACTGGCACAGGGCGCTAGCCGATGTGGAAATGACCAGAAAGATTTTTGAGCATTTTATTTCCGCTTTCAAGAAGAGCGGGGCCGCCACCGTAGGCGACCTGGTTAAAAAAAGCTGCGGAAGAGCATATTAGGTTACAAGTCACAGGTTACATGTCACAAGCAAGAGACCGATTTATTGAAGACTAAAGGTGGAGAAGAGACTGAATCTTAAACTATCTTTCTTCAGTTTACACTTCCTCTCTGACTTGTGACCTGTGACTTGAGACTTGTGGCTTATATCCAAGGAGAGTTTATTTATGACTATAAAAGTGGGCGGAGGTTTTCTTACTATTGAGGATGTTGTAAAGGTGGCCCGCCAGGGCGGGAAAGTGGAATTAACCCCTGAGGCGGTGGCGCGTATCAGAAAATGCCGAGCCATGCTTGAGAAAAAGATCTCGGCTCATGAGATAATGTACGGCGTCAATACCGGCATAGGCGAATTTTCGGAAATGGTGCTCACCGACGATCAGGTAAAGCAATTTCAGCGTTATCTGATATACAATCACGCAGCGGGAATCGGCAAACCCTGCCCCATAGAGCATGTGCGCGCGGCGATGCTGGGCCGCATAAGCGTTCACAGTAAAGGGCATTCAGGCTGCCGGCCGGAAATAACCCTGACCTATGTGGACATGCTGAATAAAGGGGTTACGCCGGTTGTCTGCGAGAAAGGCAGCGTAGGCGCCTGTGGAGACCTGGCTCCAATGAGCCAGCTGGCTCTGTCTCTTATGGGAGAGGGCGAAAGCTTTTATAAAGGCGAGCGCATGCCCACCAAAGCGGCCATGGCGAAGGCGGGCATACCTGTTCCGGGGCTGGAAGCGCGCGACGGCCTTGCCGCCATAAACGGCTCCAACCTGATCACCGGCATGGGCTGTCTTGAAATTTACGACGCCGAGCGCTGGGTTAAGCAGGCTGAAATAACGGCGGCCATGTCTCTTGAGGCGCTTATGGCCAACATGAAGCCGTATGACAGCCGTCTTCATGAGCTCAGGGGCTTTAAAGGCGCCGTAACCTCCGCCGCCAACATCCGTTCAGTCGTGGCTGGTTCAGACCTGGTTACCGGGAAACTGAAGGTGAAAGTGCAGGACGCATATTCCATGCGTTCAACGCCCCAGGTTATAGGCGCTTTCAGGGACCACCTCGCTTACGCCCGCGCGCAGTTTGAAATAGAGCTTAACGGCGTAGCCGATAATCCCATTTTTCTGCCGGACAGCGACACGGTGCTTACCGGCGCCAATTTCCAGGGAACGCCTGTCAGTATGCCGCTTGATATGGTAGGCGCGGGCGTTACCATGGTCTGCGTGCTGTCCGAAAGGCGTCTGAACCGCCTGCTGAACCCTGCCTTAAGCGTGGGTCTGCCCGCGTTTTTAACCAAAGGCGCCGGGATGTTTTCGGGACTCATGCTCAGCCAGTATACCGCGGACATGCTGATTGTTGAGCAGCGCATATTGAGCGCGCCCTCCTGCATACAGTCCATCCCCGCGGCCGCCGATCAGGAAGATTTTGTGAGCATGGGCATGAACGCGGCGCTTAAAACCAGGCAGATACTGGATAACGCCCAAAGCGTTCTGGGCATAGAGATGATAGCCGCGGCGCAGGCCGTGGATTTCAGGGACTTCTCCGTGGGGAAAGGCACGCGCGCCGCGCACGGAGCCATACGTAATGCGGTCAAGCATCTGGAAGAGGACCGCCCGCTTTTTACGGACCATAACGCTATAACCGAGGCCGTCAGAAAGTGCGAGATCCTTGACGCCGTTCAGAACGAAATAGGCGAGTTAAAAAGTTCCTGGTAAAAGCCAAAGGCAAAGCCTTTGGCTGTCACAGGACACAAGTTTCAAGTTGCAAGTTTAAAGATAACCCTTTTTTAATTCACTGCATGTTTTTTTCTGGTTGTGACGTAGGCCCATTAAATGAACAATTCACCGATTAAAAACATCAGGGCGCCGCGGGGCAATAAAATTTCCTGCCTGGGCTGGCAGCAGGAAGCGGCCATGCGCATGCTGATGAATAATCTGGATAACGAGGTGGCGGAACGCCCGGAGGAACTTATAGTTTACGGCGGGCGCGGCAAGGCCGCCCGCAACTGGGACTGTTACCGCGCCATAATAAGTTCGCTCGAAAAACTTAAAAACGACGAAACCCTGCTTGTGCAGTCGGGCAAACCGGTGGGCATTGTGCGCACACATGAATATGCCCCGCGCGTTCTTATAGCCAATTCAAACCTGGTGGGAAACTGGGCCAGTTGGGAGGTTTTTGACGAGCTGGAAAAAAAGGGCCTTATGATGTACGGCCAGATGACGGCCGGCTCCTGGATTTACATAGGAACACAGGGTATACTTCAGGGAACTTACGAAACCTTCGCCCAATGCGCCAAAAAACATTTTAAAAGCGACCTTGCCGGAAAGCTTGTGGTTTCAGGCGGGCTTGGCGGCATGAGCGGCGCGCAGCCCCTGGCCGTTACCATGAACGGCGGCGTGGCTATAATTATTGAAGCGGACGAAACGCGCATACAAAAACGGCTGGACACGGCTTATGTGGACACTATGGTCCGCACGCTTGACGAGGCGCTTGAATTGGCGCAGAAGGCGCTAAGAGAAAAAAGGCCGCTTTCTATAGGGCTTTTGGGCAATTGCGCCGAGGTGTTGCCGCGCATTGCGCGGCGCGGCGTAAAGGTGGATGTGCTTACCGACCAGACTTCCGCCCACGACCCGCTGAACGGCTATATTCCAAAGGGTTTTACGGTTAAAGCCGCCGGAGACCTTCGGAAAAAAGACCCCAAAAAATACGTGGAACTTGCCATGGAGTCCATAGCTATTCATGTTGAGGCCATGCTGCAACTTCAGAAAAGCGGAGCAGTCGTTTTTGATTACGGCAATAATATCCGTACTATGGCCTTCAAGCAGGGTGTTAAAAACGCCTACGATTTTCCGGGTTTCGTGCCCGCCTACATACGGGACCTTTTCTGTTCGGGCAAAGGGCCTTTCCGCTGGGCCGCTCTTTCGGGCGACCCTAAAGACATTGCAGTTACCGACAAGCTCGCCCTGGAACTCTTTCCGGAAAATGAAAGCCTGGCGCGCTGGATAAAAATGGCCGGAGAAAAAATTAAGTTTCAGGGGCTTCCCGCGCGCATCTGCTGGCTTGGCTACGGGGAGCGCAATGTAATGGGCTTGCGCATAAACGACCTTGTTAAAAAAGGCAAAATTTCAGCCCCCATAGTTATAGGCCGAGACCATCTGGATTCCGGCTCGGTGGCAAGCCCGTTTCGGGAAACGGAGGCCATGAAAGACGGCTCCGACGCCATAGCCGACTGGCCGATTTTAAACGCTTTGGTAAACACCGCTTCAGGCGCAAGCTGGGTGTCTTTTCACCACGGCGGCGGCGTGGGCATGGGCTACTCTCTGCACGCCGGACAGGTTACGGTGGCGGACGGCACTAAAGAAATGGCGGAGAGAATTGAAAGAGTGCTTACCAACGACCCGGCCATGGGCGTAATCCGGCACGCGGACGCCGGCTATGAAAAGGCAAAAGATTTCGCGAAAAAGACAGGCATTAGAATACCAATGCTGTGATAGTGTGGAGTCTGGAGTCGCGCGTATAGAGTCGAAATAAAGAACACCTTAAAATCTCTACACTCTACACTCTCGACTCTCCACTAACCATTCGTTAACGATGTCAATGGAGGAGGATAACAACTATGGCTTCTGATTTCAGTTTTGACGTGGTTTCAAAGGTGGATATAACTCTGGTGGATGAGTCCATTGCCAACGCCATGAAAGAGGTAATAAACCGTTACGATTTCAGGGGCAGCAATTCAGAGATAACTTTTGATAAAAAAGAGAACTTTATAACGCTTTTGTCGTCGGACGATTACAAGATAAAAGCCCTTTACGATGTTTTGCTTACCCGCCTTTCAAAACGCAATATCCCGCTTAAAAATTTCCAGCCGGGCAAGGTGGAATCGGCCCTTGGCGGGCAGGCCAGGCAGGTGGTGAAAATACAGCAGGGCATACCCGTGGATAAAGCCAAAGAAATGGTAAGAGCAATAAAAGACGCCAAGCTTAAAGTTACCTCCGCCATACAGGGCGACAGCCTTCGCATAACTTCCCGTTCCAAAGACGAGCTTCAGACAGTAATGAATTTTCTCCGCGGCGGCGATTTCGGGGTAACGTTGCAGTTTGATAATTATCGGTAAATACTACAGTGGCGAGTGGTTAGTGGTGAGTGGTTAGTCGAGGAGTTTCTTATAACCATTCTCTTCACGTTTATGTCGCAACATAAATAATACTGACCACTAGCTACTAATCACTATCCACTTACAATATGGCCTTAATCCTTACCGGCATAAAACAGCTTCTTACCTTCAGAGGCGGTGCTCTGCCGCGCGCCGGCGCGGCTATGCGCGATATCGGCCTTGTTAAGAACGGGGCTGTGCTGATCAACGACGGGCTTATCTGCGCCGCCGGCCCTGAAAAACATGTTATGCGCCACCCGCTTGCCAAAAAAGCTGTAAGCAGGCCGGCCGGCGGCGTGGTAATGCCGGCCTTCGTTGACAGCCATACACATGCTGTTTTTGCCGAGCCCCGCCTTAAAGATTTTTCAATGCGGCTTGAAGGCGCTTCATATAAAGAGATAAAGGCCGCTGGCGGGGGAATTGTTTCAAGCCTTGCGGCTGTCAGGAAACAGGATCCGCGTGACATGGCCGGACAGCTTTTGAAGCGGGCCAGGAAGTTCCTTGAATGCGGCACCGGCACAACAGAGGTGAAAAGCGGTTATGGCCTCAGCCTGGCCTCCGAGCTTAAAATGCTCCGGGCCGTAAAAGCCGCCGCACGAAAAACACCGCTTGAAATGATTCCCACGCTTTTAGCCGCCCACAGCGTTCCGCCTGAGTTTAAAGGCGGCGCTGGAAAATATCTTTCCTACGCCATTGAAGAAATAATGCCGGCGGTTGCCATTGAAGAGCTGGCTGTTTTTGCCGATATTTTCTGTGAAAAGGGCTATTTCAGCCCGGCGCAAACCGCGCGCTATCTTCGGGCCGCCAAAAGCTTCGGGTTTCTACCCAAGGCACATACCGAACAGCTTTCAAACTGCGGCGGCACGCTCGCCGCCGCGCGCGCAGGCGCCATAAGCGTTGACCACGCCGATTTTATTAACGCCGGCGACATTAAGGCGCTTAAAACTTCAGGCGCCATTGTCACCCTGCTTCCGGCCTCAAACCATTACCTGGGTATCGGAAAATATCCCCCGGTAAAAAAAATAATGGCGGCAGGGGTTCCCATCGCTTTGGCTACCGACTTTAACCCCGGCACCGCCCCCTGCTGGAATATGCAATTTGTGTTGTCACTTGCCTGCCTGCGAATGAAGATGACTCCGGAGGAAGCCTTGACCGCTGCCACTATCAACGGCGCCTGCGCTTTAAGGCTGGGAGGCAGGCTTGGCACCCTTGAAGCCGGTAAGCAGGCCGATATAGCTGTTTTTGAAGCGGATGATTACCGAGAGCTTTGCTACTACTTCGGCGGCAATCTAAATAAACTGACTATAAAGAAAGGGAAGATGGTGTATAGCAGCAAGTGGCGAGTGGCAAGTGAAGAGTAGACAGGGAATTTACGGGGTTTTGTTTTCTCTCTCAACACTCGTTACTAGCCACTATTCACTCGACACTGAATTTATTACGAAGGATTTATCGTGAAAGTTGTCTTATTTGACATTGATGGAACTTTAATCAAGGCCGGCGGAGCCGGGGCGAGTGCCCTTAATAAGGCCATTTTTGAGTTAACCGGCGCCAAAGACGTCTGCGCCAGATTTTCTCTGCAGGGATCCACGGATAAGAGTAATTTTGAAACCGCCTACAAAATGGGCTGCGGACGCAGGCCCACCGCCGCCGAGGCGCGCCGGGTAGAGGCTCTTTACCTTAAAATATTACCGGCTGAAGTGGCAGCTGCCGTGAAAGGGAAAAAATATTCAAAGGTAAAAGGCGTTGAACAGTTTTTAAAAAACCTGGCTGGAAATAAAGAAATTTTAATAGGACTCGGCACAGGCAACCTTAAAGGGGGGGCTTGTTTAAAACTTGAGCCATCGGGACTCGCGAAATACTTCTCTTTCGGCGGCTATGGCTGCGATTCCCGTCACAGGAGTGATATGCTGCGTTGTGCCGTAAAAAGGGCCGAGAAAACCGCAAAGATAAAAATACAACCAAACGCGGTTTTTGTGATCGGAGACACGCATATGGATGTTCTGGCCGCCAAGGAAGCCGGCTACCATTCCGGCGCCATCCTGGACGGTTTTGGCGACGCGCGGGAAATACAAAAAAGCGGTCCTGAAATGCTGGCGAAAGATTTTACGGACCTTAACCCCTGGCTTATCTGGCTGGGCGTGCGGCGCGACCCGAAAGGCGTGCGGCGCGATACTTATATCTGCCCGGATTCTCCCATAGAGCACGCCCAGTACGGCCGCACCGGAATAGATTTGAATGATATTGAAGACGGAGTCAAAAGCTTGCGTTTAATAAAGGGAACTGTTTAAGTAGTCAGAAGTCAGAATTCAGTAGTCAGAATAAAAAAGCTGACTACGAGACCGTCTGATGGTCATAGCCCCTGACACGGCACGGCCATAGGCCAGAAAGATTCCGCTATTCTGAATTCTGACTACTGAATCCTGACTACCTGCGTATTAACAAAAGATTGAAATGAAAACTGAAGATACGCTTACCTATTGCGATATCAGGGAAATACCTGAGCTTCTGCGTTTGTTTTCCGAAAGGGCGCGGGGTCTTAAAAAAACCGCGCTCAAAAATAAAAACAACAGCGTCTACCTGGTGGGGCGTGGGAGTTCCGGCAACGCCACGCTTTTTGCCAAATATATATGGGAAGTTTACGCGGGCGTAATTACCAACTTCATTCACCCGCATTCAATTCTTGAGGCTGAAAAACCGCTTAATTTCAAAGGCCAGGCCGTGTGGGCTTTCTCGCAGTCGGGCAAAAGCGGGGATATTGTGGCTTGTCTTAAACTGCTGAAAAAATGGGGCGCAAGAACCGTAGCCGTGACCAATGAGCCGTCATTCGCCGAAAATCCTCTTGCAAGGGCGGCGCACGCCGGTATTTTGCTTTCCAGTTCAAAGGAACTGCCGGTGGCCGCCACTAAAAGCTTTATACTGCAATTGTGGGCCGTTTTGTGGACCGCGCAAATATGGTGCGGCTGCTTCAGAAAGAGCGATTTCTCCGAAACAGTGGAACTGGCGCGGCGGCTTGTGTCGGCGCCTTTTGAAGAAGCCGCCAGGCCGTTTTTTAAAAAAGTGAAAGCGGCGCGGATGATAGGTTTTGTGGGGCGCGGCCCGTATAACGCCGTGGCCGAAGACGCGGCGCTTAAATTCCGCGAGATGAGCCGTTCCCACGCGCTGGGCTATTCGGCCGCTGAATTTTTACATGGACCCGTTGGGGCTTACAGCGCTTCCGATTTTATTTTTCTGCTCAGCCCCGGGGGAAAACTGCCCAAAGATCTGATGAAGGTTGAAAAAGCGCTTAAAGAGCGCGGCACGCCGTACCGGGTTGTTACGCAAAAGAAAGGCCGATTTCCTTTCAACTGCCTGCTTACCGATATTAAACTGAAACTGCTGGCGCTTAACCTGGCCTTGTCCCGCGGCCTGAACCCCGACAACCCCAAAGGCCTGAAAAAAGTAACCCGCACCTTTTAACCCGGAATCTATCTCCATTTATGAAATCTTATAATGTTGTAAATTCGGATCCGGCGCGGCGACTGCTTGCGGCGGCTTTGCTTTTACTGGTTTGCTCCCGGGCGCGGGCGGACACTATTTACATGAAAAGCGGCAATGAAATTGAGGGAGTAGTAGTTTCCGAGAACGCCTCCGCAATGGTGGTGGATATAGGTTATGGGACGGTGAATCTGGAGAAAGCGGATATTTTGAAGATTCGCCGCGCCACAAAAGCGCAGCGAGAAGCGGCCCGAAATGAGGCGCGCCGCAAGAAGTTTAAATCAGGCGTTCTGGCGCCGAAGGGCGCGGAGAAGCTGTCCGGCTTGTTCCGCGCCGCGAGCGCCGCCAGGGGAAAGGCTGTTGAAGCCAGGGCCAGGGGCGCGGCCCGGGCGGCGGAGGAAAAGAAAACAGAAAAAGGATTATCCGGCCTCAAGAAACATTACCGCGTAGTTTCCAAAGAGCTTGAAGGGATAGACATGCAATCTGATCCCTCTGAATACAACCGCGTGGTAGGAGAACTTAACAATATCGGCAATCAGATCCGGATAAAAGAACTTAGCCGTGAAGAAATCCGGCGGCAGGCGGATAAGCCGGACTCATTTTTTCAGACCTATCTGGACGCCTACGGAAGGGTAGAGAATTATATTCAGGGCGAGGGTAAGCCGCTTATGGAGGCTTCCCGGAAAGGGCCCGACGAAGATTACTATGCCTGGCTCCGCGGGGAAATAGGGAAAATGAAGCGGGATTTCAGCAGGGATTACGTGGAATCGGAAGGACGTGGCGGACATTTGATCGTAAAAGCTATCATCAACGGGCGAGTCAGCGCCAGGCTCATGGTGGACACCGGGGCCACGCTGACAGTCCTGTACAGTCATGCGGCCGCTTCTCTCAAACTGGGGCCCAAAGACGTGGTTGGCGTTTCGCGCAGCACTTTGGGGGATGGGCGGACCGTTGACGCGCAGGAGGTCAGCCTGGAATCTATCGCGGTAGGGAAGTCCGTGGTAAAAGGCACGGCTGCTTTGATCATGCCGGGGACATCCGGCGGGATAGACGGCCTTCTTGGGATGTCTTTTTTGAACCATTTTGTGGTGCGGGTGGACAGCGCTAACGGAAAACTGATCCTGGAAAGCATGAAGTAATCCGCGCTATATATGCTATTTTAGATGTATGGAGGGACTATGAAAAAAAATATCTGTTTGTTATTCGCTGCCGTTTTATTCTCCGGCTGCGTGAGCGCCGCAAAGTACAAAACCCAGACTGGCCGGCTTGATTCGGTCCAGAAAGATCTTACAGCCGTAAAGGCGGATTACCAAAACAAGGAAAAAGGGCTGAATGACCGCGTTGAGGAGCTGAATTCACAACTGGCACGCGCCGGAGTGCAGACGGCGGCGCTGCAGAAAAGTAATAAAGACCAGCAGGAAGCGCTGGAAGCCAAAAAAGGGGAATTAAACAAAAAAATCTCCGACATTATAAAAGAACGGGACGAACTGGCGAAAAATCTGGCGGATACCGCCGCGGCTATGGATGCGCAGAGAAGATCAAATGCCGAAGCGCTCGCCAAAGCTGAAACGGAAAAGAAGGCCGTGGAGCAGGAAAAGGAAATTGAAATAGCCGCCGTCAAAAAAAATTATGAAGACCTTACCTCCGGGCTGAAGGCGGAAATTACCGCCGGGGAAATAACCATCACCCAGCTTAAGGGCAAGCTGACGGTAAATATGGTTGATAAGATACTTTTTGACTCCGGAATGGCGGAGGTGCGCGGCGAAGGAAGAAAGGTCCTGGGCAGTATCGGAAAAGTTTTAAAAGATATAACTAATAAAGACATCCGCATAGAAGGTCATACGGACAACATCCCGATCAAGGGTGAACTGAAAAGTAAATATCCCACCAACTGGGAACTTTCCACGGCAAGAGCCACCGCAGTCGCCAGATATCTGCAGGATGAGGCAAAAGTAACCCCTGAAAGGCTTGTTGCCGCGGGTTACGGCGAGTACAGGCCTGTGGCGCTCAATGATACCGCCGAAAACAGGGCTTTAAACCGCAGGATAGAAATAGTATTAACGGCAAGAGAAGAATAACATCTCGCTCCTGACAAACAAAACGCCCCGCCCTTTTGCCAACAGATTTAAAAAGCCCAGGGCAAAAGGGCGGGGCGTTTTGCTTTAAAACAGAAAATGTCCCAGGCCTTTCTTAATGCAAAAGGCAACAGGAGCCTTTTTCCCGGGTGAAAAGTTGACGCTTTTCACCTACGC
>MGTS01000041.1:0-17202 GCA_001799565.1 Elusimicrobia bacterium GWA2_51_34 | reverse complement strand
ACTATAACCATCAAATCCAGCGTATAGGAGGGGCTATGACCAGTTGGAAGAAATATGTGCTCGCTGCCGTGATAGTGACGGCGGCGGTGTTTGCTTATAATAGGAATTTACACAGGAATATCCCGCCAGATTTCAGGGATGCGCCTAGTGATGCCGCTATAGGTGAACTTAAGGATATAAATCCCGCGGGTGTCATCGGAGACGTTAAGATTCCCGCTCCCGCTATGCTTAAAATATCCAAAGGCTATGTCGATGAAAACTATCCACAAGCCGGCGCACCTGCCAAGCCGGTTGAGTGGGTTACCATCAATGGCGGGAAGTTCACCATGGGCACCGATAGCGATGAAAAAGGTTTTAAAGATGCCAAGCCGATTCACAAGGTTGCCATCAAAACCTTTGATATGTCCAAAACTGCGGTGACAGTGGAGCAATACGCGGAGTGTGTGATAGCAGGCGATTGCACGGAGCCGGCTACCGACGCCGGCGACTATTGCAACTGGGGCAAAACTGGCCGCCAACTTCATCCGGTCAACTGCGTGGACTGGGATCAGGCGAGCAAATACGCCAAGTTCGAAGGTGGAAGACTGCCCAGCGAGGCCGAATGGGAATATGCGGCTACAAGCGGCGGCAAGAATCAGAAATATCCCTGGGGCAATGATGAGCCGACCTGTGACAAGGCTGTGATGTATGGTAATGGCGGTTCCGGTTGCGGCAAAAACAGCACGATGCCGGTGTGCTCAAAGACCGCCGGTAATACCGCGCAAGGTTTGTGCGATATGGCGGGAAATGTCTGGCAGTGGGTGCAGGACAAGTACCAGGATTCTTACAAAGGCACGCCTGCTGACGGCAGTGCATTTGAAGGTGCTGGTTCCATCCGGGTGTTACGTGGCGGCTCCTTCAGCCCCGATGACGCCAGGAGCCTGCGGGCCGATTACCGCAACAGCAGCGACCCTGGCTACCGCTACGACGACGTCGGGTTCCGCCTTGCGAGGTAAGTGTTGTTGACCCTTGGACACTTTAACTTTTGGCCCTTGGGCTTGAATCTGTTGCAGGCCGTCTGAAGGGCATAGCCCTTGTTACGGCACAGCCATAGGCTAGTAAATCAGTTTGCGGTCCGGGCGCGTGCGTAAGCCGCGCCCGGCTTGCGACCGGAGCAGGGTGTTACCGAAAAGGCAGGAGCCTTTTTCCTCCCGCGGCCTGAACCCCGACAGCCCCAAAGGCCTGAAAAAAGTAACCCGCACCTTTTAACCCTGAATTAATCTTTAAAAAATCCCTAAAAATAGCCTTTTCCAACGCGACATGCTGTTGTCGCAGTGGTCTGCTATGCTATTTATGCGGCAAAGGGGGAATTATGGAAACTCAAAAAACTTCCGCGCTATATAAAAAAATACGCGACATAATAGAATCCGCGCGGGCGGGTGCGGCGCGGTCTGTCAACACGGTTCAGGTTGTGGCCAACTGGCGCATTGGGCTGGAGATAGTGGAAGAGGAACAGAAGGGCAAGCTGCGTGCCGGATATGGGGAGGGGTTGATGCGCGATCTCGCTGCCCGATTATATAAAGAATACGGCCCCGGATACGGGCTGGTGAATCTGAAGCTTTTTAAGCAATTTTATCTCACCTACACCAATTTGGTCGGCCAGCAGAAAGGCTACGCACTGCGTAGCCTTTCTCTGAAAGAGTCACAGGCAGGCAGTTTCAGAAAAGGCTACGCACTGCGTAGCGAATCATCCAGCGTAGCGGCAACGGATGTTTCCGGGATTCTCCACGCGGTGCGTGGAGAATCTTGGCGACCAGGACGATTGCACCCCAATCTTTCTTGGACGCATTACCGGACCTTGCTGCGCGTGGGCGGGCCGCGCAAGGAAGGCGCAAAAAGGAATCCGGGGACATAATACTCAGGCTATGGAGGGGTTATGCTTTATCTTTATCTGGATGAAAGCGGGGACCTCGGGTTTGATTTCATAAATACGAAAAAGATAGTGAATGGTACGATATTTTTAAGGCGCGATTGTGTTCGGAAAGGTTATATCTGCCGTAGAAAAAGAAGAAGAGCGTGCCGAACAGGCTTAACGTCCAAGCTATGACCCACACTATGGAGGGGAACACCTGGAACCACCTGCAACGGTCTTACCGCTCTTCACTAGTAGTATATCAGAGGGCCAATACCCTGTCAATAGTTGTTTGGTGTTTGATTTTTTAGGCGTATGGGAGCGATTAAATAATGTCGATTTTAAACCCCTCGAATTCGAGGGATCAAAAAAAGTTCTTTCAAATTTTTAAAACCTGCTCCAGAGTTTTTTTGATAACTCACAGGACTTGCGGGATACTTCTTCCTCGTCAATGTCCAGTTTCAGCTTCTTGCCTTCCATCAGCACGCGGCCCGCTACGATGGTTGTGTCAACCGCGCTTTGCGAGAGGCCGAACACCAGGTGGCCGTAGAAGTTGTTCTCGTCCAACGGCGTGGGGGGGAAATAGTCCATCAGTATGATGTCGGCGGCAAAACCTTCCTTCAGTTCGCCAAGGCCGGTAAAATAGCGGTTGGCTATTTTAGCGTTGTTTACCAGCAGCGCCCCGGCTGGTTCCATAAAGCCCTGTGAGGGATCGTGCTTAAGGTGCTGCAGCCACACTCCGTTCCGTACTTCCTCCAGCATATTTACCGTCATGGCGTCGGTACCAAGGCCCACCAGCACGCCGCGCGCCGACATTTTAACCACATCGGCTATGCCCACGGAATTATTGGCGTTGGACTGCGGATTGTGCACTACGGCGGTGCCGGTTTCCTTCAAAATGTCAATTTCCGCGTCGTTAACATGCACGCAGTGGGCGGCTATTGATTTTGGGCCAAGGATGCTGAATTCTTTCAGGCGCTCCACCACGCGCATCTTGTGATGGGTTTCGCAGGAGATCTGATCGGATTGCGATTCCGCGGTATGGATGTGGAAGCCGGCGCCCAGTTTAAGACCCATTTCGGCGGCTTCCTCAAGGGTAGCGTTGGTCAGGGTGAAGGAGGCGTGCAGGCCGAACATGGCTTTTATAAAGTTGTCGTTCTTTTTGGCCGCATATCTTATGAAGCCGGCGTTTTCCTCAAGGCCGGCCCTGGCTATTTCTTTGCCGTCGCGGTCGGACAGTTCGTAACACAGGCAGGCGCGAAGGCCTGTTTCCCTGACGGCCGTTTCAATAGCTTTCAGGGAGCCTTTAACGGCAAAGGGGCTGGCGTGGTGGTCAATTATAGTAGTGGTGCCTTTTCTGACCGCGTCAACAAGCGGGATGAGGGCGGAATAATACGAGTCGGCGTTGGTCAGTTTCTTGTCCAGCCGCCACCAGAGATTATTTAGCACCTCAACGAAATTTTTTGAGGGTTTGGCTTTGCCAAGCCCGCGCGCGAAGGTGCTGTAAAAATGCATATGGGAGTTGATAAAGCCAGGCATCGCCACCTTGCCGCGCGCGTCCACTATTTTGGCGTATCTGCCTTTGAAATTCTGGGCTTTGGCGATTTTTGTTATTTTTCCGCCTTCGCAAAGTATTGAATATCCGCGAAGGACCCGGTTCTTTTCCCCCAGGGTGACGATAATCGCGTTTTTGATCAGAATAGTGTTAGGCATATGGGTTTCCTTTAGTTTTTGTAACTGCTCAAGTAGTCAGTAGTCAGAATTCAGAAGTTAGAATGAGGGCGCCCGAAGAGGCCGTTTGATGCGCATAGCGCTTGTTACGGCACAGCCATAGGCTAGAAAAATTCCACTATTCTGACTACTGACTTCTGAATTCTGTCTTCCGAATAGTTGCTAATTTTCGCTTAACAACTTCATTTCCTTGTCAGTCCTCTCGCGCATATATAACGCGCCGGAGAAGCAGTTCTGGGCGCAGATGGAGCATCCTACGCATTTTGACGCGTCGGTCTGGGGGATCAGATCCTTGTTCAATGTTATCGCCATGTAGGGGCATCTTGTGCAGTTGCCGCAGTGTTGGCACAGTTCATCGTGGACTGCCGATATCTTTTTTACCGCTGAAAGCTCCATAAAACCGGTCACAGGGTTCGGCAGGGCACGGCCTATAAGCTTGCTTACTGAAGATATACCCCTTTCTTCCATAAGGTGGCTTAAACCCCAGTGTAGTTCGTCTATTATACCGTAGCCGTGTTTCATGACGATGGTGCAGAATTGCACGGTTTTAGCGCCTAGGGCCAGGAAGTGCGCCGCGGATTTGTAATCCATCGGGCCGCCATTGCCGGAGACCGCCACCCCAAGCCTTGCGACATTGGCAAGGGTCAGGTTGCTTATGGGCGCCACGCCTTCTCCGCTCATTCCCACCACTATCGCCTCCTCCCATGACTCCTTGCGGCCGTTTCTAAACGCAAGCGCCGGGAATGTGTTGGCGAGCGTTACCCCCGCTTTCTTGTTCGGGTATTTGGCAAAAACCTCTTTTATAGCCGCGATGATGGGATATATCGCGGTGACCGCGGCGGTAAGCTTGAAAAGCTTCGGCACTTCGGGGGCGCCGGCCTCCATTACCCAGCCTATTATTTTAGCGGTAAGTTCGGCGTCCTGTGACACTATGTCGCCTTTTGTGCCGTCGCCTCCCTGCGGACAGGACAGGCTGTATTCAATGCCCATCGCTCCGGCGGCTTCAAGTTTTCCTGTATTGGACTGCCATATTTTTTTATCGGCTTCGTCGTTCCCGCTTACCGGCCCGCCGGTGGAGGCCATTGTCAGCCGGTCGGGGAATTCCCTGCGCAGTTTTTCTATTTCCCCGCAGACGCGCTCCAGTGAGTGGCCGGAAACATTGTCGCAGTTGCCGTAAGTGCGTTTTGTGAGCGCGAACATATATTCCGACGGTATGTGGATGGGCACGTTATCAAACGCCGTTTTCATCACTCCGCCGGGCCAGCCGGCTTCGTAGGCCTTTTTCATCTGCTCATAACCGTCCGAAGGCGGCGCCGCGGAAAGTAAAAAAGGTGAAAGTATCTTCCTGCCGAAGAATTCGGTTTCAAGCGGCACGGGCAGCATTCTTCTTCCGTCTAAAACCAGTCTGCTTTTCAATCTGCTCTCAATACGCGGTTTCGCGCCGCCGCCAAGGCAGGCGTCAACTTCCAGGGCGCAGTTTTTTCCGGCCGCAACGGCTTCCACCACCGTGGTGGGGCCATTTTCCATGTCGCCCGCGTAGAATACCCGCCCCGCCTTATGGACCGGCATTGCCGGCCTGCTTCCTATGGCCGTTATGACGAAATCAATATCGCTGCGCAGCTGCCGCGCGCCTTTAACGTCTTTTATCAGGCGCGGATTAAATTTTCCGCCTTTGGGCAGCAAAACCTTCAGCGTTTCAAGCCCCGCTATTCTTTTGCCGCTTTTCAGTATTCTGGAAACGCGCGTTCTTCCGGAAATATGCACGCCCGCCTTCAGAAGTCCATCCAGTTCGTCGTGGGTGAGGGGCATTTCGCCCAGCTTTTCAAGAGCGAACATCTCCACATGCGCGGCGCCGGCGCCTGCCGCCGCCATGGCGCAGTCGGCGGCCACGGCTCCGCCGCCTATTACGGCCACTTTACGGCCGCGCGTTTTGTGCCCGGCCGTGTCCGCCAGATAGTCCAGCCAGTTCACGGCGGTTTCTTCACCGGGGATTCCAAGTTTGATCGGAAGACCCAGTCCCGCGGAAACTATTACCGCGTCATAACTTTTATCCAGAAGCGCCTCGGGTTGTCTGATGTCGCCGCGTTTTACATGAATGTCTCCCAGCGACATGTTAAATTTAACGTCGTCGGCCAGAGTTTTGGCGTCCAGCCGGAAGCCGGGTATAAGGTTGGCCATGCCCCCGGGTTTTTTACCGGTATCATAAATGTCCACTGTGTAGCCTTTTTGGCCCAGGCTTGCCGCAGCGGCAAGGCCCGCCGGGCCGCCGCCCACCACTGCCACTTTTTTGCCGTTGGAAGCGGCTTTTGAAAACCTGGGCATGACGCCAAGTTCGCCTGCTTTTCGTATTATCGCTGTCTGTATCGCCGGGATGTTAAGCGGAACGTCAAAAGTGCGGCGCGAGCAGGCATTCATGCAGTGTTTGTCCGGGCATACGGTCCCGCACACTCCGCCCAGCGGATTATTTCCCATTATAAGCGCGGCCGCCCTTTTGTAATCGGACGCCGCGCCGAGCTTCGCGGCCATTATAAAATCGGCGGGGGAGCAGTCCGCCGGGCAGGCCGCCTTGCAGGGCTTTTCCGCGCAATAGAGGCAGCGGTCCATCTCGGTTTTAAGCTGGGCGTCGGTGAGAAAATTAATTTTATCTTTCATAGATTCTCCATTGGACTTAACTTTGCGTCGTTAATTATTTTACTATAATAGTTCCTGATTCTACGAATGAGTTCGGGTGAATGGAGAATTTCTAATATGAAAACCAGGTCCATGCTTATCAAGAACGCTTTATTGCTGGCCACCATGGACGCCAACGCCGGAGAAATTAAAGGCGGTGAGGTTTACATTGAGGGCCCGGAAATAAAAAAAACCGGCAAAAGCCTGCGCGTTAAGGCCGATACCGTGATAGACGCAAAAGGCTGCGTGGTTCTGCCAGGTTTTGTTAACACGCATCATCATCTTTATCAGACGCTTACCCGCAACCTTCCGGCCGTGCAGGACGCCAAGCTTTTTGACTGGTTGATCTACCTCTATGAGATCTGGCGCAGGCTTACGCCGGATGGCGTTTACGCCAGCACCCAGGTGGGCCTTGGCGAGCTGCTGCTTACCGGCTGCACCACCAGTTCCGACCATCTTTATGTTTTTCCAAAAAAGAACAGCGCTTTTTTTATAGACGCCGAGATAGAAGCCGCTAAAGAAATTGGCATAAGGTTTCTGGCCACGCGCGGGTCAATGTCCCGCGGCCGCCGCAAGGGAGGGCTTCCGCCCGATGATGTGGTTCAAAGCGAAGATTTTATAATGAAGGACTGCGAGCGCCTGGTGCATAAGTTCCATGACCGCGATAAATTCGCCATGACGCGCGTGGCGCTGGCTCCGTGCTCTCCTTTTTCGGTTACCACCGAACTTCTTAGAATAACAGCTGAAATGGCAGAAAAGTGGGGCGTTAGAATGCACACGCATCTGGCCGAGACCGTTGATGAAACCGATTATTGTCTTAAGACGCATAAAATGCGGCCGCTTGAATATATGGAATCCGTCGGCTGGCTTAAAAACGGCAATGCCTGGTTCGCCCACTGTGTGTATATTAACGAAAAAGAAGCCGTAAAAATGGGCAAAACCAGAACCGGTGTGGCCCATTGTCCCTGCTCAAACCTGCGGCTGGGCTCCGGCATCGCCCCTGTACGCATGTTTCTGGATAAAAAAGTGCCGGTGGGGCTTGCCGTGGACGGCTCCGCTTCAAATGACGCTTCCGATATGCTGGGAGAGATCAGGCAGTGTATGCTGGTGCACCGTGTAAAAAGCGGGGCGGCTTCAATGCCGGCCCGTGACGCTTTTAAAATTGCCACCCGGGGCGGGGCCGAAGTGCTGGGCCGTGACGATATCGGTTCCATAGAGCCCGGCAAAGCGGCCGACATAGCTATTTTTGACGTGTCAGGGCTTGATTTTGTCGGTTCCAAATCCGACCCGCTGGCCTCTCTTTTGTTCTGTGGCGCCTCACATCGGACCAAGTACACCATAGTCAACGGCAAAGTTGTGGTCAAAAACGGCCGCCTGGTTAATGTGGATGAATCTAAGCTGGCCGAAAAGGCTAATAAGCTTGCAAGCAAGCTTATTAGGTGACAGGTAGCAGGTTACAGGCAGCGGGGAAGATGGGGGGATTATGTCGGCTAAGAAATTTGAAGAGCTGGAGGTTTGGAAGAGAGCTTTGAATTTAAGCGTCAGAATTTATAAATTGCAACCATCGCTGAAAAATTATAATTTCGCGAATCATTAATGTAGGCAAATAATTCCGCCTGCCATTTGGCATCTCTGCCGGTGATGCGGTATTTCTGCCTGTAACCTGTTACCTGCGACCTGCCACCTTTCGTTTACAGTTACGATTAAAGAGGAGCTTAACGATGATCAATAAGATTAGAAAGATTGCTATAAATACCGGCGGCGGCGACGCGCCGGGGCTTAATGCCGTTATAAGGTCTGTTGTCATATCGGCGCTTAACCGCGGCTGGGAATGCGTGGGTATCCGGGACGGTTACAACGGCCTGATGAAACCGGAAGAATATCCGGAAGGCGGGCTTATACCGCTTACGCGCAAGGCTGTGCGCGGCATAACGCACCTTGGCGGAACCATACTCGGCACCACCAATAAAGGCAACCCCCTTAAATACCCTACCGCTGGCCCGGACGGAAAGCTTTATGAGAAAGACCGCTCGGGCGAACTTATGGCTGCTTTTAAAAAGAGCGGTATAGACGCTTTGATCGCCCTGGGCGGCGACGGTTCGCTTGGCATAGCCAATGTTCTGGCTGAAAAAGGCCTGCGCGTTATAGGCGTGCCCAAGACTATAGACAACGATCTGGACAAGACTGTGATAACTTTTGGTTTTGACACCGCCGTGTCCTTCGCCACCGAGTGTATTGACCGCCTGCATTCCACGGCAGAGGCCCATCGCCGCGTAATGGTGGTGGAGGTTATGGGCCGCTATGCGGGCTGGATAGCCCTTAATGTGGGGGTTTCAGGCAACGCCGACGCCATACTGATACCGGAAATTCCCTATGATATAAATAAAGTCGCCGCCGCGCTTAAAGAAAGGCCCAAGCGGGGCAAGAATTACGCCATAGTGGTGGTGGCGGAAGGGGCTAAGCCCAGGGGCGGAACGGTTTCGGTGGTCGGCAAAGAACTGGGCCGGGCGGAAAAACTCGGCGGCGCCGGCGAGCGCGTGGCGAAGGAACTGGAACCGCTGACAGGAAAAGAATGCCGGACGGTGGTGCTTGGCCATCTGCTTCGCGGCGGCCACCCCACTACTTTTGACCGCCTGATTTCGCTCAGGTTCGGCGCGGCCGCCGTGCGCGCGCTTGAGGAGGGGAAGTCTGGCGTGATGGTGGCGCTTGACCCTCCCACCGTGCGCTATGTGCCGCTCAAAGATGCCACCAGCCGCATGAAAACAGTGCCGCTGGACTGCGATACAGTGCTGACCGCGCGGGACCTGGGGATTTCTTTCGGGGATTAGTTGCTCAAAACTTGCGAGTAGGCTGGTAGGCGTGTATGCCGGTATGCTTAAAAGAATTGGATCCCCATATTGGCCTACCCGCATACTAGTGTAGCGATTCAGTAACGGCTTTACAATCGTCGGGCCGTTTGTGGGCCAGAGACCTTTTAGACACCCTTTCCCAACGGCTGAGGGGACACCGCATGGCGGTTTCCCCTCCTCCAGTGACACTGGCCTGTCGCGGGCCTCTGGCGTCGTCCGCGACTGAGGATTGTCATTGCGAGGGCGAAGCCCGTGGCAATCTCACGAAGAGATTGCTTCCCGCCACGCTTCGCTCGCGGCTAAAGGCTAAGACCGCTCGCAATGACACTGTAACGAAAACTCTGACTCACTACACTAGCTTGCCAGCCTACTGGCGGTTTTCTGCTTTCAGTAATTATTCCTGTGGCAAACGCTTGATCCCAACATGCTGTTTCCTTATTCATTCGAGGCGGCGCATTGCGCGCCGCGAAGGATGCCCTCTATAACCGTAAGGAGTTCCGGCAGGGGGAGCCCTTTCGGTATGAATTTATCCGCCTTGCATTGCGTATAGCAGCTGATGGCCGCGTCCGGGTCGGAGCTGAATATGATTATGGGCGTTTTTTTGATGTTTTTGTTTGACCTTATGGCTGAACATACCTCTACAGCAGTGCCGTCACCCAAATTAAAATCGAGCAGTATGCAGTCCGGTTGATATAAGCCGGCCATCCTGATTCCGTCCGCGCAGGTGGCGGCGGTATACACCTTATAATCGGCGCTATTCAGAAGCCTGTCCAGCAAATTACGCCACATTGGCTCGTCATCAATAACAAGTATAACGGGTTTAGGCATGGTTCTTCTCTATATCCTTTCTTCTAGTATAGTAAGCGGCGCTTGAAATGTCAATACTTTAAGTGTATATAAATTACAGATACATTTGGTATGTGGGACATAATTGGCAAAGATTATACAATTTCAACATGAAAACCGGGGATTATCGCGAAAGTATGGGCAAGAAGGTGCGCGAAGAGCGCATACGGCATGGCTGGTCGCAGGAGGAGTTGGCTGAAAAAATAGAGGTGCATCCCTCGTTCGTGGGGCAGATGGAGCGTGGGCTTAAATCCGCCAGTTTCGCGACATTGAAGCGTTTGAGCCTCGCTTTCGGCACAAAGCCCGCTGATTTTCTAAAAGAAGAGGATGGTAAGGAAACCCAATATAAACCGCATTCTATAGAACGCAAAATAATAGGCCTGCTGAAAGGCTGCACCCTTCGCGAGCAGAAAACCGTGTATCAAACCGTAAAATACATTCTTCGCCAAAAAAGAAAACTGGCAAAATAGGCCGCATTCTTCATTTAAATCCCTTGTTTCCCGCATGCCCGCCTGATGTGTGGCTGTTCGCACTGTTAGCCTGAATCCTGCATTTCAATATAGTTTCCATAGAGGAATCAGGTGAATAAAAATATCGCAGGATTCCCCTCAGTTGCGGGGCGAAAACCAAGCGCAATGCGCGCCAGGTTTTCGAAGGTGGCCGTCTGATGCGCATAGCGCTTGATACGGCACGGTCATAGTCCAGTATGCCGCGCGAAGCGCACCTTGAGCACTGCGAAAGGGAAAGTTGCAACTGCAACTTTCAGGTTAATGTTAAAATATCCATAATGGTGAAACTGAGCGCTATAGTTCTTGCGGCAGGCGCTTCTTCGCGTATGGGCAGGCCGAAGGCCCTGCTTGAATACCGCGGAAAATGTTTTATTGAAAATGTCTGCGCGGCCCTGCGTTCGGCGGGAGTTGAAGAGCGTATAGCTGTTTTGGGCGCAGATGCCGAAGCTATAGCTTCCGTCTGGAAACCGGCGGGGGAGAAAGTTATTGTAAACCCGCAACCGGACCTGGGGCAGCTTTCCTCTTTAAGAGCCGGCATTGAAGCCGCTTCAAAAGAATCTGAGGGTTTTATGGTCTGTCTGGCCGACCAGCCGACAATTGCGCCGCGGACGTATAAAGACATTATCGCCTTCTGGTGCGAGAATAAAGATCGTATTGTTATCCCGCGATGCGTGCGCCCGCCACACAGCTCCGGCGGGCAACTTGTCCGCCAACGCCGTAGTGGCGGACGCCCGGCGGCGCAGTCACAAGTCACAGGTAACAGGTCGCATGAACAGTCACAAGTCACAAGTCACAAGTCACAGGCAACAACTCCGGATTCCGCCGACTCGCCACTTGCCACTGACCACTCGCCACTAACCACTGACCACTACCCACTTCCCCGCAAACGAGGCCATCCCATTATCATTCCGGCCATTTACCGCCATTTATGCTTTGAAGGTCCGCAAGCCCTGGGCCTGCATTGGGTCACGCATCACCCTTCGGTGAAAGTTTCAGACCTGGACGTGGAAGACCGGGAGATAATCCGGGACTTTGACACGCCGGAGCAGTATGAAGAATTGAGGCCTAGAGGATTGGGGTGATACGGCACGGCCATAAGCCAGAAGGTTGTTTCTTTATATGTTTCCCATAATAACACTGGTTACAGTCTTTCTCTTGATTGCCGTGCGGCAAGTGGGGCGTGTACGCTTTGAGATCTGGCAGGTTATGGTTTTGGGCGCGCTGGCTGTTTTGTTGTCTGGCAGCATTGCCCCGCTTGATGCTTTTCGCGCTATTGACCTGGATGTGATATTTTTTCTGTTCGGCATGTTTGTTCTTGGCCAGGCGCTTGAGCTTAGCGGCTATCTTTCCCATCTTGAATATAAAACTTTAAAACACGCCGGTTCCGGGCGGATACTTCTGCTTTTCATCCTTTTTGGTTCCGGCTGCGCCTCGGCATTTTTAATGAATGATACGCTTGCAATAGTAGGCACGCCTGTCATGCTGCTGCTTTCAAAAAAACACAATATCCGGCCCAAGGCTCTGCTTATTGCACTGGCGTTTGGCGTTACCATAGGCAGCGCGGCAAGCCCCATCGGCAACCCGCAGAATTTGCTGATAGCTTTAAAAGGCGGGGTGGCGGATCCTTTTGTGACATTTTTCATGTATCTGGCCGCGCCCACCGTTATTAATCTCTTTGCCGCTTTTTTTCTTATCCGGTTTTTTTACCCGGACGAGTTTGAAAACCTGCCTTTAAAACATTCACAGGAGCCGATAAAAGATCATGCACTTGCCATCCTTTGCCGTATTTCTCTGGTTATAACTGCCGGCATGATAGTCCTCAAAATTTATACAGTGGGCTTGGCCCCCAGACTTGATTTCAGGCTTACCTATATAGCGCTCTCGGCCGCTATGCCGGTCTTTCTTTTCAGCCGCCGCCGTTTTGAGATCCTTAAAAAAATTGATTGGAGCACCCTTGCCTTTTTCGCGGCTATGTTTATTCTTATGAAAAGCGTGTGGAACACGGGCTTTTTTCAGGGACTGTTGGCGGAAACCGGTGTTAATATCGCTTCCGTGGGAGTGATAACCGCGGTAAGCGTCACCTTAAGCCAGCTTATTTCAAATGTGCCGCTGGTGGCGCTATACCTGCCCATGCTTTCTCACTTGCAGGCGGAGCCGCGCGCCCTGATGGCGCTTGCCGCCGCTTCCACAGTGGCCGGAAATTTATTTATCCTCGGCGCGGCCAGCAACGTGATAATAATACAGACCGCGGAAAAGCGGGCCGGCCAGACTATAACTTTTTGGGAATTCACGCGCGTGGGCGCGCCCCTTACTTTTATAAACTGCCTTGTTTACTGGATTTTTCTGCGCTTCTTATAACCCATAACGTAAACACGCAAACCGCCAAAAGTAAAACTGAATTATGTAAAATAAGATAATTACCATGGTAGGCAGAATTCATTAGTAAGAATTCAGAATGGTCTGATTCTGACTCCTGAATTCTGACTTCTGACTACTTGAGCCGTAACAAAAATTAGGATTTATATTATGAGAGAATCAAAAAATATTATTAAAATGCTTTCGGAAGCTATAGACAGCGGCAGGAACGCCGCTTTTGTAACCGTTATAAGCGTTGGCGGCTCCACGCCCCGCGAAGCCGGCGCCAAAATGCTGGTATACGCCGACGGTTCCATAGAAGGCACCGTGGGCGGCGGCACGATAGAAGCTCTCGCCATACGCAAAGCCGTGGAGTGCATAAAAAAAGGCGAAAGTGGCAAATTTATTTTTGATCTTAAACCCCGGGGCAATACCGGTATGCTCTGCATGGGCAAAATGGAAGTTTATATAGACGTATATAAAAACCCTTTCAAGGTGCTAATATTGGGCGCGGGCCATGTGGGAGTGAAAATAGCCGAGGCCTGCCGCCTGGCCGGCTATCCGTATCTGGTGGCGGATGACCGCAAAGAGTTCGCCAACGCCGAAAGATACCCGGCCGCGCTTGAGATAATAAATGAAATGCCTCATGAAGCCGTTGCCAGGGCCGGCGTTGACAAGGATACTTATGTGGTAATTGTCACCCGCGGCCACTCTTTGGATAAAGAATGCCTGGAAGCCGTAATGCCCACCCCCGTGCCCTACATGGGCATGATCGGCAGCGCGGATAAAGTGCGGGAAATATTCCGTCGGCTCGGCCAGAAAAAACTTTATCCGCTTAAAGACAAAAGGGTGTATTCGCCCATTGGCTTGAACCTTGGCGGTAAGACCCCCGGTGAAATAGCCGTTTCCGTGCTGGCTGAAATAATAAAAGTACACTATAAGCGCGATGGAAAGCATATGAGGGTGATGGATAGTCACAAGTCACAATCCTCTGGAGGTGCCGTCTCAAATGGCCACTGGCCCACAAACGGCCAGGTCACAGGTCACAAGTAAGAAGCCGAATTATGGAAAAACTTTCTTTTGTCGGGAAATCGTTGCCCAGGAAGGACGCGCTTATAAAAATTACCGGGCGCGCGGCCTACGCTGACGACCGGGAATTCGCCGGCATGCTTTACGCCGCCGCCGTAAGAAGCCCCCGGCCCCGCGTTAAAATACTCTCAATTTCAGCCGCCGCTGCCAGTAGGATTCCCGGATATGTAACTTTAGTCACATACAAGGATATACCCGGAGTTAACAAGTGGCCGCTGGTAATGCGGGATTACCCGTTCCTGCCGGAAAAAGAGGCCCGCTTCGCCGGGGAAACCGTGGCGCTTGCGGTGGCTGAAACCGCAGCGGCGGCTAAAGCGGCCGCCCGCCTGGTGGAAATTAAATTCAAAGAACTGCCGTTCATAGATGACCCGCTTAAGGCCCTTGAAAAAAAATCCATTAAGATCTACGGCAAGAATAATGTGATCTCAAGTTTTGTCATAAAGAAAGGCGCAGTTGATAAGGCTTTTGATAAAGCGGCTTATGTGGCGGAGGGGGAGTTTTTCACTAATTATCAGGTGCACGCCTATCTGGAAACGCAGGGCGCCATAGCCATTCCGGAGTCTGACGGCGGAGTTACCGTGCACAGTTCCACCCAGTGCCCATTTTACATACTGGACGCGGTAGCGGCGGCGCTTGGCCTGCCCTATCATAAGGTTAAAATATTGCAGACCGTTACCGGCGGCGGCTTCGGAGGCAAGGAAGATATGCCGGCTCTGGTGGCCTCGCACGCGGCCCTGTGCGCGGTTAAAACAGGCCGCCCCGTTAAACTTATTTACGGGCGCAAGGAAGACTTTCAGTCCATGTCAAAGCGTCATCCGGGGTGGGCGCGCGTGGCCTACGGCGCGGATAAAAACGGCCGCCTTACGGCCTGCCGGGTTAAATATGTGCTGGACGGCGGAGCTTATGCCACTCTTTCTCCCATAGTGCTCTGGCGCGGCACGGTGCACGCGGCCGGGCCCTACAAAATTGACAATGTTTACATCGAAACCTTTGCAGCCGCCACCAACAAGGTTTCCTGCGGTGCCTTCCGCGGTTTCGGCCAGCCGCAGATCTGTTTCGCGCAGGAATCCCTTATAGACGAACTTGCGGCCAAAATAGGCATGGACCCGGTGGACTTCCGGCTTAAGAACATGCTGGAGCCGGGCGACAAAACGGTCACCGGGCAGAAAATTAATTCTTCCTGCGGCTTGAAAGAAATTGTGCTCGCAGTGCGCCGGCGCAGCGGGTGGAATAAAAAGGTGGCAGGTAACAGGTTGCAGATGACAGGCGGAAAGGATAAGGTTCGCGGAATTGGTTTTGCTGTGACTTATTACGGCGTGGGGCTGGGCGCCAAGGGCCGCTACCTTGACCGTGCCGGCGCTTTGGTTAATATTTATAAAGATTCTTCCGTAGGTGTCAACGTGGGCAATGCCGAAATGGGACAGGGCGCGCTTACGGTGCTTGCCCAGATAGCGGCGGAAACCTTAAACGCCCCTTATGAAAGCGTGCGCGTGGAAGAAGTTGACACTTCAAAAGTTCCGGACTCAGGCCCCACCGTGGCCAGCCGCACCACGCTGATGAGCGGCAACGCCATAATAGACGCCGCCGGGCCTTTACGGGAAAGGATCTTTAAAACAGCTTTTGATCTGCTGGTTTTGAAAGGCGCTCGCGCCGCCGGGCAAATGACCGCTTCCGGTGGCGTTTTTTACATGGGCGGCAAAAGCGTGACCTTCAGCGAAGTTTCGGGCGAATGCTGGAACCGCCGCCATAAAATGAGCGAGCAGGGCTGGTACGCGGCCCCCCGCACCACTTTTAAAATGGATAATGGACAGGGCGATGCCTATGTGATTTACTCCTATTCCGCTGATGCCGCCGAGGTTGAGGTGGATCTTAAAACCGGAGTTGCCAAAGTGCTGAAGATCTGGGCCGCATACGATGTGGGCAAGATAGTAAATCCGCGCCTTGCCATCGGGCAGGCGCAGGGCGGCATTCTGCAGGGCATGAGCTGGGCGCTTTACGAGAATCTGGTCTATAAGAACGGCATCATGATAAATCCTAATTTTACTGATTATGTAATGGCAACTGCCGCGGACAAACCCGAATACGATATTACTTTTATAGAGAAACCTTACGCCGAAGGTCCCTACAAAGCTAAAGGTATGGGTGAAGTTCCTTTGATAGGAGTGGCGCCGGCCGTGGCGAACGCCATAGCCAATGCCTGCGGAGCGCGCGTGCGCTCGGTGCCGCTGCTGCCAGAAAAAGTATGGGGAGAATTAAAAAGAATTAAAAATTGAATCCTAAACCCTCTACCCTGTTGTTTACTACCAATCCCTCCGGGCTTTGCCCAGTGCCCTCACCAGCAGACGGACTACATCTTCAGATTCGGAGCGTAACGGGTTGTCCATAATGTTTTCCAGGGCTTTATTCGCATAGCCCTTTACGAAAACATCCTTGGCGGCCGCTTTTGAAAGGCCCAGCCGGGAATTGGCTTTGCTCTTCTCGGTTTCCCACAGCATTGCGCCGGTTTTCGCGTCAATAAGCTTAAGTCTCACTTTGACCGTGCGCCCGGCATACACGCCGATGTTTGAATAATTGAAGGTTTCTATATCTCCGTAAAGCAGCGCGTCGGCCCCAAGGAGCGCCGCCAGTTTCTGCGGAGTGGCGGAGTTTAGCTGGCCGCCTTCCGAGATTCCGATACCGCGGAGCTTTTCTTCCGCTTCTTTGACGTCTGTAAGGTTAAAGTTTGCCGCGGAGAGGTATGTGTCCAACAGCTCGCGAAGGAGTTCCGGCGCCCGCAGATCCAGAGACTGGTTGGAGAGCGGCAGCAGGGCTATGGTGTACGGAAAAGGCGTGGTATGTCGAACGGACGGAGCCGGAGTGGCGCAGCCGGCCAAAACTGCCGCAGTCAAAATGAAAAGAATGTGGTTTTTATAGCGCATGGTTCCTCCGCTTTATTTTATTCTGCTTACTTGATTTTATGATATTTTACGGTCAAGTATGTTCTGCCGCAGGTTATTTGTCGCATGCGCCGTCCGCAGGCTTGTCCGTTTTTATTTCTGATAAACCCTATTTACTAGAATGTCCTTGGAACCGACTGAAAACACACTAGTTTTATGGGGGAACGTTGTAAAATAACGTTGGGAACCCGGTTTAAACCTCAAAAATGGCCGTTTTCGGCTAAATAGCGATCTTACCGGGGAGCATTTTCTAATTCAAACATGATGGTGAAATGTATCGTCGTTACTCCGTCGTAATTCTTTTGCTAAGCCTCCATTTCTGAATG
>MGTS01000040.1 GCA_001799565.1 Elusimicrobia bacterium GWA2_51_34 | reverse complement strand
GCATCTAAGCGTGAAACCCGCCCCAAGATTAGGTTTCCCTTCCCCGCAAGGGGACTAAAGGCCCCCGGAAGACTACCGGGTTGATAGGTCAGAGGTGTAAGTCCAGTAATGGATTCAGCTAACTGATACTAATCGGCCGTGAGGCTTGGCCTTATTTTCTAATCCTATACCACAGACTAAGGTGTAGCATTACAGGTGGACTCAAGTCTAAGAGTCAGGAGTCTAGGAGTCGAGAGTCAAAGACTCTCAGACCCCAAGACGCTCAGACTCTAAGACTTCCGTCCTCTTGGCTGTAAGATTTGCATCGCGCTTTGTAAGGAGTGATTAAGAAATGAGTGATTTAGTGATTAAGTTGGCGGAAGGAAAAAGCAGGAACTCCTCCAAACTCAATCACTTAATTACTGAAGCACTTAATTGCTCTTTAAGCCTGTGATTAGTAAGACCGGTGGTAATTCCGGAGAGGTTACACCCGTTCCCATTCCGAACACGGCAGTTAAGGTCTCCAGGGCCTATGGTACTAACGCCCAACTCGGCGTTGGGAGAGTGGGTCGCTGCCGGTCTTATTAATCACAGGCAATTTTCAAAAAAGTGATTTAGTGATTCAGTAATTAAGTGATTGAGTTCTACGGAATGAAATCTGAAATTCTTAAAAACTAAGTCACTAAATCACTAAATTACTTAATCACTGAATCACTATCCCTTATGGAACTAGATAAAAACGACAAAAAAAACCTTTCTTCGGAACTTGGCAAACAGTTAAAAACCACGGATGCCGTCTTCACCTCGTTTCAGGGGCTGAAGTTCAAGGAAACTACTGCGCTCCGTGATAGTCTCCGTCCGGCTAAATCCAATTTTAAAGTCGTTCGCAATACCGTTATCTCCCATGCCATCTCAAACGCCGCTCTTCAGGGCAGCGACAAAGCGCTTACCAAAGGCCCGACCGCCGTGGTCACCATAGAGGACCCGAACGAGATTACAAGGGTCGCCAAGACTTTGATGGCTTTCGCCAAAACAAACCCGCTTTTGAAAATTAAGGGTGGTTTCGCTTCACAGAAGTGGCTCACCCCCCAGGATTTGGAAAGACTCTCCGTAATCGGCTCAAAGCCCGAGTTGATTTCCCAGTTGGCGAGCCTTCTATACAGCAATTTAGCGCAAATCCGGTTCGTGCTTGAGGCGCCCACACGGGACCTTGCATACGCGCTGGACGCGCTCAGAGAAAAGACCGCTCGAAAGGCATAGCCTCTGTTGCGGCACGGCCATAGGCCAGAAAGTCAAAGAAGCTAAGTAGTTTGGGAGTTGTGAGCTCCTCAGCCTTTAAACTCTTAACTCGTAAACTTTCTAACTAATTTTGTAATCCTGGTAGTCCCGCCAGTTAAATGGGATAAACCCCCGCATTCGCCTTAGGCAGATGCGGGGGGCTACTAAAAAACACTCTCCCGCAAAGCGGGGGAAATAAGGAGCCTTAAAATGGCAACAATGACAAAAGACCAGATAGTTGACGCTATTTCCACGCTTACCGTGATGGAACTGGCAGATCTTGTAAAAGGTATTGAGGATAAATTCGGTGTGAAAGCCGCTCCCGCCATGGGGATGGCGATGGCTTCCGCTCCCGCTGCTGGCGGAGCCGCAGTCGCTGCCGAGGAAAAGACCGAATTTACCGTGACCCTTAAAGGTCTTTCCGACCCTGCCAAAAAAATCGGCGTGATCAAGGTTGTGCGCGAGTTGACCGGCCTTGGCCTTAAAGAATGCAAAGACTTGGTTGAAGGCGCGCCCAAGACCGTGAAAGAAAATGTAGACAAGAAAACCGCCGATGAAATGAACAAGAAGCTTACCGAAGCCGGCGGCCAGGTTGAGTTGAAATAACCGGTCTTCTATTTCCGTCCGCCTTAGGCGGACGGAAATATCAGCGGAGTTTAAGTAAAACAAAGCCTTTCCACACGGCCCCCTTCCTTTTTGGGGCGTCAGCCCCCCAGAAGGGGGGCAGCCAGCGGTGTTTTTTTCCGCGTCGCAGAAAGTCTTACAAGTAACATCAAAAATTGTGCCAATAACGGCCTTATCTGAAGCAAATGAGTAACGCGGCGGATTTCTCCCGGCTCGCTTAAGGCGGGCTGGGATTATCTGCTACGGGCATTTCATTCCCATTAAGAGGTGACCATGAAACAGCTCAACTTCTCGCGCATCCCCCAAATCATAAAGTTTCCGGACCTGCTTGACATGCAGAAGCAGTCTTTTGACTGGTTTTTGCAGTCCGACACGAAACCTGAAGACAGAAAGATTCAGGGCCTGCAAGCCTCGTTCGTGGACGTGTTCCCCATAGAGTCCGCCGACGGCACGATGGTGATGGACTTTTTGAAGTTTGAACTTGGCTTGCCTAAATACCACAGCCCTGAAGAGGCTTTGGAGCGCGGCGGCACTTACAGCACCCCTTTGAAAGCGTATCTCTCGCTCAGCGTCCGGCAGGAAAGCGGCAAACTCAAACACATGATAGACCAGGATGTGACGCTCTGCGACCTGCCTATCATGACGGACACGGGTTCTTTTGTTTTTAACGGCGCTGAAAGGATTATCGTCAGCCAGCTGCACCGTTCCCCCGGTATTATTTTTGAGGAAGACGAAGAAAAAAAGCAGTCGGTGCTCGGCAAATCTCTTTATTTCGCGCGCATAATACCCTATCGCGGCGCCTGGGTTGAATTTGAATTTGACACCGACAACGTGTTGTGGGTCAGGCTTGATCGCAAGAAAAAAATACCCGTAACCACCTTCATAAAAGCAGCGGGTCTTGAAACCAGCGCCGAGATCCTGCAGACTTTCTACGAGTCTGTGGAACTTTCCGTTACACCCGCCAACGCCGCCGATATCATAGGCCATTACGCCATAGAGGATATAGTTGACAAGGCCAACGGCGAGGTTATCTGGAACCTTGAGGAGCGCGGTGCGCAGGCCATAGATGAAAAGGTCTTTAAGTCCATGGTGGAGCGCAAGATAAAAAGCGTGCGCCTGATAAAGGGCAACCCCAAAGAAGAGAATCCCGGCATAATACTGGCGCTTGAAGCCAAGAACCAGCCTAAAACCGCCTCCGACGCCCGCTATGAGATATACAAAAAAATGCGCGGCCAGGACTTCATTGTCAAGCAGCAGGCTGAGGAATACCTTGACAATATAATGTTCAAGAGCCTGCGCCGCTATGATTTTTCTATCGTTGGCCGCTACAAGGCCATGCGCAAACTTACGCCGATCTATGAAGACATAGCGCGCCAGAATAAGCGCTTCAAAGTGCCGGCCGACAATAAGCGCAATATCTGCATTGAAGACATTATAGCCACCGTCAAGTACCTGATGGCGCTTAATTCCGGCGCTCCCGGTTTTGATTACAAAGGCGAGGTGGTTGAGTATGAAGTGGACGACATAGACCACCTTGGCAACCGCCGCGTGCGCTCCATAGGAGAGTTGCTGGAAAACCAGATCCGCGTGGCTCTGGTGCAGATTTCCCGCAATGTGCGCGACCGCATGAGCAAGGAAGACAAAACCGTGACGCCGCGTACGCTCGTAAACGCCGCCCCCGTGGTGGCCATTATGCGCAAGTTCTTCGGCACTTCCCAGCTCTCGCAGTTTATGGACCAGATAAACCCGCTGGCTGAGCTTACGCACAAACGCCGTCTGTCGGCCCTTGGTCCGGGCGGCCTTAACCGCAAGCGCGCCGGTTTTGAAGTGCGCGACGTGCACTACACGCATTACGGCCGCGTCTGCCCCATTGAAACTCCCGAAGGTCCGAATATCGGCCTCATCGTTTCTCTGGCTTCCTACGCCAAGGTCAACCAGTACGGCCTTATAGAAACGCCTTACCGGAAAGTCACTAACAAGAAGGTGACCGAGGAAGTGGACTATGTGACCGCCTATATTGAAGACGACATCTTTGTGGGCCAGGCCAATACCCCTGTAAGGGAAGGGCGCATTTCCACCGATCAGGTTTACGGCCGTCTGAAGGACGACTATGTGTTCGTGGATTCCGGCAAGGTTTCCTACATAGACGTATCCCCGATGCAGGTGGTGTCTATTTCAGCCGCTCTCGTGCCGTTCCTGGAGCACGATGACGCCAATCGGGCCCTGATGGGTTCCAACATGATGCGTCAGGCCGTGCCGCTTCTGGTTACGGAAGCGCCGCTGGTCGGCACCGGTATGGAAGCCGCCGTGGCCCGCGACTCGCGTGCCTGCGTGAGCGCCCGTTTTAACGGCCGGGTAATTTACGCCTCGGCCGACATGATAGCCATAAAGCCCGACAATTCCAAAGAACCGGATGTTTATCACCTGATAAAATACCGCCGCTCCAACCAGGACACCTGCGTAAACCAGCGGCCCGTGGTGACCAGCGGCGATATCGTAAAAAAAGGCGACATAATAGCGGACGGCCCTGCCACTTCGGACGGCCAGCTGGCGCTTGGCAAGAATCTGCTGGTGGCTTTCATGAGTTGGGAAGGCTATAACTATGAAGACGCCATTATTGTTTCCGAAAAGCTGGTGGACGAAGACGCCCTCACCTCAATTTTTATAGAGGAATTTGAGGCGGAAGCCCGCGACACAAAACTTGGCCCGGAAGAAATAACCCGCGACATTCCGAACGTGGGCACCGACGCCCTTGAACACGTGGACTCCGAGGGCGTGGTAATACCCGCCACTATGGTGCGCCAGGGCGACATTCTGGTGTGCAAGGTTTCCCCGAAGGGAGAGCAGCAGCTCTCGCCTGAAGAGCGCCTGCTGAAAGTCATTTTCGGCAAGAAGGCCGAAGACGTCACCGACACTTCGCTAAGGGTCCCGCCCGGAGTTTACGGCAAGATCCTTGGCGCCAGGGTTTTCGTGCGCCGCGAACGGCTCTCAAAGCCCGAGGAAAAGAAGCGGGTTGAAGAGTTTAACGAGGAAATGGCCAAGGACCTTGAAGCGCTTAAAAACTTCCGCAAAGAAACGGCCAAAGACCATAGAAAGGGTTCCGACGCCGAAGAATTCTGCAAGCAGATGGAAAAGCGCATAAAGGAAAAATACGCCAGGGAAAAAGAGCTTTTGAAGCACAGCGGCGAGTTGTCCGTTACCGTCAACAAGGTGGTGAAGGTTTATATAGCCCTCAAGCGCCGCCTGCAGGCGGGCGACAAGCTTTCCGGCCGCCACGGCAACAAGGGAGTGGTTGCCCGTGTGCTTCCGAGAGAAGACATGCCCTACCTTCCCGACGGTACGCCGGTGGATGTGGTGCTCTCGCCTTTGGGCGTTCCGTCGCGTATGAACATAGGACAGATACTGGAAACCATGCTTGGCTGGGCGGGCAAGCAGCTTAACACGCAGATGATCTGCCCGATCTTTGACGGCGCGGCCGAGAATAACCAGGGATTCTGGAAATACTGGCAGGACAAACGCAAGAAAAAACGCGGCGAGGTAAGTATAGACGACGTTTTAAAGGACATAGAAGCGCGTCCGGACGCCGAAAAGCCGGGCGTTATACAGATGGTTCAGCTTGCCAAGGACCACCTTAAAAAGCAGGGCGTGCCGGAGCAGTATCTGCCGGACGATTACTGCCGCATTACCCTGTATGACGGCCGTAACGGAGAGGCCTTCCAGGAAAAGGTTACCATAGGCTATATGTATATCCTCAAGCTCATCCACCTGGTGGAAGATAAGGTGCACGCCCGTTCAACGGGCCCATACAGCCTTATCACCCGCCAGCCGCTTGGAGGCAAGGCCTTGTTCGGCGGCCAGCGCTTCGGCGAAATGGAAGTGTGGGCGCTTGAAGGTTACGGCGCGGCCTATACCCTGCAGGAAATGCTTACCGTAAAATCCGACGACTTCACCGGCAGGACAAAGATGTACGAGGCTATAATAAAAGGGGATTTCCCGCCTAAGCCCGGAGTGCCGGAATCGTTCAAGGTGCTGGTAAAAGAATTGCAGGCGCTTTCCCTTGATGTGGACCTTATTGCCGACAGCATGGGGTCTCGGGTCAGGAACGAAGCTAAAAAAGAAGTCGAAAAAAAGAAAGAAGCGGCAAAGGCGTAAGCAAATCACCGCAGGCGATTTGCGCTGGTAGGCTAGTATGCGAGTAGGCTAGTATGCTTTATAAGGAATTCCTTGAAGCTTACTAGCCTACCAGCCTACACGCCTACTAGCTTCGGCTGCTAAGCATAGGAGACTACCATGGACATGTTCGCGGAAGCCAGAAATATTCTCAACGCCGGCAAAACCAAAAAAAAGCGGGAATTAAATTTTAATGACTTTGACGGAATGCGCGTAGGAATAGCCAGTCCGCAGAAGATAAAGGCCTGGTCCTACGGCGAGGTCAAGAAACCCGAAACCATAAATTACCGCACCCTTAAACCCGAGCGCGACGGCCTTTTGTGCGAGAGGATATTCGGCCCCTCCAAGGATTATGAATGCGCCTGCGGCAAGTACCGCTGGGTAAAGTTCAAGGGTGTGGTCTGCGACCGCTGCGGCGTGGAAGTTACCGAGGCCAAAGTGCGCCGCGAGCGCATGGGCCATATTGAACTTGCGGCTCCAGTGGCCCACATCTGGTTTTTAAGAAAAAGCCCGTCGCGCATAGGCATCATTCTAGACATGAAGCCGTCCGACCTTGAAAAGGTCGTTTATTACGCGGCGTATGTGATATTGGAGGACACAAAAGATTCCGTTACCGGCCGCGTAGAATACAAAATTGGAGAAGTTCTTACCGAAGCCCAGCTTAACGAGGCGAGAAAGAAATATCCGAAGGTGAAGGTGGGCATAGGCGCAGGCGCCATAATGGAACTGCTTGAAAGAGTGGACATAAAAAAAGAATCTGAAACTATACAGCGGGAACTTTCCGCCGCGAAGCCCGACGCCGACCGGTCAAAACTTATAAAGCGCCTTAAAATCCTTGAGGGTTTTATGACAAGCGGCAACCATCCGGAATGGATGATAATGACCATATTGCCGGTGCTGCCGCCCGACCTGCGTCCGCTGGTGGCGCTGGAAGGCGGCCGCTTTGCCACCTCCGACCTGAACGACCTTTACCGCCGCATAATAAACCGCAACAACCGCCTGAAGCACATTGAGGCGCTGCGCGCTCCGCAGGTGATGATCTACAACGAAAAGCGCCTGCTGCAGGAAGCGGTGGACGCCCTTATTGAAAACGGCGCGCGCGGCAAGGTTGTGCTGGGCGCCGCCAACCGCCCGCTCAAGTCCCTGTCGGACATCCTTAAAGGAAAACAGGGCCGCTTCCGCCAGAATCTGCTCGGCAAGCGCGTTGACTATTCGGGCCGTTCCGTTATCGTGGTGGGTCCGCATCTCAAGCTTAACCAGTGCGGTCTCCCCAAAGAAATGGCCCTGGAACTTTTCAAGCCTTTTGTTCTGGCCGAGCTTATAAAGAAAGAGAGCATCACCCTTAAGGTGGCCAAAAAGAAAATGGAGCACGCGGATAACGAGATCTGGGATATCCTGGAACGCGTGACCAAAAAGCACCCGGTAATGCTTAACCGCGCGCCCACGCTGCACCGCCTCGGCATACAGGCTTTTGAGCCCGTGCTTATAGAGGGCCTGGCCATTCAGCTGCATCCGCTCGCCTGCGCGGCTTTCAACGCCGACTTCGACGGCGACCAGATGGCCGTGCACGTGCCCATATCGCAGGAAGCGCAGATGGAAGCGCGCATGCTTATGATGGCCACCAACAACATAATCTCGCCGGCCTCCGGCCGCCCAATAGCGAACCCCTCCCACGACATGGTGCTTGGAGTGAACTATATCACCAAAGTCAAAGCGGGAGAAATGGGCGAGGGCAAGGTGTACGGCTCAAGAGAAGAGGCTGTTTCCGCTCACGATCACGGCAAGCTTGATTTCCACGCCAAGATCCGCGTGCGTGGAGTAAACACCCTTGAGGGCCTGAACAAACCCGTTAAAGAATGGTCGGAAGCGAAGAATGAGTTTACCACCGTGGGCCGTGTTATTTTCAACGCGGTTCTTCCCGAAAAAATGGAATACATCAACAAGGTGATGGGCAAAAAAGACCTGTCAAACCTTATTGACCACTGTTACAAAGATCCGCAGATAGGCCATTACGAAACCGTGCTGTTTCTGGACCGCCTGATGAACCTGGGCTTCCACTACGCCACTATTTCAGGCCTCAGTATTTCACTGGCGGATATGTCGGTCCCCGGCAATAAAGCCGAGCTGATAAAGGACGCCCAGAAGAAAGTGCTGTCCATTAACGGCCAGGCGCAGGACGGTATAATAACCGACAACGAACGCTATAACAAGGTCATAGACATCTGGACGCATGTCGGCGACGAAGTTGCCGATCTGATGTTCAAGGAAATGCAGAAGCAGGAGTTCAGGGGATACAGCGCCGACGAACCCAGGTTTAACTCCGTGTTTATGATGGCCGACTCCGGCGCCCGCGGCTCGCGCCAGCAGGTTAAACAGCTGGCCGGTATGCGCGGTCTTATGGCGAAGCCCCAGAAAAAACTTACCGGAGGCGTGGGAGAGATCATAGAAAACCCGATACTCGCCAACTTCCGTGAAGGCCTGTCGGTGCTGGAATACTTCATTTCAACGCACGGCGGACGTAAAGGTCTTTCCGACACCGCCCTTAAAACCGCGGATGCCGGTTATTTAACCCGCCGCCTGGTGGATGTGGCGCATAACGTTGTTATCACAATAGACGACTGCGGCACCATAAACGGGGTTGAGGCTCGCGCGCTTGTTTCCGGCGATGAGGCCATAGAGCCTTTAAGTGATCGCATTACCGGCCGCGTTTCGCTTGAAGATATAAAAATATCGGATGCCGCCGGAAAGAGCAAAATTCTGGTAAAACGCGGCGAGGTTGTAACCCCGGAAGCGGCTAAAACCATAGAAACGGCTGAAGTGGAATCGGTATATGTGCGTTCCGTTCTTACCTGCGAGGCCAAAAAAGGCATCTGCGCCAAATGCTACGGCCAGAACCTGGCCACCGGCTATGTGGTTGAACAGGGCGAGGCCGTGGGTATAATAGCCGCCCAGTCCATAGGCGAACCGGGTACGCAGCTGACACTGCGCACTTTCCACATCGGCGGTACCGCGTCGCGCGAGCTTGCCAAGTCGCAGGCGCAGGTAAAGGCCGACGGCAAAGCGGAGTTCCGTGACCTGAAGACCGTAAAGAACCGGGACGGAAAGAACATCTGCGTTTCCCGCGGCGCGGTTATAGTTATAAAACATCAGGACAAGACTTTTGAAGAGTTTAAAATAAACTACGGCGCCAGAATAAACGTGGAGGATAAAGCCAAGGTTGCCGCCGGGGAAATTATAGCCGAGTGGGATCCTCACACGGTGTCCCTTATCACGGAACACGACGGCAAGGTGAAATATTTGGACATAAAAGAAGGTATCACCCTGCAGGCGGGACGCGACAAGGTAACCGGTATTATAGAGCGCAAGATCATCGAGCATCGCGGCACCAAGCGCAACCCGCGCCTGGTGGTTGAAGATAAAGGCCGCATAGTGGGCTCGCATACTCTTCCCACCGACACCATAATAATGGTGGACCAGGGCGAAGAGGTGAAGAAGGGCGATGTGGTGGCAAAAATTCACCGTGATATAGCCAAAACCAAGGATATCACCGGCGGTCTGCCGCGCGTAGCCGAGCTTTTCGAGGTCAGGCGCCCCAAGAACGCCGCTATCATCACAAAAATTGAAGGAGTAGTGACGCTGGGCACTACCGCCAAGGGGCTGGTGGAAGTTTCCGTTAAGAACGAGGAAACCGGCCAGGTTGAAACCTACGCCGTGCCTTACGGAAAACATCTGGTGGTGTATGAAGGCGACCGCGTGGCCGTGGGTGAAGCGCTTACGGACGGCGCTGTTGACATGCACGATCTGCTTGCCGTTAAAGGTATTAAGGAAGTGCAGAGTTATATTGTTGACGCCATTCAGGAGGTTTATCGTCTGCAGGGCGTCAATATCAACGACAAGTACATTGAGATCATCGTGCGCCAGATGCTCTCAAACGTGAAAATAAGCGAGGCGGGCGGCACGGTTTTCCTGAAGGGCGAGATAGTGCCGAAAAATGTCTTTAATAAGGAGAACCTGCGCGTGTCCGAAAGCGGCCATTCTCCGGCCCAGGCCGAGCCGGTGCTGCTGGGTATTTCAAAGGCGTCGCTGGCATCTGAGTCCTTTATTTCGGCCGCCAGCTTCCAGGAGACCACCCGTGTGCTTACGGACGCGGCCACCACGAACAAGGTGGATTATTTGAAAGGCCTCAAGGAAAATGTTATAATTGGACACTTAGTGCCCGCTGGCAGCGGTTTTGCCACGCGTAAAATTTTTGGAACGGAAGATAAGGAGGAGTAACGGCAAGACGCATAGATGCGTAGCAATTTAGAGGCATAGCAGTTTAGCATTGGAGTTTTTAAGCTGGTTTTTTTCTATACCTCTATGCATCTAAGCCTCTACGCATCTGATTAAAACTATGTCTACAATTAACCAATTAATACGGCACGGACGGAATGCCGGCAGAAAGTTCAGCAAGGCGCCGGCTTTAATGTCCTGCCCGCAGAGAAGGGGAGTATGCACCAGAGTTTACACCACAACTCCTAAAAAACCCAACTCGGCGCTTCGCAAAGTAGCGCGCGTTAAGCTTACCTCAAAAGCAGAGGTTACGGCGTATATCCCGGGCGTGGGCCACAATCTTCAGGAGCACTCAATAGTGCTGGTGCGCGGCGGCAGGATAAAAGATCTGCCGGGCGTGCGTTATCACATTATCCGCGGCGCTCTCGACGCTTCCGGCGTGGAAGGCCGCAGGCAGGGCCGGTCGCTTTACGGCGCTAAACGTCCCAAAGGCGCCGCCGCGAAATCCGAGCCGAAGAAATAGCAAGAAAGTGGCGAGTGATGAGTGGCTAGTGGCGAGAGTTTAAGGAACTCCAACACTAACCACTCTCCACTAACCACTAGCCACTAATAAATTGGAGTTAACACTATGCCGAGAAAAGGTTTAAGACCCAGAGACAGAAGAGAAGCCCCCGCGCCGGATTTCAAGTATAATTCCGAGCTGCTTTCGCGGCTTATCAATAAAATTAATTTTCAGGGCAAAAAAATTGCTTCGGAGCATATCGTTTACGGAGCTCTTGGAATACTGGCGGAGAAAACCAAAGAAGACGCCGTAGCGGTGTTCACCAGGGCCATAGAAAATATCCGCCCGCTTCTGGAAGTAAAAGCCCGGCGCGTGGGCGGGGCCAATTACCAGGTGCCCATAGAAGTGCGTCCGGCGCGCGGCACCACGCTTGCAATGCGCTGGATCCTTAACGCGGCGCGCGCCCGTAAGGGTCTGCCCATGGCGGAGCGCCTGGCGGAAGAGCTGCTGCTTGCTTATAAAAAAGAAGGCGTGGCTTTCAAAAAACGGGAAGATGTCCACCGGATGGCCGAGGCCAACAGAGCGTTCGCACATTATAGATGGTAACGGCAGTGGTTAGTGGCGAGTGGGTAGTGGTTAGAGGGGAGAAGAGACTGGGGAATGGCGGGAAGTTTAATAATTAAGGAACGACAACATGGCTGGATTTGATTTAGACAAAGTACGAAACATCGGTATCATAGCTCACATCGACGCGGGTAAGACCACTACCACGGAGCGCATACTTTATTATACCGGCAAGTCCCACAAGATCGGCGAGGTTCACGAAGGAACCACTACCACCGACTGGATGCCCCAGGAGCGCGAACGCGGCATTACCATAACCGCGGCCGCCATAACCACCGTCTGGAACGGCTATACTGTCAATATCATAGACACCCCCGGCCATGTTGATTTCACAGCCGAAGTTGAACGCAGCCTGCGCGTGCTTGACGGCGCCGTGGTGGTGTTTGACGGCGTGCAGGGAGTAGAGCCGCAGTCCGAAACAGTGTGGCGCCAGGCCGACCGCTACGGCGTGCCCCGTGTGGCGTATGTAAACAAGATGGACCGCATAGGCGCGGATTTTTATATGTCGGCGGAATCAATAGCCGAAAAACTGGGCGCGAATTCCGCCCCCATACAGCTTCCCATAGGCGTTACCGAAACTTTTAAGGGCCTGGTGGACCTGGTGGAGATGAAAGCGAAGATCTGGCAGGGTGATGATCTGGGCGCCAAGTTTGACGTTGTTGACATTCCCGCGGACATGGTTGAAAAGTCAAAGCAGTACCGCGACAAGATGATAGAGAAACTCTCCGATTTTGACGAAAAGATAATGGAAAGGTATGTGGCCGGCGAACATAACTTCACCGTGCCTGAAATAAAAGCCGCCATCCGCAAGGGCGTGCTTTCCGGTAAATTCTTCCCCATCATCTGCGGTTCTTCTTATAAGAATAAGGGTGTTCAGCCCATGCTTGACTCGGTGGTAGACTTTCTGCCTTCGCCTCTTGAAGTGACCGCCGTTAAAGGCACCGACGCCAACACCGGCGAAGAAGTGGAACGCAAGGCCGACCCTAAAGAGCCTTTTTGCGCGCTTCTGTTCAAGATCCAGACCGACCCCTTTGTGGGAAAGCTCACCTTTTTCCGCGTTTATTCCGGCGTGCTTAAAACCGGCGACACCGTTTATTTCGGCCGGCGTAAAACCACCGAGCGCATAGGCCGCATACTGCGCATGCACGCCAACAAGCGCGAGGAAATAAAAGAAGTTTACGCGGGCGACATCGCGGCCACTGTGGCCGTAAAAAACGCCACCGTGGGCGAAACCATCTGCGACGTGGATCACCCCGTGGTGCTTGAAGGCATGAACTTCCCCGAGCCCGTTATTTCAATCGCCATAGAGCCCAAGTCCAAAGAAGACGAGCAGAAAATGGGCCTTGCCATGGGCCGGCTCGCCGAAGAGGACCAGACTTTCCGCATAAAGACCGACGAGGAAACCTCCCAGACCATTATTTCCGGCATGGGCGAACTGCACCTGGATATTATCGTGGACCGCCTGAAGCGCGAATTTAACGTGCAGGCCAATATAGGAAAGCCCCAGGTGGCTTTCCGCGAGACCATTAAGAAAAAGGTGGAGCAGGAAGGCAAGTTCATCCGCCAGTCCGGCGGCCGCGGCCAGTACGGCCATGTGTGGCTTATAGTTGAGCCGCAACCGATGAACAAGGGTTTTGAATTTGTAGACGATATTAAGCAGGGCCGCATCCCCAAGGAATTCATCCCCGCCGTGGAAAAGGGCGTGCGCGAGGCGCTGGATTCCGGCGTGCTGGCCGGGTTCCCCATGGTGGACGTTAAAGTGACGCTGTTTGACGGCTCGTTCCACGAAGTGGACTCTTCCGAAATAGCCTTTAAGATCGCCGGCGCCATAGCTTTCAAAGACGCCTGCCGCAAGGCCACTCCGTTCCTGCTTGAGCCTATCATGAAATTTGAAGTTTTAACGCCTGAATCCAATATGGGAGATGTAATAGGCGACCTTAACTCCCGGCGCGCCAAAATTTCCGAAATGGGCAGCAGGGGCAATGTGCGTTTTATAAAAGGCACGGTGCCGCTTTCTGAAATGTTCGGTTACGCCACAATTGTAAGGTCCATCTCGCAGGGCAGGGCTTCTTTCAACCTTGAGCCCAGCCACTACGAGGAAGTGCCAAGCAATATAGCCAAAACGGTTGTGGAGAAGCGCACCCAGGCGGCCGAGGCGGCGAAGTAAAAGCGGAAGCGGCTAGGCTAGCAGGCATATCAAAGGACGCCTTAAAAGGCATACCCGCCTACTCGCATACTAGCCTACCAGCAGAGTAGCTATCTTCTTAAGGAGATGAATCATGGCAAAAGCAAAGTTTGACAGGAAGAAACCGCACGTGAAC
>MGTS01000039.1 GCA_001799565.1 Elusimicrobia bacterium GWA2_51_34 | reverse complement strand
AGATTGCGCCAATTTCACCATCATGTTGCGTTGGAAATGGGGATATTTTCACCATCATCTTGCATTGGATAATTCTCCTTGTTGACAAGCAAATGAGTTATTAAGTACATTTTAGTTAATACCCCTTAGGTATCATTCATCTATTATCCAGAGGGGCAACCAAGGAGGCAGTATAACAATGAAGAATAATAAAAAGGGCTTCACCCTGATAGAGCTTATGATCGTGGTGGCCATCATCGGTATTCTGGCAGCCATTGCCATACCGAAGTTCGCCGACCTCATCAATAAGTCCAAGGAAGGAGCCACCAAGGGAGCGCTCTCTTCAGTAAGAGGCGCGTTACAGGTGTATTACGGCGACAACGAAGGCTGGTTCCCCACTGATGATCTTTCGGTTCTTACCGCCAGCGCCAAGTACATCAACAACATACCTCTGGCCAAGATTCCGACCCGTCATGCGGACTCGGCAGCCGTAATCAACACCTTTGCTGATGGCGGCGGCTGGATGTATGAAGCCAACAGCAGCAGTCCCTCTATATGGGGTAACTTTTACGTCAGTTGCACCCATAATGACATAAAAGATACAACTAGCTGGTCCACTTTCTAAACTAAGGACAAGGACTCAAAAAAGGCCCCGCGCCTTAAAAACGCGGGGCTTTTTATTTCTAGAGGTTACAATAAAGCGATCACAGCGATAAAACAAAACGATTACGAGGATATTCTCCATCGCTGTAATCTCGCTTTAATCGTTGTAATCTCTTCAAGGAGTGCAAATGATCTTTGCGGTATCTTTTATTTTTGGGCTTATAATCGGCAGCTTCCTTAATGTCTGCGTTTCCCGGCTGCCGCAAAATCTCTCAATAGTCAGGCCCGCGTCGCGTTGTCCGAAATGCCTGGCGCCTATTAAATTTTATGACAATATCCCGGTGATCAGTTTTATTTTATTGAAAGGCCGCTGTAGAAACTGTTCCGCGCCCATATCTTTTAAATACCCCGTGGTGGAGCTTCTTACGGCGCTGCTTACGGCTTTTTTTGTCTCTAAATGGCATGCCAGTCCGCTGTGGCTTGCGGTCGCTTTGGCGGCTGTTTATGTGTTGACGGTGGTTGCTCTTATTGATCTTGAGACTATGATGATAGGAGACATTTTTTCATTCTCGCTTGCGGCGCTCGGCCTGGCGGGAAGTTTTGTGAACCCGTATTTTTCAGGTACGGCCTTTGACAGATTTAAATATTTTTTAACAGGCGGCGTGTTTGGCGCCGCCATTATATGGTTTCTTGCCGCTCTTGGAAAGAAAATTTACAAAAAAGATGCTGTCGGGGAGGGGGATATATTTCTTATGGCCGCCATTGGGGCGCTTACCGGCTGGCAGGGAGTGCTTACAACTCTTATGATGGCGTCATTTTTCGGTTCGGCTTACGGCCTTACACTGCTTGCGCTTAAAAAGGCGGAGCGTTTGTCCAGCATCCCTTTCGGCCCTTTTTTGGCCATGGGGGCGGTAATAAATCTTTATTCGCTGGTGAAGCCGGAATATTTTCTTTTCCTTTAAAAGAGATTACAGCGATAAAACAACGATTACAGCGATTTTTGGAGTCATCTCTTGCTTGTGACTAGAAACCTGTGACTTGTGGCTTTTACTGGGCGGGAAGGGAGTTGGTCATCCGCCTTAGGCGGACGACCCCGGCTCCCGAATCCGCCTGCTGGCTCCTTCGGTCCGCCTTTCAACTCCCTGCGCGAGACAAACTATTGTCTTGCTTCCCGCCTGTAATTAAAAAGGCTGTCCGCAATGAAAGCGAACAGCCTTTTTAAATTTAATGGGCGGGAAGGGAGTTGAACCCATAAGGCCTTACGGCCACACGGTCCTGAGCCGTGCGCGTCTGCCAGTTCCGCCACCCGCCCAATAAGAAGTCACAAGTCTCAGGTCACAAGTCACAAGTTTTTTTGGAGTCATCTCTTGCTTGTGACTTGCCACTTGTGTCTTGTGACTAGCTTGAAATGGTTGGGGCAGGGTTCGGTCACAAGTTTCAGCCTCACCGTCGTTCGGCTGAACTCGCGACCCCGGCTCGCGGCCTCGCGTACTCGCTCAGCAACGCTCCGCCTTTCTAACCCTGCCGCGAGACAAGCAGTTGTCTCGCTCCCAACCTTATAAAGAGCGTATGGTTGGGGCAGGGTTCGAACCTGCGTAGGGCATAGCCCGACGGTTTTACAGACCGTTGCTTTTGACCGCTCAGCCACCCAACCATTAGTCAGTAATCAGTGAACAGTGGTCAGTAATCAGTTTCAGGAACTTCTTTTGCCAATTAGCGGACTGCCGGATACCGATTACTGCCGTTTACAGTATAGCAAAAATTCCCGCCACACTTCTTCGGCGGGTCCCCGCCACTACTTTACGGCGGGCTCGCCGAAGACGTGATGAAGAACCCCAACGCTTTGTGGCGGAAACAAACCCAAAAAAATACTGCCGCCCGCGCTCGTGTCCCTCTCTAAAAGTAGTACAATTAAAAGGTATTAAAAAAACTAATACTTAAATCTTAGGCTATTTACCGGTTATCGATCACCGTTGTTTCTGTCAATCGGCCTTTCCTGGAGGAAATATGTGTCTTGCCGTTCCGGGTAGAATAACAGCTGTTAAAAATGGCAATGCCGAAGTTGATTTCAGCGGCGTTAAGAGAAGTGTTTCCCTTGACCTTGTTCCGGCCGCCAAAAAAGACGATTATGTGTTGGTCCACGCCGGTTTTGCTATCCAGCTTTTAGACAGTCAGGATGCTCTTGAAACGCTCAAGCTTTTTAAAGAGATATATGACCATTCGGGTTAGCCTGAAAAATTCAGTTGAATTTTTCCCTTCGCGGAGCTCCGGTGCGCTTCGCGCGGCATACTGCGCTATGCGCGTGCCGTATCAGGGCCAATGGCCTTTTGACGGCCACGCTTGCGTCCGCCTAAGGCGGACGCAACCCGCTGCTGCGGGGAATCCTGTAATATTTTTATCTTTCTGATTTCTCAATGAAAAAAACTTTGAATTATAGGATTCGGGTTAGCCCGGCTAAAAAAAACCGTTTCAGCTCTCCGCTTTGGCGCGACAAGGGCCTTGCCGCGCGCGCGCTTGAAGATATGCAGGCCCTTACCGTACAGCTTGGCCGTCTTGTGGGCCAGAGGCCTCTGGGACGGCACCTCCAGAGGATTGCGGGACGCTTGGGCAAAACTATAAACATAATGGAAGTATGCGGCACGCATACCATGGCCATCGCTTCAAGCGGAATGCGCAGGCTTTTTCCCGCCGGGCTTAAAATGCTTTCCGGGCCCGGCTGCCCGGTCTGCGTTACGTCTCAGGGCGATATAGACCGCGTTCTGGCGCTTGCCGCCAGGCCCGAAGTTACGCTCGCCACTTTCGGCGATATGTTAAAGGTTAAGGGCTCGTCCGGTTTTGACCTGAACAGGATGCGGGAGAACGGTTCCGATATCCGTGTGGTTTATTCTCCGCTTGACGCTCTGGCTTACGCGCGTTCAAATCCTCTGCGGCAGGTTGTGTTTGTGGGAGTGGGTTTTGAGACCACCGCCCCGTTGATAGCCGCTTCGGTCCTGCGCGCCCGTGAAGGTAAAATTGCGAATTTTTCAGTTATCCCGCTTTTTAAGCTGGTTCCGCCCGCCCTGAAACTGCTTTTATCAGACCCCAAAAATGATATTTCCGGTTTTCTTCTGCCGGGCCACGTCAGCGCTATAATAGGCGTTCGTCCCTATCAATTTGTGGCGCGTGAATATAATGTTCCTTGCGTGGTGACCGGCTTTGAACCGCTTGATATACTTGCAGGCATAAACATGCTGCTGCGCCAGATGGTCCGCGGCCGCGCTGAGGTGGAAGATGAATATTCCCGCGTTGTGAAAAAAAACGGCAATCCAACCGCGCTCAGGCTGATGGCAAAGGTTTTCAATCCGGCTGACGCTTCGTGGCGCGCCATAGGAAAGGTTAAAAAATCAGGCCTTTGCCTGAACGCTGATTATTTAAGCTTTGACGCTATACGCCGCTTTAAAATAGTTTATAAGGAAGCTCCCGAACCGAGCGGCTGCCTTTGCGGCGCAATTCTTATGGGTAAGGCTCAGCCCCCGGCTTGCCGTCTTTTCGCGAAGTCCTGCACGCCTTCTTCGGCGGTCGGCCCCTGCATGGTGTCGTCCGAAGGGGCCTGCGCGGCCTGGTATAAGTATGGAGGATAAAAAACAGTTGGGAGTTAAGAGTTTTGAGTTATGAGTTTGGAATCTTCAAACAACCAACTCCTAACTCAAAACTCTTAACTCTAAACTTACCCATTTATGAACATTGAAACTCTTAAGGTTTTCAGGGACCTGGTTGAAAGCGGCAGCTTTTCAAAAACCGCCGGGCTTAATTATATCTCCCAGTCGGCTGTCAGCCAGCAGCTGAAAAAACTTGAACTGGTGCTTAAATGCCGGCTGTTTAACCGCGCGGCGAATAAGCTTGTTTTAACCGTATGCGGGGGGAAATTGTATGAAGGCTCAAAGAAAATAGTCGCGCTCTATGACGCTTCCATGGCTGAAATGAAAAAACTGGCCGCTGTTAAAACCGCCGACGAAATAAAAATTTCCACCATTTACAGCGCCGGCCCGTACCTTGTTCAGGATTATATTAAAAAATTCATGACCGTAAGGCCTGACATCAAAATAAGCCTGGAATACCGCCGGTTCTCGCAGGTTTACGGAGATGTTTCCTGCGGCCGCTCGGATTTCGGTTTTTTGGCCTGTCCCTATAAAAAAATAAGCGGGCTTGTCATGGCGCCGGTAGCTCAGGACGAAATGGTTGTTATTGCCGGCTCCGGCAGCCCTCTTTGCGCTAAAAAAAACGTGGCTATCAGGGATTTGGACGGGCTGGATTTTGTTTTTTTTGACAAAGCTTTTCCTTCCCGCCGCTATATTGACGGTTTTTTCAGGAAGCACGGCATAAAGGGGAACGTCCGCATGGAGCTGGATAATGTGGACACCATAAAAACCATGGTGTCTTCAGGGGTAGGTGTTTCTATCCTGCCCCAGTCTACCGTCAGAAATATGGAAAAAGACGGGAAACTTCATGTGTTCAGATTTTCCGACGCAAAGGTCTCAAGGCCTTTATACCTGCTTCATAGCAAAAACAGGAAGCTCAGCCTTTCCGCGAAACTTTTTATGGAAATGCTTACCAGACAATGGCGGCACAATGAAAACAAAACTGCCTGAGAAAATAACTTTAGCCCACGGCGGCGGGGGCCGCCTTACCCGCGAGCTGATAGAACTTCTTTTTCTTAAAAATTTTTCAAATCCGGCGCTCGCAAGGCTTGAGGACTCGGCGGAAGTGCCGCTCGGGCGCGAGAGGGCCGCTTTTACCACCGACTCCTATGTGGTGAGTCCCCTTGAATTCCCGGGCGCCGACATCGGCCGCATAGCGGTTTGCGGCACCATTAACGATCTTGCCGTAAAAGGGGCGGTTCCGCTTGCTATTTCGGCCGGGTTTATAATAGAGGAAGGTTTCAGTACCGGAAGGCTGGCAAAGATCGTCCGTTCAATGAAGTCCGCCGCCGCCGAAGCAGGCGTGCCTATAGTGACCGGCGATACCAAGGTGGTTGAAAAGGGCCATGCCGACGGTCTGTTTATAAACACCTCCGGCATAGGCCGGATACCTGAAGGCGTGAATTTAACCTGTGAAAAAATAAAACCCGGCGACGCCGTAATAGTAAGCGGCAATCTTGGCGACCATGGCGTGGCGGTGATGAACGCCAGGAACGCGCTGGGACTTTCAGACTCCGTCAAAAGCGACGGCGCTCCGCTTAACTTAATGATCGCCGGAATTTTAAAGGCTGCGCCCGGGAGCGTGAAGCTTATGCGCGACCTGACGCGCGGCGGGCTTGCCACGGCCTTGTGTGAAATCTCGCAGGCCTGCGGCCTTAGCGTTGAGTTGGAGGAAACGGCCATTCCCGTGGCGCGGGCCACCGACAATGCCTGCAGGATGCTTGGCCTTGACCCGCTTTACGTGGCCAATGAGGGCAAGGTTGTTATTTTCGCGGCCGCGGCGGGCGTTGCCAAAATACTTTCCAATTTAAAGAAAAGTAAATACGGCCGTAAAGCCGCAGTTGCGGGCCGGGTTATAAAGGACGCAAAACCTCAGGTAAGACTAAATACCGCTATAGGCGGCTCGCGGATGATCCTTCCGCTTGAAGGCGAGCAGCTGCCGAGGATCTGCTGATTCCGGCCCGCCAAATGTCGGCGGGTAAACAGGCTGGACATAATTGCTGTCATCCCCGCAATCTGTAGGCGGGGATCCATTGAAAAAAAAGAATTAATTGGATTCCCGCCAGTAGCATGCGGGAATGACAATCCTCAGTCGCGGACAGCGCCATAGGCCCGCGACAGGCCAGTGTCACAGTCGCGGACAGCGCCATAGGCCCGCGACAGGCCAGTGTCACAGTCGTTGGGAAAGGGTGTCTCAAAGGCCTATGGCTCCACCGCCTGCCGTTTTTGCAAGCGGGTGGTGGGATGGTATCAACAAACGGCCTTCCGGAACTTCAGCGCTTCAGAGCTTCAGACTTCAACGCTACTTTCATGTCTAAACTTCTAAGGAAAAGGATACTTGTAAAAGGCGTGGTACAGGGGGTCGGGTTCCGCCCCAATGTCTATAAGCTGGCCGCGGCCAATGGTATTCGCGGTTGGGTAAAAAACGACTCCGCCGGCGTTACCATAGAAGCTGAAGGGACAGGGGCCGGACTTGAAAATTTTATTTCCGGCTTGAAACTTAAAAGTCCGCCGCTTTCCCGCCTTGATTCGCTTTCCATTTCCACTTTATTGCCGCTTAACGAAAAAAAATTCGTCATCGTAAAAAGCGGCGGCGGGGCCGCGTCCTCAGCTATAATACCCGTAGATCTGGCCCTTTGCGCGGACTGCCGGCGGGAAATGCTTAACCCCGAAGACAGGCGGTACCTTTATCCTTTTACCAACTGCACCAACTGCGGACCGCGTTTTACCATAGTAAAAAAACTGCCCTATGACCGGCCTTTTACCACTATGGCCGCTTTTAAAATGTGTCCTGTCTGTAAAGCGGAGTATAAAAATCCCCTTGACCGCCGTTTTCACGCCCAGCCGAATGCCTGCCCGGTTTGCGGCCCTTCACTTGAAGTCCGTGCGCGGGGCAATATTATTTCCGGCCCCGCCGCCTTGGAGTTTGCCGCCGGCGTTATACTGAAAGGAGGCATAGCCGCCATACAAAGCCTTGGCGGTTTTCATCTGGCCTGCCTGGCCTCAAGCGTGGCGGCGGTGACGCGGTTGCGGAAATTGAAAAACAGGCCGCATAAGCCTTTCGCCGTAATGGTAAGCTGCGTGCAGGCCGCCCGCGCTATATGTCATGTTTCAAAGCGGGAGGAAAGGGAACTTTCTTCGCACCGTGCCCCGGTGGTAATGATCGTTAAAAAAAATATGGCGCTGCTTAGCGGCGCCGCGCCGGGGCTTGCCCGCGCGGGCGTGATGCTTGCTTACACCCCGCTTCACGCGGCGCTTTTTGAACTGCTCCGCCGCCGCGGTAATACCTGCCCGCTCATAATGACCTCCGGCAACCGCAGGGATGAGCCCATAGCTAAATCTCCAGTTGAGGCCGGAACAAAATTGAAAGAGCTTGCCGACGCCGTAATATTCCACAACCGCGCCATACATAACCGCGTAGACGACAGCGTAGTTTTTGTTTCAAAAGGCGAGACCCGCCTTGTCCGGCGCGCGCGCGGTTTTGTGCCGGAAGCCGTAAAGCTGAAAGGAAATTTCGGGGTTTCAGTCCTTGGCTGCGGAGCGGACCTTAAAAACACTTTTTGCCTCACCCGCGGGGGGGAGGCGTTCCTCTCCCAGCATATTGGAGATTTAAGCGAAAAACTTAATCAGGATTTTTACGCGGAGACGCTGGCCAAAATGAAGTCTCTGCTTAAACTCAAGCCCGGGATTATAGCGTACGACCCTCACCCCGCTTATGTTTCCAGCGCCATGGCGGTTTCTTTTCAAGGAGTAAAAGCGCCGGTTCAGCACCATGCGGCGCATATATTAAGCGTGGCGGCGGAGCGCGGCCTTGAAACGCCTTTTATAGGCGCGGCTTTTGACGGCACCGGATATGGGTCGGACGGAAAGATATGGGGGGGGGAATTTCTGGTCTTTGAAAGTAAAACCTGGCGGCGCGCGGGGCACCTGAAATACTTCCGCCTTCCCGGAGGGGAAGCGGCTGTTCGCGAAATATGGCGCGGGGCTTTTTCTCTGCTCAGTTCGGCGCTTGGCCCCGGTTTCGCGCGGTCGGCGCCGGATATCTTCAAAAGCGTTCCGGTGAAAAATATGGCGCTTCTGGCGCGTATGCTGACAATGGAATTTAATTCTCCCGATACCTCAAGCATGGGCCGGCTTTTTGACGCCGTCAGCTGTATTGCGGGCTTAAGGGACTCGGTTACTTACGAGGGGCAGGCGGCAATGGAACTTGAAAGCCTTTTTAGACATCCGCGTAAGGATTTTTACCCGTTTTCGCTCGTCAGGGAAAACGGCATGCCCCGCTCTTTTTCCAACGGCGTTGAAAAGAATCGGGCAAAAGGGCGGGGCATGCTTATAATTGACCCTTCACAAGCCGTGCTTGGCGCTTTGGCCGACATCGGCAAGGCAAGGCTGGTTTCAGAGCGGTTTCATTGCGGGCTGGCTGCTGCCGCAGTTAAGGCGCTTAAAATTATCAGTTCCGAAACCGGCATAAAAACTGTATGTCTGTCTGGAGGAGTATTTCAGAACCGTATCCTGCTTGAACTTGTAATAGACGGCCTTCTTCGGGAAGGCCTCAGGGCTTTCTCAAATAGTCTGGTGCCCGCAAACGATGGCGGTATTTCATTGGGCCAGGCCTGGTGCGCCCTTAAGAAATACAGAGAGAAAATTGGTAGTGATTAGCGGTCAGCTGATAAATTAAAAACCGTCCGCCTTAGGCGGACGGTTTTTTTTATGTTAACCGACTGTTTTATTACCGGGTAGGAGCCGCCGGTGCTGTAGGTGCTGCAGGTTCCTTGTCGGTCATCCACTTTATGAAGCTGTCCCATTTGCCTGTTTTTGACATAGCCAGCTTGGAATAGTTGTCGTCAAAACTGTAGTAAGGCAGATAGATGCCAAGTCCGCCTGCGTTTTTATAGGTGCTGCCTACCGGGGCGTTCTTAATCATCATGCTGGAGACCAGCGAGGCGATTTCCGCGCCTTTGGCCTGCAACTCCGGCAGTTTGACGCCCGTGATGCTCAGGAAGTGCAGCAGGTCGCGCGAATCAGCGCCCTTGAAACCGGTGGATTCGCGGAGAGCTTCGTTAAGCTTAGCCTTGTCCTGGGCCATGGCGAGTGTTACCCACTGGTCAAGAAGGCCGCGCAGGTTGTCGGCGTTACGTGTGCGTATGGCCGAAAGGGTGGCGGCCTGCCCCTTGGCGGAATAAGAGGCAGCGTAGCCTTCAACCGCGGCTTTGGCCAAGGCGGTAGGGGTCAGGGAAGAGGTCAGCCTTGAAAAAAAGGCGGCGTAATCCCACCCGTCTCCGGGTTCGGTTTCCTCGGAACCCACTATAACCGGCGCGTAATCTTTTAATTCGTAAACCACTTCAGCCATCTGCATCAGGCAGGCGTCGGAGGCGTAAATGTCCACGCCTCCAATTTTGGCCAGGGCCTGGCCCAGCTGCACGGTGGTTATGCCGTTGCCGGTTTCGTCGTCATAGGAAATGCCTTTGGGAAGCGAGATCTTCAAGCTTTTGGTTATCCATCCGTCGCCGTGGTTCCATACTATAAGCATGTATTTTTTTGCGGGGTATTTAGCTTTGGCCCACCGCGTGAACTCCACCAGTTCGTTCCAGTCGCCCATATCCGTTTTAGGCAGCTCTTCAACCAGCAGGGAACCCAGTTTGGATGTGTCATTATCTTTCTGTACGTAATATCTTCTGACTCCGACCCACGAGTCAACCGACGGTGTTTCGGCAGTTTCGGTGCTGGGCGTGTTGAAAGAGGGAGCAGGCGGCCAGCCTGGGTGCATGTAGTAGTTGTTCCATGGGTTTATATCCGGAAAATCACCCCAGCCGTCGTTATACGGGTTTGAAGGGGCGGTGTAGGCCATTTTCCCCGCTTCAGTTACTATATTGATCTTGTCCGATGAGCCTACCTGCTCCATTTCGTTCATATCTTTGAGGATATAGTCCGCAAGATTGTTCTTGCCGTTCATAAATACCATAATGGTCCACTCTTTTGGCGCCGATGTTTGTGCTGGCGCCGGTTCCTGCGCAACCCGTACAGCCTGCGGAGCCGGTGCCGCAATCTGGCTTGCCTGGGCTGTTATGTCCATTATAGAAGGAAGATTGTCAAAGTCTATGTTTTGCGCGCCGGCCTGCCCTGAGCATAAGGCCGCGGCTGCAAACAACTGAATTATCTTGATTTTTTTCATCCAGTATCTCCTTGCGATGGTTTTCACAACGCTACATCATTAAGGATAGCTGATTTAAGCCGCCGTGTAATGGTATGAAAGACCCGATATTTTGCAGTCATTGTGCCCAGCTTAAATTAGGACTTTCGGGAATACGCCCGTTTGTTTTGGGAACCAATGCCGGACGGGAATCCCTTTGGGCTCAACAGTGTTACTTGTGACTCAGGGGTCAGCAGGATTAGAACTTGCCCGCAAACTTTTAGTGGACACCTGTAGCCGTATACCGGTATAATAATACAAAGGGTCCGGAGCAGGTAGTTATCGCTTCGGAGGTTGGGATGGTCGGGCCGCCATCTACGGTTAAGTTACCGGACGGCGGCTTTTTCTTTTATACGCTGATCGTGCTGCTGCCTGCCGCTAATTACAGCCATTCCTGCGGGTGTGGTTCTCTTAGTCAGCTACTTTCTGGCCTTGGCGGTTATTTGCCGAGGCGCACAAGGAGACTTTATGCGTATAACATTCAAACTGATCATTTCGCTCATAGTAGTAGTGGTATTTGTGGCTGTTGTTTCCGCCTGGCTCAATGTCCGGCACGAGAAGGTTAAACTCTATGAGGAAGTGCTGTCACGCTCCGCCCTGCTGGCTGAAAGCTTTAAGGAAAGTGTCCGGAACAACCTTGCCGCTAAAAATTATGCCAGCGTCCAACGGCTTGCCGATAAGTTCCAATCCCAGAAACAATTGGAGGGCGTAGCCGTATATGACTCCGGCGGTACCCGCATTGTAAGTTCATCCGCGTTAACCCCTGTGCTGGCCGTGCACAAGGAAGCTATAGACGCGCTGTTGAAAGAAGGACGGGATAACCCCGTTACTTACGCTATGGCGGAGAAAAAGATGTTTCTGTATCCGCTTTTCGTAGCTCTGGATGGCGGGGATACGGCGCGTATAATCATATTCACCAATGTTTCCTACATAGACTACAATCTTTACAAAATCTGGAAGCGCACGCTGATAAGGCTGCTGGTGCAGATGGTTCTTATATCGCTGGTTACCCTGCTGACGATAAGGTGGAACCTTGTTGATCCGGTTATCCAGATGGCCGAATGGATGAAAAACCTCCGCATGGGCAACGCTCACGGGCACGTCCCACCTATCAAAGGGGATATTTTCGCGCCGATAGCCCGGGAAGCCACAACTCTTGCGACGAATCTGCAGGCGGCAAGGCGTGCGGCGCAGAACGAGGCTCGTTTGCGTCAGGAGGGGGAATCGCTATGGACTCCTGAACGGCTGAAAGAACTGATAAAAATGAAAATGGACGGGCGGCCGCTTTTTGTGGTGTCCAACCGCGAGCCCTACATGAATATAAAAGAGGGTAAGGATATTAAAACAATAATTCCAGCCGGTGGCCTTGTAACCGCGCTGGACCCCATATTGAAAGCCGCAGGCGGCACGTGGGTGGCGCATGGCAGCGGGGAGGCTGATTTCGAGGTCACTGACGATAATAACCGCATAAAAGTGCCGCCGGAAGAACCTGCCTATACTTTGCGGCGGGTGCCGCTCAGCAAGGAGGAAGAAGACGGCTATTATTATGGTTTTTCCAACGAAGGGATCTGGCCGCTTTGCCATATAGCCCACATCCGGCCTATTTTCAGGAAAGAAGACTGGAAGTATTACTATGAAGTGAATAAGAAGTTCGCCAAGACCGTGCTTGAGGAAATAGCCGATGTGAAGGAACCTTGTGTGCTGATACAGGATTATCATTTCACGCTGCTGCCCGGCATGATAAAAGCAGTAAGGCCCGACGCAAGAGTGGCGGTTTTCTGGCATATCCCCTGGCCGAACCCGGAAACCTTCGGTATCTGCCCCTGGCAGCGTGAACTTGTGATGGGCCTTTTGGGGGCGGACCTGATAGGATTTCAGACGCAGTTCTACTGCAATAATTTTCTGGACACTGTGGACCGGACATTGGAATCCCGTATAGACTGGGAACATTTCTCGGTACAAAAAGAAGGCCACACAACGATAATTAAGCCTTTCCCCATAAGCGTTGATTTCCAGCGGCCGGATAGAGACGCTAAAGCCTTAGGTGAAAAGCCTGAGCTAAAAACAGTGCTCAAGGAGATGGGCCTGAAAGCCGAGTTTCTGGGTGTCGGGGTGGACCGCATAGATTACACCAAGGGTATGCTTGAAAGGGTGAAGGCGGTGGATCGGTTTCTTGAAAAATATCCGGAGTATGTGAAAAGATTCACGTTTGTGCAGTTGGGCGCGCCAAGCCGAACCCATATCCCTCAGTATCACAGGTTCCTGGCGGAGCTGCATGCTGAAGTGGACAGGGTGAATTGGAAGTTTAAGGCCAAGGACTGGAAAGCGATAGCCTTTCTGGAAAAACACTATGACCACAAGGAGATAACAAAATTCTACAAGATAGCTGATGTCTGCATGGTGACTTCTCTGCACGACGGCATGAATCTGGTGGCCAAAGAGTTTGTCGCCGCCAGCGACGACCATCGCGGGGTACTGATACTCAGCCGATTCGCCGGGGCTTCGCGGGAGCTTAAAGACGCGCTGATAGTAAACCCCTATGATATTGAGCAGATGGCTGACGCTATCTACTACTCGCTTACCATGCCAAAAGCGGAGGTGGAGGAACGGATGACCCGCATGCGTCAGGATCTGCACGAGAACAACATTTATAAATGGGCGGCGAACCTGACTGAAGAGTTGATGAAGTTGAGAATGGACGATTTTAAGCTTACGAGCGTATAAAATGAAGCTTTTTTGGAAAAACTCGGATGAGGTATGCAATCGCATTGTATCAGCGCCGGGATTGCTGGTGACGCTGGATTTTGACGGCACATTGGCCGCGCTGGCTGAAACCCCTGGGCAAGCAAGGCTTAAACCGGAGTTTAAGACGGCCTTGCGGGCGTTGGCGGCATTGTCTGGAGTTTCTGTTTTCATCCTCAGCGGGCGTGCTTTGGAAAGCGTGCGTAAGCTGGTTGGTTTGCGGAATTTGTATTATGGCGGTAACCATGGTATAGAAATAAAAGGCCTGGGGTTTGTTTGGCGGGACGCGGGCGCGGCGAAAGCGCGGGATCTGGTGGCCAGTATTGCCGCTGATATGCAGGAACGATTCCCTCCGGGAACCGGTATATTGGTTGAGAATAAAGTGTTTTCTGCCAGCGTGCATTATCGCAACCTGAAAGCGGCTTATAGACGCGGTTTCTTCAGCCGGATGAAAGCTTTAATGGCCGCGCAAAGCAAGGCGCTTTGCTGGCGAAGCGGTCACCTGGTGTTCGAGCTGCTGCCAAAAGGCGCGGCCCACAAAGGCAGCGCGGTAGACAAGCTGTCAAAGCAGCTTGGATGTACGCTGAATGTCGCTGTGGGTGATGACCTTACGGACGAAGATATGTTTAACGCTCTTGCTAAAAAGGGAATAACAATACGTGTGGGCCGCAAAACATTGTCACGGGCCGGATATTTCCTGGCGGGACAAACCGAAGTTTTGCGCCTGCTGCGGTTCATTGTTTCCGCGAGGCGGCGGGGTATAAAATGAAAATAAAGATCGTTGAGCCGTTCAGATTTCGCACAAGGCTGACGCTTACCGAAGTCACAGGGCGTAAAGCCTTTAACATAGCGGAGCTGCTGGAGGGTATTAAGGCGGCGGACGATGCCGTTATTTATCATCATACGCACCGGTTCATAAAGCAATCACACCACCTGGTGCCGGAAGGCGCCAACGACTTTGCTTACTGGGTAACCAATACGGTACAGGCTGACCGGTTGGGAGAGGAACTGACTTCGATAGACATCGTGCAATATCATTCTCTGGCGGATATACGGGAAGCTTTCGTGAAAATGTTGGAGCGCCATATCTCGGAGAATTCCGATCCTATGCGTATTGTGGCTCCGGGGCGTGAATTTCATTTCATGCGCGCTATAAGGTTTTCGCTGCCTACGGAAGGCGCCGCCGGCGATTATGCGGGTTTTATTGAATGCCTGCGCAATGTCAGCGTCTCCAGCCTTTACCTGCACGTTTTTGAGGCGCGTCTGCGCCCTCCATACGGCGTCGACGACTTCTCTCATTGGTTCAAAATAAACTTTAACGACGAGATTATAGGCAAAGAAATCTCCCGTCTTGACCCCTATTCCTATACGCTTGAAAGTTTAAGGCAAAGGATAATCCGAATAATAGAGCATCGCCTGGCGGAGGTGTCCCGTGCCTAAAATAGATGAATATATTACTTCTGCTGGTCCCAGCGCTATAGAAGAATTGAAAATAATCGCCTCCAGGCTCAAAGGTAAAACGATTCTCAATGTGAATTCTACTGCGGTGGGCGGCGGTGTGGCCGAGATACTCAGCCGGATGCTGCCGATGATGACGGAATTGGGGATAAAACCGCGCTGGGAACTTATCAAGGGCGGTGAAGATTTCTACGCGGTAACCAAGAAATTCCATAATGCCTTGCATGGCACATACCAGAAACTGACTGACGCTGATTTTCAGCTTTACCGTGATATTCTCAAGGCCAATATGGAGTCCTTAAACCTGGACGCCGATGTGGCCCTGATACACGACCCGCAACCTGCCGGTCTTATAGACAAAAAGCCGGCGGGGGCCAAATGGGTGTGGCGCTGCCATATAGACCTTTCCAACCGGCAGGCGGATGTCTGGAATTTCCTGCACGGCTATGTTTCACGTTATGACGCGGCGGTGATCTCGGCTCCGTCTTTCTCCCAGGAGCTGCCCATAAAGCAGTTCCAGGTTCCGCCTTCCATAGACCCGCTGGCCGATAAGAACAAAGAACTGACTGATGCTGAGATTAAGGCTATTATGGCCCGGTTGAATATTCCGACGGACAAGCCGCTGATAACGCAGGTCTCTCGCTTTGACCGGCTTAAAGACCCGCTGGGCGTGATAGAAGCCTTTAAAAAGATACAGCCTTATGTTACGGCGCGACTGCTATTGGTAGGTGGCAGCGCGGATGATGATCCCGAAGGCTCCCAGGTATTGGCGGAGGTTCGTGCCGCGGCGGAAGGCGCTTCGGATATAATAGTTATCTGTCTCCCTCCTACCAGTAATATCGAAATAAACGCTATACAGCGGGCCTCCACGATAATATTACAGAAGTCGCTTAAAGAAGGTTTCGGGTTAACGGTTTCTGAAGCCTTGTGGAAAGGCAAACCTGTAATAGCTGGGGCGGTGGGCGGCATACCGTTACAGATAACCCATAAATACTCCGGAATATTGACACGCACGATAGAAGGTTCTGCTTACTGGATGAAACGCCTGCTTCACGAGCCCGCCTACGCGAAGAAATTGGGCGAAAATGGCCGGGAGCATGTCCGCGAGAACTTCCTGCTGACACGGCACCTGCGCGACTATCTGTTATTGGCGCTGTATCTGGAAAGCGGCAGACAGGACTTTATCCACTTGTAAGTTTAAGTTAAGGTGACACAGAACTTAATTCCGTTTTCTGGTTTTAGGGCCTGGACGCTGTTTAGCCAGACTTCGCCCCAGGCTGCCTTCCAAAGCGGCAATAAATTCTTTCCCTCCAAGCGGACGCCCTGTTGAGGAATGCTTTTTTATTATATTTATTTCCTCTTTTTTTAAATCCCAATCCGCAAGAGGCCCCCGCAAGGCAAGAATTTCGTTCAATCGCACCGGGTGAGCCAGCAGATCCGTCTGCCCTGAAAGGCGGCTGTTGACGCTGCTCCAGGGGTACTCGCAAGGATGCGCAACAAGACCCGCGCGCACCGGGTTATATTCAATATATCGGACTGCGGCGCAAAGATAGGCCTCATCCATGATATAGGACGCGAACCGCCCTTGCCACAAACAGCCTTTCCATCCCTCCCGGGTGTTGATAAGGCGGGTATAGTGCCAGTGAGCCATCCCTATTGCGCGTCCTAAGCCAGCCTCATCCCGCGGCACGGCCACCAGGTGGGAATGATTCTGCATAAGGCAATAGCTCCAGATTTCAACCCCGCATTTTTCACACCACTCTTTCATTAACTGAAGATAAAGCTTAAAATCTCCGTCGTTAAAGAAAGTTTTCTGCCGCCTGTTCCCGCGTTGTGTAATATGATGCGGATATCCCGGCGCTACTACCCTGGCTATGCGTGACATAAGACCTCCTTTCGCTGCAGGCCTAAATAGCATAGCAGACGACCGCGACAACGGTATGTCGTGTTGCCATAAACTTTTTTTAGAGTTAATGTGATAGTTAAGGTGACACAGAACTTAATTACCGTTTAGTTAAGTTGTGTGTCACCTTAATCTTGGGTGTAAGGCCGCGCCTGCACTATGTAAATGGTGTTCCCGATCACCAGCCATTCTATATCCTGCGGAATCCCGTTGAATTTTTTTTCTATTTCAAGCCCCGCTTCTGCCAGCCGGCGTATCATGTCCTTGCTAAGCAGAAAGCCCCCTGGAGCGGTCCCGGTTTCAATAACCCCGCCGTTTTCACCAAAGTGGAGCATCTTGTCGTCCTTGGACGGGTTTACCGATGAAATCCGGCCCTCTCCGCAATAAAATGTCAGCTCTGGTTCGGCGTGGCCTTCCACGACCCTTATCCCCAAACCTTTCTTGGTCCCTATTTCCACGCAGCCGGAGTAAGCGCCGCTATGTCCGGTCTTGGTGAACATTACCCCGGCCATATCGGCATCTTTGCCTTCCTGGATAAGGACGGCTGGTACAGCGGTATTGTGGTCCAGGCCGGCGATCTCGCGCGCATCAAATGCCCTGTCGTTCCAAATGGAGCCCCAGACTGTCTTGACGGCTTCAAGCGCCTGTCAGGCGTCCCGCATATTCGGGACGGTGGTGTAAAGTCCGGCGCCCGTAAAGTTCGGCATATCCTCGGAATTTGTGGAGCTTCTTACAAAGACGCCTTTTCCCGCGAAATCGCCTGCTAATTTGGCGCGAACAGCTTCCGCAAGCACGGGATTGATCTTTCCGGCTTGGATGCGTTTGCGCAAGCCGGCAAGGCGTTCTTTTCTTAAAATCCGGTCACGGTATAGGTCACGGTCTTCCAGGAGGGCTGAGATATAGGTTCCAAGCCCGTTTTCCCTTATAAATTGGCCGTAATAATAGAAAGGAATAGTAAAACCAAGGGGGATTTCTATTCCCGGAATCCCAAAGTTGACAACTTGTCCCAGATTGGCGGATTTTGCCCCGAAGCGCGGGATGTCAGAGGCGAGTTGATCTTTAAGCTCGGTCAGTTTTTTCCACTCGAAGTCGGCATAAAGAGTACGTTTGCGGCGGGAGGAGCGTTCCGTAACGAACTGATAGGTTTTCATCGGACTACCCGGTGTAACGGAAAAAGTTCCGTGCCTGACTTCAAATCTAATATGCCGGCCCTCAAACCGCCGGAAATAATTTTCCGCGTCAGGCATATGGAAAGCCGGCAGGTTAAGAGATCTGGCCAATATGCACGCATGGGAAAGGTCCCCGGGCTGGCTGGTTACAAAACCGGCCAGGTCCGGCTTCAGTGATTTGGGTGAGTCTTTCCTAATGTGAATGACTCCCTTGCTGTGTCCCCTAAGCCTTTCCGATATCACGACCTTGCCGTATGAAACACCTTCGCTTATCAGCTGGTACCTGGGCAGGATCTCGTCTATATACAGCTTAAAGAAAGGGACCTCGGCTATGGGGAGCAGTTGCCCCTGGCTGAGGGGGTTGAATTCCAGGCAGGCTCCAAAGAAAGCTGCCTTTACTGCACTGTAAAGCTCTCTAATCAGCTCAGAGGTTACGGAGTTGTCGCTCCAGAACTCAAGTGTGTAGCAATTTTTTCTTTTGACAAGGAATCCCATTAAAAACCGGCCGGTTTCGCGGCCGCGGTTGTTTTCCCTGTCAAAGTCCGTTCCTTTGTCGAATGAGAGATATTGGGCGTTTATAAAATCCGAGTGCAGCGGATATACAGCGGTGTTGATATAGTAAACGGCGCCATCCGCCCTGTCCAGAACCAGCATTACCATGGGTAGATCCTGGGAGGTTGCAAGGAAAGAGGGGGCGGCAAGGGAAGTGAAATCGGATTCTGAATTTATGCTTTCCAGGTAAGGGACAGCTTCGGAATGGCATGAAGCGCGCAACAGCAACAACAGCATCAACAGGCAGAACGCTTGTTTCGTTTTATTCCCCCAGCTTTTATTTCCTAAGTTCATCAAATATACAATTACGCTGTTCCTGCCCGGTGTTTTGGAACAGGCGACCGGAGCGGCTGCACTGTTATCCAAGTATATGCCCATTATATATTATGTAAATATCTGAACGAAATGCTTGCTCGAGTGATGGTGTTTGTTTCCATCCACCTGTTCGCGGTCGCATCCCTGCTCATATTCGTGCTTCCGAGCCAAATCCTGATCTCCTATGTGGGACTGTTTGTTTTCGGGTTTTTTACGATCGAAATATCGCTGGCTGTGCGAAACATGCTTAATACCAACACTGGTTGAGGTGAAACAGAACTTAATTCCTGTTTGGTTAAGTTGTGTGTCACCCTAATCCAAATAAAAAAACCTCTTTCGAATCCCGTCAGCTCAGGGGCCAGTGGGATTCTAAATTTCCTGTTCAACCACGAAAACAACGATAAATTTATGTTTCTTTACGTGTTTATAGAGAAAATTTGGCCCTTCGGGAGTTATTTTGTAAACTGACGCTAATGTCTCCTACTCTTAAGACACGCAATAAACTACTGAAACCTTCCCAGGCTATCCATGCGCTGCATCCGGAGGTGCCGAAGAACGAAGTTATACATGCATTGAGGGAGCGTGTTAAGGAGTTGACGGCACTACATTCAACGGTTTGCGTGTTGCAGGATGACACTCTTTCCACAAGAGAGGTGCTTGATCGCGTCGTTAAGCTTATTGCTCCGGCATGGCAGTACCCGGAAATCACATCAGGACGCATAGTTATCGGAGACTGCGAAAGCCGGAATCACGGCTTTAAGTGCACACGCTGGCTACAAGCCTGCGATTTCCGTGTAAGCCCGGAGCTGACCGGGCGCATTGAGGTTTATTACCGTAAAAAAATGCCTAAAGAGGCGGAAGGCCCGTTCCTGGCTGAGGAGCGTAACCTGATCAATTCCCTGGCCGACATGCTCAGGGTTTATTTCGAGCGCAAGCTGGCATCAAAGGCGCTGCTGGATGCCCACAAAGACCTGGAGCGGCGTGTGAAGGAACGTACGGCGGAGTTGGAAAAACTCAATTTTGCGTTGAAGCGTGAAGTTAAAGAGCGGGAACTGCGGCAAAAGGAAATACTTTCTTACCAGGAAAAACTGCGAGGCCTTTCTTCCGAGCTTATATTGACCGAAGAACGCGAACGCAGGGAAATTGCCACGGATCTACATGATATAATCGGCCAGACGCTGGCTATGGCAAAAATGAAAGCGGGGGCCTTGCGCGGACACTGTTCCGCTTCCGAAGCCTCCAGTGAACTAAAGAACCTTTCGGGTTTTATAGACGAAGCGATACTTGCCACCCGGAACCTTACCTTTCAGTTGGCTTCACCAATACTTTATGAACTGGGGCTTGAGAGCGCCCTTGAACGGTTAGCCGAGGATACGCAAAAACGCCACGGCCTGATTGTGGGTTTTCGTGGGGAGGGCGGGCGCATGTCCCTGCCTACTGAGACCAGCGTGTTAATCTTCAAGTCTGCGCGAGAGTTGCTTATAAATGCCGTGAAGCATTCTAACGCTTCGGAAGTAAAGGTGCGTGTGAGCCGCGCAGGCGGCAAGATAACCGTTACGGTAAGGGATAATGGTCGCGGCTTTAATCCTGTGGCCGCCTCAGTTTATGACGGGGCCAAGGGCGGATTCGGGCTTTTTTCCATCAGAGAGAAAGTTTCACGCTTGGGCGGTGTTTTTCGGTTGAGCTCGCGTCCCGGTTCCGGCACACTGGCCGTAATAACCGCGCCTCTCGGTAAGGATAAATGAATATGGTAAAAAAGATACTGATCTGTGACGACCACAAAATATTTCGTGAAGGTTTGCGCGCATTGCTTGAAAAACAAGCCGACATAAAGGTTGTGGGCGAAGCACGGGATGGAATAGAGGCAGTACGGCTCACCAAGGAGCTTTCTCCTGATATCGTTATCATGGATATTTCCATGCCGGGCTTGAACGGGATAGAAGCCTCGCGCAAACTCGCCAAGGCCCACAAAACCGCGCGCGTTATAGCGCTTTCAATGCATAATGACAGAAAGTATGTGACCGAGATCTTCAAGGCGGGCGCACGCGCCTACCTGCTTAAGGATTCGGCCTTTGAAGAATTGCTGGATGCTATTAAAGCCGTGAACTGTGGGCGTTTTTTCCTGAGTGCCGGCATTACCAGCCTGGTGTTGAGTGACTACATCAAAGGTCCCGCCGGAGATCCCCGCAGCCCATTCAATATACTTTCTTCCCGTGAAAGGGAAGTGCTGCAACTTTTGGCTGAAGGGCTGCGAACAAAGGAAATATCACATAAGCTGAGTTTGAGTGTTAAAACCGTTGAAACCCACCGCAAAAAGATAATGGAAAAAATAGGGATTACCAGCATCGCCGGCCTGACCCGTTATGCGGTGAAAGAGGGTTTGGTAAGCCTGTAACCATATCCGCCCTTGTTCGCCCGGGATTAGTGCCGGGCACTCAGCTAACCCGAATCCTACAGTTCAAGATGATTTTCATTGAGGAATCAGGAGAACAGAACTATGCAGGATTCCCCGCAGCAGCGGGTCGTGGATTTGAGGCGGCATTGCCGCCAAATCCACGGTGTATCCACCGCGAAGCGGTCCGTGAGCGCTGGGAACGGGAAAGTTTCAACTGAAACTTTTGGGCTAAGTTTGTAAGGTTTTTCAACCATACCTCTCAGGGAATCCCTGATACCACACCACATTCGCAATCCGTACAATTTACTTTGCGCGTAATAATCGCCGCAAATACCAATACGGAGGAAAACCTTATATGTTCGATACCGGAAATACCGGGTTCATGCTCGTGTCGACAAGTCTCGTCATGCTCATGACCCCCGGCCTTGCTTTTTTCTATGGCGGGCTTGTGGGACGCAAGAGCGTGCTGGGCATAATGATGCAGAGTTTTGTTTCTCTCGGCGTTACCACGGTGCTGTGGTACGCTTTCGGCTACTCGCTGTGTTTCTCCGGCGGTGAGGGCGCAATAATAGGGAACCTGGATATGGCTTTCCTGAGAGGCGTTGATCTGAATACGCCCTTCTCGGGTTCCAACAGCATCCCGTTGCTGGTGTTCTTCGCCTACCAGATGATGTTCGCCCAGATAACTCCGGCGCTCATCACCGGTGCGTTCACCAACCGTATCAACTTCAAGGCCTACCTTGTGTTCCTGGTCGCTTGGCTGATCTTCGTGTACTTCCCTCTCGTACACATGGTCTGGGGCGGCGGGCTTCTGGCCAAGTGGGGAGTGCTCGACTTCGCCGGCGGCATAGTGGTGCATGCCACGGCAGGCTTCGCTGCGCTGGCCTCGGTGTTCTTTGTCGGTAAACGCAAAGTGACCGACGCCGCGCATAGTATCCCGCTGGTGGCGCTGGGTACTGGCCTGCTATGGTTCGGATGGTACGGCTTCAATGCCGGCAGCGAACTGAAGGTTGACGCCGTCACGGCGCTGGCGTTCGTCAACACCGACCTGGCGGCTTCTTTCGCGGCTGTTACCTGGCTGTTCCTGGCCTGGCACTTCGAGAAGAAACCCAAGTTCCTTGGCCTGTTGACCGGCTCCATAGCGGGCCTGGCCACTATTACACCCGGCGCAGGTTACGTCACTACCAAGGCGGCGGTCTTCATCGGCATCCTGGCCAGTGTGGTCTGCTATATGGCTGTCAATATGAAGAACAAGATGGGCTGGGATGACGCGCTGGATGTTTGGGGCGTGCACGGGGTGGGCGGCGTGCTGGGTGTGATAATGCTAGGCATATTCGGCACCACGGCGGTCAACGCTGCCGGCGCCAACGGCCTCTGGCACGGCAACCCGGCGTTCTTCGGCAAGCAGGTAGCGGCGGTGGTCTGCACCGCGATTTACGCCTTCCTGTTCTCTTATGTCGCACTGTACATCATCAACCTGGTGACGCCGGTGAAGACCACAGAGAAAGAAGAAGAGTCCGGCATGGACGAAGCGCAGCACGGCGAAACCGCCTATCTGCATTAAGCCTTGTTCCAACTACCGCCCGGGCAAAAACCCGGGCGGGTTTTTCTCTAACTTAAGGAGATGCCATGAAAACCGTTAAACTTATAGCCATACTCGCTCTCAGCCTGGCCCCGCTGGCCGCCAATGCCACACCGTCCACACAAATATGGATACCTTCGACCGATATACAGAAGTATAAAAGTCTACATCTTAACGTGGACAACTATCTAGCGGCCAAAAGAGAGCCCGGCGGCTTATGGAAAGCGCCTGTTTTTATGGCCGGCCCCACTGTCGGGATACTGCCTTATGAAAAAGTTCAGGCGGAGGTCGGATTCGATATTATGAAAGCGGGTCTGGCTTCTGACAACTATCCTTTCTATGTGCATGTCAAGGTCGGCACTCCGGAAGGAACTGCTTTTGCCGGCTCACCGGCACTGGCCATCGGAGGTTATAATTTCGGCATGAAACAGGGTGTTACCAACCAAAATATCGTTTACGGTCTGGCCGCTAAGAACCTGGCCAAGCTCGGAAGGCTATCCGCAGGTTACTACTCGGGCAACGATAATGTTCTTTTGGATGACAACGGTGACAAAGCCAACACCGGGGTTCTTCTCTCATGGGACAGGACCATCAGCGAAGTTTCCGACAAGCTTTGGGCGGCTGTCGATTATCAGGGAAGTGACTCGGCCATGGGCGCCTTTAGTTTCGGCGTCTCCTGGGCCTTTGCCTCCAACACGAGCGTGATATTCGGCTACGACGTATACAATAACCACAAAATGGCCGGGGCTGATACTTTCACGGTCCAGTTAGATATTAATCTCTGGTAAAACAATCGCGGCAATGCTGGATATGAAATTGCCCCGGGAAAACCCCCGGGGTAATTTATTACAGGCAAAATGGGCCATTACCCTTGGTCGATAAGCCGGATAAATATGGAATCTTGCCGCTTCCGCACTCCCATAAAAGCCAAAGCTCTCAATGAAAAGATAGCTAAAGGCCGGAAATAAATAGTTCGTTTTTGGGGAGTGTTGTGGCAGCCTGACAAGGGGGGCCAAAAACGAACTTTTGACAAAAAAACACCGCCGCATGTCCGGCGGTTGTCTTTTGAAATTGGCGCCCCCAAGGGGATTCGAACCCCTGATCTCTGCCTTGAAAGGGCAGTGATATTCGGAATTATACCTCCCCATAAACCCTGAAAAGTCCTTAATACATAACACTTTATTTATGCTGGTAGCGGTGGAATAGAAAAATGGTATACATAAAAGTGTGCACTTCGATGTGCACTTTTTATCGGTATTGGCCATGTGCGTATAAATAAAATTGTCGTATAAAGATTGTTCAATACAAATTACTCAATGGATTGAGTAATTTGTTGACAAGCCCTGTTTGCATTGGTAGAATTTTAGCATGGCTAAAGAATTTGTGCGTAAAAATTACTATGGCCCCGTTTTGAAAGCTCTTCAGGATGGGCATATCCCGATACAGGTCATTTCTGGGCCAAGACAGGTAGGCAAAACGACTCTCGCTCTGCACTTGAAAGACGCGTGGCACGGGCTGTCTTTGTATGAAGCTGCCGATAAACCAGCCATTCCATCAACAGCATGGATTGAAGCGCATTGGAATGCCGCCAGAGTCATGGTGGTGAAAGATAAATCTGTACTTTTGATTCTGGACGAGGTACAAAAGATAACCGGCTGGAGCGAAACGATAAAAAAACTGGTGGATGAGGATAAGCGGAACAAAATCAGGATAAAAATTCTTTTACTCGGTTCATCAGCTTTGCTTGTTCAGCGCGGGCTTAGCGAAAGTCTTACAGGTCGTTTTGAATTACATCGGTTTCCACATTGGACATACTCCGAATGTCATGAATGTTTCGGTCTGACGTTAGAGGATTACCTTATTTTCGGCGGCTATCCCGGTGCGATTCCTTTAAATGGGGATTACGCCCGGTGGGGCAGGTATATACGCGATTCGATTGTGGAAACGGTAGTGGGAAAAGATGTCCTGTTGATGTCTCCGGTGCAAAAGCCGGCTCTTTTACGGCAGGTGCTTGGAGTGGCATGCGCGCATCCGGCCCAAATTCTGAGTTTTCAAAAAATGATGGGGCAGCTTTCAGATGCCGGCAATACTACAACCATAGCGCATTACTTACATCTTTTGTCGGCTGCGTATTTGTTGTCCACGCTTCAGCGGTGGAGCGGAAACAAGATCAGGCAGCGCGGTTCTATCCCTAAAATAATCCTGCGGGACAACAGCCTGGCTAATGCCATGACACTGCCGTCCGGCGGCGAAGATTTGCAGAACTCCGTTTGGCGCGGACGGCTTGTCGAAAATGCTGTGGGGGCGGCGCTTGTCACGTTGGCTGAGCAAAGCGGCGGTGAGCTGTTCTACTGGCGCGAGCGGGACGAGGAAGTGGACTATATTTTTAAAATAGGAAAAAAGATACTTGCGATAGAGGTTAAGTCCGGGAATATTGCTAAAACCGGAGCCCTATGTGCTTTTCTGTCGCACAATAAAGACGCAACAGGGCTTATTATCGGCGATTCCCACGGGCGCAACGGTATATTAACACTAAAACTCGAAGACTTTTTCAAAAGTCCTGAAAGAATCCTGCAATAAAAGAGATTATGTCGTCACTATAAATACCCGGGACTTATGAGCGAATCCTTCGACAGGAACAAACTTGCTGAAGAAGTTTCAAAAATAGATTCTCAAATCGCCGTTTTGGCCGAACTTAAGCGGCAGTATCTTACCACACTTTCTGCGGCTGAATATCCGGATTTGCCGCCAAAAATAACAAAACAGTTTTCCCCTGAAGAAAAAATCTCATTATTCAGAAGTCGTCTCCGTGGCCGTGAGGATGTTTATGCCAGACGTTGGGAAAGCCGTGCTGGAAAAAGCGGCTACAGCCCGGCCTGCAAGCATGAATGGGATAGAGTATTGTGCCGCAAGCCGGCCTTGCGCTGCGCCGATTGTCAAAACAGGGAATTCCTGCCTTTTAATGAAAACACAGTTTATAAACATTTAGAAGGTGAACTCGTGGCTGGCGTTTATCCTTTGTTAAGCAATGACACTTGCTTTTTTCTCGCAATGGATTTTGATGGGGACAGTTGGCTTGAGGATATAGCCGCTATCAGGGAAGCGTGCGTTTTTGAGAAAGTTCTCGTCGCCGTGGAGCGTTCCCGTTCCGGTAACGGCGGGCATGTCTGGGTATTTTTTAGCGAAGAAGTTCCCGCTTCCCTGGCCAGGCGGCTTGGAACCTGTCTTATATCCAAAACTATGGTGAAACGCTGCCAACTCGCCATGAAAAGCTATGACAGGCTTTTTCCTAATCAGGATATAATGCCTCAGGGCGGATTCGGAAATCTTATAGCTTTGCCGCTGCAAAAAGAGGCTGTGCTTGCCGGTAATAGTGTCTTATAAACGAAGCCGGCGTTCCCTACCCTAGTCAATGGGCATATCTGGCCTCTGTTAAAAAGCTTTCGCGTGCTGAAACGGAATCGCTGGTTGCCGAATTGGAAAAGACCGGAGGCAGGATACCGGCCCGCTGGAGTCCGATAGATGAGGAAGACGAGCCTTGGACTAGGCCTCCGTCCGGCAAAAAGCGGTTTAATGTGAATATTAATGATCTGCCTGCCATTATCGAGGTTGTGCTGTCGAACAGAGTTTATGTTAAAACAGAGAATATTCCTTCCGCGCTTATAAACCAGCTCAAACATCTGGCGGTTTTTCACAATCCGGAGTTTTATAAAAAACAGAAGATGCGATTTTCGACTCATGCCACTCCGCGGATAATCTGCTGCGCCGAATTGGATGCAGGCTGGCTTTCAATGCCGCGCGGCTGCCTGGAAGATATGAAAGTAGTGTTGTCCGAGTACGGCGTAAAACTGAATCTTGAAAACAAGCGGTTCCCCGGTAAAAAGATAGACCACAATTTCCTTGGAACATTAAATCCGTTGCAACAAGCGGCACTTGACGATATTCTTCCCGTTGATTTCGGCGTCCTTTCCGCGCCTCCCGGTTCTGGTAAAACCGTGATTGCCATCGCGGCAATGGCGCGCCGTAAGGTTAATACGCTTATTCTTGTGCATAGAAGACCGCTTATGGAACAATGGCGGCTCCAGATTTCCGCCTTGCTCGGTATAGATAAAAAAGATGTCGGCCTGATAGGCGGCGGTAAAAACAAATCCACAGGCGTAATTGATGTCGCAATGGTACAAAGCCTGGATTTAGTCGAAGGCGTTGATGATCGTGTGGCGGAATATGGTTTTGTAATCATGGACGAGTGCCATCATGTCGCGGCGGCTTCTTTTGAAAAAGTGTTAAGCCAGGTTAAAGCTGAATTCGTTCTTGGTTTAACTGCGACTCCATACAGACGGGACGGACATCAGTCCATAATACATATGCAATGCGGTCCGGTAATCCACCGGATAAAAGATACGGACTCGCTTGCCTGCGCGCCAAATTCTAAAGTTATGGTGAGGCGTACCGATTTCGCCGCCGAATGGAATGATAACTCGAAAATTCAGGAGCTTTGGCCGAAGCTGACCGCTGATGAGCGGCGCAACATGCAGATTTTAAAGGACATCGACGCAGTTTTGAGCGCCGGACGTTTTCCGCTTATTCTAACCGAGCGGCGTGAGCATTTGCTCGCTCTTGAGACTCTGTTGAAAGATAAGACCGATTTTCTGGCTGTGCTTTACGGCGGCTTGCGCCAGAAGAGACGGCGTGAAATATTTGAAGAGTTGAAGCATTATCCTGATAATTGCCGCAAAGCCATCCTCGCTACCGGTTCTTATATTGGCGAGGGATTTGATGAACCCCGGTTGGATACATTGTTTTTGACAATGCCAGCCTCGTTCAAAGGAAAAATAGTCCAATATGCCGGCCGATTGCACAGGCAGCACGTGGATAAAACAAATGTAGTAATCTACGATTATGTGGACTCCGGGGTATCTGTTCTGGCTAACATGCATAGGAAGCGTTTGAAAACTTATAAGATGCTTGGCTATGCCGTTGTCAGCGAAGATGAACAGCTTTTGCCGGGGATATAGTGCCCCGAAGGGAATGTCCATTCCTGAGGGCAAATGTTGTCACCCGGAACAGACAGCTGAACACAATACCGCTGATTACCAGAATATTGGTAGTTATTCGAACAGAAGAAATAGATCTCTGCCTCGGTTTGGCACAGACCTCCCATTGGGAAAATCACTTTTTTGCGAACGGAAAGTGTGCACTTGAGTGTGCACTTTGGGGTAAAAACGGGCTTTTTTGGGGAATTCTTGTGATTTGGGTCTGATAGACAAAAAACTGATTTCTCGACGAGAAATCAGCTGAAATTGGCGCCTTGGTGGGGGAGGGATTAGGTCACAACTCCTTGCCCGGCCGTCGCCGTGCAAGGGTCGCGACCCCGCCTCCCTGCTCCGCGTGCTCGCTCCGCAGGTCCGGCTTTCGAATCCCCGCGCGGAACATAATTATGTTCCGCTTTGTGGCGCCAAAAAAACTAGCCCCGAAACGGGCTGTTTTTTTGAAGAAGTTGGCGCGGTCAACGGGGGCCAAAAACTAACTTTTTAGATTCGCCCTTCATAGGGGAAACCCGTTTTATACCTGCCTTTGAACTCACTTTAGACCTCTTCAGAATCATCGGCCAAGCGGGTGAAAAACTCCTCTCAGCGGCCCCTGGAGCCCTGTAAACCTCAAAATTTCGAATCCCGTCTACTTAGGGGCCAGCGGGATTCGAAATTGCATTTATTTTTCGTTCAAAGCCTTAAAAATAGTAATATTAAGCAGGGTTTTGCGCGGGGTTGTTTCATTATTATTTATTCTAGGAAAACCGCAACCTCAGTGACTCCGAATTAGTGATGACTTAACAGGCTCGTTGGTACCGTGGGTATCGATGTGATTATCAAGGAGGGACATTATGTGTTTCAAAAAAATGATCAATATTATGGCGGGTTTATTTATGGCGGCGGTTCTTGCCATACCGGCATTGGGGGCTGATGAGCTTAACTGGGCGCAGGAACTGGTCCGGCCGATTGAAAACACCAGCGTCCATCACAATGAAACTGTCAACTACGGCCGCTATAACTTCGCCGCCGGGCCGTCTGAAAAAGGCTTGATAAGCTCTGTAACAACGCTGGAGGGGAAAACATCCGCGATCCTCTACAAAGCCACCGAGAAAAACAGCGTTTTTGAGATATTCTCGGTTTATAAGAAATATCTTAAGGATAATGGTTTTGAAATCGTATTTGCCTGTGAGAAGGAGGCCTGCGGCCCAGACTTTAGCAGCCTTTGGTACAAACAGAATCCTTTTGAGAACGACCCCGGCTGGGGGAATTCCGCTCCAATCTCTAGAGGCGGCAGTTATATTGCCGCCCGCAAAAAAAGCGCGTCCGGGGATCTCTATGTTTCAGTTTACGTCAGCTCCGGCTGGTGGAGCTATCCCAGTTACCGCGTGGATGTGGCGCAGGCAGCTGGCCTTGATACTCAGGTGGTCCCGGCCTCCAAGATAGGCGCAGCCATTCTCGCCGAAGGGCGCATTGCCATGTATGGCATAACCTTTGACACGGGCAAGTCCGGGATAAAACCGGAATCCGACGCCACCCTGGCGGAGCTTTCGGCTTTTCTTAAGGCGTCCGGGGAAGTGTTCTACGTGGTCGGCCATACCGACGGCGAGGGCTCCCTGGCCGACAATATGAAGCTCGCCCAGGACCGGGCCGGCGCCGTGAAAGAGACGCTCATCGGTAAATACGGCGTTCCTGCCGGTATGCTGTCGGCGCACGGGGGGGGGCCGCTTTCACCCCTGGCCACCAATTCTACCGAAGCAGGCCGGGCGCTTAACCGCCGGGTGGAAATAGTAAAAGCTCAGAAAGAAGCAGCCCCCGCAGCGGCGGCCGCTGCCGTACCGGCCCCTGTAAGTTCCCGGGGCCCCGGCGGGGTGCCGGATTTCAATATAAAGCAGGAGGCCGTTGTTGCGGCGCAGGGACAGCCCTCGGCAGCGCAGACCCAGGCGGCGGCACAGGCTCAGGCGGCAGCGAAGGCGGCGGCGCAAGCCCAGGCGGCAGCGAGGGCTAAGGCGGCGGTAGAGGCTCAAGCAGCGGCCGAGGCGGCATTTGCGGCGGCACAGGCGGCCAAGGCACAGGCGCTTGCGGCGGCCAAGGCCCAGGCGGCGGCGCTGGCAAAGGCGGCGGCAGACGCGCGGGCAGCTGAGGCAGCCTCCCTCATCCCCGTGCCGAATGTTATCGGGCAATGGCGGGCGGATGGAATAAAAATACTGGTTGGACAGGGTTACAAGATACAGGAGACCGGGAATCCGGTTGGGATCATCAGGGGACAGTCGCCCGCGGCCAATACAAGAGTGAAAAAAGGCTCAACGGTGTCAATTACCGTGGGTAAGTAAAAACGGCGGGGGCGCGTGTTCCCGCCAAAGTAATATAAGGAGATCACTATGAAGAAAATCAGTTTCCTGTCAGCCATCTTTTTGTTGGCGGTTTCGCTGTCTTCCTGCGGCGGGGGAAAATCGGAAAGCACGGAAGACCTGAAAAAATCCCGCGAGGGCTTTGAAAAACTGATAGCCCGGTATGAGGTTCCTTTGTACTCTGGCAGCGAATTCGTGGAAATGGGCAAAGTTGATAATCTGGACGCGGCCATTTACAAGACCAGCGATAGCGCCGATAAGGTTCTTGAATTTTACAATAACAAAATGACGGAACTTAAACTGTCCGCTGTTATGACCTCTCCCGCCTTGCCCCGCAAGGTGAACGGCAAGGATGTCAGCGTTAAATTCGTTCAGGGAGTGGCCCTGGGCAATGACCCGCTGCAGATAGTTGTCAGCATGCCGGGCAAGAAGGGCGCCCCGGAGTATCAGATGATCGCTTTTGCCGTGGGTTACTAAAAATAAACCGACTCGTCATGAGTCCTGGAGGAAAAATGAGACTGATTACCGCATTACTGCTGACATCGATTCTTTATGCGCCGCCGGTGTTTTCGCAAACAGCGGCCGAAACGGCGAAGGAAGTCCTGACCGCCTATAAGAATAAAGACCTTGAAGGCGTGAAGAAATACAGCGCCCCGTTCGTGGCGTCGGTCATGGACGAAACGGTCTTTGATGAGAAGGATGTGAAGGCTCTCCAATCCTGGGACGGCAAGGTGAAAGAGGTCCGCTATTTCACTAACGAAATGGGTTTGCAGGCTTCCGCCTATTACGATGATAAGGATAAGAAGACTCTCCGGTCCCTGGCCCTTATTAATTCCGGGAGCGGCTGGAAGCAGATGGGCGTTTCTGCCGTGTCGAAGAAGAAATTTCTGTCATATGAAACGGAGGAGCCCAAAGTGAAACCCGGGGCCGAAGCGAAAGCCGGGCCAAAAGCCTCCGGTGGAGCGCTTCCAGGCGATATGCTGAAGGAAAAGCTCGGCGGCCTGGGCTTCGGTTTCGGCAAAAAGAAGCCCAAGGCCGCGCAGAAGGAAGCGCCGGCCTCCGCCGCCAGCGGTTACTCCATTGAAATGGCCGACGGCAGCAAGGCTGAAGCCCCAGACGCCGACCAACTTAAGAAAATGCTGGGTACGCTCAGCAGCGATAACTTCTTCATTACTCTCACCAGTCCCGCCGGATTCATGCAGGCCGGGTACACGGCCAAAGGACTTGATATGCAGTATAAAGAGGCTTCCGGGCATTTCACCAGCGTCGCCCCCGTAGCGGCTGAGACCGCCGCCGCCATGTTTAAGGCCTATCTTTCCAGGGAAGACGGTTGGCAGGCGCAGTGCAAATGGAAGCCTTTTGAGTAGGCCCCTCTTGGAGCGCGCCGTGTTTAAGTTAATATTTGTGACGGCAATGTCGCTGTTGGCCTGTTCGGCGGCAGTGGCATCTTTTCTTTATCAAAACGAGCCAAGCACTAGCCTGGACGCTTCCGCCGGTTTCAACGCCGGCGGAATGGATTATTTCCTGCTAAAATTGCGGATATATCATCCGGCAAAAGGAATAGCCGCTTTCCCCGACGGGGGACAGCCCAAAGTCTCGTTCGAGAGCGTTTACCTGTTCAAACTGGATAAGAGCGGCCCACAAAAAATAGCGGAGCTTGGCATAGCGGCCGATCTTTCCAGTACATATTTTAAATCCTCACAAATACGCTCCGCGTCCAACGGGGTGCTTATAAAAATTCCCTGGATGGATAGGAAGTTCTATTCAAAAAAACTCAATCCGGATAAAAACGTCTCTGCCAGAAAAGATGAGTATTACCTTTATGATCCGGCCACAGCAAAGATCGCTGTTGTTAAAGATCCCGGCGGAGAGTGGCCAAAGGAAACGCTGTCTCTCATTAAAACGGGCAAGCTCTTTCGTGATTTCTCTGATTTTGACGCGGCAGGGCTGCCCAACCCGCTGGATTATATCCCCGGCGCAGGGGAGCCTGACGGTTTGGCTGATATTATTTCAAAAGGTTTGGGCGAGCGGCGGTTAAGGCTGGCCGCGGCGCGCAGGCTTATGGCGTCGGGAAACGAGGGCCTGCTGCGCCCGGCAATAGCCGGTCTGGATAAAATAGCAGCCGCCCGTAAAATATCTTTCTGGACCGAAGAAAAGGCCCTGCTTGAGCAAATCCTGGCAGTACCGGGTAAAAAGAAGGGGGAATAGTATGGGCTGTATCTATAAAACGGCGTTCGCATTTATTCTGCTGGGGCAAACGGTTTCAGGATTTTCACAGACTCCTGAAGAATTTGTTAAGCGAGCGCAGGACGCTCCGGATTCCAACAGGCGCGTGATAATTTACGGTGAAGCGCTGAATAAGTATCCCGCGGATTCCCGGTTTTATCACAAGCGCGGCATTGCCTACGGCATCATGGAATACCATGACAAGGCTTTCAAGGATTTTGACAAAGCTATCGCGCTGGATTCCTCGGCGCCGGCTTATTACCAGGACCGGGGCCTGGCCCTACACCGGCTCAAACGCAATGAAGAGGCAATAGCCGATTTTACAAAGGTGATAGAGCTGGAGCCGGGCAATGCACGGGCTTATTACCTGCGGGCGGTTTCATATATAAATCTCAAACAATTGGACAAGGCGGAACCGGACCTGGACAAGGCTATTCAGCTGGACCCGAAGCTTAAAAACGATTCAGCCGCGCGCCAGATAAGGGGGCTTATCTCATCAAAGAAACCGTTCATCAGCGTTGGGACAAAGCCTGAACCCGCTCAGGAGTCCGCCGCTGAAAACAAACCCGCTGCTTCAGCAGCCGTTCCTGCGGCGGCGGGGCCTAAAAACAAGCCGGAGCTTACCGGGGCCAAGTCTAAAGGGTTGGCCATAAAAGCCGGTGTCCGCGCAAACCTAAAAAAATACGATGAAGCCGCCCAGGCGTGGGGGGAACTGCTGGAGCTTGAGCCAGGCTACTACCCGGCCTACGCCGAGAGGGCATACGCTTTTGCTATGTCAGGAGAGAATGAAAAAGCTGGGGCTGATTTTAATAAAGCTTTCAAGGCGGACCCGGACCAGGCGCGGGCCTACCTGCTGCGCGGAGCCGCGGCTTGCGCCGCCGGGGATTTCTCCGCCGCGTCCGCCGACCTGGACAAGGCCCTGGCGCTGGACCCCAAGATTAAGCGGGAATTCCTTTATTCCTCTACGAAGAACTCGACAAAGAGCAACAAGCCCTGCAAGTAAACGGTTATTTTTCGGTTGGCTGCCAAGGCTCGCCCATCCGCAGTTCGGAGATGCATGTGTCGTCATATTTAGAGCCGCGGTAAACTTCCACCGGCTCCGCGCGAAGCACGAAATAAGAATATTTAAGCGTCCTCCCCTTAAAGTCTCCCCTTTTAACCAGAATCGAGAGCGCTTCAGAGTTTGCCTTACCGATATCCTCCCATTTGAACGGAAGGGCGAAGACCTGTTCGGTGCCGCTGTCTTTCAGGGCTATCACATAATCGGGGGTCAGCCGCGCCGCGTGGTAGATCCGGGCGATTTCAGAGACGTCCCCGTCGAAATGCGCGGCGGCCCATACGGATACCGCCAGCCGTGTCACCCGATTATTCGCCTTAAAAAGCGCAGGGGTCTTGTTATAGCCGTTAACGATTGACATTGACGAGGCCCCAGCGTTAATAAATAGCCAGAGTTCGTCGTCTATCTTACCCGCCCAGGCCGTCCGTAGGTTCCCGTCCGTCATGTTCGTAGCGGGCAGAATCGAAGGGTAGGTGGCGGCAGCCGTATAAGGCAGGTTGTCTGGCAGCCAGATGTCCTGCCAGGATAGAGGCAGGGCTATCTTTTTTTCGGCTGCTGTTTTAAAGATAAGAGCCCGTAATTTTCTATAGGATTTTGGGGTGGACATGGTGATGTATTCCATTACCGGTCTGCCGCCGGAATCCACCGCTGAAATCTCGGCCCCTTTCGCGATGAGCAGCTGCGCCATCTCTTCATTGCCGTGCCGGCAGGCCAGCATGAGGGGGGTAGTGTCGTTCTCGTCATAAGCCACATTAACGTTCTGGTCGCTTTCATCCAGTATAAGTCTGACAGCGGCCAGGTTATTGGCATATGCCGCATCGTATAGTTCTTTTGTGCGGTCCTCCATCCTGCCTAAAGCAAGATCTGCGCCTCCTCTGCTTGAGATCACATGCGATCTCCTTTCCTTGATCAACTTCAGGTTCTGTGCGGGCAAAGTGAGGATATGGATGAAATCGCCCTCAAGCCAGAAAATAAATGACACATCCATAAATGTCGTGTCGATATGTTCTGTCGGGTCTTTTTCAAGGGTGCTACTAACAGACTTGCTCGTATTGGAAACATAGTTGTTGAAAGCTTTGGTGGGGGATCTTTTTGCGGTCGCATAGCCATCGGAAAGCCCAGTTTTGACCAGTTCTTCCAGGTTATATCCCTGTTGCGAACCCGTTCTCCAATTAAAGCGAACGTCAAACTGATACACTTTGTCTTCCGAGCTGACAACGAACTGTGGCTCATTCGTGCATTCATAGCGGCGTTCTTCTTTCGTAGGGTAGATATCGAATTCCGTGCGGATCGGAACCGTGGACTCAAAGTCGCAGTATTCTGATACGCTTTGCTCGAAAACACCGATCGATATGGCCAAGGGCACAGGCTGCCGGACTGATTTCGCGGCTTGCTTTTTTTTCGGAACATCTGCACCAATTGCGACGGAACATAGACAAGGCATTATGGCCAGCAAAAAGCCTCCGAGAAGCACTCTGGCGGAAAACATGGGTAAGACCTCCATCCAAATCCAATAAACCATTATACTACTCCTGTAAGTGTATAGCGTTGGGAAAATCGGTGGGCTTTGATGCCTTTCTGGTCAGGAAACCGAATATAAAACCGAGTCTAGTTCATTGTTATTATGCCACCTGTTAACTATTAAATATTTAGCACTTCTCGTCGGAGAAATGTAAAATCAACTTGCTCTAAAAAGTTGGCTTTTTGGGGGCGTGTGTCGCCAGAACAAAGGGGGCCAAAAACGAACTTTAGACAAAAAAACACCGCCGGAGGTCCGGCGGTTGTCTTTTGAAAATGTGGCGCCCCCAAGGGGATTCGAACCCCTGATCTCTGCCTTGAAAGGGCAGCGTCCTAACCGCTAGACGATGGGGGCGCAAAAAACAAACCGGGTGGAACCGACTGGAAAACGCGGTTTATTTTGTAGAATATGAGTCTACCAGTTACGGCTGACGATTGTCAATTATGGAAGCTGAATAACCAGTAAATAGTAATTGGTAAACAGTGTGGCGAGCAGTAAACAAAGCTTAATTACTGATTTACCGAGTTACTGGTTACTGATTACTCTCTATCATCGTGGTAAAACGGGGGTGTGGCCGTGGAAGAACCTTCAAAAGATATTCCAGCGGAAAATTCCGAGCTTCTAAAGGAGCTGGATGCAATAAGGGGCCGTCACAGGCTGCTAAAAATAGTTGCTGTTATTTTTTCGCTGGTGTTCCTTGTGGCCGCGGTTTTAGCCGTGCTTCTTTACAGGAAGATTTCAGCCGCGAAACAGGCTTTTGAAACCATTCAGCAGGTTTTGCCCGCCTCCGGCCTTGTTGAAACAGGTCCGGAAAATAATTCCGGCGCGCCGTCTCAGGGTTTTCTTTCCCCAGGCGGCCCTGCCCCTTCTTCGCTTACGGTTTTTATCAACGCGAACAGCTCTATTTCTGGAGGGGGAAAAGCTTTGGTGTCCGTAGACAGAAAAAAAACTTTCAAGGCGTTTTTAAAATATGCAGACCGTCCGATAGTGAAAGAATTTATTGTGGAACTTAAAAAAAATCCTTCTTTCAGAAAGGCGCTTGCGGATTCGCGCGGCAACAACCCCTTGAAAGTCTTAGCCGGGATGCGCAACATAAAAGGGATGGATAAAATTGTGGCAAAATTCGCCTATAGGCCGGATTTTATGAAACTTATGACGGAGGTCATGTCCGATCCGGAACTTAAACCTATGATGCAGGGTTTGTCCCAATCCGGCATGACGGCTATGCCGCATATCCCTGCCGGAGAGTCGTCTTCGCCCGCGGAGCCGGATGAGTCCGGGGCCGTGATGAGGTTTGATCCGTCGGCCATTAATGGAGGCCCTCAAAGCGCCCCCACATCTGCGGCAAGTGACGGGGTCTTCCAGCCAGCATCTGTAAAGCGCAAAGCTCCGCCGCCTATCTGATACCACACGCCGTAAAGCCGTAATGCCGCTTTTTTAGTAACCTTTTTGTCACACTAGTTTGATATAATTACATTATGTGGGTTCACCGATTTTTTCGTCTTTTCAGAGGTATAGGCAAGCCGATCAGCATTTTCGTTGTTCCGCATAACGGCATGCCGTCGCTTCGTTTTAACCTGTCCGTGTTTTTTTTCATTCTATTCGGCGGCGCCTGGTCGCTTCTTACTATTTGGGCCGGATACACTGCCGGCAGACACTTTGATTACTATGCCACCAAGATGGATAACAAAATATTAAGGTCCAAAATGGCCTCGGTCTCCGAGCAGGTGGAGCAGGGCCTGGCATACCTGGAAATGACTAAAAAGACCGACACTCAACTGCGCAAAGTGCTTGGTATGCGCCCCGAGCTGCAGGGCGAGGTCAATTCCCTTGGCGGAGCCGACGCTTCCGATTTGACGGATTTCCGGAAAATGCTTTCTCAGAAGGCTGAAGAGATAAAAGAGAAAGCGCTCAGCGGTTCTATCTCTAAAATGCAGGAAGAATCCCGCAAACGGCTCTCAAGCTATTCAGAAATTACCTGGTATCTGGCAAACCGTCATAATTCCGTGCGGGCCACGCCTTCTATGCGGCCGGCGCAAGGCCGCATTACTTCTTCTTTCGGATACCGCCTGCCGCCATTAAGAATGGCCAGTGAATATCACTCCGGCATAGACATTGCCAGCGACGCCGGTTCGCCCATACATGTTACGGCTGACGGAGTGGTGCGCCATTCAGGCTGGGCGCAGGGGTATGGTATGTGCGTGGTAGTGGACCATGGTTTTGGCTATTCCACGCTTTATGGCCACATGAATGAGCTTTTGGTTAAAGAAGGCACGGTCTTAAAGCGCGGCCAGCTGGTGGGCCGTATGGGCTCAACCGGCACTTCAACCGGCAATCACCTGCATTATGAGGTTTGGGTTACCGGCGTTCCTAAGAACCCTATCCGGTTTTTTGAAGTGGGGGCAAAAGACGAAAATTTAGGCGGTTTTTTTGATGGTATTTTCGGAAGTCTGTAGAAAATGTAAAATGAAAATTTTAAAATGCAAATGGTGGAGTCCTGATTTTAATTTTGCACTTTAACATTAAAACAAGGTGTCATCGGGATTAAGGTGGAAAACTATGGGCCTTTTTAAGAACACGGGTATTTCGTTTGAATCAAAGAATGGTGATACCGTTGTAGGTAACGAAGCCTATTTTCAGGGGACGCTTACCGCCAAGGGTTCTCTTAAAATTGACGGGCGTATTGACGGGTCCCTGGTTGACGCCAAAATAGTTACCATCGGCAAGACCGGTAAAATAAAGGGTGATATCTCCTGTGAAGTCTGTTGTGTCTGCGGTGAAGTTAAGGGGAATATAACGGCCCTTGACCATATTGAAGCCATGTCCGGTTCCCGCGTAGAAGGCGACCTTCGCGCGCCCAAAATAATAATTGAGGACGGCGCGGTTTTCAACGGCAATTGCCGCATGGAAAACAGCAGCGATGTCAGGCGGGCAAAAAACGAAAAAATCGAGGCCAAAGCTTAATTCTCGGAGCTGCTAAAATGATATCTTTCTTTTCAAAACATAAGCGGGTGGTTTTTATCGCCGTGGCGCTGGTTTTTTTAATAACCGTTTTCTTTGTCAGCGGCACGGTATTTACTTCTTCATCGGATGCCGTGGCCGAAGTGGGCGGAAAAAAAATTTCCTACCGGCAATTCAGCCGGCAGGTTAACAGAGTGCTGGCTAGTCTAAGGGAATCCGGCTCCGATGCCAATGACGTTATAGCCAAAAGCGTCAAGCAGGAAATTTTTCGGGACATGGTTATTGAAGAGATGTTTTCTTTGCAGGCGGAAAAAATGGGCATGCGTGTGCCTGACTTTGAGGTGGCGGTTGAAATACAAAACACGCCCCAGTTCAGGGAAGGCCAGGCTTTCAGTCCCAGGCTCTATTACCAGACGGTTTTTAACGAGTTCCAGATGTCTCCCTCGGAATATGAAGCCTGGAGAAAAAAGGCCAGGCTCGCCTCCAAATTCAAGCAGTTTATATATAGCAGCGTGAAAGTCACCCCGGACGAGGTAAAGGCTTATTACCTGGCGAAGAACAAGGGCCTGAAAGATTTTGAGAAAGACAAAGCTAAATACGCCGAAGAACTTTCAAAAGACAAGTTCGCGAACCTTGCCAATTATATGCTGCGCCAGCTGCAGGCGCGGATGGAAATAAAGAGCTACCTGGAAAAGCGCGAACAAGGCCAGTAGGGAGAAAGTAGATAGTAGGTGGTATGTGGTAGGTAGGGTTTTAAGGCATACTGCTACCCCTATCTACTACCTACTTCCTACTGCCTACTTCTCCGATGATTAAAATCCAAAATATTACCGCAACTTTCGGCGCGTGCAAGGGCGTGGGTAACCTCAGCCTTGATGCGGCGGCGTGCGAACGGCGGTATCCGGTATTCGGTATTCGGTATTCGGTAACCGGTTACCGACCACTGGTTACCGCTGTTTACCGGCTACTGTTGACTGGATACTGGATACTGGTTACTGGTTACTGGTTACCGGTTGCCGGTTACTGTCTTGAGGCAAACCCCTCCGCCGGGAAATTTTACGCGCGGGGTGACGCAAAAAAACCTTTTTTCGCGCTTACCTTTGACGACGGGCCGGGGCGTATAACCATGGATCTTTTAAAACTTCTTGATAAATACGGTGTGAAAGCCTCTTTTTTTATGCTGGGTTCCTCAGTCAAAACTTATCCGGAGAGGGCTCTCGCCGTGGCGAAGGCGGGGCATCTTGTGTGTAATCACACCTACTCCCACAAAAACTATTTCAAGCTGGATAAATTCCCCGATAAGGAAAAGATACTGGACTCCGAGATTGTAAAAGCGCAGACTGAAATAGAAAAAGCCTGCGGAGTAAGGCCTGTTTTTCTGAGAATGCCGAATGGTTATAACGGGGGTTGGGTGTCCGCGGTGGCGGCCAAAAACGGATACGCCCTGGTAAATTGGACATACGGCAGCGACTGGAATAAAATTACCCCGCCACCCGGACAGGCGGCTGAAGCCGCTTCATCTACAAAGCCCGCCGCCCCACCACCTGCTTCAAATCAAGAATTTGGAGCAGGTGGTGGGACCGCAGGCGGGCGTTCGGGTGGTGGGGTTACCGAAGAAAAAATGACTGCGGAATATCTTGGAAACCTTAAACCGGGAGCTATTCTTTTGCTGCACGACGGCGGGGGGAAAGTAAAAGAAAAAAATCTGCGTATTGTGGAAAAACTTTTGATTGAGGCGCGTAACAAAGGGCTGAAAGCCGTAAGGCTGGATGAGTTACCGGGTATACGGCAAGTAACCAGTGGCCGGTAACCGGTAACCGGTAACCGATAACCAGTAACCAGTAACCAGTAACCAGTAACCAGTAACCGGATACTGAATACCGGATACCGCAGTTTAGCCGGTAAATGTTGTAGAATAATCCTGAAGTATGTTTCTTTAATCCGCCGGTGGCGGAGGGAAAAATAAGCCCGTGCGATTACCTTCGTTAGTTAGCACGGGCACCATATAGAAGGGGTTCAGTGAGCGGGCCGCCAAAGGCGGCAAAGCGAACGACGAAGGGGAGCTTAGCTCCCCTCGTGGAGCACCGGCCGCTACCGTTTGAAGGCCGGCGTTAATCGCCCCGTGCGCTGTGCAGTGCGGCGCGGGGTGCGACAAATGGGCAAGTGGCGGAACTGGTAGACGCGCAGGTCTCAAAAACCTGTTTGCCTCTGGCGAGTGAGGGTTCGACTCCCTCCTTGCCCATTTTGTAACAGCGTAAACAGCGGTAACCGGTTACTGATTACTGGTTGCCGGATACTGGTTACTGTTTTTAAGGGGGCCTGCTATGGATGAAAAGCGTAAAATTAAGGTGCTGGCGGTAGACGACAATTTAAATTTTCTGCAGCTTATCAGGGTGGCTTTTGATTCGGAGGATTACGCTCTGTTTATAGCTGTAGACGGCCAGGAAGGTTTTGACTGCGCTGTCAAGCAGAAGCCGGATGTAATATTTGCTGATGTCATGATGCCGAAAGTGTCCGGCCTTGAATTTATACGTATGCTGCTTTCGGAAGAAGAAACTAAAAGTATCCCCGTGATAATAATGACAGCCAGCCACTTTGACCCCTCCACCGAAATGGTTTTCAAGCAGGAAAATAATGTGAAAGGTTTTCTGCAAAAGCCATGCTCAGTAGACCTGATGAAAGAAACTATCGCGCAGGTGTTAAAAAAGTAGGTGGTATATAGTAGGTAGTATGCAGGGGGGGGACAAAAACTATTGGAGACTTGCTTTAATAGTGGAGATTAGGGAATTCAGCATTTTTCCTATCTCATCGGTAGCGGCAATAACCCCCAAATTATCGGCTAGATATCCAAGATCCTTGGATAGAATGAAATAATACTGTAATTCTGCCAAAGAACCCTGCGAAATATTATAAAAGTTAGCTTTATCCGCCTTGCCTCTTTTTTTAAAGCCTTCCGCAATATTCGCAGGCACCGAAACTGCCGCGCGCCGCATTTGAGAAATCAACCCAAACCTTTCATCTTGTGGAAAAGTGGCGGTGAGTTTGTATACCGAAATAGTTAAAACATGCGCTTTTTGCCATACTATTAAATCCTGAAAAGTTTCTATTGGCATGCCACGTCGCATTCTCCCTGCCTGCTACCTACCACCTACTACCTACTATGTGTATGGTATGCTTATCCGTGTGGGTTCGGGTTTGGGTTTCCAGCGAAATTCAGTTTCCTGCAGTTCCACGGCTATCTGCACTATTTCTTTTATAACGCAGGTTACAGGTATTGAAAAAACAAGTCCCCATATGCCGCCCAGCTCACCGCCCGCAAGCAGGGCGAAAAGTATCACCGCGGGGTTGAGTTTTACCGCTTTTTTCATTATGTAGGGCTGTATAACCCAGTCGTCAGCGAAGCGTATCCCCGCGAAAAAGATAAGAATTTTCAGTATAGGCATGAAAGCCTCAAACTGGAAATACGCCACAATAGACGAAACCACCGCTCCCACTATGGCTCCCAGGTAAGGCACCAGGCTTGACACTCCGATAAGAATGGCTATAAAAGCCGCGTAATTAAGACCCAGCAGCATAAGGCCGGCGAACGCTATAAGGAATATTATAAAGGCCTCGGTGAGTATTCCGCGCAGATAATTGCCCAGCGACGAATCAATGCGCGAGGCGATGTGCAGCATCAATTCAGCATGCTTGGCGGGAATATGGTCAAGCAGATAATCTATCAGGCCCGAGCCGCCAAGCAGCACGAAGAACGTTATGAACGGCACCACGAACAAAAGCGTAAGAGCGGGTAAAAGACCGATCAGGAAAGGCGGCACCGCTTCAAGGTAGCGCACAAGTTTTTCGTCTATTTTCAGCGAGGCCGCAAAAGGGTATTTGTTTATAAGCGTGGTGTTTAAATTAACCAGGAATTTCTGTATGCGTTCCGCGTAATCCGGCCACGACTGTTGTAACGCCTCAATTTCAAAGGAAAGAAAATAGAAGAGCAGGTAAATTATGAAGGAAATAAGCGCGCCGGCCGTCAGGTACAGCCCGGTAACTGCGTAGCTCCGTTTTATGCCGCGTACCTCAAAATATTTTACCACCGGATTTAAGATATAGGCGAGTGCCGCGGATAGGATGAAGGGAAATACCGCGCCTCTTGCCATCACAATAAAGGCCAAACCGGCCAGCACTAAAACTACCGGCAGTAAGTATTCCGAGTAATTTTTTTTATGAGCTGCGGTTTCGTTGGGCATATACTGGTTGCTGGTAGGCTGGTATGCGAGTAGGCGGGTATGTTAAAAGCCTACCAGCTTACCCGTCTACTCGCGTTCCCGTTACGGCTTATCAATAATAGCGCGAAGCCTCGCGGACAGTATGCTTGCCAGCTGCGAAGCGATAATTACGCCGATTTTTGGCCTGGTAAAAAGTAAAGATTCCAGTTTTATTTTAAAAAGCATGAATACCCTGGTTTCCTCAAGCGCGCAGGCGGTCGCGGTGCGGGGCATCTCCTCCAGAAGGGCCATTTCTCCGAAGAATTCCCCGGGGTTAACTTCCGCTATCGTAGCGCTTTTCTGGGTTGCTGGATCCAGGCGCGACAGGGCTATCTTCCCTGAAAAAACCAGGAAGAGCGCTCTGCCTATATCGCCCTGGGTGAATATGGTTTCGCCTTTAAGGTAGGTCCGTTCCTGCAGGTTTTCAAGCACATGGATGAGGCTGCGTTTTTTTATGCCTTCAAAAAGGCGTATGCGCTTTAAAAACCCCAGTTTTAGAAGAATATCTTCGTCGTAGATGCTGTTAAAAAAGTTAAGTATTTTCATTTTTTAGTGAATAATCTGTAAACTGCCTGCGCCATTCTGAACCAGCCGGAAGAAACGCCGTTTGAAACTGTTTTTACGGCTTCAACAATGGGGTCAAGGGCTGTCAGTTTTCCGTCGGCGTTCAGGGCCAGATATTCCACGGCCTTTGCGGTATTTCTTATCTGCGCCAGTGTAAGTATAGCCTGGGCGGCCAGCGCCACAAATACAACCGTTATTATGACGGCGCAAACAATTAAAATAGTCGGCATATGTGTCCTCCGTGAAACGAGTTTGATCGTATACTAGTATATGAAATTATAGAGGAGATTACGGCTTTTTCAAAACCGAATAGGCGCGGCCGGGGTTATGTAATTTCCCCTTTTTATCCCAATTATCCGGCATCAATAACTACATAAAAGCAGAAGGCAGAGATCAGGTGACAGGAGACGGAGAATATTGTTTTCTCCATAAACCCTGACCCCTCACCCCTGTTCTCTACTTACCCAGTATCCGGCGTTCAAGCACTTTTACTCTGGCGATCAAAACATCGTTTGAGAAGGGCTTCGTCAGGTAATCATCCGCGCCGCATTCGTAGCCCTGCACCTGGTCCTCGGTAAAGGCCCGTATTGTGAGCAGGATTGCCGGCATATTTTTAAAGCGGTCATCGGCGCGGATATGGCTCAGTAATTCAATGCCGTCCATTTCAGGCATATTTATGTCAAGCACCGCCATGTCCGCCCCTTCGGCCTGCAGGTGTTCCCATGCCAGGCGCCCGTTTTCGTGGGCCGACACCTTGTAGCCGGCGTCCGTTAAAATTTCGTTCACTAGCGACCGGAATGTGTTGTCGTCGTCTGCAACAAGTATTTTCATAAAGCAGTCTCCGTGTGTTTAGCCTATTGAGCCGTTATGATTTGCCATCAAAAGCTTCCAACTTCTTTGACAGTGTTTCCACCAGCTGCGCTTTGGTTTCCAACAGCAGCAGTTTGTTCTTAAGTACTATCTGGTAGTCATGTTCAAGCTCTTCCATCCGCCCTTTCAGGGATTTGGTCAGGGTAACTACGCGCTTGTATTCGGCTGCCGCGCCGGCCGCTGTGCCGTCTTTAAAAGCCTCAAATTTTTTATCCCACGCAGCCGTTAATTCTTCAGTTTTAATTTCCATGTCTTCAACGGAGGTCTGAAGCTGCGTTTCCATTGAGACTGTTTTTTCTTCGCATTTTTTTAGGCGAAGGGCCAGTTCCGCCTTGAATTTTTCAAGGTCGGCGTGGGTTTTTTTTCTCGCCGAATCAAGCTCGCTCAGGTAAAAGCCGGCTTTCGCCTCTGCTTTTACAAAATCGGGGTTTTGCTGTAAAAGCGTTTCGGGTTTTATTTTTACCGGAGGCGGCGGTTTGTTATGTTCCGCCGGCGTAAGTTTAGCGAGCAGCTCTTCCCTGGTTTTTTTTAACTCTGCCGCGAGGTTCAGGTTCTCCTCCCGGATCTTTTTCATCTCATTTTTTATGGGCGCAAGTTCAGCCGTGAAGTCTGTCTTTTGGGGGGGAGGCTGATTCCCTTTGAAAGCGCCGCCTCCGGCCCATGCCGCCGGCTCGGTGGAGGAGATGTTGGCGAATATAGATTTCTTTTTTTCCATACGTGTCTATGCTTTTGAGCTGCCACCGCCGTTAAAATTGAATATGTACCCCGTCCCGTAAACTGTTCTTATGTGTTTTCCATAGGGTCCCAGTTTGCGGCGGAGCGTTTCCACATGCTTATCTATCGTTTCACAGTTGAATTGCCCCGACTTCTCTTTCCAGATCTCTTCCATCAGAAAATTACGTGAAACCACCTGCTCTTCATTGGACAGTAAAATGGAGAAAATGTCAAATTCTTTCGGCGTCAGGCTTTCTATGGAATTCGGTTTTTTATTCTTAAGCCCTGTTCTTATTACGCGCCGCGTTCTGTCTATCTCTATGTCGCCGTTTCTGGAAGTAACAAGAGTTCTCGCGCAGGCCAGGTTCGGCAGTATGCGTCTCAAATGGGCCTTTATTTTTGAGAGCAGAACCCGCTCATCAATATTGCCTAAAACGAAATCATCGGCTCCGGCCTCCAGCGCCGCCGTTATCATGGCGTTGTTGACCTTGGTTGTGCCGGCCATGGCTATAACCGACAGGTTGGAGTGGCCCGCGACAAAAGTTTTCAGGGCGTCCGCGTCCGGCAGGTCAGGCAGGCCGATTTCAACCAGGGCCAGGCCTTTCATCTCTACGGCCGTTCGGGCGAGGTCGGCGATCGTGCCAAGGCACTGTACTTTCAGATACTCCCTGGAAAATGCGCGGTACCAGCCATCGGCCAGTTTTTTGTCGGAAATGACTATCCAAAGCACGAAATCGATCATAGTCGGGGTAAAGCAAAATTAGGGTTGAAAAAACCCCTAGTAGATTCTACAATAGTAAAACCCCGCTTTTCAATGTCTTCGTTATTTCTTCGGGATTCGGGGGCAGGGGGGGGATATACTATTGATACTCTCGGAGCGGGTGTGGTTTATGAAAAAAAAGAGCCGCCATATTTTCTATATAACAATCGCCGCGGTATTATTGTCGGCCGGCGGCGCTGGCGCTTTTGTTTTAAGCGGCGGCGACTATGAGCTTGAAAGCTCGGTGGTTGACAACGGCGGCGGGCAGCAGCTTTCGGGCGGCGCGTATTCGTCCCGCGGCGCCATTGCCCAGGCTTCCCTGCCGGATAACGCCGCCGTGACAAGAGGGGGGGTTTTCGCGAACCGGACGGGCTTTTACAGTCCGCCTCATTTCGTTTTCCAGGAAGGTCTTCTTGCGAGCGTGAGCATGCCGGGCGGAGAAGCATCTTTGAGCCTGCCGCCGTTTTCGGTGGATAAATTGCGTTTTGACATCACTATGAACCGGAACCCGCTGAACCAGCCGATGAGTATTGACCCGGCAAAAATAAACGAAGCCAACGAGAAGATAGTCCATAACGATGGTTCCTGGTCCCAGGTATACTCCAGTAATCTCGCCGAGATGGCTATTTTTGACGAGCAGGATTTCTACACCAGGCCCCTGGCTAAAAAGGGCACGCTGACTATGGCCTACAAAGACGAGAACAATGACGGTATACTTGACGGTTCAAGTCCGCCGGTACGCGTTAACACCTTAAGCGCCTGGGGTCTGGACCAAACCCATAATACCTGGGTGGAACTGCCCTGGGTGAACTCCGACCCGTCCTCAAAAATGTTTACGGGTTACTTTGATATGCCGGGCGTTTATGCCATGATCGGCGCGCAGGATCTGAACATCAGCCGGAACTTTAAGGCGTATCCCGTGCCCTTCCGGCCCAACGGTCCGCAGGCCGGTTCAGGACTGGGCCAGACGGGTACCGAAGCCGAAGGCATAACTTTTGAAAACGCGCCCCAGGCGGGGAATATAGAGATTTACACGCTGGATGGCAGATTGGTAAGAAAGCTCGGCATTCCCGACAATATTACCTGGCCCTACAGGGTTAACTGGGACGTTAAAACCGCCGCCGGCGGCAGGGCGGCCAGCGGTGTTTACATCTGGCGGGTGGTTTCAGGTTCTAATGCCAAAACTGGGAAATTAATGGTAATATGGTAGTAGTTGTAGACGGTAACCAGTAGTAGCGGCCAGTTACCGCTAATTGGGCGCTAAGTACTGGTAACCGTAACTAGATAAGGAGGAAGTATGAACACAAAAAAGATAGTAATCGGCCTGTTGGCGGCGATGGCGCTGACCTGGGCCCAGACGGCATACGCCGACAACGCCACCGAGTTCGGTGTTGAGGACGACCTCACCATAATGGGAACCGCCGGTACTGTGGCGGACCCGGATGTGGAGATAAGAGGCTTCTCCATATTCGGTTCCACAGGGGTTACCGCGAACATCCCAGTCGCGCCGGGCAATATTATTGTCAACGGCCAGATGCAGGTGTCAAGCGGGGCCTGGTTTGTGGGTAATTCTACGTTCACAGGCACTGTCACCCTGCCCGCGCCGGTTTCGTTGCGTATTGCCGGCGGTCTCGATAACCAGGTAATGTCCTACAATGCGGCCAACGGAGCCATGCAGTGGGCGGATGTGGAATCCATGGTTGCGGGAGGGGATAGCCTGGGCAGCCATATAGCCACCAAGACGCTGGACATGGCCGAGTTCGGTATCATACGTATTGCGTCCGCCTCAATCACGAACGGAATAACGGCGGGCTCGATGACCATTGTCAACAATGCGGGAATAGGCGGCACGCTGGGCGTAACCGGCGCTGCCACGCTGAGCAATACACTGGGTGTAACCGGTGTTTCCACGCTGTCGAGCGATGTTCTTATGGGCGCTAAGCTGAATGTGACCGACGCCTCAACCTTCGGGTCAAGCATTACTGCAAAGGGCGGCTTCCATTCTGTAGTGGGGTCAACATTCGCTGGTGTCGCTTTCTTCAACGACGTAAGCAGCTTCACCGCCGGGCCTTCAAAGTTATACGTACAAGGCGGCGCCAACGGCCAGGTACTGGCATACAACAGTGCAACCGGCGCCATGCAGTGGGCGGCTAACGGCGCTGGGGTCGTAGGGGATAGTCTGGGTTCCCATATAGCCACCCAGACGCTGGACATGGCCAACTTCGGTATCGTACGTATTGCGTCCGCCTCGATCACGAACGGAATAACGGCGGGCTCGATGACCATTGTCAACAATGCGGGAATAGGCGGCACGCTGGGCGTAACCGGAGCTGCTACGATGAGCGATAACCTCACGGTCAGCAGCAACACCCTGCTTGGCGCCAACTATGGTAACAGGACCGCTATCAACCGCGCTCTTGAGTCGGGCGTGGCATTATCTGTTGCCGGTGATACTAAGACCGGCGATTACGCGGCCAAGTTCTATTCAGGCGCTTCGTTGGCCGCATGGATAAGGAAGAAATAACAGTATTAGTAGTTAGTGATTAGTTAGCGGCGTAATGGCGGTAACAGTAACCGGATATAGCGGGAATTATTAACCGGTGGCCGCATACCGCAGTTAGTTGATACTTCCTCCTCAATAGGCCCGCCGGGAATAGGCCCGGCGGAAAGGGGGGGAAAGAACGGAAGAGGGACAAATGGTAATCGGTAACCAGTAACCGGTAGCCGAGTGTAGAATACAGCGGTAATACCGGAAGGTTTGCTAGAGAAGTTCGGTTTACGGTAAACAGTTATGAAAAAGATTGAAGCGGAGAAAATGATAAAGGGGGCAGCCTTCAGGCTCGCCCGTGTTATCCTTTTCTCCTTATCTTTCTCTGCCTTAAACCCGCTGCAATCCACCCTTTCCGCGGAAGTTCCCGTTAAATTTACCTATCAGGGAAATTTGCGCCAGTCCGGTTTCCTGGCAAACGGAAGTCGCAACATGGTTTTCCGCATCTACAATTCTTCCACCTCCGCGGTATTCTTATCCAGCCAGGCGTACCAGAATGTAAGTATTTCCACCGGTGTTTTCCGGGTAACGCTTGAACCGACGTTAAACTGGCAGAGCGGCAGCCTTTGGCTGGAACTGGAAGTGGAGGGCAACGTTATGTCTCCCAGAGAAGAGATTACCTCTTCCCCGTACGCGATAAACGCGTTGCTCCATTCAGGTAAAAAATACACAAATAGCGACACGGAGCCGTTATCGCCTAATACGGGCGATTTATGGATGGATACCGCGTCAAACACGCTTAAGTTCTGGAATGGCGCATGGACATCAACTGCCGGTTCAGGCGCGCCACATGCTCCCTCTCATGCCGCTTCGGGCTCCGATCCAATAACAAGCCTTGGCGCTCATAATGTAACTGGTGTGGCCGGATTTATCGGCAATATGCTGGTTATTTCCACCGGTCCGTCCAATGTTATCTGGATGAACAGCGCGGGTGAAATATACGCGAACAAATTTTATGGCGACGGTTCAGGGCTTACCGGTGTTGTTTCCGTCGGAGATAACCTGGGCAGTCATATAGCTACCACCACTTTGAACATGGGCGGCAACAGCATAGTAAACGCCGCCTCCGGCACATTCACGCAGGGTGTAACGGCTTCATCGTTTACGGCAACCGGTACAGGCCTTGGCGCGGTGCAGCTGCGTCTGGCTGATAATGTGCTTATCTCATCGGAGGCCAGCGCGGCACGGGGCGGCGGCGTAACTATTTCAACCAATGTTTACATAGTGGGTTTCAGTTCTGCCACAAAATATTACGGTGATGGTTCCGGGCTGACTAATATACCTGCCGGCACTGAATACGACCCGATTTCAATTCACAACCAGGATGTGTTACAGGCAGGCACAACTTTTTATGTGTCATCCGGCACGGCTAATAATTTGAATGTTAATAATTCACTTACGGTGGGAATAGGCCCTGCAACCCCGGCGGCTAAACTGGCGGTTAACGGCTCGGAAAGCTCCGGTCAATATATCGCGGTTTTCAACTCCGGTACAAAACTAGCCGCTTGGCTGCGGAATAAGTAGGAGTATGAAAGGCGACTGTCGCCTTTTGTATAATGTAGAGGCAAATATGAGTTCAGGAAAAACAAGTGTAATCCGTGGCCTGAAGGGATTTTTCCGCATCCCCCGTTTCCGCTTGCCGGCAGCCTCGAGTATATTGCTGGTTGCCGGATATTGGCTGTTGGTTACTTTCTGTCCCTTGCCGATTACCGCTGCTTCCCTGACAGAACTAGGCTCTGAGGGCGACCTTATTGTTCTAGGCTTGTCCGGTACCGCTACTGACCCAAATACCAAAATAAAAGGTTTTACCGTATTCGGCGCTACCCAGGCCGCATATACCAACGCGGTAATTGGTGACGGCAATGTGGTTATAAACGGTTACCTGAATGTTTCAAGCGGAGCCTGGTTTGTGGGTAGTTCTACGTTCTCATCTACTGTTAACCTGCCGGCGCCTACTTCGCTGTATATTTCCGGTGGCAGCAGCAATCAGGTAATAACCAAAAATACTACAACCGGCGCCATGCAGTGGGCGGACGTTTCCGCCATGGGATTAGGCGACAGTCTGGGTTCCCATACAGCCACCCAGACGCTGAACATGGACACTTTCGGAATAATAGGCGCTGGCGCCGTTACGGCGTCTTCATTTACGGCAAATGGTCCTTTAGGTCTGTCTGCGGCGCAGGTGCGTTTGGCCAATAATGTTATTGTTTCTTCCACCACGGCGGACTATTATGGCGGCGTATACGCTTCAACCCATGTGTATTTGAACGGTGACCTTCACGCGCTAAATCTTTACGGCAACGGCGCCGGTCTAACCGGAGTAAGCGCCAAGACTTATTCAAGCGTAGTTCTTTCCTTAACTCTTAATGAGGCTGCCGAAATAGGGTATTTCACCCTTTCGGGTAAAGGGCATAACCTCTATATCGCTGTCACGGTTTCCGATACCAATTTCTATGTTTCAAAACAATATGCGTTGCCGCTTCGCTATAACATGAGCGGCGCCACATGGTATGACGTGTTGCCCATTTCAAATACCGGCGCCACCAACGGAAATGACTTCGCTCTGGAAGTGAAAGTTACCAATTCAATCGCTTATCTGCGCCTGCGCAGGGTTAACGGTGCAGCCGCGGGAACGGCCGTTGTAAGTATGGAACAGCTCGGCCATTCCGATGACGTTTTTACCGAGACCAGCAATTATGTCGCTTCCAGCGCGCGTAATTTTCTGCCTTCAACTGTTTTTACCCAGACAGGGGGATATGTAGGCATAGGAACTTCTCTTCCCGGTTCCATGTTGGATGTGGCCGGTGATGTGCTTCTTTCCGGCGCGTCGCGCGTTCTTAACCTTGGCACCTCCCAGGGTATAAAAGATACCGGTATTTCAGACCTTACATTATTCACTTCCGCCGGCCCGGTGATTCTTAGCCCTGGCGACGTTGAAGCCGCGCGCGTTACCATGGACCGGAAAGTGGGCATCGGTCCCGACACCCCCTCAGCCCGCCTGCATGTTTCCAGCGCCGCGGGAACTACCGGCGATATGGTGGTAATATCCACCGGCGGTACAAACGTAATCCGTATGACCGGCGGGGGCGAGATATTCGCAACTAAATTTATTGGTGACGGTTCCGCGCTGACGGGAACCGGGTCCACCTACACAGCAGATGAAGTCAGCCTGCACCTGAGCGGTTCAGTATTCAGCGCGCTGGATTCAAGCGTTACATTGCAGGGTAACACATTCAACGCGGCAAATAAGCTGGTTAAACTTAATGGGAGCACACAGCTGCCTGCGTTAGACGCGAGCCTTTTACTGAAAGTGTCGTCAATAGCGG
>MGTS01000038.1 GCA_001799565.1 Elusimicrobia bacterium GWA2_51_34 | reverse complement strand
GCTCATGCGCATGCTGTTCTGGCTCATCTCGAGGCCCGAGGTGGCCACTCCGCCGGCGTTTGAGGCCTTGCCGGGAGAGAACAGTATCTTCGCTTCCTGAAAAACCGTAACAGCTTCGGGAGTGCAGGGCATATTCGCGCCTTCAGTAACGCACATGCAGCCGCTATTTATAAGCTCCCGGGCGTCGCTTTCTCCAAGCTCGTTCTGGGTGGCGCAGGGGAGCGCCACGTCAACTTTAACACTCCACGGTTTTTTGCCCGCTTGGAATTTGGCGCCCTTGAATTTTTCCGCGTAGGGGGCCACAATGTCCTGGCCCGAAGCGCGCAGTTTAAGCATGTATTCCCATTTCTCGCCCTTTATTCCGTCCGTGTCGTGAATGAAGCCGTCGGGGCCGGAGATGGTAACCACTTTTCCGCCGAGGTCGTTCACTTTTTTTACCGCTCCCCAGGCCACATTGCCGAAGCCGGAAACCGCCACGGTTTTTCCCTTAAGGTCGGTGCCTTTGGTTTTAAGCTGTTCCTGGCAGAAGTAAACCACGCCATAGCCGGTCGCTTCCGGGCGAACCAGCGAACCGCCCCAGCTGAGGCCTTTGCCGGTAAGCACGCCGGTGAATTCGTTCTTGAGGCGTTTGTACTGGCCGAACATATAGCCTATTTCGCGGCCGCCCACGCCGATGTCGCCCGCCGGTACGTCCGTGTCGGGGCCGATATGGCGGAACAGCTCGGTCATAAAGCTCTGGCAGAAGCGCATAACTTCGGCGTCGGATTTGCCTTTGGGGTCAAAGTCCGAGCCGCCCTTGCCGCCGCCCATGGGCAGCGTGGTAAGTGAGTTCTTGAAGATCTGCTCAAAGCCCAGGAACTTTAATATGCTGATGTTGACCGAGGGGTGGAAGCGCAGGCCGCCTTTGTATGGCCCGATGGCGCTGTTGAATTCAACTCGGAAGCCGCGGTTGATGTGGGTTTCGCCCTTGTCGTCCTGCCACGGCACGCGGAAGATTATCGCTCTTTCCGGTTCCACTATCCTGTCTAAAATTTTCGCCTTTATGTACTCCGGATGCTTTTCCAGAGCGGGAACCAGTGTTTCAAGCACTTCCTTTACTGCCTGGTGAAACTCTTTCTCGCCGGGGTTTTTGATAACCACGTGATTGATCAAACCGTCCACGTAGTCTTGCACTGAGGTCTTACTTTTTTCTGTGGTCGCTGTTTTTAGCATAAACTTCTCCTTTTTCCTGGTTTTTTGTCTGGCTATACAAATAGATGGTTAAAGTCCCTGCTCAAACCATATTACCACCCTAAGGTTCGCTTGTCAATCGTAACTAGGTTGGGCAGTTATCACACTGCCCGGTGGGAGGCAAGGGCGCCTTGGAAATTTTTAATCTTAATTCGCATCGTAAACAGCGCTTTGCCTCAGCCACCGCGGTTTTTTCCCCGAAAGCGCGCTCCACTAGTTTAAAGTTGTGGCGCCGCCTGCTTACGGGGATAACGGGCACTTCGGACCTTTCCCTGTAACAAAAGTCCTCTTCGCGTCCCAGGCTGGGATACGCTTCATCTTCCGGGAGGAATTTCCGGTTTATCTCCCCTTTGCCGCCCAGATATTTGTCTATGGAGGCCGCGGCTTTCCTGCCGGCCTGTATCGCTTCTATTATGGAAGCGGGGCCGCTTACCGCGTCGCCGCCCGCGAATACCCCGGGCCTCGAACAGGCCAGGGTTTGCGCGTCAGCCTGTATGTTGCCTTTGTTATCCGCCGCCAGGCCGAATTCAGCCGGTGCGTCCGGTTTCTGGCCGATAGCCGCTATTATCCTGTCGGCTTTTATAACTATATTGTTTCCCTCTATGGGGACCGGCCGCCTTCTGCCGCTTGAGTCGGGCTCGCCCAGCTTCATCCTGACGCATTCCACGTTCAATTTCCATTTCCCTGCCGAGATTCCGCATGCGGCCGTAAGGAAGCGTATCTTCACTCCCTCCGCCAGGGCTTCCGCCACTTCCTCCCGCAGCGCGGGCATTTCCTCGCGGGTCCGGCGGTATAGTATGACCGCTTTTTTAGCCCCCACCCTCAAAGCTGTCCTGGCCACGTCCATGGCCACGTTCCCGCCGCCTACGATGAGGACTTCGCCCTCGAGGCCGGTTTTCCTGCCGTAACTCACGGCGTTAAGGAAAGAGATGCCGTCGAGCACCCGCGGGTCGTCCTCGCCGGGAACGCCCAGTTTAATGCCGGCGGGCGCCCCGGTGGCCACGAATACCGCGCCGAAACCCTGCTTGAATAATTCATCGAGCGACTTTATTGCCGTGTTCGTTCTTATTTTCACTCCGACGCGTTCTATTTCACCTATCTCTTTCTTCAAGACGTTCCGCGGCAGCCGGTAGGCAGGAATGGCTGCCCTCAGCATGCCGCCCGGCTCGCTTTGCGCCTCAAAAACCGTTACAGCGTGCCCCGCGAGTCTCAGGTACCAGGCGGCGGTCAGCCCTCCCGGGCCTGAACCCACTACAGCCGCCTTTTTGCCCGTGTCAGGCGCGATAGCGAGTTTCGCGCGCCACCTGCCCGTATCCCGGTCCGCCACGAACCGTTTCAGCGCTTTTATGGAAATAGGGTTGTTCAGCTTGCCCCTGCGGCACGCTTCTTCGCACGGGTGATTGCACGCGTAGCCCAACACCAGCGGGAACGGCACCTTTTCCCTTATAACTTCCAGCGCGTCTTGGAATCTGCCTGCAGCTATCAGCCTGACATAACGCGCTATGTTTATGCCCGCGGGGCAGCCGTGTACACACGGCAGCAGCTTTTTCTCGCGGTCTTTTTCCTCAATTTTTTCCTTGTCGTACAAGGCTCCCGAAGGGCATACCTCAACGCAGGCCAGGCAGAATTTGCAGCCCGCGTCTTTCAGCGGCGTGCCGCGGCCCGTGCCCACAATGGTTTTTATGCCGCGGTTTACAAGTCCGATCGCTCCCGTTTTCCTCACCTCACCGCACATTTTTACGCAACGCCCGCACAGAATACATTTATCAAGGTCCCTGACAAAAAACGGCTCGTTTAAAAGCGGGGGAATATTGGCGGGCCTGGGAACAAATCCCGGCAGCATTTCCTTAATACCGATGTAGTCGGCCACTTTCTTCAATTGCGACGATTTTTCCGGTTCTCCCGGATATCCGCTTAAGGTAAGCCACATGATATTCTGTCTGAGTGCTTTAAGTTTCGGGGTATCGGTTCGCACTACCATAGCCTCACGGACCGCTGTAGTGCAGGCGGCGGGGAAACCTCTGGCGCCTTCTATCTCCACTATGCACAGGCGGCACGCGCCTATAGGGGGTAGATCGGGGCAATAACACAGGTTCGGTATATAAATGCCGGCCTCAAGCGCCGCTTCAAGCACCGTTTTTCCCGGCGCCGCTTCTATCTTTTTATCGTTGATGGTAAGGCTGATCATTTTATCGCCATCACAGGACAGATATTTATGCAGGCCCTGCATTTTATACATTTGTCCTTATTTATTTTCGCGAATTCTTTTTTCTTCCACTCAACAGCTCCCGCCGGGCACACATTAACGCACCGGCCGCATTTAATGCACTTGTTTTGCGCCACTTCAAATTTCACAAGCGCCGGACATACCGAGGAACGGCAGATTTTGTCTTCTATATGTTCACTGTATTCCTCCGGAAAATACTTCAGAGTCGTCAATATTGAATTGGGAGCCGTATTGCCGAGCCCGCAAAGAGCCGTATCTTTTATGGCGTCGGCCATTTCCCGCAGGAACGCGAGGTGTCCGCTCAGGCCTTTGCCGCCGCATATCTCCTCAAGCACTTCCAGCATTCTTTTTAACCCTACCCTGCAGGGTGTGCATTTACCGCATGATTCCGACACGGTAAAATCCAGAAAAAACCTGGCCATATCTACCATGCAGGTGAGTTTATCCATAACAACCATGCCGCCTGAGCCCATAATGGCGCCTGTTTGGGTGATGGATTCATAGTCTATAGGCGTGTCCAGAAGACTTTCGGGAAGGCAGCCGCCTGAAGGGCCGCCTATCTGAACGCCTTTAAAGCCTATATTTTTATGCAGCATTCCGCCGCCTGGTCCGTATATAAGTTGGCGCAGGGTGGTGCCCATTGGAACTTCCACAAGACCCGTGTTCTTAACTTTCCCGGCAAGAGCGAAAACCTTAGTGCCTTTGCTGTTTTCAGACCCTATGGAGGCGAACCATCGGGCGCCTTTCGTAATGATATGGCTGATATTGGCGAAAGTTTCCACGTTGTTGATAAGCGTCGGTTTGCCCCACAGTCCCTGCCGGGCTGGAAACGGCGGTCTGGGCGAAGGCATTCCACGCCGCCCTTCTATTGACGCGATGAGAGCGGTTTCTTCTCCGCAGACAAACGCTCCGGCGCCTTGTTTTATGGTGATGTTGAACGCAAAACCGCTGTTCAGGACGTGTTTGCCCAGGTATCCATTTTTCCGGGCCTGCTCTATCGCCTTCTCCAGCCTTTTTATCGCCAGCGGATATTCCGCGCGGCAGTAAACATATCCCTCTCCGGCGCCGATGGCGTACCCCGCTATTATCATGCCTTCAATTACGGCTTGCGGGTCACCCTCCAGTATGCTGCGGTCCATGAATGCGCCCGGGTCGCCTTCATCTCCATTGCACACCACGTATTTTACGTCGTTTTTCGCGGCCCGGCAGAATTCCCACTTCAAGCCCGCCAGGAAGCCTGCCCCGCCTCTGCCCCTTAGGCCGGAATTTTTAACTTCCTCAATAACCTTTTCCGGCGGCATGGCCAGTACCTGCGTCAGGGCCTTATATCCGCCGCCGGTCGTATAATCGTAGATGTTTTCGGGGTCTATCTCGCCGCAATTCGCGAGAACTATCCGCATCTGTCCGGCAAAGAACTGTTTATAATCCTCTCCCGCCATTAGTTCTTTTACCGGTTCGCCCCGCAGGAGGTGCTGTTCCACTATCTTAGGCGTGTCCCCGCCTTTTACATATTCGTAAGTGGTTCTGTCCCCGCCGGGCGCGACAATATCCACCAGCACGTCCCTGAACAAGCCGCGGTCGCCGGTTCTTACTACCCTGTATTTTCCGGCCAATTTATGGCGTTTCAGCTCTTTTTCAAAAATGTCCGCCACGTCCGCGGCGCCGGCTGAAAGCCCGCTTGTGCCCAGACATACGAGTATTTTTGTCTTTTCCATACACATTAAAGGCGCTGCCGCAATAGACAGAATTCAGAAGTCAGAATACAGAATTGCGGAACATTTTTCTTTGAGTCTGGTCATTCTGGCTACTGAATTCTGACTTCTGGTTTCTTGAATCGTTACTTTTTTGTTCTATACTTCTTCACCAGTTCTTTCATTGTCCGGATGGTGCATCTTCCATAAAAATCATGGTCAATAACCACGGCCGGCGCCATGCCGCAGCAGCCGAGGCAGGCGACTCTCTCTACGGAGAACATGCCGTCCTTCGTGGGTTTGCCCTCACGGGCGCCCAGCGTATCCGTCATATAATCAAGAAGTTCTTTGCCGCCCATTACGTGACAGGCGGTGCCCTGGCATACTTTGATTATATGCCGGCCCTGCGGGGTCAGATAGAATTGGGCGTAAAACGTCAGTATCCCGTAAATATCCACTGGATAGATGGATAATTCTTTGGATACAAGGTCTATGGCCGAACCGGGGACGTATCCGTAAGCCGCCTGGATCTCCTGCAACAGCGGGATCAACACGCCTTTTTTATTGCGGTATTTTTTTATCAGTTTTTTTGCGGCGGCAAGATTGACTTTCATTCGTTTAAGTTCCGGTTACCAGATCCGCGGCTTCGCCCATGTATCAGAATTATAATACTTCTATGTAAAAGTTTGCAAAACACGCTTCCCCAACCGGGGAAAATTGCTAAACAGCGGGTAAGCGGGACAATCCGCCGTCAGCGGGAGGCGGAGGGCGGATTTCTCACGGAAACGGCCGGTATATTTTGTGTAAAATATCCATATGGCGCTTATTTACGCTATGCTTGCGGCTTTTCTTTTCTCGCTTTCAATACCGCTCGGCAAGCTTTTGCTTGGAAAACTGGCCCCGCTTGAAATGTCCGCTTTTTGCTATCTGGGCGGCGCCCTGGGTATTTTTTGCTGGCGTATTGTTTCACCAGGCGCGTCCGCCTTAGGCGGACGGCTTGCCGGGGAAGATCTTAAATGGGTGGCAGCTTTTACGTTTTTCGGCGGTGTAGCGGCGCCGCTGTTTTTGTTCGAGGGTTTGAGCTTAAGTCCTTCCTCGCGGACAGCGCTCATGCTGAATTTTGAGCTGGTATTCACTTCTCTTATTGCCGTTATTTTGTTCAAAGAGCGGGGCGGCCGGCGGCTTTGGGCGGCGGTGGCTTTGGTCACCGCCGGCGCTTTCAGCCTCGGCCTTGACGGTGGGGGGGCGCCGGAAGCGGGGAAAGGTCTGATCCTGGTGATACTTGCGAGCCTTGCCTGGGCTTTGGACAATAACTTTACGGCAAGGGTCTCCGCGAAAGATCCGCTTACGCTTGCCGCCATAAAAGGGGTGGCCGGCGGGGCGGTGAATCTGGCTTTGGCGTTGGCGGTTTATGGCCGGGTTGCTCCGGCCGTGCCGGCTATTTTGGCGCTGGCGCTTGGGGCGTTCAGTTACGGGGCAAGCCTGGTATTTTTGATATTTGCCATGCGCGAGCTGGGCGCCGCAAGGGCGGGGGCGTTCTTCGGTGTGTATCCTTTTATGGGGGCGCTGGCCGGGCTTTTGTTTTTAAGCGAGCCGCTGAACGCGGGCTTTATAGCGGCTTTCATTTTTACCGCTGCGGGCGCCGCGCTTCTTGCGGGTGAATGCCACTCACACCGGCATATTCATGCGGCAACTCAGCATGAACACGCGCACTTGCACGACGCGCACCATAACCATCATCAGGGTGACGCAGATTCTCCGTCCTGGCACAGCCACCGCCACGCGCATAGTCCGCTTTCCCACGAGCACGGGCATATACATGACGAGCACCATCCGCATGGGCATAATCAAGTGATTAAGTGATTAAGTGAATCGTAATTTAGTTCAGAAACTATAAGCCTAGTCACTGCCCCTCTCACTCAATCACCCAATCACTCAATTTGCTAATCGCTCCACAGTTGCAATGACTTTTTAAACTGATATAATGTTTCACACCAACGTAATGAAAAAGTTCACTTTTGTCTGCGCCGCGGCATTTTTCTTTCTGCCTGTAAAGGCATTCTGCGGGGAGTTTAAGGACTCCGGAGCTGTCTTCTCGGTCGATTTTCCTTCCGGGTGGACGCAAGGAAAAAGCAACGACCCGAGCGCTACCCTGCGGCTTGAAAAAGGCGCGGCTTTTTTTGAATTTGCCAGGCTGGATTCGGAGCTTAGCGACTATTATTTGAAGGCCCGCGTTAAAGAACAGGTGGATTCGCTCCGGAGCAAAGGCACGAGCCTCGCGGGCGAAATAAAGTCTGTCAGCCTGCACGGAGTTTCTTCCGCCTATTATGCCTCCTATGAGTCCCTGGGCGCCTATTGTTATATGGCGTTTTTTACCTATAACGGAGTGTCTTATGCCGTTTCCTCCAGCGGCTCTGGCGAGGCTGACTTCAGGGCGGTTATGGGAACGCTCAGAAAGCCGGGTGAAAAAATTGAGTTTTCCAGGCCGCCTAAGCCGAAAAAAATAAGGGCAACTAAAAACAAACAAGCCGCGGAAGATGAAAGCGGTGTGCAGATCTTTAAGGAAGACGATCCGGTCCCTTCCACGTTGCTCAGGGCTAAAAAAGCAAGGGCGGATGAAAACAAAAAAGCAGCGGAAGATGAAAGCGCAGTGCAGATTCTCAAGGAGGATACGGAGGCGGTTTTTACGGCATCCGGGGCGGTTGCCGCCGCGGCTTCGCAGGCAGAAAACGCGCCGGCGGCGCCTGCTTTGTCTGAAAAAATAGGCGCGCTGTGTGAAAAAACAAATTCTTTTCTTTCGGAACTCGCGGCCAAAACCGCGTCCGCGGGAAAGGCGCCGTACCTGGATAGAAAACCGGTCAGTATCTTTGTTTGGGGAGTGGCTATTTTACTCTGGCTCACCGGTTCTTTTGTCGCGATAGCGCGGGCCGGCGTTTATCAAAACCCTAAACTGCTGCCGCCTTCAAAGGATGTGCCGCCGGATTTCTTTTTTCCTTTTCTGGTTTCGCGGCTGGCTACGCTGAAAGACGTTACCTATAATATAACAACCCGGCAAAAGCAGCATCTACAGGCCGGCTTTTCATCCGGACATGAAATGTATTTTGTGGCGGCCGTTTATGGAGCGCTGATGTTTAATTTTGTCTGGAGCCTGCTTGCTTTCAGCGGACGTTCCGGGTTGATAGTTAACGGCCTGCTCGCTCTTCCCGGGGGCCGCTTCTTCGCGTCTTTTCCGGAGGTGGTTTTTCTTATACCGCTGCTTATAGGGCTTGTCAAATACGGCAACAAAAAGCATGTTTTACAGCTTTTTGACGCGCAGTCAAATCTGGTGCTGGAGGTTAAGCGGGAAGTCTCCTACGGACTGCTCCGCGACGATAACGGCAAAGAAATAGCCCGCCTTGTGGCCAAAACCGGCGACACGGGCAGGATGTGGGAATATGTGGACAGCGATAATATGGTGGTTTTTTCCATAAGAGACGATTGCCCAGGAATCCATTTCATGCGGCATGTTTTTGGAAATCTCGGCGGGGCTTTGCGCGCCCGTTATGGTATTTTTGTCCAGGAGAGACGTGCCGGTTTTGTGTTCTTGGATCCAAACTCTTCAAACAAGTTCCAGATACACTTGGACTTTAATTTTGCAAGGCTCGCTCATCCGGCACATATACTTGCGAGCTGCCTTTATATAATTTCAAGAGAAAAAGACCCCGTGTATCCATCGCCGTTTTAAGATGATTAGTTTGCTGGTATGCGGGTAGGCTAGTAAGCTAGTAGGCGGGTATGCTAGTAGGCCTGATTTAGGAATTCCACAGAAAGCCTACCAGCCTACTAGCTTACAAGCGTACTAGCGAAACAACAGTATAATTTTATGAAAATAGGCATCCTCACCGGCGGCGGAGACTGCCCCGGTTTAAACGCCGTGGTAAGGGGCGTTACCAAATCCGCTCTGAAAAAAGGCTGGGAAGTAACAGGCTTCAAAGACGGTTACAGGGGGCTGGTTGAAAACAGGTATATAAAGCTTGAAGACAGGGATGTTTCGGGTATCATTATACGGGGCGGCACTATATTGGGAACCTCCAACACGGCAAATCCTTTTGCCTACACCCTGGAGCCGCTCTCCGAAGCGGGCAGTCCGAAAGATCTTTCCGCTCTTGCGGTTTCAAACCTTAAAAAACTGGGTATCGGCGCTTTGGTCGCTATCGGAGGCGACGGCACTCTTAACATAGCCAAAAAACTGCATGAGATGGGCGTTGCCGTGGTTGGCGTGCCGAAGACCATAGATAACGACCTTTCCGCGACCGATGTGACATTCGGTTTTGATTCGGCCCTTAAAGTGGCTACCGAGGCCGTGGACAAGCTGCATACAACCGCGGAATCCCACCACCGGGTGATGATTCTTGAGACCATGGGCCGCTATGCCGGCTGGATAGCGCTTCGTTCCGGCATTGCCGGAGGTGGAGATATAATTCTTATACCTGAAATCCCCTACAGGGAGCAGGATATAGTGGCGGCGGTGAATGAGCGGCGCGCCAAAGGAAAAAATTTCAGCATTATAGTGGTTTCCGAAGGAGCCAAATCTGAAAAAGGAGAAATGACCGTCAGCAAAGTTGTTAAGGGCTCGCCTGACCCGTTAAGGCTTGGCGGAGTATCTTATAAAATAGCCGGAATAATTGAGGGAGAAATAAAAGTTGAATGCCGCGTGGTTGTGCTCGGACATCTTCAGCGCGGAGGGGAGCCCACTCCATTTGACAGGTGGCTTTCCACCGGTTTCGGGGCGTACGCGGTCGGGCTTATTGAGAAAAAACAGTTCGGGCGCATGGTCGCGTTCAAAAATTTCTGCTGTACAAGCGTCACTCTTAAAGATGCCGTGACGGCGCTCCGGCGGGTGAGGCCTGACTCGCAGGAGGTTCTTACGGCCTTAAGCGTGGGGACGTCTTTCGGTAATTCAAGGTATAAGGTTTAGAGGTTCACGGTCCAAGGGTTCACGGTTTAAGATTATTTTTTCAGCCGTTGAACCATTTTCGCCGGAGGCGGATCCGCCGGGCTGTTTGGCGGAAAACCGCTGAACCGTGAACCTGAGCAGTCACAATTTAAGCGGATTAAGAGGATTAAGATGACTAATGATCTTCTGTTTGGGCTCAACACCGCGTTTGAGATAGTAAAGGCTGGGAAAAGAAAAATTTACAGGCTGGTTATTTCACGCGGAGAGCAGGATAAAAAAGTGCACGAATTGGTGACGCTCGCGCGGGCCCGCGGCGCTGCGGTGGAGTTCTCGGATCCCGGTACGCTTGAGAGGCTTGCCAAAGGCGGAAACCATCAGGGCGTGATACTTGAAGCTGAGCTGGTGAGAAAACTGGATATCACCGAGGCTTTGGCGCTTGAAACCGATCTTAAAAAAACCGTCTGGGCCGCGCTTGACGGTATAACCGATCCGATGAACCTTGGAGCTATAATTAGGAGCGCGGCCTGCTTCGGGGTTTCTGCGATAATCATTCCGGAGCGGCGCAGCGTGGGCGTTACTCCAACGGTTCAAAAGGCCGCCTCGGGGGCGCTTGAAAAAGTGAATATCGTTGAATGTGTGAACCTTAATCAGACCATATTGGCGCTGAAGAAGAAGGGTTTCTGGGTTTATGGCGCCGATATGGAAGGTAAGCGCCTTGACAGTGTGGATTTTGCGCTGCCGGCTCTGGTAGTAATAGGCTCGGAGGGGTCGGGTATGCATCTTAAAACCCGCGAACATTGTGATGCGGTAGTTTCCATAGCGCAGAAAGGCGGAGTGGAAAGCTTGAACGCTTCAGCGGCCGCCGCGGTTGTGTTCTACGAAATCTCCAAAAAAATATAAAATCGGGGCTGATGAATAATTATCAGTCCCGAAAAGAAAGGGCCCGCGAGATACCCGTTTTATAAGGGCCGCGGACCCGCTTATAGTCTAGCAGAAATATTTTATTTGTCAAGACTTGGAATTATTCTGCTAATTACGAATTAAAAATGCACATCCTGTTTTTTATGTAAATTCACCGTCAACTTTATCCTGTCTATTTTTATATGTCGGTGCCCCGCCCTTTCCATGATAAAGCCCAATCGCCCGCCCAATAATGACTGTGCACTTTTAAAAAATTCCTAACAGACCTGGAATTATCCAATGCAAGATGATCAGGGGATAATTATCTGTCCAGAGTTCGGGATATTCAGTGTTCACGGAGGAACTACGCCCAGGCAGGCCGCAATTTCCCGTCTGGCATCTACAGAGCTTTAATGTCCTAACCGGGTTTGCGGAGATAGGCCGTAATGCGGTCTTGTATTTCAGTCTTCAGAGAGACGGGCTCAAGCACTTCAATGTCCGGCAGCCATTGCAGCACATGCGGTATGATTTCCATGGGATGTGCCGCGGAGCTTTCCAATATTAGATATTTGGAGTTCTCCTTTATCGTTTTCTGGCGCGGAAACACCTCTTTACGTTTGAAGAAATCCGCCGCCGGTCCCTTAAGGCGCAGCCGCACGCGCAGGCCGCGTGAAGCGGTAACCCCCCATATAGAAGTGGCTCCGTCAAGCAGCCGGTCCAAGACCTTTTTTGGCGGAGGAGAGAATTCGGCGCTCAGTACATCCAGCTTTGTTATTTTATCGGCACGGTATTTCACAAAAGCATCCGCTTTTTGGGCGCGCTTTTCCGCCAGAGGCGGAGCCGCCGGCTGCCTGCCCGCCGTCTGTGTGGCGGGTGCTGCGAGCAGATAAAAAAAACCGTCGCTGAAAATAAGTTTCAGGGGGGCAAGTTCCCGGTCGCTGTTCCCCCTTGTGGAATTATAGTTGATCTTTATTTTTCGTCTGTTCTCAATGGCAAATTCCAGGTCTTTCCGTATTCCGGAGTCCAGTGTCTGCCGGGCGCGCTGTATAATGGCGTGAAAAGGGGAGTCAGACCCGCTGGAACCCGTGAGCCTTGAGAAAATCTTGTCAAAAGCGGTTTCCAGCGTTCCGCCCATCTGGGCCGCCATGTCGTGCATTAGCACCAGCACTGAAAACTGCTCATTTGAAAGCTTGAGGTCCCTGAGCGAGATTCCCGGCGCGAACTGGTAAACGCCTTTCCGGAAAGTGTCCAGCCCAAAACCGGTCATGTTTATTCTTTCCAGGTCGCGTTGCACTGAACGGATGGAAATATCAAATTCCGCGGCAAGGTCGCTGGTTTTCACCGGCCCGGTGTTGAGCCGGCTTATTATGTTGAGGATCCTGAAATATTTTTTGTCGCCTTCGGTTCTTTTTTTAGCCATAAGCGCCGTCTTTTTGCAGGTTGGATTGTACAGATTAGCCTGATTTAGGGTGCAACCGGTTGTTTACTCCGGAAATGTTTTTGAGTTTCAGTGGAAAACCGTGATTCAGCAGCCGGTCAATTGCATTCTGCGGGTCAATATCATTAGAGCGGCCCTTTATAAAAGGCTTGCAGCCGGATAGTTCATATATGGCGAACTTTGTAAATCCTGACAACTTCCGCGCTTTACACTGCCGGAACACCGCTTCGTATCTGGCTTGTGCCCAAGCATTATCGGTCTCCCTTCCTACAAGCCGCAATGGAGCCTTGCCGAATATCTCAAGGGGCATGCGGTAATCTGCGGCATCTTTTTCTGAATACCTGCCCAGGCCCACAAGTTTATCCAGATTGGGAGAAAGATCCTGCAGCGAAACCACGGTGCGCTCTGTAAGGAAATTCCACATATTCAACTCATCCAACCCTTCAACCAGATAAACAGGCGGCGTCTCACCGTAAACACTTGGGATTTTGTCATCGGCAAGCTTTACGGCCTTGTATCCTGATTTATCATGATAAAAACTTGCCTGGAATTCACCTTGGTGCAGCGCGTCAGCCATAGGCTGCATGGAGGCGATTACCGCAGTCAGGCAGACCGCGATGATTATTTTGGGTTTAAGTATGCCCGCAATCAATGAAAACCCATAGCCCGCCAAGACCGCAAAAACAGGATATCCGTGAATAAGAAATCTCATTTCCATGTCTGTGTTATGCAAAAGATAAGGGGAATTTAGAAGCGCAAAAGTTAATGCCAGAAATACCATTTCCCTTATGTGTTTTCTCGCGCCCGTCAAAAAAGGCAGGATCATTAAAGCCAGCCCCAAAAGCCCCCTGCCGGAAAACCAGCATCTGAAGATTGCCCCGCTGTTCCTAACAATATTGACCAGCATAAGAATTTGTGGATTAATGTGCCCTGTAAAAATAGACTGTAGGAAATGTGCCGTTAGGAGGTCATGACGATAAATGCAGTATCCTTGGATCGGACCGGGAGAATAGAAGCAATCCAGCCCGCGGTAGAGATTGAAATAATATACACTTCCGAAAAAGGTAAGAGCGGCGCACGGGATCAGCCATTTTAAAAACTGCCTTTTATCCGGACTTGTGCCTTTGTTGAGCAGCATAAAACCAATCACAAAAATCATGATATATATGCCCAGATCCTGCCGTATGTTTATAAGGAAAGCTCCCGTTAAAAGAGCGGCCGTGTGCATCTTCCAATCATCCAGCCGAAAAGAAATTACTGAAAGCGTAAGAAAAACAGCCGCAAAGCCACAGGCTATCATCGGTTTGCCTTTGTATACCACAGTGTTTAAAAATATATCCGGAGAAAATATCAGTACAAACACGGCAGCCAGTGCCGCCAACCGGCTCTGAAAAAGAGCATAGGATAGATGAAAAACAGCAATGGAGGCCATGGCTGCGGAGCAAATGCCCAAAATGGACGCTATTTCCGGATCAAAACCGAATTTAAGGAAAAAACCGGCTAAAATAACCTGCCATGTTGTGCCATGCCGGAATGAGTCCGCAAAAAGCGGTATGTTTCCTACAGCCAGGAGTTTGGCCGAATAAAGCTCTTCCCACTCGTCAGATTGCCCCAAAAAAGGCTGATTGAACACAAAAGCTGCGATTAACTGCGCTCCCACAAGCACGGCTAGCCACAAATAGGCGTTTTTGTCCAAACCGGCAAAAAGTGTTCTGATTTGCTTAAGACTCAGCGCAACCAGGACAATAATTATCAACGCCTGGAGAGATGATATAGCCAAGATGTTGTGCAGATAATATCTTTCCAGATTTTCAAGAAGCCAATAACTTTTCAGTGTGTTGAATATCATGGCTATAAATCCTGCCCCGGCGGATGAAACAACTCATAAAATTTGCCCAGCCCTTTTGGCAACAAGGCAAAGCTCTATACGCTACTCTCAAGCCTATCGGCTGAAGCTCTAAGCCAAAAGAGTTGGGCAGGTTCTATTCAATTATACAAATTAGTCTGATTTAGGGGGCAACCGGCTGTTTTCTCCGGAAATGTTTTTGAGTTTCAGCGGAAAACCGTGATTCATCAGCTGGTCAATTACATCCTGCGGATCAATATCATTAGAGCGGCCTTTTATGAAAGGCTTGCAGCCGGATAGTTCATATATGGCGAACTTTGTAAATCCTGACAACTTCCGCGCTTTACACTGCCGAAACACCGCTTCGTATCTGGCTTGTACCATATTATTAGGGGTCTCCCTGCCTACAAGCCGCAACTGAGCCTTGCCGAATATTTCCAGGGGCATGCGGTAATCTGCGGCATCTTTTTCTGAATACCTGCCCAGGTACATAAGTTTATCCAGATTGGGAGAAAGACCCTGCAGCGAAACCACGGTGCGCTCTGTAAGGAAATTCCACATACTCAACTCATCCAACCCTTCAACCAGATAAACAGGCGGCGTCTCACCGTAAACACTGGGGATTTTGTCATCGGCAAGCTTTACGGCCTTGTATCCCGATTTATCATGATAAAAACTCTGCAGGATTTCACCTTTGTGCAGCGCGGCAGCCATAGGCGGCACGGCGTAGATTACCGAAACCAGACAGACCGCGATGATTATTTTTGGTTTAAGAATGCCCGCAGCCAGTGAAAACCCAAAGCCTGCCAAGACCGCAAAAACAGGATATCCGTGAAGAAGAAATCTCATTTCCGGATCTCCGTTATGCAAAAGATAAGGAGAATTCAGAAGCGCAAAAGTCAACGCCAGAAATGCCGTTTCCCTTGTGTGTTTTCTCGCGCCCGCGAAAAAAGGCAGGATCATTAGAGCCAGTCCCAAAAGTCCCCTGCCGGAAAACCAACAACTGAAGATTATTCCGCTATGCCTTACAATACTGGCCAACATACGAATTTGTGGATTAATGTGCCCTGTAAAAATAGACTGTAGGAAATGTGACGTTTTAAGTTTATGGTCATAGATGGAGTCTCCGACCAAACCGTTAGAATAGTTGCAGTCCAGCCCGCGGTAAAAATTAAAATAATATATACTCCCGAAAACAGTTAGAGCGGCGCACGGGATCAGCCATTTTAAAAACCGCCTTTTATCCGGACTGGTGCCTTTGTTAAGCAGCATAAAACCAACCACAAAAATCACGATATATGCGCCCAAATCCTGCCGGATATTTATAAGGAAAACTCCCGTTAAAAGAGCGGCCGTGTGCATCTTCCAATCATCCAGCCGAAAAGAAATTACTGAAAGCGTAAGAAAAACAGCCGCAAAGCCACAGGCTATCATCGGTTTGCCTTTGTATACCGCAGTGTTTAAAAACATATCCGGAGAAAATATCAGTACAAACACGGCAGCCAGTGCCGCCAACCGGCTCTCAAAGAGAGCATACGATAGATGAAAAACAGCGATGGAGGCCGCAGCCGCGGAGCAAATGCCCAAAATGGACGCTATCTCCGGATCAAAACCGAATTTAAGGAAGGAACCGGCTAAAATAACCTGCCATGTTGTGCCATGCCGGAATGAGTTCGCAAAAAGCGGCATGTTGCCTACAGCCAGGAGTTTGGCCGAATAAAGTTCTTCCCACTCTTCTGATTGCCCCAAAAAAGGCTGATTGAACGCAAAAGCTGCGATTAACTGCGCTCCTACAAGTGCGGCAAGCCACAAATAGGCGGTTTTATCCAAACCGGCGAAGAGTGTCCTGATTTGCTTAAAACTCAGCGCAACCAGGACAATAATTATCAACGCCTGAAGAGATGATATCGCCAGGATGTTGTGCAGGTAATAACTTTCCAAATTTTCAAGAAGCCAATAACTTCTCAGTGTGTTGAATACCATGGCTATAGACCCTTCCCCGGCGGATGAAACAACCCTTATAATTTAATCCGCCAGACGCGGGGGGATTTTTTAAAATTTGTAAAACCGCCGCTTTTTGGCCGTTTGACGTACACCGTCATGACTGCACACGACGGCGCCTACGCAAGTTATTGTATTATATAGTAGCATACTTCTTGCAAATTTCAGGGATGTCCGGCGGCAATTCCGCAAACAGCTCGGAATTGCCGGCGCCTCCTTTTCAAATTGACTCGGGAGGCATAAATAAATATAATTATCAGACTCGCGGGCGTAGTTCAATGGTAGAACACTAGCCTTCCAAGCTTGGTACGTGGGTTCGCTCGCCACTACGGCTCCGGCGAGCGGCCGCTGAAATAGCGGCCGATTCCCACCGGCGAATTTCGCGAGATGGTGAATGCGGGCGTAGTTCAATGGTAGAACACTAGCCTTCCAAGCTTGGTACGTGGGTTCGATTCCCATCGCCCGCTCGCGCTGGGGTAGCTCAGCTGGTAGAGCATCTCCATGGTAAGGAGAAGGTCGTGGGTTCAATCCCCATCCCCAGCTTACTTTAAAGGAAGGCGGAAGCGGCGAAGTAAAAGCGGAAGCTGGTAAGCTAGCAGGCACATTAAAGAACGCCTTAAAAGGCATACCCGCCTACTCGCATACTAGCCTACCAGCAGAGTAGCTATCTTCTTAAGGAGATGATTCATGGCAAAAGCAAAGTTTGACAGGAAGAAACCGCACGTGAACGTG
>MGTS01000037.1 GCA_001799565.1 Elusimicrobia bacterium GWA2_51_34 | reverse complement strand
ATAGGAGATTTGGCCTATTCTAAGGTCCGACTCGGTTTACACCCCACCCCAGTTTAAAACTTTCCCCGGACAGCTGTGGAAATTTTGGCTTTTTTAACACGACAATACGCTGTCGTGGTTCTCTGCTATACTTAAAAGGTAGCAGATACCTTTTTAAAAGGGGGAATTATGCCGATGCCATTGAGGATAGCTTATCCCGGGGCTTACTACCATGTAATGACCCGGGGAAATAATAAATTGGAATTATTCCTGGATACGGCCGACAGGTTTACGTATTTGAACCTGCTCAATATAGGGATATCTGAGTTTAATATCAGGGTTCACGCTTATGCTCTAATGACGAACCATGTTCACTTATGTGTTGAAACGCCTTTGGCCAACATAAGTGAAGGCATGTACCGCCTGAATCTGGATTACAACAGATATTTTAATTCAAAATACAGGCGAACCGGGCATCTTTTTGAGAGCCGTTTCAATAGCCGGCTCGTACAGAAAGACAGATATTTTCTTGCCCTGGTGCGTTATATACATGTGAACCCTGTTAAGGCGGGAATGGCGCTAAAGCCTGAGAATTACTTTTGGTCAAGTCACAGAGCGTATCTTTCCGGAGGAGACAGCGTGATTGAAAATCCGGCGGAGGCTATGGCTATTTTCAGCGACAACCCGGAAAACGCGCGTAAACTGTATGTTGAGTTTATAAACCAAAATATCTCTGATAAAGAATGGCGGTTGCTTGATAGCAAGCGAAACGGGCTGTTGGGAGACCGCTCATTCCGCCTAGCCCTTTCAAAAAGGTAGCTGCTACCTTTTCACAATGCGTTTAGAGAGGTTAAAAGGTTCCTGTTACCTTTTTGAGGTTGTGAGGGCACATTTTTGGTGGTTGGGGGAGGTGTAAGGGATTTTTTTACTATACTGTTGAATAGAAAGAGAAAACTTTTCAGAAAAAAGTAAGAAATCTGTTATATGGAGAGATGTAAAATGCCGGAAACTCAACTTGGGGTTATTGAGGGGTTTTACGGAAAGCCCTGGAGCTGGGAGGAGCGTGCCGCAGGGGCCGCCTTCCTTAAAAGGCATGGTTTTTCATTTTACATTTATGCTCCGAAGGCCGATGCCTATCTGCGCAAGAAATGGCGAGAGCCGTTCCCTGAAGGCCTTGAAGAAAATCTGACACGCCTGTCCGAACAGTGCCGTGCCGCCGGACTGGAATTCGGCCTGGGTTTCAGTCCGTATGAAATTTATCTTTCGCCTTTTAACTACGAAGTGCGCGGCCTTCTGCAAAACCGCATAGACGCCTTCAACCGCATTGGCGTGGATAAACTGGGCATACTGATGGACGATATGAAAGGCGGCCTGCCAAACCTTGCCGAGCGCCAGATAGAGATAGTGAACTGGATCGCCGCCCGCTCCGCCGCCAAACAGTTCATCCTTTGCCCCACCTACTATTCACTGGATCCGGTACTTGAAAAACTCTTCGGCAAAATGCCCGAGGACTATTTAGGGAAGCTGGGCCGCGGCCTTGACCCCAAAGTCAGTATTTTCTGGACGGGGGAATTGGTCTGCTCAAAATCTTACAGCGAAGAACACTTGCGTTCCATCGGCGGCCTTCTAGGGCGCAAGCCTTTCCTTTGGGATAATTACCCGGTAAATGACGGGCCGAGGATGTGCAAGTTCCTGCATCTGCGGCCCATGACCGGCCGCCCGGCCGGAATCGGCAAATGGCTGGCCGCCCACGCGGTAAACCCCATGAACCAGAGCGAGCTTTCAAAAATTGTGCTTCTTACCCTGAAGATGAGTTACGAGGCCGGCGCCGGCTGCAAAGCGGAGGAGGCTTTTATTAAGGCCGCTGAAATTGTCACCTGCCGTGAAATGGCGCTTCAGCTTGAAAAAAATCTGCCGGAATTTGCGGACAAGGGGTTGGACGTGCTGACTGCCGGGGAAAAGGAACTTCTTAAAAAAATTTATATGTCTTATCTGGTTTCGCCGGCTAATTTTACCGCCCAGGCCGCGCAGGAAGTAATAGACTGGCTGGATGGTCGATACACGGTAACAAAGGATCTGTTCTTAACGCAATAGGTGGAAGTAGGCAGTATATAGTAGGTAGGAACAGCACGGGAAGCAGCTTTAAAAAAGCTGTCATCCCCGTCCGCTCCGCCGAAGGCGGACGGGGATCCATTAAAAAGCCGGAGATTTATGGATTCCCGCCAACAGTCGCGGGAATGACCCCACCATCTGCCATAGGTGTTTGGGTGACAAAGTATCTGACTGAACTGTTAGGTAAAGGATAAATTTATGGCTGAGATAGTCCTGATAACCGGAGCGTCGTCCGGCATTGGCCGGGCCACCGCGCAATTGCTGCTTGAAGAAGGTTATACGGTCTACGCCGGCGCCCGGCGGCTGGATAAGCTTAAAGAGCTTGAGCCGCTTGGCGCGAAAGTCTTTCCGCTTGACGTTACCGACGATATTTCGTTGAAAAATGCCGTTGAAACGGTGGTCAAGGCAGAAGGCCGTATTGATGTGCTTATAAATAACGCCGGGTATGGCGTTAATGGCGCTGTTGAAGATGTTCCCATGGCGGAAGCCCGCCGGCAGTTTGAAGTGAACGTTTTCGGTCTGGCCCGCCTTACCCAGCTGGTTCTGCCGGTAATGCGCGCGCAGGGCAGCGGTAAAATTATAAACATTTCTTCCATCGCCGGAAAGATAACCATGCCGCTGGGAGGCTGGTACCATGCCTCCAAACACGCTCTTGAGGCATATTCCGACGCTTTGCGGCTGGAAGTAGGCCGCTTCGGCATTAAGGTTGTGCTTATAGAACCGGGCCCCATAAAAACCGAGTGGGACAGCGTGGCTCTGGCGAGTCTTTCGAAATGCCCGGGTTCCGGCCCCTACGCGCCGCTTGCCGACAAACTGATCACTAAATTCAGGGCTGGTTATCGGAAGGGCGCGCCCGGTCCGGAAGTTGTGGCCGCGGTAATTCTTAAGGCGCTGCGCTCCAAACGGCCGGGGGCCCGCTACCCTGTGCCTTTCCAGGCCAGAATTATAATTTTTCTGAACTGGTTTTTGCCCGACCGCGTTCTTGACGCTGTCATTAATTTTTTTCTCAAATAGTCCGAATCCTTCAATTGAAGGATTCGCCCGGAGGGCAGCTCTTTTGCCCTGTGATTCGTGAATTATTGGGCAAAAGGGCTGGATTACCCCGCCCTTTTGGAGTATAACTCGCGCCAATCGGAATAAGCACGGGACATTAGGCTGCACCCCGCAGCCAAAAGAGCGGCCCCTCTGGGGCGAAAGTTGCAGTCAACTTTCGGGTAGCGCTGCCCCGGCATATTTGGCACTCTGACCAACCTATTGACAATTATAACACCATGGTGTATAATATTTTTAGCAGTCTGGCGTATTGATTGCTAAAAATAGTTTATGCTATGCCGTGTCTGACTCCGGTGGTGCCCATCAGACGGCTTGGCAGGCAGGATGATGTTATGAGAGTTTTAAAACCTGAAGCGGCGCAGGACCGTAAAGACAAAATCCTTAACTGGGTGGTGTATAACTATGTAAGCACCGGCCGTCCGGTAAGTTCCGAGCTTATAGCTTCCGAGGGACGCTTTAATGTTTCCAGCGCCACTATAAGGAATATATTAAAGGAGCTTGAGGAAACCGGCTATCTCTTCCAGGCCCATACCTCAGGCGGCCGTATTCCCTCCGACAGAGGCTACCGCGCTTATGTTGACAATGTCCTCCGTCTTCAAAAACTTGCCGTTACCGAGAAAGCGCGCGTGGAAGACGATTACGAGCGGCGCGTTGAGCAGCTGGACGGATTCTTAAAGCATACCTCCAGAATGCTGGCCGATATGTCAAAGTGGGCCGGGTTTGTTATATCAGCCGACATGGACAAGGACAGTTTAAAACGCCTTGATCTTATAAGCCTGGGCCCAAAAAGCGTGCTCTCCGTGCTGTTCGCTCATTCAGGGATTATGAAGCACGCGGCCTTCTCTCTTGATAAAGTGATCGAAAAAAGCGCGCTTAGAACGCTCACCGTGAAACTGAACAAGCGCCTTAAAGATCTTCCCGTGGCCGATATTCCCCGTGTTATCTGGAAGGAATTCTCGCATAAGTCAGCTGGTTCCGGACAGGATGAATTATTGAAGAAACTCTCCGACTATTTTGCCAATCTCGCTAAAAACGACGATCTGCTTTATTTTGAGGGGCTCAACCGCATTTACGAGAATATTGAAGCGGATAACTTTGAGGATATCCGTAATGTGGCCCGTCTGCTTGAGGAAAAAGATAAATTCTCCGGTATGCTGCGCGAACGCCTGCGGGATTGCTCGCTGAAAAGCAGGGCACTTACCGGCCCGGACGAACGAAAACATCTGGTGGACGTCACCATAGGCTCGGAGAACGCCATAAAAGAATTTAAAAATTTCAGTCTGGTGTCTTCTTCCTACTGCGTTAACGATAAAGCCGTGGGTTTGGTGGGGATACTGGGCTACAAGCGTATGGAGTATCCCAGAATGATTTCCATAGTGGACAATGTCAGTTCCATGGTGGAGGAGATGCTGGGCGAATGGGAAGGGATGGATTTTGAAGAATAACCCCACCACCTGCTACAGGTGGTGGGATAAGGGCGTAATTGCGAAGATTAAAATATATGGATAAAGGTAAAAAACATAAAGCGCAGGAAGCCGGAAAAGAGCAGGAAAACGGACAGCCCGCTGTGGAAAACTGCGAGTGTGTCTGCGGAGACGACTTGAAGGATTTGAAACCGGAGGCGCCTAAAAAGGCCGCCGCTCCGTCCGCCGACGCCGTAGTGGCGGACGCGAAAGAGCCGAAAGAATATTACGCCCAGCTTGTGCAGTTGAAGGCGGATTTTGAGAATTACCGTAAGCGGATGGAAAAGGAGCGGCCTTCTCTTATAAGCTGGGGTAAGGCGGAGGCGATACTGAAGTTCCTGCCGCTTTACGATCTGCTGCTTGCGGCGCACCAGCACATGGGTAAACTGCAGGATGGCGCGGGGACAAAACAGGTTGAGGATGTTGTGAAGGGCCTGGAAATGATATTCAAGGAGTTTTCAAAAGTTTTTGAAGAAGAGGGTATCAGACCCATGGAACCGGTAGGCAAGCCCTACGACCCGATGGCCACCGAGATACTGGGCGTGGTAGACGGCGACGATACGAACGACGGCCTGGTAACCGAGGAATTGCAGAAAGGTTTTTACTACGGCGACAATGTGCTGAGGCCGGCAAGGGTAAAAATAGCAAAAAAGAAAGCGCCGCCACCGGAGAAAGAAACGGGGGAAAAAGCAAAGTGAAAAGTGTAAAGTGTAAAATTTCAAGAAAAACAATTGGAGGAAACTAATATGGCAAAGATAATAGGCATAGACCTTGGAACTTCAAATACCGCGGCGGCGGTGATGGAAGGCGGAAAAACCACCATCATTCCGTCGGCCGAGGGCACCACTCTGGGCGGCAAGGCTTTTCCGTCCTATGTGGCTTTCACAAAAGACGGCCAGATGCTGGTAGGAGAACCGGCCCGTCGTCAGGCCGTGGCTAACCCGGAAGGCACCATTTCCGCCTTCAAGCGCAAAATGGGCAGCGGCCACGAATACACTATAGGCGGCAAAAAGTTCACGCCTCAGCAGCTTTCGGCCTACCTTCTGCAGAAGGTTAAAAAGGACGCCGAGGCTTTTCTGGGTGAAAAGATCGAGAAGGCCGTTATTACCGTGCCCGCTTACTTTAACGACAACCAGCGCCAGGCCACCAAGGACGCCGGCACCATAGCGGGCCTTGAGGTGGTGCGCCTGGTAAACGAGCCCACGGCGGCCGCGCTCGCCTACGGCATAGACAAAGAAGGCAAGGACCAAAAAATAATGGTGTTTGACCTTGGAGGCGGTACTCTTGATGTGACCATTATGGAACTTGGAAAAGAAGGCACTTTTGACGTTATTTCCACTTCCGGCGACACCCAGCTTGGCGGCACCGACATGGATAACGCCATGGTGGAGTATATAACTGACGAGTTCCGCAAAGACACCGGCATAGACCTGAAAAAAGACTCCACAGCCATGCAGAGGATACGGGAAGCGTCCGAAAAAGCCAAGATTGAGCTTTCCACCACAATGGAAACCGAGATTAACCTGCCTTTCCTGTCGGCCGACGCCTCGGGCCCGAAGCATATGGCGCTGAAATTTTCCCGCGCCAAGCTGGAGTCTCTGGTGGAGCCCATAGTAAAGCGCTGCCAGAAGTCCATAGACACCGCTTTCGCCGACGCGAAACTTAAAAGCTCGGACATCCACCGCATCATATTCGTGGGCGGTCCCACCCGCATGCCCATCGTGCACCGCTTCGTTGAGGATTCCGTGGGTAAAAAAATTGAGCACGGCATAGACCCCATGGAGTGCGTGGCTTCCGGCGCCGCAGTACAGGCCGCTGTACTCACCGGCGACGTAAAAGATGTTCTACTGCTTGACGTCACGCCGCTCACGCTTGGCATTGAGACGCTTGGCAGCGTGCGCACCCCGCTTATAGACAAGAACACCACTATACCGGTAAAAAAGACACAGGTGTTCTCCACCGCGGCCGACAATCAGCCGGCGGTTACCATCCATGTTCTGCAGGGAGAGCGCGCGATGGCGGGCGATAATGTGTCTTTAGGGAAGTTTGACCTTGACGGTATACCCCCGGCGCCGCGCGGCATGCCGCAGATAGAGGTGACCTTTGACATAGACGCCAACGGCCTGCTGCAGGTATCGGCTAAAGATCTGGGCACCGGAAAAGCCCAGCATATCACCATCGCGGCTCCGAACAAGCTGTCCAAGGCGGACATAGATAAGTTTGTGAAACAGGCCGAGCAGTTCTCGGAGCAGGACAAGAAATATAAAGAAAAAGTGGAGGCAAAAAACGAGGCCGATACCGTGCTCTACTCCACCGAGAAGGCCCTTAAGGAACACGGCGACAAAGTTTCCGCCGACGACCGTCTTGCCATAGAGCGGTCCGTGAGCGAACTGAAGGAAGCTCTTAAAAGCGACGACCCTGAAAAGATGCGCAAAGCCAAGGAAGAAACGCTTAAGGTTTCCCAGAAACTGGGCGAAGCCATATATAAGGCTTCACAGACGAAAGCCGGCCCGGGCGCAGGCGCTTCAGCGGGCGGCGCTCCGGGCGCGGACGCGGAACCGGAAGGCGTTAAAGCCGGTGCCGGGGCTAAAGAAGATATTGTAGACGCCGAAGTGGTTGACGAGAAAAAGAAATAGTTTAGAGTTTAAAGAGTTGTGAGTTGAGAGTTAAGAGTTTGGGAGTCCAAGAGTTTTAGAGTTCGGAGTTATGAGTTTATAAACTCCCAACTCTCCAACTCCTAACTCCCAACTCATAACTCAAAACTATCCCTAACTATGTCCTCAGACGATTACTATAGACTTCTTGGAGTGGCCAGAAATGCCGGTCCCGACGAAATAAAATCGGCCTACCGGCGTCTGGCACTTAAACATCACCCGGACCGCAATTCCGGCAATAAAGATTCTGAATCAGCCTTTAAGGAGATAAATGAAGCTTACTCCGTTCTGTCCGACGCCGGAAAACGCGGAATTTACGATCAGTTCGGCGTTGAGGGCCTGAAGGCCGGGCGCGGCGGCGCGGGGGGGTTCGGAGGCTTTCAAAATGCCGACCTGGGGGACATGTTCGGTGATATTTTTGATAATTTCTTCGGGGGAGAGGGCCAGAGAAGCCACGGTTCCCGCCGTCGGCGGGGCGCCGACCTGAAATATAAAACAGAAGTCACCATGGAAGAGGCCTTCAGCGGGGTGAAGGTCCCGGTTAATTTTGACCGCACTGAAATCTGTGAAGTATGCGGCGGCACCGGCGCCAAGCCTAAAACCGGCCTTAAAAAATGTCCCGCGTGCAGGGGCGCGGGTCGTGTGCAGTACGCGCAGGGCTTTTTTTCATTCAGCCAGACCTGCCCCGATTGCGGCGGGCAGGGTGAAATTGTAAGTTCGCCCTGCAGGGATTGCGGCGGTTCGGGCCGGAAAAATAAAGCGGCTTCTCTGAACGTAAAGATCCCGGCCGGAGTTGAGGAAGGCTCCGTGTTAAAGGTATCCGGCGCGGGTGATGCCGGCTCGCGCGACGGCGTTTCAGGCGATCTCTATATACAGGTTTCGCTGAAACACCATACGCATTTTGAGCGAGAGGGCGCGGACCTGATCTATTCGTGCCAGGTAAGCGTGGCGCAGGCGGCTCTTGGCGCGGAAATTGAGGTGCCGGTGATAGAGGGCGCCCGTGTGAAAATAAAACTTCCACAGGGCGTACAGCACGGCAGGATATTGCGTGTGCATGAAAAGGGCATGCCCATAGCCAACTTTAAAAAAAGGGGGGATCTGCTTGTTAAGGTGAAAGTGGAAATTCCGCACGAGCTTACCCCCAGGCAGCGCGAAATTTTTGAGGCTCTTTCCGTTACTTTCGGTGAAACGCCGCCGCCGGCCTGTGTGGAAGAAAAAAGTTTTTTCAAAAAAATATTAGGATAAAACTAGTTGCCATAGGCCATAAGGGCGCCGCGCCCGCCATAAGCCATAGGCTATTTATTAAAGAACTCCTCGCAGCTTATGGCATACGGCTTATGGCTTAAGGCAGATAAATTTTTTTAAAAACTATGCCTCAATACTTCATCCCCCGGGAAAATATCAGGGACGGACGGTTCTTCGCGGGCGACGAAGAATCGCACCACATACTAAGGGTCGCCCGCGGTAAAAAAGGCGACCTTATTGAAATTTTTGACGGGCAGGGCCTTCGTCACTCGGCGGAAATTGAGACAATAGAGGATGGCCTGGTTTCCGGCCCGCTTAAGGGCAGTCTGAAAAGCCCGGCATATAAGCTTAAACTTACTCTTTGTTTCGCCGTGGTTTCGCGCCAGGCGGTGGAAAGTCTGCTTGAGCATTGCACCGAGGCGGGAGTGGAAACCTTCCAGCCGGTGATAAGTTCCAGGGCGCAGTTTGACCTTTTCAGCGACTGGGAACGCAAGTCTGCGCGTCTTCAGAATATAATTCTCGCGGCTTCAAAGCAGTGCGGCTGTGGCCGCCTGCCCGGTCTTGAAAAGCCCCGTAAATTTGACGATCTGCTTTCGGAGGGTGCGGTGTCCGTTCTGGCATTGCCGGGCGGGAAAAGTGCTGCGGAAACGGCGCTTGCTCTCGCCGGGAAAACTGATGTCCGTCTTTTTGTAGGGCCGGAGGGCGGATTCACCAAAGGCGAGCTCGATTTTGCCGCCGAAAAAGGCGTCCTGCCGCTTGACCTCGGAAAATACACCCTGAGAGCCGAAACCGCCTGCCTCGCCGGAACCTGCGCCCTCCTAAACGCCCTCGAATAAACACGTCACAAGTCCCCTGCAGCCTGGAAAAAATGTAACGCCGGATTTATTGCTTTGGGTATGGGGTTGTGTAGTAGTAAGGGGGGCCTGTCGGCGGGATATATTTGCGGGGGTCGGGTCGGCCACAGTGCGGCCGCCCTTATCCTCAGCCGCCTTGCCTGACAAGTCGGCCTCCGGAAAACCCCCGCAAATATACCCCGCCGCCACCCCTTTGGTTATCACGTTTCTCTGGCCTACCTTACGGCGCTTCCTTAAATTAAAGGTAATATTTGCCCCACCCTTTTCACGATACGTCACAATATCCCACCCGTCGGTTGCAGCCAAGCCTTATGACTAATATGTAGACCACGTGTGTGAATCAGCAAGCCACACTATTTTGTATTATACCCATAGGAACTCTGCTTAGAAATTCGTTATCATGGGGGGAAAAATCTGCTTTTAGAATAAGCCTTATGCAATCTCATTTTAAGGAAATAAATTTTCTTGCAGTTGTATCCTATATACCGGCGCTTTTGTTGGCGTTCTTGGGCCTTTCAATGGTTGGGGGTACGGCGTGCGGTTTCGAATGTAATGCAACTCGTGCTAATGCAGAACCGATATTTTTCTATGCAGGTGCGGCTATGGCGGCAATCGTGACCTTGCGTTTGGTTTGGCGAAATACTACCACATGGATGTTATTGGGCATTACTCTTGTGCTTTTACCAACGGTTCTTTGGTCTAAATTAGATGCCGCCCAACTTTTAAACAATGGTTCAATAGTGTATGCGGTGGCGATCGTATACCAAATTAGTTCGCTGGGCCTCGGTTTTCTTTTACTTGCGTTGACATTTACAAGTGCGAGAAAAAATACTGATGCGGGGCTGTCTAGAGAAAAAATAGGGGATGGTTCTTAATATCCGTGAGTGAGTAAATTTGGAAGTATCAAAATAAGGGCGGGGATTAGATAATTAAAAAAGTTTCATATTGAAGATAAGAGAGATCTGGCGGGTTTTCCGCGCGCTCCCTTTAGGGTTTTCCCGCCAAACAGCACGGCGGGTCCGCCTTCGGCGGAAAGGCTTGGGTTGGGGTCATTAGAGACGGAGAGGACCGTCCAAGCCGGACCGCGTTCCGGAGCCGATGGAAGACCACGGGCTCCTTCCCCAAAAACCCGGTTTTGGAGCGTGCCGGAAACCTGCCGGCGACTTCCAAAAGGCTATAGTGCAGGGAAAGAAAAGAGAATGGGCTTAAAGTTGCGGGCTCTTATTGTGGTGCCCTTGATTATTGGGGGTCTTGCAGGGGTTTTCGGCGGTCTTGGATACTTCTTGGAAATCGCTTTTGGCATACCGGGGCGTTTGTCGATGCCGCCCGCGCTTCGCGGCTTTGGGGTTGTCGTGCTGGCGCTTGGATTCTTTTTTATGGGCTGGGTGTACAGGTATAGGAAACCCGCCGAAATACTCGTTTCAACCTATTTAACTATGCGAAAGTTGATCGAATTGGCACGGCCGGACAACGCATCCGCCCGGACTGAGCCCCTGATTCTGCAGGGTCCGCAGCGATATGTACGGAACCCTATGTATTTCGCCGTTGTGGTACTGCTCCTTGGCTGGTGGCTGGTATTTGACTGCACGCTCCTTCTATTTATGGCGTTTTTCTTCTTTCTCTGGTTCAACCTGGTGGTCATTCGATTTGAAGAAAAAGAACTCCAAGCTCTGTACGGCGAGGAATATGAGACCTACGCCAGGTCCGTGCCGAAATTCTTTCCGTCGTTGAAATGCAAATGGCATTGAGCAAATGCCTCTTGACAAACATCCCTTGGTGATGTATTCTATATAAGTAGCAAAAGTGCTACTTATATGAAATGGATTGAAATTGAAGCGAAACTCCTTAAATCGGGACTGCGCGCCTTCACGGGCCGCGAATTCCGGCAGATAACCGGAACCGGCGCCGTGTCCGCCAAATTTCTCCTTATACGCTATACGCGCCGCGCTCTGCTGTGCCGCCTTAAACGCGGTCTTTACGCCGTTAAGACTAGGATGCCCTCAAAGTGGTCCATAGCGGCCAGACTATATAAACCTTCATACATTTCCCTGGCGTCCGCCCTTTCCTACTACGGCTTTATACCGGAATCCGTCTACACCGTAACATCCGTAACAACAAGAAGCACGCGGGAATTTGAAGCCGACGGCGTAAACTATATATACAGGACGATAAAACGGGAAGCGTTTGGCGGCTACAGAGGTGTGGAAATAAACGGTGAAAGTGTATTAATCGCCGAAAAGGAAAAGGCCCTGGCGGACTGTTTTTATTTCGTGTTTTTGAAGAAAGAGTCCCTGAACAAACGCTTAAGCTTGCGCGGCGCGGATATGTCCCGCCTTGAAAGCAGCATAGCGGACTTTCATAATAAGAAATTTCTGGACTGGTATAAATATGATTTCAAAATCACAGATAGAGGAATTAAGCGCTAAGTGGCAGACGCCTGAGCTGAATGTGGCGCGGGAATATGCCCAGCATGTGCTCCTGTCCGCCCTATATGGCGGCGAAGACGTGAAACTGGCATTCAAGGGCGGCACAGCCCTGCGTATTTTGCACCAAAGCCCGAGGTTTTCGGAAGATCTGGATTTTACCGGCTGGGGAAAGGCTTTTCATATCGGAAAATATATTGAACTGGCGGTTAAGGAGGCTTCCAGAGCCGGCCTGGCTTTCACCATTGCAGAATCCTCGCCTACAAGCGGCGGCTGGTTCGCTTTGGCGGAAACAATTGTGCACGAATGGCCGGTGCGGGTGGAATGGAATATCTCGCTTCGCCAAGGCCAGACTCCGACCGAAACTCTTTTAGCGGCCTCTCCATTGTGGGTGCCATATTCGGTCAAATCCCTGCCTATTACGGAGATGGCGAGGGAAAAATTGGAGGCCCTGTTCCGCAGGAAGGAACCCAGGGATTTTTTTGACATCTACTATCTTATCAGGGGGCGCTTCGCCGTAATGGAAATAGCGGCAAAAAAAGCGGAACTCATAAAGTGCGTGCGGGCGTTAAATCCCAAATCCGTAAAGAACGAACTCAAACAACTGCTTCCCCGTGGCCAATGGCCTATAATCAACGGCTTTCCCTCTATTCTGGAACGTGAACTTGAACGCCTCTGATCTTTTGCTTTTGTTTTATTCAACTTGAAAGGGAATTTCCTCTGTTTATTACTTCGGGGGCGGGGAAATTGTAGAATGTGGGGGTGAAAGTCTATTTTAAGACCATTGGGTGCCGCGTTAATCAGGTGGAAACTCAGAGCCTGCTTGAAAAGTTTGCCGCTTTGGGGCACAGCGCGGTTTCGGACCTGGTTTTGGCGGATTTAGTTGTAATTAATTCCTGTACTGTTACCGAATTTGCCGACCGCGACGCGGTAAAATTTCTTAAAAAAATCGCCAGTGTTAATCCTAAAGCGCGCATTGCCGTTACCGGATGTTTGGCCACGCTTAACCCTGAAAAAATACTCTCCTTAGCACCCGCAGCGCTTATTTTTACCAATACCGATAAAGAAAAAATCCCTTTTGAACTTTGCGGCGCGCCGTTCAAGCCCGACGCTTTTGCCGTCAGCCGTTTTGAGGGCCGCACACGCGCTTTTGTTAAATTACAGGACGGCTGCAACCTGGTATGCAGCTACTGCCTGGTTCCAAAGGCGCGCAGTGCCATAAGTTCAAAGCCCGTCAGTGCGGCTGAGAATGAAATTAAACATCTGGTCGCTTCCGGATTTAAGGAAATAGTTCTTTGCGGTACGCGCCTTGGCATGTATAAATGCCCGGGAACCGGCCTTGATCTGGGCGGTTTAATGGTTAAACTGCTGGCTATTCAAGGTGATTTCCGCCTAAGGTTCTCTTCGCTTGAGCCTATGGAGATTTCGGAGGGATTGATTGAAATTCTGGCGCGCGGAGGGAAAAAATTCTGCCCTTATTTTCATCTGCCGCTGCAATCCGGCTCGGACAAAGTTTTAAAAGAGATGCGCCGCCCCTACGACACCGCTTCATATCTGCGTAAGATCGGTTTTGTGCGTTCGGTTTTCCCGCAAGCCGGCCTCTATACCGATGTGATAACCGGCTACCCAGGCGAAACCCAAAAAGATTTTGACGATACGCGCGCGTTTATTGAGCGCTGCAAATTCGCCGGGCTGCACATTTTCAGTTATTCAAGCCGGCCCGGCACCGAGGCCGCGGCCCTTACGCCGCTGCCGCCCCCGATTGTAAAGGCCCGTTCAACCGCCCTGCATGAATTGGACGCGGAACTTCGGTCCGTTTTCGCGGCTTCCATGATAGGCGCGGAGCTTGAGGTTCTTGTACTCAAAAGTGAGGCAGACCCCGCATCCGCCTCAGGCGGAGGCGGGGTGGGACGCTCGTTGGGGCTGGCCGGTAATTTTTTAAATGTAGTGCTGCCCGGCCGCCTGGAACCGGGGGGGGGGTACATGGTAAAAGTTACGGGCGCGGAGGGTGGTTCTTGTTTCGGGGAAGTAGCGTTACAGGCACCAAGCCTCAAAGGCACATAGGCACAAAGTGAAGGAGTTCCTTTATAATTTTTACCATTCCGTGCCTTTGTTCCCACTTTTCAGTTGATGTAACCCAAGAACTTTCCAAAAACTTGCTATAATTAATCATAAAGTCAAGTAAAATGACTTTGCGCGCTGTCTATTATTGTATCTAAGGCCACCCCGTCCGCCTAAGTCGGAGGGGCTGCGGCGGGGGAACTGATATGGATGAAAAAGACGATAAAAAGAAAGAATCTATAGACGATATCCTCTCTGATTTAAACGGGCTTCTCAACCGTATGCCCTCAATTCTTGACGGCATAAAGATGCCGCCGCTTGGACCAGTGGAATTTGAAAACCCCGCCAATGGCCCAAAAGCCGAAACGCGCGCCATTGCGACTCCGGGTGAGGAAGGACAGGCCCGGGAAGCGATTTATCCTGCGCAGGAGCAAAACATCCATGTTCAAGACGGAACAGCCGGTGACTCTGACCTGCCCTCACTCTCTGGCGCTGTTGAGGGCGAGGAGTTCCATAAACCGGCCGCTCAGGACCCCGTTGCCGATCCGTTCTTTCCTCCCGCTGAAAAAAAATCTGAAAAGCTAGTGGCGCAAAGTCTTGGCGATTATATGTTCGGCGGCCAGGAAAAGCCGAAATCGGACTTAAGTACGCGGTCTGCTAACCTTGATTCCGAGGGAAAGTCTCCCAGCCTTCCGGCTCCAATAGCACTGGACGCTCAAGCCGGACAAAAAACCGCTGAAGATGAAATATCCGGTTTGGAGCCATTAACCGCCGCTCCTCTTTTTGGCTATGCAGGGGACGATGATATTAAAGAGGAGCTTTCCGCTCTGTCCGGGACTCCGGGGGACGCGGAGGCGGGTGTTCCACATATTGAAACCGGATTTGGCGAACTATCTTCGGAAGATTTGCTTCCTCCGGCTGAAAATGAAAAAGTTTTTCCGGCCTCAGATAGCGGGGATAATTCACTTTTATCAGGCACGCCGGAGCTGGAGGCAGGTCGGGAAGCAGAGCCTGCCCACGCTAAGCCCCGCTCGTATGAATCAACGATGGATTTAGGCATACCAGATATAGATACTTTGTTTAAAATGTCGCAGGGAGAGATGCCTGATACTCCGGCGCCGTCCGCGGCTGAGACACTGTCCGCCTTAGGCGGACGCGAGCCTGTGGCGTCGTCCGGGGCTGAAACTCCGGCGTCTGAGCCTCTGGCGCTGTCCAAGGATGAGCCGGTTGTATCGGCGCCTTTGACCCCGGCTTCCTCCGGCGCTGAAAACCTGGAGCAGGAATTAGAAAAAATTACAATTATGGAGGTAGCTCCCATGACTTTGAATGAAAACAATCCAGCTGAAAATGGAAAAGAAGAACAGGATTTACAAGGCGAAACAGTGAAACTTGACCCCGCGGCGCCGGAAGCCGCAGGCGGTCTGGTGCTGGAACAGCCCGGCGCCGTTTTGTCCAAAGAAAATTCTCCCGAAGGCGACAACACGCTTACAGCGGCTCCCGCCCCTGAAAGTGCGGAACAACCTCCGGCCGCTGACGGTGAACCGGCGGCCGTGCCGGTTAAAGAGACTGCCGGTCCGCCCGCGGGCGGCATGGTATTGGAGCCATCCAGCGCCGCTTTATTTGAAGAAAATTCTTCCGCGGACGATAAGACTCTTGTGATCGCCCCCTCCGCCGGCAGCGCCAGTGACGAGCATACGGTTATTTATCAGCCCGGTCCGGATATCACCTCAAGGCGCCTGAAAGCCGCGGACTTGGGGGCGCTTTCACAAAAGCAGCCGCCTGAAAGCGTGACGGAAGAAAGAGTAAGAAGCCTGGCGTTCCTTTACCCCGAGGGGGAGGACTGGTTCTGCGCCGAAGTGCTTGCAGAGCTTGACGCTATATGCCTGAAATCGCCGTCGAAACCGATGTTTGTGCGCCGCGCTTTTGTAAAGGCTTTCGAGCTGAACACAAATCCGAATTTTATGTGTCAGGCGGTTTCGGACGCCAAGGCCGCCGGCTTAATTTTCGCCGGTACTTTGCCCCAGGATAAAGTTTACGAATTGGAAAGCGCTTTTTCCTCTTCCGGCGGTTTGTTCCGGCACCTGACCGCGGATAGTTTCAACCACTCATCCGCGCTTGACCTTGTAAGCGAACTTATACTGCGCTAAAGCTAGGCTGTGGGCACGATGATAGTTGATGGCAACGGAAAGCAAAAGAAAGCAATTGAATGCCATGGAAAGTAAGAGTATTAAGCAGTTTTCTCTCTTACTTGCCGTTGCTTTCTGTAGCGTTCAGTAGCCATCAGTTGCCATTAACTACGACAGCCTGCAGCTTAAACAACCTAAGTAGTTACAAAAATCTATGGTAAAAAAATGGGAAGTCGCAGCCGCGCCAAACGATAAGAATCCCACGCGGCACAAACTTCTGATAAAAGGGGAGATGACAGACATCTTCCTGATCGTTAGAAAACTGAGCGGAGTCTGTTCCAGACCGGAAAAGGCTTCGGGTGATTTTAATTTTGTGCTCTACCTGGCTAAACTTGAGGCTGACACCATGTCAAAGCTCAAAGAAGTAATGGGCGAGCTAAGCGCCGGGGCCGCCAAATCGAAACAAAAACCCGCCGCCCTGGACGCGGGCCTTGAGCCCTTTGAACCGCCAAAGCGAAAGTTGAAAATTGAGCCGGATACCAGGCCCGCGCCCGAACCGGAAAAACAGACAGAACCAGCGGTCGTACCTCATGGCGTAAGCCCTGCGCAAGAGACAAACCCCGCTCACGTCTCTCCGTCCATGAACTTTATGCCTTCGGAAGCGGCCAGCAGAGTTAAAAAAGAGGAGTCGGCGCGTGTTAAGGCTGCTAATGAGCAAAAAATGCAGGCTGCGGTACCCTTAAGTCCCTCGGCGCCTATCTCTTCAAAGCTGAAGTCGCGCTGGTCCATGGAACTGCCTCTTATTCCCACTCATAGTTTTCAGAACCTGGTGGCGGGTTCGCATAACCGTTTCGCCCACGCAGCTGCAATGGCCGTTGTTGAAAACCCGGGGGCTATTTATAATCCTCTGTTGATTTTCGGCATGCCAGGCACCGGCAAAACTCATTTTGTGCATTCCATTTCATACGGGCTTTCGGCCTCTATCGGCCAGAATAATATTTTTGTCACCGATGGCATAAAGTTGTCAAAAGGCGTGGAAATGGCCGTTAAAGAGGGCACTGTCGCAAAATTTGATGAGATGTTCTCAAAAATAAAGGTGCTTATCATAGATGACGTCCATCTTCTGATGATTTCCCCTTTAAATAAAAAATATATCTCAAAATGGCTTAATGATTTCGTGGCCCAGAATAAGCAGGTAATGCTTACCTCTGTTTTTCCTCCCAAGGCCCTTTCTAGCCTGGAAGAAACTGTGGGATTTCAGTTTACGCAGGGGTGGATGGTGGATCTTAAAGCTCCCGCCGCCCCTTCCTATAAGCTTATACTTAGTCAGTTGCTGCAGGGTATGGATATCAAACTTTCCGAGAATGAGCTTAATACTGTTTTCAACTGGGAAAAACATATGCCCTTCGGGGAAATTATGAAAGTCCTTGAGAACATGAAAAAACTTGAAAAATTAACGGTTAACGCGGTAAACAACTCTTCCCACGCCCAGTTGCTTGACATGCTGCTGGGGATCGGCGAAACCGCGGTGTCCGGCGCCCTGACCGCTGATGAATACTCCGCGTCCCAAAAATGGTCGCAGTCCTCCGCCAGCGCCTGGTTCAAGTGGGGGATTTTTTATCCCAAAAACATGAAAAGGGAGGCGCAGTTCGCCCTTTACAAAATGCACGAACGGGCGGGAGAGCTGGGGCTTAAAGCGGAGTGGACGCAGGTTTTTATGGAGGAGTATAATCCTGAAGAAACTTATGGAATCCCTTTTAAAATAGGCGACTACGCCGCCGAATGCGGCGTGAACGGGGTTATTGTGCTTGGTCCGCATCCTTCTTCCACGCTGGGCATTCAGGAGGCAGAGTTCCGCCATATTACATTCAAGATCCTTGACAGTTATCTGCTGAAGGGCGCATGGATACCGGTTGGACGGCTCAAATCGCAGTCAATTTACACCGGAACGCTCATGGACCTTATATAGAACTATGGGAACTGTTTTCAGGTTCACGGTTCAGCGGTTCAATGGTTGGCAATCAGGGGATACAAGGCTGTCGTGAAAAAAATAATCTTAACCCGTGAATCTGGCAACCTGAGTTACGAACTATGAATTATTTTATCCCTGTACTGGTTCTTGGGGCGGTTTTGGGATTTGCCGCCTACTGGTATATAAAGTTTAAATTTCTGCTGCCGGTAGAGAGCCGCCTTAAAGCTTACGAGAAGGCTTTCTCCGGTTTTATGGTTTTTTCAAAAGAAATACTGGAACACACTTATATTCCGGATTCTCTTGAGCACTATGGCGATATTACCAACTATTATCTGATCAAACTCCATAAGCTTTTCCCCGACAGTTCTATGCTGGTTTTTGAAAAGGAAGAGGCGGGTTGGAAGCTTATAAATTATCTGAAGAATTTTAAAGTGGAACCAAAGCTTATGAGCAGCTGCAAGTGGGCCGCTCTTGACCGGGGGGCGTCGGGGGGGGAAATTATAAGGCTTGATTCAATCACCGGGGCAGACACGGCTTCGGAATTGCTTTCGGTCTTTGACATAAAGTCCGCAATAATCTGTCCGTTTATGCCGTCCGCTCCCGCTGGAAATTGCGGCAGGCTTATGGTTTTCGGAGCGCGCAATTCCCTGGATTTTGAACTGGCCGAGCCGCATCTGCGGTTTATAGCTTGCCAGCTGAATTCTATTTTTAAAATTGAGGGAAAAGTTTTCGCGCTGAAAAAAGAAACCGACCGACTGAAAGCGGAACTTAACGCCGTGGTCAGAGAGCTCGATATGGCGGGTTCCCGCCTTATACAGCGCGCCAAAGAGCGTAAGGCGCTCTACGAGGTGGTAACCAAAGTTACAGGCAGTGAAAAAGACGCCCAGCTTGGCTGTTCGGCAATTTTAAATATAGTAGCCAAAATTGTGGAGGCCGATGTGGTTGCCTGCCTGCTTTTTGACGAAGCATCCGGCGAGCTTGTAGTGAGTCCCGGGTCATACGGCATAACGGACGCGGAGCGCATGTTGTACAGTATTCCGGTTTCCAACAACGCTTCCTCGTCGGTCAGAACTTTCCTTACCAGAAAATCTTTTATGTCAGGCGACGCGCAGAAAGATCCGGATGTTATTACCGCTTACGCCAAACTTTGGAATATTCATTCGCTTATGCTGGTGCCCATCTCCAAGGGCAAGCGCGTTATAGGGGTGTTGCGCGTGGGCAGTCTTAAGACAAATTATTTCACCCAGGATAATCTGGAGTTCCTCACTGTTATAGCGGATGAACTGGCCATAATTATAGAAATGGTTACGCTTTACGATAATATCTCGCGTAAAGCCGACGAACTGGCCCAGCTTAACCGCCTTAAAGACGAATTTCTTTCCACCGTCAGCCATGAGCTTAAAACTCCGCTTACCACCATCAAAGGTTTTGTTTCGGTAATACTCTCCGGCGAAGTGGGCCCTTTAAACGAGCAGCAGTTGAATTTTCTGAATATCACCGATCAGTCGGTAAACCGCCTCACTCACCTTATCTCCAATCTGCTTGATATTTCCCGTCTGAACAGCAAGGTGGAAATGGAGTCGCAGCCCCTGGCGCTTGGCGAACTTATAAAAACTTCAGTCGCCAATATGGCGCTGAAAGCCAGGGAAAACGGCGTGGCGCTTGTAAGTTCCGTTGACAGCGCTTTGCCTGTCGTTCACGGTGATCCGCGCTGGATAACTCAGGTGATAGACAACCTTATTTTAAACGCCATAAAATACGCCGGTAAGGGTTCAAATGTAGCGGTTACCGGCCGTAATAAGGGCACGGCGGCGGTTATAGGCGTGGAGGATAACGGCCCCGGCATACCTGAGGCCGAGCAAAAGCTTGTTTTTGAAAAATTTTATCGCGGCAAGACCGGAACCATTCAGCCAGGCACCGGCCTGGGGCTTGCCATCTCAAAGTCGGTAATTGAAAAGCACGGAGGCAAGATCTGGCTGGAATCAAAGCCGGGACAGGGAGCCAGATTTTTTTTCGCCCTGCCGGCCGATAAGCGGGGAAGTGATGAGGGAGCAGGGAAAGTAATCGGTGGCCAGTAAACGGTAAACAGTAAATGGAGACAAAAGTGAAGTCTAAGCGTCAAAGCGTCTTAGCGTCGAGTGTCGTGGTAATTGTGCTTGCTCCCGGACTCTGGGACTCTCAGACTCCAAGACTTCTTAACGAGGTTCTAAATTATGAAAAAAACAGTTAAAAGATACGGGGTTTTATTTACCCTGGTTTCCGTCTTTGCCGCATGCACCCAGCCTTCACGGCTTGCCGTAAAGAGCTCTCTTGAACCGGTAGAGGTTTCGGGCCTTGCCGATTTTAACGAAAAAGACCTGGCCGTTTCGAAGAACGCCGCCATTTCAGACGCTCTTAAAAACGCGGTAGAGGAAGCCGCCGGCCTTTTCTCCGGAGAACCATCTGAAATTGCGGCCTTGGGCAAAACCCCGCATTCTTACATACGGAAGTATAAACTGCTTTCCGCCGCCAGAGAAGGCGGCTTATACCGCGTGCGCGTACGAGCTTATGTGGAACTTTCAAAAATAACCGTCGGTTTGCGCGGGCAAACGCAGGCAACCGCGCGTCCGGCGGTTGCAGGCAAAGCGGCTTTGAAGGTTCTGGAAAGCGGACCCGGCTCCGGTGACAATTTTTCCGACGCCTTTAAAAAAAATCTCGCCGGCGGACAGGTTGTTTTTGAAGATTATTCCTGGCTGAAGGCCGCCCCGTCCGCGCCGGAAAAAACGCTTGCGGAACTTTTAAGCTTAAGCCGCGATTCGGGAGCTGAGCTGATGTTTTATGTAAGGGCTGAAGCGCGTCCTGCGGGTGCGGGTCTTGCCACCGGTTTTTATCCGGTAAACTGCGAAGCAAAGCTTGAAGTTTACGACGCCGCTTCCGGGCGTCTGCTTTTTCAGGATTCAAGCCAGGCCAATGCCCTTGACGCTTCCGAATCCGCCTCCGGCGTTAAGGCGCTTTACTCGGCGGGCGAGCTTATGGCCCAGCGAACGGCGCTGAATCTTGCGCGTATGGTAAAAAAATCATTCGAGCTCAAGTTGAGGGTAAGAAATCTTGGGGGGATATCAAACCTCAAAGTTTTAAAAAGAGAGGCGGATAAGCTTGGCGCTAAAAGCATCCGGTTGGAGAGCTACTCGGATGGGGAAGCGCTGTTTACTGTCTCACCCGCAAGCCCCGACCCGCAGGAACTTGCAAGCGCTCTTCTGCGTCAGGACGAGCTCGGCCTTGAGCTTGAAAGCGCGACCCAGACGGAAGTGGTTTTTTCAGCAAACAGATAGCGGCTGACGGCTGAGGGACTACGGATGAAGCGGAAATATATCAAAAATAAGAACTGGGTTTTAAACCTTCAGCCTTCAGCCTTCAGCCTTCAACATGTCGCGCTCATTGCGGTTTTTGCCGCATTTTGCGCCTGCGCTTCCGGGGAGTCTTATCTGGTTTCTCCGAACCTGCGTTCAGCCCCGGTCTCTAAGGTGGCGGTGCTTCCTTTTGACAACCAGTCAACGGATATAACGGCCCCGGATTTTATGCGCAAGCTTTCGGGGGAGCAGTTTTCAAAGTGGGGGTACGCGCCTGTTCCTTTTGAGGATGTAGATGAGATACTGGATACCATCGGCATCTCGGATGGGGGCCAGCTTGCGGCGGTTAAGTCGGCCAAACTCGGCGCGCTTCTGGGGGCGGATCTGCTTTGTTATGGGGATGTTGAGGATTTTACATTCCAAAACCTTGGTTTTGTCGTGCGAAAGTCGGTTATCCTGCGGCTTAAAATTATTTCGGCAGGGAGCGGTGAGACTCTTTTTGAGGCATTGGGTAAAGGTACGGATATTAAATTCCATTCCGACACGGCCGAGGCTAAAAAGGCTTTTATTGAGGCCTCGGCCCGAAAGCTGGTGGAAAACATGCTAAAGTTGCCTCTGCGTAAGGAAGCTGAAACCGCTGTCGGCAAGGTGTTTGACAGAATGCCCAGGCGGTAGGCCTGCCCCGCCCTTTTGCCGACAGATTGAAAAATCTCAGGGCAAAAGGGCGGGGCCTGCCGGAGGCAGAAGCTGGTAGGCTGGTAGGCGAGTATGCTAGTATGCTTTTTGCGGAATTGCTAAATTAGGCCTACAAGTCTACTAGCCTACTAGCAAAGTTGCAGAAGGAGAAAATAATGAAAAATAAACTTGCGGCGCTTGGCGGATTTGTAATTCTCGCGGCGGCTTGCGCGCCGTCAAAATCGGTGAAAATGCAGCAGGCGCTGAGCGCCAATGAAACCAGGCACCTTGAATCAAAATACACGGGCCCGAAGCGCCGTATAGGCGTGGTGGAATTTGAAAACAAAACCGCCTACGGCCAGGGGCGCCTTGGCGGCGCGGCTTCAGACATACTTATAACCGAGCTGGTAAAGTCGGGCAAGTTTATAGTGGTGGAACGCGACAAGATGAACAAAATTATGGAGGAGCAAAAGCTTCAGGCCCAGGGCACCGTAGATTCCCAGACGGCGGTGGAGATAGGTAAAATAATGGGGCTTGAGGCCATAGTGGTAGGCGCTGTGTCGCAATACGGCGTAAAGAAAGAAGGGTCCGATTATCTTATAACCCAGTCCAAGCAGCAGGTGGCCGATGTTACCGTTGACATCCGCCTGATAGACGCCCAGAGCGGACAGGTTTTAATGGCGGATTCCGGCAAGGGCCAGGCGAAGTCCAAAAAAAAGAGTTTCCTCGGAATGGGCACCAAGGGCGGCTACGATGAAACTCTTGAAGGAGAGGCCCTGCGGGCTTCCATAGCGCAGTTTGTGGACAATATCTCCAGCCAGCTCAACAAAAAGGCCTGGTCGTGCACGATAGCGGACGCTTCCGGTGAGGAGCTTTACCTGAACGCGGGGCTGGACTCCGGCATTACCCCCGGCATGAAACTTGATTGCTATCACCAGGGCGCCGTAATACGCGACCCGCGTTCTAATCTGGTTATAGGCCACAGGGAAGAATATATCGGCTCGGTGCAAGTGGAACGCTATTGTGGAGATTCCGGGGACTGTTCCGTGGCCAAGCTGATGCGCGCCGCGAGCGCGGGCGCCAAAGCGAATGATGTCTGCCGCCTGGTGAAGTAAATTCCGCGTGAGCGGAATTTACGCTAGTAGGCGAGTAGGCTGGTATGCTTTGTGAGGAGTTCATCAATAACGCCTGCAAGCCTACCAGCTTACCAGCCTACTGGCAGCAGAGGTGGCTTCTGAATTATGTTATCCAAAATACGAACCCTCGCCCTTCGGGGCATAGACGGCTTTGATGTAAGCGCAGAGGTGGATATAGCCGCGGGTCTGCCGTCTTACTCAGTGGTCGGTTTGCCGGACGCGGCCGTAAAAGAATCCAAGGACAGGGTGATAGCGGCAGTGCGCAATTCCGGCTTTGATTTTCCCTCAAAAAGAATAACGGTAAATCTTTCTCCCGCCGAGCGTAAAAAATCAGGCACTCATTTTGACCTGCCCATAGCGCTGGGCGTGCTTGCCGCCTCGGGCGGAATTGAGAAGGCCGCCCTTAAAAAACTTGAACAACTGGTGTTTATAGGCGAACTTGCGCTTGACGGAAGTCTGCGGCCCGTGGCCGGCGTGCTTCCCATGCTGGTTTCCCTTGAAAAAACAGCCGTGGAAGCCGTAATAGTGCCGCAAGGCAATGCCCGTGAAGCAGCGGCCTCGGGGCTAACGTGTTTACACGCGGCTAGCCTTAAAGAAGTGGCTGATTATATCAACGGCGCAGGTTCTTTAAAACCCTGCGAGGCGGACGCGGCTCCGCGCGCGGAAAGTTCTTTGGGGGATTTTTCCGAGGTCAAAAACCAGGTTTTCGCCAAGCGGGCGCTTGAAATAGCGGCCGCCGGTTTTCATAATGTTATCATGGTGGGGCCGCCCGGCGCCGGCAAAAGTATGCTGGCCAGGCGTTTCGGCGGACTTCTGCCCGATTTGAGCTTTGAGGAAAAACTTGAAACCACTAAAATTTATTCCGCGAGCGGCCTGGTTAAGGGCTCGCGCCTGATAAGCGAGCGCCCTTTCAGGGAGCCGCATCATACCATCTCGGACGCCGCGCTTATCGGCGGCGGCTCAAACCCGAGGCCGGGCGAAGTGTCGCTTGCGCACAACGGGGTGTTATTTTTAGATGAATTCACGGAGTTCTCAAGAGCGGCCATAGAGTCGCTGCGCGAGCCGCTTGAAGCTTGGAAAGTAACGGTGTCCCGCGTTAAGGAAACAGTGGTCTATCCCGCCCGCTTCCTGCTGGTGGCGGCCATGAATCCGTGCCCGTGCGGCTACCTTGGCCATCCCACCAAAGAGTGCGCCTGCACCCCCTTGCAGGTGCATAAATACCGCGCCAAAGTTTCGGGGCCGCTGCTTGACCGCATAGACCTGCATATACAGCTCTCCGCGATAAAGTATGCGGACTGGGAAGCAATCCCCAAAGGCGAAGATTCGCGGGCTATCGCCATTCGCGCGAGAAAAGCTATAGACATACAGCGGGAGCGCTTCTCGGTATCAAAAACAAGAGCCAATGCTTTTATGGGTGTTTCTGAGATACGCAAATATTGCCGTGTTCCGGAAGGCGCTTCGTCCGTGCTTGAAATGGCTATGAATAAACTTGGATTTTCCGCCCGCTCGCTTGATAAGATACTTAAAATTTCAAGGACCATAGCGGACCTTGAAGGCGCCGCCGATATCTCCAGGGAACATGTGATAGAAGCGGTACAGTACCGGGTGCTGGACAGGGCTTCAGAGCTGGCAGGACTGAGGTAACGGGCATAGTAGTATGTAGTAGGTAGAAGGTAGTAGGCAGGGGATAAGGAATACATCATCCCTGCATACTACATATCTGCCTACCACCAACTAGCCACTTACAATTGGAGGAAAAATGAAAATACTATTGACCCTGGTTTTCGCGATCATGTTTTATTCCGTCGGTTTTTCACAGCAGGTCCAGCTTTTAGGTGAGGATTCTGGTTCCGGCCAGGCTGCGGAGGAGAAAACACAGGTCGTAGATTTGATGGCGCTTGAGCCCTCCCCTTCCCAAAAACCGGCTGTAAAAGCCGTTGCCGCCGGGGTAAAGGGGATTAAAAAAAGCTCTTCCACCGCTAAGAATGTAAAGCCGGCGGTGAAGAAGAAAGTTCCCGCCAAAAAGGCGAAGAATACGGCTAAAATAGCCGTTTCAACGTCCGCCCCCATGGGCGCGGCGGGAAAAACACAGGTCATGGATTTGATGGCGCTTGAGCTCTCCCCTTCCCAAGAACCGGCTGTCAAAGCCGTTGCAGCCGGGGTAAAGGGGATTAAAGAAAGCTCTTCCACCGCTAAAAATGTAAAGCCGGCGGAGAAGAAGAAGGTGGCCGCCAAAAGGGCGAAGAATACGGCTAAAATTGCCGTTTCAACGTCCGCTCCCGCAGGCGCGGCGGTTGAATCGGCAAAGGCAGTGGTTGTAACCCCACCATCCGCGGTTGCTTCGGCGCCCGCGAAGGCGGGGGTGTCCGTAAAAAGTCCCGTAGTGAAAAAAACAGAGCCCGAAAAAATTGCGGCCCCGCTGGAAACTGTTGAGGTAAAACCTGCAGCGGAGGAACAAAAGCGGGGTTTTGCCGTTAACAAAAGGCACCTGGTGGTAGACGGGGAAACCTTGTGGGATCTTTCCCAAAAATATTACAAAGATCCTTTTAAGTGGGGGAGAATTTACAACGCCAATATAAATTCCGTTTCCAATCCCGATCTCATTTATCCTAGAAATGAATTGGAAATACCGGATATAACAGAGGAAGTTCATCCCCTCGCCAAAGCGCCGGCCGTGAAAGAAGAGCCTGTTATAGGCGAAGATGAAACGATGAAAGAGCCGGAACTTGTGTCTTCCGAAATTTTACCCGCGCCTGAAGCCTCTGTGCCCGCCAAGGCATCTTTGGCGGACAAGTCACCGGCGGTTGAGGAGCTTTTTAAAAGCAACGACCTTTCGGAGGAGATGCCGGCGGACCAGAAAGAATGGAGTAACGGAGTTAAAATAGTTAATAACAATTGGCACGAGGACGGCGTTATAACTTCCAAAGCCGCATCCGACCAAAGTATGGTTGACAGCCTTTCTATTAATGGTGAGATAGTGTTGGTTAAACTGCGTTTGGAAGGGTTTGTAAAAATAGGCGATTACCTTGAAGCTTATCTGAAAGGGACCTCCGTTTACGGTAAAAAAGGCAAGAAGGCCGGTTTTGAATTGCAGCGTGTCTGCAACCTTGAGGTTTTAAGTGTTGAGGGCAAGCGGGTAAGGGCAAAAGTGCTGGACGCTTCAACTTCCATCAGCAAGGGTATGCTGGTAAAAAAGAAATAGTAAAGAAGCTGGTAAGCGGGTATGCTGGTATGTTTTTATAAGGTACTTTCTTAAATAAAGCTTACTAGCCTACCAGCCTACAGGCATACCAGCATACTCGCTATTAAAACAGAGGCAACATGTCCGTTTCCGTTGACGAAGAAAAACTGGCCAGGGTAAGGATAAATTCTTTTTCCTGCCTGAGAAGCGACTGGGCGCTTCGTCTTATAGAGCTTTATGGTGGGGCGCGGGAAATACTTTCAAAAACCCCGGCCGAACTATCCGCGGATGGCGGTTTGGGTATTGAGACCGCGGAGCGGTTTGTAAGGGAAACCAGAGCTTTTGATCCCGCCAAAGAGCTTGACCTTGTACTGAAGGCCGGCGCCCGGGCTTTAACGGCGCTTGACCCGGACTATCCCGAACTTTTGAAAGACATTTATGACCCGCCGCTTGTTCTTTATGTTAAAGGGCGGTTCAGCACGGCGGCTCCCGCCGTGGGAGTGGTGGGAACGCGCAAGGCCACAAGCTACGGACTTCGAACCGCCGCGCGGCTTGCGTGTGAGCTTTGCGGGGCCGGGGTTACCGTGGCGAGCGGGCTTGCGCGCGGCATAGACACGGCCGCCCATCAGGCGTCTCTTAAAGCCGGCGGCATCACCTGGGCCGTTATCGGCACCGGTTTAAATGTCTGTTACCCGCGTGAAAATACCCGGCTTGCCGCTGAAATAGTTGAAAAAGGCGGGGCTATTTTCTCGGAATTCCCCATGGGGGCCGGCGCTTTGCCCGTAAGTTTCCCCAGGCGCAACCGCGTGATATCCGGCCTTTCGCGCGCTGTAGTTATTGTGGAGGGCGATTTTAAATCCGGAGCGCTTATTACCGCCAGAGCGGCTCTTGAGCAGGGCCGGGAAGTTCTGGCGGTGCCTGGGCAGGTGGATTGCCCTGTTGCCCGGGGGCCTAATTACCTTATAAAAAACGGAGCCGCGCCGGTTGAGGACGCTTTGGATATTATCTCAAGTTTTCCGCCGGAGGCAATGTTTGGCCTTAAGACCTCAGCGCTTTCAAAACCGGAAGGCGGGGGCAGCGCCGGAATTTTAAAAACTCTTTCGGAAGACGCCAACGCTGTCTGGGTGGCGGTCAAAGACTCGTCCGAAGGGCTTTGCGCCGATGAAGTGGTGCTGAAGCTTTCCATGGCGGGGAAGCCGGGCGCGTCGGCCTGGAGCGTTCAGCGCGCGGGCGCCGCCCTTTTTGAGTTGGAAACCGCTGAGCTGATAGCGTTAAGATCCGGCAAATATTCCCGCGCTGTGTAGCTTCCCACCTTTTCCGGAAGTCGTAACGCCGGACTTATGGCTTTGGGTGGAGAGCTGTGTAGAAACTCGGTCGGGGTCCTGCGACGGGGTTTGCCCGCGGGGGTCGGATGCGGCCACCAGCCTATGGCAGTGCCGTATAAGGGCCTATGGCCATCAGACGGCTCGCGGCCGCCCTTATCCTCCCGCTCCATTGACTGCAAGCCCAAGTCGCGGTCCGGAAAACCCCCGCGAACAAACCCCGCCGCCTACCCCTCAGATTTTCACGTTTCTCTGGCCTATCCTCCGGCGCGTCTTAAAATTAATAGGTATTTGTCCCGCCCTTTTAACGGTACATCCCAATGACCCACCCAGTGGTCGCAGCCAGGTTTATAGTGGTACCTATTTGGTAGAATATTTGTGTTGGGGGGCTTTTTTGAGCTTGAAACCTCAGAGCTGATCGCGTTAAAAAGCGGCAAATATATCCGCGTTGTGTAACCCGAAAAATTGCAGTTGAAATCATTTTTTATTGAGAAATTTTCTAATAAAAATATTCATGCAATTTTCGGAGGGATAAAAGATGAAGGCTGAGGAATTATAAAACCAGCTACCTTTTTGATCCTTCGTTTTAAGCCGAAGTCTCAAAAAGGTTAAAGACATACAAAGGAAACATGAAAAACGCATTATTGGTTTCGTTGTTCACTCTCTTTTTGGCAGGATGTGTTCATTATATGCCTGCGGCTGTATCATCAACCAGTATTGGTAGTAAATATGAGACCCCAGTTAGAACGGTGACTGGAACCTCGAGTGCTTACTACATATTTGGTCTTGGCCCAACCGGAGATGACTCGCTAAATGCAGCGATAGAGGACGCGAAAAGCCAAGCTCCGTCCGATAGTATCGCAAATGTTTTTGTGGACAGAAAACTTATATGTATCCCAGTTTGTGGGTTTTCAATATTTACGCGGATTGACACAATGGTTTATGGGACTTTGGTTAAGTATGCTAATGAGGATGGAACTCCTTTGGAGAATAGCTCTCCGCTTTCGATACCTGGGGATAAATCAGAGAATTTGATAAACTCTTTTAACGGTCTTGAAAAAGGGACGAAACTTAAAATTGTTTTCGGAAGTAACTCCAAGGGGAGTAAAAGGGGAATTGATGGTAAGTATGAGTTTTTATGGGTGGCGAATGGCTATTGCGCGATGCTTAAACGTGTAGACAGTGGAGTTTTTAGCCGCAAAGTTTATTGTCCTGCGGCAATTGAAAGGATGCAACTAGATCAGGATAATGCGGGCATAGTGCCGGGAGTGCCAGTGTGCAATACATACGATTGTTTATGTGATATTAAAGAGGCCGACCTTAAAAAAATGATTGAAGGAATTTCAAATCAAGATAAAGAAAAGGTTGTTGGAGAGGCGCGAAAAAAAGCCAGGGCATGCTACCCGGAAAAGGCAAGGGATAATGTTATAGTTCCCCCGGAATTAAAATTGTTGATTGGTGAAAAAGAACTTTTGGATTATCTTTGCAGAGAAGGATTGCTAAAAAACTAAACAAAAACCGCCAAATCATGCGAACGTTATTGAAAGGTTGAATATTATGCGGGCAATACGTCGAATTAGGCAACGCGTGGAGAGCAATCCTGCCGGCAAAATTCAGTCACCTCATAAGTTAATTTTACTGTTTTGGGTGGGGTACATGTGCCGCAAAAAGGGTGGGGTTAAACACCTATAAGTGAAAAAAGACGGAGATTTAATAACCGGAAGGGTGACGGCGGGATTTGTTTTCGGGGGTTTCCGGAGCCCGACTTGGGCTTGCAGTCAGGGGAGGGCGAGGATAAGGGCGGCCGCGCTGGCCGACCCGGCCCCCGAAAATAAACCCGCCGGCAGGACCCTGACTTAGCTATCCTGCGGTCCTATTTTAATCAAATTTAAGCATAAATCTTCAAAAACTTCGGTGTTTTTTATAATTTTCTGTTCAGCACCTCGGAAAAAAGCTAGAATAGTTCCTGTTTCCTTATATTATAATAATATATATATACATCTATGGCTGAAAAAACAAAGATTGAAAAAATTAAAGCTGAAACCACCAAAACCGGCAAAAGTCTTGTCATTGTTGAGTCTCCCACCAAGGAAAAAACCATAACCCGTTTCCTTCAGGGCGCTTTCACCATCAGAAGTTCGTACGGACATGTGCGCGACCTTCCCAAGGGGGAGCTTGGGGTGGATGTGGAACACGGTTTTACCCCGAAGTATGTGATAATTGAGCGCGCGAAAAGAATAATTTCCGAGTTGAATACCCTCGCCAAGACCGCCGATGTCATCTATCTCGCCACCGACCCCGACCGCGAGGGCGAAGCCATTTCCTGGCATTTGCGCGAAGTTATGAACGCGGACAAAGCCAAATTCAAGCGTATTTCCTTCCATGAAATAACCAAAACCGCCATTGCGGCCTCCCTTAAGGCTCCGCGCGAGCTGGACCAGAACATGGTAAACGCCCAGCAGGCGCGGCGTGTTATAGACCGCCTTGTGGGCTACAAGCTATCACCCCTCCTATGGGCGAAAATAAAAAGCGGCCTTTCAGCCGGCCGTGTGCAGTCGGTGGCGGTGCGCCTTATAGCCGAGCGCGCCAAAGAAATAGCGGCCTTCACGGAAGAGGATTATTACACCCTTGCGGGTATGCTGACAAAGGGGGAGAGCAAGCCTTTTGAGGCCAAGCTTGTCCGCTGGCAGTCCAAGCCGGTGGAACAGACCATTACGCTTAAGCTTTTCTCCGAGGATTACCGTTATAAGACCTCCGTTTTTAAAAAAATGGAGGACACTGTTGAGGCGGCCACATTGCTGCGCCACAGCGTTTTAAAAGTTTCAAAGCTTGAAACCAAAGTTGTAAGGCAGAAGCCGAAACCGCCGTTCATTACAAGCACGCTCCAGCAGGACGCTTACAACAAACTCGGTTTTTCTTCGGAGCGTACCATGAAAGTGGCGCAGAGCCTTTACGAAGGCGTTGATATGGGCGGCGAGAGCGCCGGCCTTATCACCTACATGAGGACCGATTCTTTTAATGTTTCCGTTGATATGCAGAAAGAAACCGCTAAATTTATAGGTGAATTTTACGGCAAGGAGTTTGTTCCGGCAACTCCCCCGCTTTACCTTAAAAAGGTGAAAGGCGCCCAGGAAGCCCACGAGGCCATACATCCCACGGGAGTAGCGCGAAAACCTGAAGATATGGGTAAGTTCCTGACCGGCGAACAGGCCAAGCTCTACGACCTTATCTGGCGGCGGTTCATGGCCAGCCAGATGGAAGACGCGGTCTTTGACTCCGTCAGCGTAGAATTTTCGGACGAAAAGGGGGCGGCGGTTCTGCGCACCAGCGGACGCACGGTTAAATTTGAGGGCTACCTTAAGGTCTATATAGAAGAAAAGGAAGAGGATGTTGATGCCGAGAGCGAAGAAGAGGCCGCCATCCCGCCGCTGAAAGAGGGGGATATTGTAACCCTGAAGGATATGAAGACCACGGCGCATAAAACCAGCCCTCCGCCCAATTATAACGAGGCCAGCCTCATAAAAACGCTGGAGAAAAACGGTATCGGGCGCCCTTCCACCTACGCGGCTATAATACGGAATATAGTGGACCGCGGCTATATAAGCAAAGAGAAGGACCGTAAACTGCTTATCACGAATCTTGGGGCGCTGGTCACTGAAAAGCTGAAGGGTTTTTTTCACGACATCATGGAAATTTCCTATACCGCCTCCATAGAGGACAAGCTTGACGATGTGGCTGACGGCGGCGTGGATTGGGTGAAGATGATGGGCGAGTTTTACGGCCCCTTTTCAAAAATGCTGGCCAAAGCGGAAAAGGACATGGTTGTAACCCGGCCCAACGTGATAAAGACAGAAGAGAAGTGCCCGTTGTGCCTCGCCCCCATGGACCTGCGTGAAAGCCGCTTCGGCAAATATCTTTCCTGCTCGCATTTCCCTAAATGCAAGGGCAAGATTCCGCTGGACAGGGAAGGCAATAAGCAGGAAGTTTTTAAACCAATCAAGACCGAAAAGATCTGTACGAAATGCAAAAAGAGCGCCATGCTGCTTAGAAAAAGCGTGCGCGGGTTTTTCCTGGCCTGTTCCGGCTTCCCTAAATGCCGCAGCATAGAAAAAGTCACCCCCGAAGAAGTGGAAAAGCTGACCGGAGGCGCGGGTAAAATTTAACAACTGTTCAGGTGGATAGGCTGTAGGCAGTTAGACTGTAGGTAAGAAGCGACACGATTAACGGCCTTCAGCCTAAACAAAATGAACTTTCTTATAGAAAAATTTTTGCTGCATATAAAGTCTCAGCGGAATTTTTCAAAGCACACCATAAAGGCCTACGGTTTTGACCTCAAAGAGTTTTCCCGCTACCTTGAAAGTCTTGGCGTGGATTCCCCGCGAAAAATTGAGCGCATGGAAGTGCGCGGCTACATAGCTTTTATAAGCGAGCGCAAGGTGGCGCGCAGCACTCTTTTGCGTAAAATCTCCGCCGTGCGGTCTTTTTTGTCCTACCTTTTTACAAATAGCGAGATGGAAAACGACCCCTTTGAGCTTGTCACCATACCAAAAACGGAAAAACGTCTGCCGCACTTCCTTACCGAGGGCGAAGTGGGCCGCCTTGAGGACTCAAACGCCCCCGCTCAGGTAAACGCCGAAAAGAAAAATTATCTTTTCGCCGCGCGCGACTTTGCCATTCTCACTCTTATGTATTCAAGCGGGCTAAGGCGTTCGGAAGTGTCCGGCCTTAATATCGGGGATCTGGATTTTTACGGGGGATTTGCGCGTGTAATGGGCAAAGGCTCAAAAGAGCGCCTTGTGCCGGTGGGGGACAAAGCCCTTAAAGTTTTAAGGGTTTACCTTGACACCAGACCGCGTCCCGCGCAGCCCGGCCTGCCGCTTTTTTTAAATCACGTGAACACAAGGCTGACCGGCGCTGGTGTCGCTCTTATTATTAAAAAAATGGCCCGCCGGGCCCGGTTCGCGCGCACGCTTAACCCGCACGCCATAAGGCATTCCTTCGCCACGCATTTGCTGGACCATGGCTGCGACCTCAAGTCCGTGCAGGAAATGCTCGGCCACAAGAACCTTGCCACCACGCAGATCTATACCCATGTGTCGCTTGAACGCCTTAAAGAGGTATACGATAAAGCCCATCCGAGGGCTAAGCAAGGATAATCCTGATTAGGACAGTGGAATTGAATTTGTAGTTGGGAGTTGTGGAGTTGTGAGTTGGGAGTTCCGGTCTAACTCATAACTCTTAACTCCTAACCCCTAACTCTCAAACTCACTTATGCCTTTTGACACTTCTTTGGACAATGCTCCCGAAACGCTTGCGCGCCTGGCGCTGGCCGCCGGCTCGCGCCCGGATCTAACGCAGGGCGGCGGGGGCAATGTTTCGCTAAAGCTCAATTCCGAGCGCATGCTGATAAAGGCTTCGGGCGTAAAACTTAAGGATGTTTCGCCGGAGGGAGGTTACGCCCTGGTAAACTACGGCAATATCCGCCGCCGCATTGCTTCCGGTCCCGGCAGCGAGGGCGAATTCTCCGACTATATCTGTTCCCAGACGCTGCCGGTCAAAGGTATAAAGGACGCCAAGCCGTCCATTGAGACCGGTTTTCATTCTCTCCTGAATACCGTGGTAATACACACGCACTCTGTTTACGCCAATATGCTGAACATGAGTGTTGAGGGCGCCGCCCTGGGTAAAGAAATGTTTCCCCAGGCGGAATTTATAGCCTATAAATCCCCTGGGCCGCAATTATGCTCGGCTATAAATGACCGCGCGAGAGCCGCCGGGCATCAGGTTTTCTTTCTTGCTAATCACGGCCTTGCCGTGGCAAACGCGGGTGTTCTGGGCGCGTTGGAACTTAACGAGCGCGTAAATGACACTATCAGGCGCGGTCTTTCCCTGCCGCCCTACCCGGCCAGTGATCCGGCGGCCGGTCTTTCCACGTATAACAGCGCCCGTCTTGCCCATTACGGCGCGCGCTTCATCCTTGAGAATGTGTTGTCGCCGGACCAGGCCCTTTACTGCGGGCCCGAGGCGTTAGAAGGGCGGGGAGAAATGGAAGCCGTAAATGAAGTGTTGACGGCGCTCTTCTACATTATGGACTGCATGAAAACACTTAACCTGACCCCCAGATTTTTGTCAAAGGCCGATGTTCTTTATTTTGACGCCATGAAAAGCGGTCGTTATAGCAGGAAGTGAAGTAGAGGTATAAGAAACTTGATCACTGAATTGTGCTTCGCACCCCTTCCCTAATCCCTATTCGCTAGTCCCTATCCCCTGCTGTTCCTAGAACTCCAAATTAGGCCTTAGGATGAATTGGAAGGCATTATCGGCTTTTATATCACCTACGCTGGAAAGAGGGCCGGAATATTTCTTGTTTGCCGTCCATACAAAGCCAAGCCCCATGGTGAATGCCGCGCGTGAATTCTTAAAGGGGAATTTTTTTTCAACCACAAAGTAGTGCCGGATAGGCTCAAGCTTCTTTTGTGAGAAGTCCGAAACGTACTCAAATCCGCTGTTGTGCAGCCAGAAACTGTCTTTACCGCTCTTCTTGAAATCAGTACGGCTGCGCCTGAACCCCAGATAAAATGAATCGGCTATATATTTATTGGCGTGGAATTTCATTCCTCCGCGAAAACTCCAGCGCAGTTCCCGGGTAGCCAGTATCTGTTCGCCTTTGAGTTTAGCCTCGGTTTCTATCCAATTGTCCTTTACCAAAGTATTATCTTTTATGTGGTAGTTTCCGATGTTTATAAGCATGCCGGAATAGCCGTTGCGCTTGCCCTTGTAGGCTTTTTTAATTGAGTCAAAAGAAACCACATTACCGAAGAAGAACGAAAGCGCCCATGGTTCCTCAAAACCTGCCGTAACGGCCCGCACGGCGTTAAAGTTACCGGTCCACTGCATGTTATGGTAAAAATCCGGCTGGTGTTTCTTGATAAGGGTGCCGGCGTAGGGCAGGGGGTTAACGCTGGCTTCAATTATAAAGGTGCGAGGCAGATAGAAATTTTTGATAAGTTCTTTGTATATCTCAAGTTCACTATCCACCTGCATATGTGGTATGGGTTTGCCGGTAAGGCTGTTATAGACTCCGAAGGCGGAGTAATACGGGTCCAGCTCCAGCTCATAGGTGGTTTTCTTTCCCGCCGGTTCACCGGCCAGGGCGTAAAGCGGTAAAAGCGCCAGCAGCGAGGTCATCAGCAGTTTCATCGGAGTTATAACTTAGCATTTCTCCGCCGTGAAAGACAAAAAATAATCCGATACCGCGGTTGACGTTTCGTGGCCTCCCGGTTGGCGGAATTGCTATACTTTTATTCATGAAAAGCGCGATGATATTGGTTCTGGTTTTTATGTGCGCTGGACGCGCCGGCGCGGCGAATATTAACGCCAGGATAAAGGAAATGGCCGCGCGGCCGGGAGTTAAAAACGCCTCATGGGGCGTAAGCGTGAAAGACGCCGCCACCGGCGCGCCGGTAGCCGCTTATAACGCGCAAAAAAACCTGATTCCCGGCAGCATCCTTAAAATTTTTGTCACCGCGGCGGCTTTTGACCGGCTTGGCCCTGATTATAAAATTAAAACCGCCGTTTATTACGCCGGTGGTATTGTAAACGGTTTTTTAAACGGCAATATTTATATTGAAGGCGGGGGAGATCCCTCGCTTGGTTCGCAATTGATAAAGGACGCGATACCGCTGGAAGAAACGTTTAAGATGTGGGCCGCCGCCGTAAAGGCCAAAGGGATAAACGTTATAAACGGCTCCGTTGTGGGCTACGATACCAGTTTTGAAAGCGTCCAGCCCGGCTCCTGGGCCTGGGAAGATATAGGCAATTATTACGCCGCCCAGGCCTCGGCCCTAACCATAAACGACAATCTTTATAAACTCTATTTTAAACCGTCGGATTCAGTAGGGGGGAAAGCCGAGGTTCTGCGTACCGAGCCTTTCCAGGCGGACCTTAAATTTGAAAACCACATGCTGACCGGCCCCCGGGGTTCCGGAGACAACGGCTACATTTTCGCTTTTCCGGAACAAAACGCGGCGGTGCTGCGCGGTTCCATACCGCAGGGTGGCGATGAATTCTTCATTAAAGGCGCGCTGAGTGACCCCGCATTATTTGCGGCGCAAAGCTTTAACGCGTATCTGGCGCGCGCCGGTATTAATGCCAATAAAAAACCATATAAAATAAGCGAACCTATTAAGGATGCCCGGTGGATTTTAATAACTGAAACGCAGGGCGCTCCGCTTGAAAATATAATCCGGATAGCCAATAAGCGCAGTTTCAACCTTTACGCCGAACTAATGCTGAGGCAGCTGGCCGCCGCGCAGGGCCTTAAGGGCACGGATGATAACGGCCTGGAAATTGTTAAAAGTTTTCTTGCCGCGCAGAAAGTGGATGTCTCGGAAATGAAGCTCGTGGACGCTTCCGGGTTGTCGCGCGTGGACACGGCGAAGGCGGAGAACTTTACAGACCTGCTTTGCTCGGTTTCAAAAAAGAAATATTTTGAGGCTTTCAGGGACACGCTGGTGTTTCCGGCGGACCCCGAAGCCACCGGACACATAAAGCGCATGGGCGGGAACACTTACCTGGCAAGCGGTCTTCGCGTCAAATCCGGCTCGCTTAACGGCGTGCGCGCTTATACGGGGTATCTTAAAACAAAAAAAGGCCGCAACCTGGCATTTACCTTTATAATCAACAATTACTCGGCCGACCCCGCTGAAATAGACAAACTTCATGAGGATCTGCTTGTGGAACTGGCGGATAGGTACTGAAGGTGGGACAGCAGACAGATATTTTGTGTTCTGACCAGGTGGTTTCGTGGCTTAAGTCTTGCCGTCAGTTACCGCCGTCCTGACACCATTTCTTCGCGGCCTGCTCGGTTTTTATCATGCGCCGTACTTCAACCCTTCGTATATAAGCCCTGGTTTTCGCCATAAGCAACGACATCTCTATAGAGGTGGAGATAGCGTCGTCAACCCCGGAAGCTAAAATTTCAATCATTTCCCTGTTTGAGGTTTTGGGTGTTTCGCACATGGCTATTACAGATACCTCGCGCATTTTGCCAAGAAATTTTTTCAGTTCCGCCGGTTTATCCTGCCCTACGCAGGCCAGGTCAAGAAAAACTATGCCGGCGTCCCTCCAGCCTTGCGCGAAAAAATCCGCGCAGGAACACTGCAGCACGAAATTAAACCCCGCAGAAGCGAAAGCTTTTGAGGCATTAGCCGCCAATGTTTCGTTGGCCGTGATCAGAAAAATTTTAAAATTCGGCATAATTTACGCGCTGTGTCTGTAAGAATATAAGCGCGGTGTTTAGTCCGGGGCCCCCTGAGCAAGCTTTATGTGAAACTAAAACCTGTAAATAATTTTAGCATGATTCTGCCTGCCTTTTCTACTTCCTCTGACGTGCCGCTAAAGCTTTTTATCTACACATTTCAAACCTGTTTTTGCCGGCTGATGTCTTCTACGCTATTATTCGTACCGCAATGCTTCTATGGGGTCAAGCATTGCCGCGCGCAGGGCCGGCCAGAAGCCGAAGCTTACTCCGATCAGGCTTGAGAAGATGAAGGCGAAGGCGACGGTACCCGCGCCAAGCGTCGGGGGCACTTTTATAAAAAAATAGGCCGCCCAACCGAGCCCGAAACCCAAAGCTATCCCCAGTGCCCCGCCGATAAAGCAAAGCGTAACCGCCTCAATAAGGAACTGGCCTAAAATATCGGAGTTCTTGGCCCCAAGGGCTTTGCGCAGTCCTATTTCGCGCGTGCGTTCGGTAACGCTTACAAGCATTATGTTCATTATGCCTATGCCGCCCACAAGCAGTGAAATTCCGGCTATAGCGTAAACCACCAGCGAGAGCTTACCCATATTATCCTTGAACATCTGTATCTGCGCTTCAAAAGTGCGCACTTCAAAATTATCTTCCGTATCATCGCGCAGCCCGCGCTCTTTGCGCACGGCAATAATTATCTGCTTTCGGACTTCGGAGGCGGCAAAGGGTGTGGGGGCGAGCACCTCTATATAGTTCAGGCGGGTCTGTCCGAACACGCGTTTTGAAGCGGTGTTTAAGGGGATGTAAGCCGTGGGTTGGCCTCCGAAGATCTGTTCCGCCTGGTGGTCCTCGGCAACCCCCACTATAGTGAAAGTAATGCCTTTCAGGCGCATCTCGTTATTAACCGCGGATTCCAAGCCGAACAGCTTAGTGGCCAGGGTACGGTTTATAACCGCAACACGTTCTCGGCTTGAGTTCTCGTCCGGCGTGAAGAAACGGCCTTCCAGCTTGCGGTTCTCAAAAATATTTTTTTTGGATTTCTGCGCTTCAAGAGTAAAGCCTTCGCGGCTCTGGACGCTTGCGTCAACATGAGTATTGCCTACCGAGGCCTGGGCGTTGCCCGCCACTATAGGCGTTATTTTTTCCGCCAGCGGCACTCCCGACTTTATGGCCTCCAAATCTCCGTGGTTAAGGGGGCGGCGCGGTTTCATATGTTCGTGGCGGGGAGTGACCCAGATCTTTTTCGCGTCGTCCTCCGTGGCGCCGCTTAGCAGGCTTTTCATGAAGCCTTCGCTTATGGTCATAAGCGAGATGATGGCGCCCACTCCTATAAAAATGCCGAGTATTGTAAGCGCGCTGCGCATCTTATGGCTCCAGATGGCCTTGAAAGCCACCTTGATCTGCTCGGTTATTTCCGACGGTGTAAAGCCCAGCCTGGCCTGCGGCAGATGCATGGAGCGCCCGGGGGGGTCTGAACCTAAGCCCGCCCCGCCCTTTTGGGCCAATCGTTCGGGCGTAAAAGATTCAGGCCGTACTTCAAGCCGCGCTTCCCGGCCCAAAAGGGCGGGGCGGGGCTCATCGGAAACTATTTCGCCGTCCTTCATGCGCACCACGCGGCGGGTCTGGGCACAGACCTCCTCGTCGTGCGTGACTATTACCACGGTAAGCCCGCGGTCGTTCAGGTCTTTTATTACCTGCATTACTTCCTGTCGGCTTTTGGCGTCCAGGTTGCCGGTGGGTTCGTCGGCGAGCACTATCAGCGGGTCGTTTACCAGCGCGCGGGCTATGGCCACGCGCTGGCACTGGCCGCCGGAGAGTTCGTTTGACTTGTGCTTTACCCGGTCGGAAAGGCCGACAAGGGCCAGGCAGTCAAGCGCTTTTTTGGAATCGGTCCCAAGGCCGCTGTATACCATGGGCAGCATTACATTGTCTTTGGCCGAGGTCCTCTTTAAAAGATGGAACAACTGGAAGATGAAGCCCACCATGCGGCTGCGTATAGCGGCCAGCTGCCCTTCGGCCAGGCTTGCCGTAGGGTGGCCGGCAAAATAGTATTCTCCGGCGTCGGGCCGGTCCAGAAAACCCATGATATGCAGTAAAGTGGATTTTCCGGACCCGGACGGTCCGACCAGGGAAACCAGCTCGCCGGCTTTGATCTGAAGGGAAACTTCTTTCAACGCCTCCACTTTAAACGAGCCGGTGATATAGGTCTTTGAAACCTTGCGGATGTCTATAAGTGAGTCCATCTTAATGTGAAGCTCTGAAGCCGGAGCGCTCTTTTGCTATCCCTGTTGAGTAGTAAACGGTGTCGTTCTCGCCTAAGCCGGAAAGAATCTCTATGGTGTTCTCGTTGGTGGCGCCGGTTTCCACCTTCTTATCCGTCACTTTTTTGTCCTTTTCGTCCTTTATGGTTACAAAAGCGTTTCCGTCCTTATAAGTTATGGCTTTCTTGGGCAGGTAAAGGGCTTTTGGCTTCACATCGGTTATCACGCGCACGTCGGCCGTCATGCCGGAGCGCAGTACCGGGATGTTTTTCAACGACAGTATTTTTACTTCGTATACCGTCACGCCTTCCTTAAGAATGGACTCCCTGGCGATGGAAAGCACATTGCCCTCGTACTTGTTCTTGGGGAAAGAATCAAGGTAGAACTCTGCCTTCTGGCCTTCTTTTACGGCGCCTATATCGGTTTCATCAACATAGGTCTTAACAATAAGGCGGTCGGAAAGGATGGCGATTTCCTTGACCGCGCTTACGGATTGTCCCGGCTCAACGGCGCGTTTTATCACCATGCCGTTTATGGGGGAGACCACGGGCGTAAGATTGTAGGCTTCTTCCACCATTTTTCTCTCTTCGGGGGTTGAGTCTTTCATTTTAAGGGAATCTAAAAGCGCGGTGCGCTCGCTTGAACTTATCCAGGCAAGTATCTGGCCCTTTTTCTCCATGTCGCCTTCGCGGAACAGAATTTCTTCGGCCCGGCCGTTGACCGAGGGTGTTACCAGCACGCGGTTCTCCGGCTCAACTATGCCTATGGCCTGGGTTTTTATGATGAACAGCCCCTTGGCGACTTTTACAGGCGAGAGATCCTCCAGCTTACTGAGCTCTTTTTTGGCCCGGATCTGCCTATAGGCCAGCCAACCTCCGCCCGCGAGGAGAAGAATGATTACGGCGAATATGAATTTCCTGGTTCTGAAAAAGTTATTTTTCATCAATTTTCCCTTCTGGTCTGTAATCTTCAATCCTTATTATTCTCCTAAAGTCCTGGTGAAGGCGGCGTTGGCTACAACAAGATCCCGCCTGGCCGACAAAAGCTGGTTTTCGGCGCCGATGAACTGCTCTTCAACATTTCGCCATTCAAAATAGGAAGCCTGTCCGGCAAGGTACTGTTTGCGCAGAAGCCACGCGCGGGCGTTTGCGGCCTCAAGCGAGCTTTTTACCACGTCCATGTAGGCCCAGGCCTGGCGCAGGGCGAGGAAAGCGTCTTCCGCGTTTATATAAACTTCGTCTCTGGCGTCTTTAAGCGAGGCTTCGGCGCGGGCTTTGTCGGCCCGGGCGGCGGCCAGATCGGCCGAAAGTTTGCCGCTGGTAAAAAGGGGCATGGAAAGATTTACGCCCGCCGACCAATTTTTGTTTTTATCGGGCCAGTCGGAACCGGACCAGATGTAGCTGCCGCTGGCGTCGGCTTCCGGCAGAAAACCGCTCTTTGTGCGGTCTACGCCGGCCTGACTTGCTTCCAGTGAGGCCCTGGCGGAGCGCAGCGACGGGTGGCGCTCCAGGGTTGTTGAGAAAGATTCAAAATTCTCCGCCGGAGCCGTTGGCTCCGGGAGCGCGGACACCCCGGTGTCCGCCAGAGGGGGGCGGGCAAGCAGGCGGTTCAGTTTCCTTTCCAGCAGCCGCAGGTCTTTTTTGTAGTTCTCGTGCTGCCACTGTGAGGTCTTGTGTACCGACTGTGTTTCCAGAAGAGCGGCTTTGTTCTCGCGGCCTGCCTCGTACTTTATGCGGATTATTTCCACATTCTCAGCCCGGCGTTTGAGGGTCTCTTCGGAAAGTTTCAGGGCTTCGCGGGCTTTTATAAGATCGGCGAAAGTAGTCTTCAGGTCAAATAAGAGAGAGGTTTTAACCAGGTCATAGTCCGCTTCGCTTTTGCGGTAAGAAGCCCGGGCGGAACGGACCAGGGCGGGGAGTGCGGGGGAGAAAAGGGGCTGGGTGGCGGCAAATCCGTATGAGTAGGATTCGTCCGTCATACTGACGTCCCCGCCGATGCGGTTGTAGCCTGCGTTGGCGGAGAACTGGGGCAAAAGGCCGGCGCGGTAATATAAGGAACGGCTGCGGGCCGAGTCCATGGCGCGCCCGGCGGCTATGGCCCGCGGGTTGCCGGAGAGGAGCAGTCTGGATGCTTCGTCAAAGGTAACCCCACCACCTGCTTGCCCGCCATAGGCGGGTTTTTGTTCTATTTGATTGCCCTTCGGGTAATAAGCAGGTGGTGGGGTGAGCGGGGCGGTTTCCTGGGCGTCGGCAGTCAGGCAAAAAAAGCCGGGAATAAAGGCCAGCGTGCGAAGCAGTCTAGCGGTCTTTTGGTATTTCATAATTTCTAAACTGCCAAACATCCAAATTGCCACGCCTCTAAGCTGCTACGCCTCTAAGCTGCCACGCATCCAAATTGCTAAGCCTCTAAACTGCCACGCCTCTTCTTCATCCCAGGATGGCTTTAAGGAAGCCTTTGTGTTTTTTTATGAGGGCCCTGGCTTTTACCAGGCCTATTTTGCGGCGTGCTATGACAATGGCCGTTTTCACATCGTTGCCGGTGATGGCAAGCAGCCGCCGCGCTTCTTCCCGCGGCACTTCACCCAGGGTGGCGGTGATGCGTTCGGCTCGGGCGTGCAGTTTCCGCGAAGTGGTTTTCACATCAACCATCCAGTTGCGGTAAACCTTGCCTGAAACAACCATGGCTGAAGTGGTGATCATATTGAGCACGAGTTTGGTGGCCGTGCCCGACTTCATGCGGGTAGAACCGGCCAGGGGTTCCGGTCCCACGTCAAGCGCTACCATTATTGCGGCCTCCATGGGTTTTTCACCGGAGTTGCAGGTAATAAGCGCCGTTACCGCGCCCTTCTTTTTGCCTGCGGTAAGCCCTCCGCGCACATACGGGGTTATGCCGCTTGCGGCTATGCCTATAACCACGTCTTTCCTGCGGGCGAGTTTTGAAATTTCGCGCCGTCCGTTGTTAAAAATATCTTCCGCGCCCTCCTTTGAGTGGAACACGGCCTTATTGCCGCCCGCCATAAGCGCGGTGAAGGCGCCGGGATTAAGGCCGTAAGTGGGGGGCAGTTCCGCCGCTTCAAGCACTCCCAGGCGGCCACTGGTGCCGGCTCCTATAAAAAATATCCTGCCGCCCGCCAGGTACGCCCGCGACACAGCCCGCGCCGCCCTTTCTATCTGCGGTATGGCTTTTTTTACAGCTTTCGGTATCAGGGAATCTTCATAGTTCAGCTTTTCAAGCACACGCCGCAGAGGCAGCCGGTCAAGGTTGCGGGTGCGCCTGTTTATCTGTTCGGTGGGGAGCTTTGAGTACCCGGTAAATTTATCGGTCATCCTCATCTTTATAGGCGGCACTATCTTCTTTGTCCGGGTCGGTTTCCTGTTGCGGTCCGGCCTGCGTAGCGGGATTTTGCGCCGTGCCGCTTGACAGTTCAACTATCTGCGGCAGGCGCGGGTTCCTAAGCCAGTCCAGAACCTTTTTAATGTTGTATTTTGTAACCAGGTCCGGCCCTATGCCTTTGGCTTCAACCAGCACGCTTACATTTTCTTTTCCGCAGGCTGATTTTGCTATATCATTTATAAGCTGAAATTCTTTGTATTGCCTGGCCCGGTCGGTTCCGACTACCAGCAGGATAGGCCTTTTACCGTAGGCCCGCAGCGGATTTATAGACAGCACATCGTTTACATTAAGCGCCGGAGAAATGGCTATAACCATCGCTATGTCCTGGTTTATTGCGGCGGTTTTTATGGCAAGGTTCGCGCCCAGCACGGAGCCGGCCAGGATTATTTTGTCGGCGGTTACGGAGTTGGTTGAGAGGTATGCCACGGCCGCTTCCACATCCCTGGTCATCCGGTTGAATTCATTGTCGGGGCCGCTTGTATTAAAAGCTTTGTAGCTGGTGGTGGAGCCATTAGGCATGACAAAGCTGAAGCCGTGTCCGCGCAGGTCCAAAGCCAGGTAGCCGTAGCCGTATCTTTTCAGGTAAGGGAACCAAAGCCCCCATTCCGTCAGGTCGCTTTTCTGGGTGTGAATCAGGATAAGCGTTGGTACTCCCTGCGCGGCTTTCAGGTAGCGGGCGTTTAATTTCCAGCCATCGTCAGTTTCAACAGTTACACGCTCCTCAAGGCGGGCCCCGCCCTTTTGGCTCAATCGTTCGGGCGTAGAAGACTCAGGCCGGATTTCAAGCCGCGCTTCCCGGGCCAAAAGGGCGGGGCGGGCCCCCTGCGCAAAAAGCGCGGCGCCGCAAAAAAGAATAACAGGAAACAAAAATTTGAGTTTCATGATTTTCGATACGGCTATTGCCATAAGCGTTAAGCCATAGGCTATAGGCTTATGAAGAACTCCTTAAAAAACTTATGGCGTATGGCTTAACGCTTATGGCAGCCTTTACGCGTTATTCTATTATCTCTTCAGGCTTGAACCAGAGAGCCACTTCCCGCACGGCGTCTTGCGCGTCGCCTGAGGCGTGGACTACATTTTCAAACTGCCCTTTTGAGCTTATCCTTCCAAATGAGCCCCGTATGGTGCCCGGCGCGGCATCCTCGGGGTTTGTGGCCCCCACAACGGCGCGCACACCCTTTATGGCGTTCTCTCCCCTGTAAACCAAAGCGATAAGGCGGTTTTTTGAAATGCCGTGAAACTCTCCGCGTATATATTTTATAAGGTTCTCAAAGAACGGCTTGTCTTTAAGGGCGTCATAATGTTTTCTGGCCAGTTCCTCCGTGACGCTTACCGCCTTCGCCCCTACAAGCTCAAACCCCGCATTTTCAAGCCGGTCTATGGCAAGGCCGGTAAGCCGTCGTTTGATGCCGTCGGGTTTTATGAGGATGAGGGTTTTTTCAATTGCCATTTGTAATCTCCAGGAAATAATTTTGGCTCCGGACATGCGTTGGGCGCATATTCATTTTACATTTTTTGCGCCGGTTTTTTCCGCCCGCCGCGCCTGCCCCGGCTTTTTTATCGTAAAAAATTATATACTATTGAGTAAATCCGGCTTTGGCCGCAGGCCAGGGATTGTGTTTATCGGACGGTCCGGGCGCCGGGGAATTTGCGGTTTTATTCTTAGACGGCTTTCAGGCCGGCGTTATTGGAGGGTTTATGGCTAAAGTAATGGTAGTGGATGACGAAAAAGATGTGGTGTACCTGATAAAGGTGCTTATGGAGCGGGAGCATTTCGAAGTGCTTGAGGCTTTTAACGGCCTGGAGGCCTATAACCGCCTTACCGCCGCCGACGGCGCCCCGAAAGTTATTCCCGACGCTATAATACTTGACATCATGATGCCTGAAATGGACGGTTATACCCTGCAGGGAAAGCTTCAGGAAATTGACGGGCTCAGCCGCATTCCCATAATAATACTTACCGCTAAAGGGCAGATGAAAGATCTCTTTGAGCTGTCTTCCAATATTTTCGCTTTCGTTGAAAAGCCGTTTGAACCCAAAAACCTGGTAAAAATCGTAAAAGACGCCATCGCATCTAAGCCGTCAACAACGCCATAAGCTTTAGGCCATAAGGCCATATGCAGAAAAGATTTCTTTGTTGCCTCTGGCCTACGGCTTACGGCATATGGCGCGGCTGGAACAGCCGCATGTGTTAGCTCCTGATACGGCATAGCCATAGGCTAGAAAATGACAATAAACAACACGCTGAATGAAATAGTAACCGGCAACTACGCTAAAATACAAGCTCTCAGGGATAAGGGCATAGACCCCTTCCCCCGCCGTTTCAAGCTTACTCACACGCTGGCCGAAGCGCGCAAGGCGCAGCCCGATTCCGCCGTAACGGTGGGCGGCCGCGTTATGCTTATGCGGATCATGGGCAAGGCCGCTTTCGCCCAGCTTAAAGACGGCACGGGCAAGCTGCAAATTTATGTAAAAAAAGACGCCGTGGGTGATGAGCCTTACGAGACGTTTAAAAAAAATATCCACACCGGCGACTTTATAGGCGTGGAAGGGAAACTTTTTACCACGCATACTGGCGAGCTTACGGTGAACGCCGAAAAAATAACGGTGCTGTCCAAATCCGTGCGGCCTCTGCCGGAAAAATGGCACGGCCTCACCGACCCGGAAACCCGTTATCGCGAGCGCTATCTGGACTTGATCTCAAACGACGAGGTGCGCGGTATTTTTTTAAAGCGGGCGATGATAATTTCCGCCATTCGCCAGGTGCTGGATAATTCGGGCTATCTTGAAGTGGAGACCCCCGTGCTTTGTTCCCAGGCGGGCGGAGCTTCGGCGCGGCCTTTCATAACTTTTCACAACATTTACAAGAGCGAGCTTTATATGCGCATCGCCACCGAGCTGCCGCTTAAAAAGCTTGTCATCGGCGGTTTCGACGGTGTGTATGAAATAGGCCGTGTGTTCCGCAACGAAGGTATAGACACCCGCCATAACCCGGAATTCACCACGCTTGAGGCGTACAAAGCCTACTCCGATTATAACGGCATGGCAGAACTGGTGGAAAAAATTTTTTCGCGCTGTTCGGAACTGGCGGGCATGGAGTCCATAGACTACAACGGCATGAAAATAAGTTTAAAGCCTCCGTTCGCCAGAATTTCCCTGCCTGAAGAATGGAAAAAACGCACGGGCCAGGATATCCATGAAGTGCTGAAAGGCAAGGCTTTTAATAAAGAAAATCTTAAAAAAACCGCGAGCAGGCTGGGTATTGAATATACGGACAAAACCCCGATGGCAAAAATATTTGACCGCGTGCTGGACGAGAAAATATTGCCGGAGTTTGAACAGCCGGTTTTTATTATGGACTACCCGACGGCCATTACTCCTCTCGCAAAGTGCAAAACGGGCGACGAGAGCCTGGTGGAGCGTTTCGAATTTTTTGCGGGCCGGGAGGAGATAGCCAACGCTTACACCGAGCTTAACGACCCCGAGGACCAGAAGAGCCGCCTTGAGGAGCAGCTCCGCCAGCGCGACGAGGAAAATAACGGCGAGGCCGACGTCCTTGATAAAGATTTTATTGAAGCCATGGAATACGGCATGCCTCCTATGGGCGGCATAGGCATAGGCATAGACCGCCTCACCATGCTTTTTGCCGGCAAACCTTCTATAAGGGAAGTAATACTGTTCCCCCTGCTGAAGCCGGCCGGCCAGTAGCAGTGACCAGTGGTTAGTGGCCAGTGATCAGCGGGGGAATTGCAAATCCGATGTCTTAATTTCAGCCGGTGATTTTTCGCTTCATTCCGTACGACTCGCCACTAATCACTGGCCACTGACCACTCTCTTTATGTCTGCAGAATTCTTCATCGCCTACCGGTATCTGAAAGCCAAAAGAAAGGGCCTGTTTTCCATGGTGACCACGCTCATAGGCGTGGCCGGCGTTACCGTGGGGGTGGCGGCCTTAATTACCACGCTCTCCGTTATGAACGGCTTCCAGTCCGACATCAAGCAGAAAATAGTTGACGCACAGGCGCATATTTTAATTTACGGCCCCATGCGGGGTCAGGACCAGGCGCGCCTGTCCAACGCGCTTTCCAAAGAGCCGCATGTGAAGGCCTTCTCCCCGTTCGTGCTCGGGCAGGCGATACTTACTTTTGGGGACCGTTCCACCGGCGTGGTGGTGAAAGGGCTTGACCCCGAGCGTGAGTTTACAATAAACAATCTCAAGGCTTCGCTGAAAACCGGCTCCTGGGACGCGCTGAAGGGAACCGGTTCCCCTGTTCCCGCCCTGATGCTTGGCGAGGAACTGGCAAAAAATATAGGAGTGTGGCTGGGTGACGAGGTTATTTTAGTGTCTCCCAAATCCGTGGCTACGTCCATAGGCATTTTCCCGAAAATGCGCAAGTTTAAAGTGGCGGGCCTTCTTCACACCGGCTATTACGAATTTGACAATACCATGGCCTACTGCGGTGTAAAAGACGCGGGGGACTTTTTTAACCTTGACGGCGGAACCAACGGTCTGGGTATTAAACTTGACGACATAGAACTGGCGGGCCGCGTGGCCGCCGCTCTTAAGAAAAGCCTCGGTTTCCAGTATACGGTTAAAACCTACGCCGACATGAACCAGACGCTTTTCGCGGCGCTTAAGCTTGAAAAATTCATGATGTCTCTGGTGCTCGCGCTCATAATTCTGGTGGCCACTTTTAATATCGCCTCAAATCTGCTGATGATGAGCGTGGAAAAACTGCGCGACATAGGCATACTGCGCTCCATCGGTGCCGGTCCCGCTTTTATCAGGCGCGTGTTTTTCTGGGAGGGCAACCTTATAGCCATAACCGGCATAAGCCTTGGCGTGCTTCTGGGGCTGGCGCTCTCGCTGTTTATCGGGCGCTATCCGCTGGTTGAGCTGCCATCCGATATCTATTATATCAGCCGCGTGCCGGTGGAGATAAAACTGCGCGATGTGCTGGGCACGGTTTTTATAAGCTACATGCTCTGCATGCTCAGCGCCGTTTATCCGGCGCTTCGGGCCTCAAAAGTGAGTCCCGTGGACGCTATTCGCTATGGATAGCAAAAGCGATAGGCTGAAGGCTGTAGGCTATTAGGCTGTTAGTCAAATCGGGGTTTTACCTAACAGTCTAACTGCCTACAGCCTATCCACCTGGACAGTTACCGATATGGACAAGATCGTTGAGATAGAAAACCTGGGCAAAGCTTATGTGCAGGGCCATGAACAGGTGCAGGTGCTTGAAGAAATAAATTTCTTCGCCCGCAAGGGGGAATTTATCGTTCTCCTTGGGCCGTCAGGTTCCGGGAAATCCACATTCCTGAATCTTGTCGGTCTGCTTGATGATTCTTACAGCGGGGAAATACGCCTTTACGGCCGCAAGCTTGAACTTCTGGGCGAAAAAGAAAAGGCGTCCCTGCGGCTTAAGAATATAGGTTTCATTTTTCAGTTTGACTCGCTTTTGCCGGAATTCACGGTGCTTGAAAATATTGATATGCCCTCGCGGATCGCCGGGCGAAGCGATCCCGCGCGCGCACGCGGGCTTTTAAAGCGTTTCGGGCTTGAGGCGCTGGCGGATAAATTCCCCATGGAAATTTCGGGCGGCGAAAAGCAGCGGGCGGCCATTTTAAGAGCCCTCGCAAATAACCCAGGCCTGCTGATAGCCGACGAGCCTACCGGCAACCTGGACAAGCATAACGCCGGAATAGTGCTGGATGATTTAAAAAAAGCCAACTCGCTGGGCGCCGCGGTGCTTATGGTAACCCATAACGAGGAATTCGTTTCTTACGCCGACCGTGTGTTCCATCTTTCAGGCGGCAGGCTGGAGTCCGGCCAGAAGACGTAAAGGGTAAAAAGTAAAGCGTAAAGGGTGAAAGAAAGGGGATGGGGTGCGGAAATAAGGAACTCCTTGCCCTATACCCTAGCCCCTCTACTCTATACCCTTTCTTCTATGCCCTCTCGGCCCTTGACAAAATCTTTATATATGCTAAAAATATGTACAGGGTTATGAAAGTAATAAAACTACTGGCCGCTTTAGTATTGTTGCTGCCTCTTTCAGGCGGCGTGGTTTTTTGCGCTTCCGCTCATAACCTCGGCTCATCCCCCCCAAGATTTGATTCTACCATCATGCTCCAGGGTTTTAACTGGTCTTCATGGAAGACTTCCCCCTGGTGGAATATTGTTGAAAGTAAGGCCGGCGATATGTCCCAGGCGGGAATAAACCTGGTTTGGCTGCCGCCTTCTTCTGATTCGGCCAGCGACGAGGGCTATCTGCCCAGAAGGCTTTATACGCAGGACTCCAGATACGGTTCTTCGGCAGAACTTACTTCGGCCATAACAGCTTTGCACGCCAAAGGGGTTAAGGTTATAGCTGATATCGTTGTCAATCACCGTGTAGGCACCGGGAATTGGGCCGACTTCACCGACCCGGCGTGGGGCCCTGAATCGGTCTGCTCTGATGACGAGTGGGCACAGGGCAAGGGAGCGGCGGATACCGGTAAGGGGGTGCCTTTCGCGCGGGACCTGGACCATACCAATGCCGCCGTGCGGAAAGCTATAACGGCCTGGCTGGCTTGGCTGAGGGCTTCTATAGGCTACGACGGCTGGCGCTACGATTTTGCGCGGGGTTATGGTTCCAAATACATGCTTATGTACAACAAGGCCACGAAACCGGCTTTTGCCGTGGCCGAGATATGGGACGACCTGGACCTTAATAATACCGACCCGCACAGGCAGGCTTTAACCGACTGGATGGATTCGGTCGGCGGCGAGATAAAAGTGTTCGATTTTACCACCAAGGGCATACTTCAGCAGGCCGTAGCGTCCGGAGAATACTGGCGGCTGAAAGACGCCGGCGGCCGACCTTCCGGCCTTATCGGCTGGTGGCCGGACAACGCCGTGACTTTCGTGGATAATCACGATACCACCGTTGAGGCTAGTTCTTCCAAGTCCTGGCCTTTCCCTTCCGACAAGGTGATACAGGGTTACGCTTATATTTTAACTCATCCCGGCATACCGTGCGTCTTCTGGTCGCATTTTTTTGACTGGGGCCTAAAAAACGAAATAACAAAGCTTGCCGGGATAAGAAAAACCTTGGGGATAACCTCTTCCAGCAATGTAAATATAGTACATGCTTCGCAGGATATATACGCCGCTGTAATAGATAATAAACTGGCGGTCAAACTTGGCTACCAGAGCTGGGATCCCGGCTCAGGCTGGAGCCTGTCCGTCCAGGGCAACGGTTACAAGGTCTGGTCTAAAAAATAAGCCTTGACTTTTTAATAGTCAGCCCAGGGCTGCCCGCCTAATGGCAAGCGCCCCGGCCTTATGGGCGAAGAGAAAACCCGCGAAGAGCGGGTTTTTAGTTTTATAGGGGATCATGTCGGAGCATCTCCTTAAAAATCAGCCTTGCTTTTATCCTGTTTTATGTATTTAAATGTATTCACTGCGTCGGAAGCGCTGGTACCAGCCGGAATTAAAAATCGCCAGAAGCAAAGCATTTAAGCGTTTAAGCAACGTCCCCCATGTTCTAATATCTGCAGGGGTTAAAATGGGTGTTCCTCTTGGGTATCATGAACGAGCCCATAGGGATGGATGTTTGTGTTGTCAGTAGGTTGGAGAGGTTTTTTATGAAAGAAGATATATCTGCAAACATCTTCCGTAAGTTTTTTCTTGTGCTTGGAATAATAACATTTTTTACTCCCTTCCTTTTGGGTATTCCTCGAATAAGCAATTCTGTAATGTCATTAATAATGTATGGCTTAACACCACGTTACCTTTTCATATATGTGGTTTATTCTACCCCTTTTATAGTCCTATCCTTTATGTTTATCAAATGGGGAATGTTAAAATCTGGTTTTGTTATAAGAGATTCTTTGTGCCGACTTATAGGTGCAATAGTAACATATCTGGGCTATGTGTATATGGCTCGTAATATTGTTCAAGATGTTACGCTCGGTCTTGAGCCAAGTTTAGGAATAATATATGTTGTATCGATGCCAGTTGTAATGCCAGCTTTGTATTTTATGGGATATTTGCTTTCCAGAGTAATTTTTGAAAAGAAGTCCCTGTATTCGAAAGCAGAAATAGGACAGTCGAAAAAGGAAAAAAATGACTAAACGCGAGAAAAGAAAGACGCTTAAGAACGTACTTAAAAAAGTTCTTCTTGAAACCTGGGCTAATGAAAAGGCCCGGGGCGTCTCGCTTTCCGCTTTTTGCAAATCGCATGGGTTGTCTAGAAATAATTTTTATTTATGGCTTAATAATGGAAAAACCATAAAACAGATTTCAGCTATACACCGTGTGGACCCGAAGTTAAAAGCTAAAGCGGTTGAGATACATCTTCGCTATAAAGGCACCTGGTGCGCTGAAACAATCTCAATGGTTTTCAAGGGCCTGTTAAGCGCTGCCACCATACGGAAAATAATTGCGCCGTATAGGAGTGCAATGAATTTGCCTGCGGAACGATAAGGGACGTTGTTGACTAGTTGACCAACTTTAGGAAGATGATATGCCAAGACATGGAAGAATAGATATAGCCGGGCAGTTATACCATGTAATCGCTCGTGGCAATGAGCGAAAGGCGATTTTTATTAAGAAAGATGATTGCGAGGATTTTATTTTACGGTTTAAGACAAACCTGGAAAGAACAGGCAATAAATGTTTGGCGTGGTCTTAGTATGGGGGACGTTGCTTAAACGCTTAAATGTTGTATAATTCCGGATATGCCACGACAAGCACGAATTGATATTGAAGGCGGCCTGTATCATGTAATGTCACGCGGTAATGAACGCCATGAAATATTCGGGGATAAAGCGGACCGCGAAGATTTCCTGAAACGGCTCAAAGCCGCACTCAACAAAACGGGGGGTAAATGCCTGGCTTGGTGTTTGATGCCGAATCACTTCCATCTGTTAATACTAAGGGGGAAGCGTCCTCTTGCAGAGATTATGCGGCGGCTTATGACCGGATATGCTGTCGGTTTTAACGTGCGGTATAGGCGTTCCGGGCATCTATTCCAGAACAGATATAAGGCAATTTTATGCGAGGAGGATCCTTATCTCCTTGAATTGACTGCCTATATACACCTAAATCCGCTTAGGGCGCGTATCGTGAGAAATTTGAAAGAACTGAAGGCGTACCCCTGGTGCGGACATAGCGCGTTGTGTGGCGGTAAAGAGGATGGAATAACAGACATTTGTGCAGTGTTGGAATATTTTGGTTCCAATAGGCAGAAGGCACGTCTGGCCTATGAACAGTTTGTCGGTGAGAGACTTAACCGCTACAAAAGGGGCGAATATTCCGGTGGAGGCCTTTTGCGAAGCATAGGCGGGTTGGTTAACGTTGCCCGCAAGGCCGATGAAAGAGAGATGTTTGACGATCGTATACTGGGGAGTGGCGCTTTTGTTGAAAGTATTCTTAAGGAAACCGAAGAGGGAATGTTTTCAGAGCGGATGACAAAAGAGGAAGTGCTGAGCGAAGTAGAGCGGATTACGGGAGTGACCAAAGAGGAGTTGCTTAGTTCAAGCAGGCAGTCACGAATAGGGCGCGGGCGAGCATTATATTGTTATCTGCGCAAAACAAGTGCCAGGGTAAACGGTGCGGTATTAATGAAGGAGCTCAGGATAAGTTCCGGGGCCGTCTCATACCTGGCGTATAAAGGCAGGGAGATAGCAAAAGCGGAGCATTTAAGCGTTTAAGCAACGTCCCCTATTGAGCCTTGACGTCCCCTATTGAGCCTACGACACCGATATGAAAACTTCGCTTATAACCGGTTGCGCCGAACGCGTCCTGCGGGCGGATTTGTTCACCCCATTTACCATTTCAAGCGGCAGCCATAAAAGCCTTGAAAACGCTCTTTTTTCCATAAAGTCAAAAGACGGTTTTACCGGCTGGGGCGAAGCCGCGGTGGCAAGCCATGTTACCGGAGAAACTCTGCGGGGCACGCGTGAAGGCCTGGCCATGGCCGCGAATTACCTTGAGGGCAAAGATTCAGCCGATTACCTTAAGCTTTTCTGCGCGCTTGAGGAAATGCTGGACTCTCGCCGGGCGGCTTTGACCGCGGTGCAAGCCGCTATGCTGGACCTGGTAACCCGCCGGCTTGGCATTTCGCTCTGGCAATATTTTGGCGCCGCCGAGCCCCGCCTTAAAACCGACGTTACCGTTGTGATCGGCGGGGCGGCCGAGGCCCGCGCCTTCACGCTTAAAATGAGGCGCAGGGGATTTAAAGCTTTTAAAATAAAAGTGGGCATTGATTTTGACGAGGATATACGCAGGCTTGAGGCGGTGCGGGAATCCGCGCCCGGCTGCGATATCTACCTTGACGCCAATTGCGCCTACACCGCGCGGGAGGCCGGCAAATTTATCCGGGCTCTTGAAAAAAGGGGCATTGTGCCCGCTGTTTTTGAACAGCCGGTGGCGAAGGACGATTTTGAAGGCCTGGCCTCGCTTTCAAAAAATCTGAAAATGCCCGTGTGCGCCGATGAGAGCGCTTACAGCGTTAACGATGTTTTTCGGCTGCTGGCCGCCAAAGCGGTTACGGCCGTGAACATAAAGCTGACCAAGTTCGGTTTTATAAAGGCGCGCGAGGTTTGGGCGCTTGCCAGGGCAAAGGGCGTAAAACTGATGATGGGGGAAATGCTTGAGAGCGAGCTCGCTTCAGGCGTTTCGGCGCAATTCGCCGGCGGGCTCGGCGGTTTTGATTTTATAGACCTGGATATCCCGTTTTTTATAAAAGGCAGCGGTATGCGCGGCGCCGGCTTTATTTCGCGCGCCGGCGTTTACAGTCTTGATAAAATAAAAGCGGGAACAGGAGTGGTTCCTGGTTCAGGCTGAGGGCTGTTTTATCAATGGAAAATTAGGGCTACAGAAAGCTACAGAAAGCTACTGAAAGCTACTGCTAGTAAGAAAGAAAAATATTTTATGTTCTTGTTTTCTGTGGCATTCAATTGCTTTCTTTTGCTTTTTCTTGCTATCAATTATCATCGTTCCTGCGGCATATCCACCTGAGTTGAAAATGATTAAGGAGAATAAAATGAAAAAGATAATATTGCTGCTGGCTATCGGCTTTTTAAGCGCCGGCGTTTACGCTCAGAATTCCCCGGTTCCGCCTGTTTCAGGAGTGCCGCCAGTAGACGGCGCCGCCGCGCGCCCCGGCGCTGAACGGGAGAATGAAGCTCTCTTGGCCCCTTCCGTTATTTCAACAGCTCCGGTTTCGGCGGTTCCCGCCACCATTGAGGAATTAAAAATGAAGCAGGGCCGGGCTGTGGCCGAGCTGAAGAAAAAACAGCAGGAAGAGCTTAAACAGATGAAAGTTTCTTCCGCGCCGGAAACGCGCGGCGACATAAGGGCGAAGAAAAAGGAACACAGGCAGGCTGTGCAGTCTTTAAAAGACGCTCATGGGAAAGAAATGGTGCGGTTTAAAAAAGATCATCCCGCTCCGGAAAAGAAAATTAAACCAATGACGCCGTCTGAAACACCGGCTCTGGAGGGTGGAAAATAAGTGGGTTATCCGGCTGCCGGACTTTTGTTTTTTTTGTTTGGCTTTACCGCCGTGTTCGCCGTGGTTCCCGCTTCGGCTTCGGATTACAGTCTGTCAGCCGGCGGCGGCATAGACTTTCCTGCCGGCGGACTTTGGGGGGATACGGGCGCCGGTTTCAAGCCTTCCCCGGCTGTAAAAGTGTCGGTTGAAAAAACCCTGGATAAGCTGCTGAGTTACGGCCTTGACAGTTCTCTGTCTATGAGCCATGAAAACAGAAAATTACCCGACCTTAAAATAAAAATTTTCTCGCTTGTTCCGTATCTGAAGGCGTTTTATTCGCGGAACGGGCGTTCTTACTATGGTTTTACCGGAGTCGGGCTTTATCAATGGGCGCAAACCTCATTTAGAAGCGCCGGCGTTTCCCGTTCTTCGGCCTCCGGCACCAGCCCCGGCCTGCTGCTTGGCGGGGGGGTTAGCTATCCGTTCTGGCGCGGCTCTACAGCCTCTTTTGAAGCCCGCTGGAACCACGTTTTTAATATGCGGGGTGGAAATTTCAGCCTTGATTCAGCCGATAATCTGGGGTTTATGTTTGTGGTCGGCTCCCGGCTTTAATTTATAAGCTGCGGCAAGGTTAGGGTTTTATTATAAGCGCACAAGTCAACAACGCCCCTATCCCCAAAATTTCGAGACTTATAGAGAGAGGAAAAGACTTACATGAAAATCTTGCGGTGCATAAATAATCAATCTTTCAACAACGTCCCCTATGACTAATACTGACCCACTCGGCCTTGTTTGTGGCCCTAGTGAAGGTGATTGGGCAATTCCGGATAGGGATAGGGGTGAGTTTTTTGACTTTACAGGGTCATGTCAAGCACATGACAATTGTTATGAAAAATGTGACAAATCTAAATGGAGTTGTGATAAAAGATTCTTACATAATATGTTGGACTCCTGTAGAGTGCTCTTTCACAATAATAAAAAATGTAGAGACCGCGCAAAGTTATATTTTAAAGAAGTAATTAAGTGGGGGGGGAGATCATATAAAAGTGCACAAAAATCCAACTGTGTGTGTAAAGGGCAAATAAAAGGATAGTGATATGCAAAAGCAGACCAAAATAATTAGAGCGACACTACTAATAGCATTTATCTGGGTGAGCATTCATGGGGGGTGTTTTTTGTTATCGCAAAGAGAATATTTTGATTTATTTCTTCGATTTGCTCCATATCTATCTTTGGTAATGTTGTTTGAGGTTTATATGCTTCGTGCGAAGGAAAGACCAAATGGCGCTTATATCTATGGATTAACACTATCTGGAATTTTAATCCTGCTTCTTGATATTATCGTTATTCTGCAAATATTTTATATTCCAAACTCTTCAACCGCTGGCCTTGCAATGATATATTTGCCTACATATCAATTGGCCGCAGTGCCAATTGGATTTGTTTCAGGATATATTATGTGGAGTGTATTTAAAAGATGACACAACCAGAAAAGGTCGAAAAATATGACAAAAAGTGAAGAAAGGAAAACAATCAAAGCTAATCAGCGCAAGCTTTATTTGGGAACCTGGGCTAAAGAAAAAGTCCGGGGCGTTTCGCTTTCCGCTTTTTGCAAAACCTATGGCTTGTCGCGTAATAACTTTTATATATGGGTGAAAAATGAAAATATAATTAAAAACAGTGTGCCGCCTATACAACGTGCGGATCCAAAGTTAAAAGCTAAAGCTATTGAAATATATCTGCGCTAGAAAGGCACCTGGTGCGCTGAAACTTGGCAACATCCAGCACATAACGCTTAAAAAAAATTTTAAAAACCGCCTGTCCGGCGCCGGTTCCCGTTTCTGTCCCCACGCCTAGCCGCGGAGTACGACTATCTACCCGCTCCCCGCATTTTCTTTCGCGCGTCCGGCGACTTTTGCAATATGATATAATTTAAAGACAGAAAGACCTTATTTTTAAGGAAAATAACTTATGAAAATCGGTATCCATCCTAACTATAATCTTTGCGAAGTAGTTTGCGTATGCGGCAACACTTTTAAAACCCGCTCCATTAAACCGTCCATCAAGGTTGAAATCTGCTCCGCCTGCCATCCTTTTTATACCGGCAAACAGAAACTGCTTGACACTGCAGGCCGCGTGGAGAAATTTAAGAAAAAATTCGCGTCCACTGGCGGAAAAATGGTAGTGCGCAAGCCCAAAAAGGTCGTGAAATCCTCCGTGGCGCCCAAGCACGGCGCCAAGACGCAAAGAGTCCTTTCCTCCACACCCAAGAAGACCTTTGCCAAAACTGAAAAGGCTCCCGCTGTGGAGAAAAAACCGGAAACAAAGTAGCTGCTTCCACATTTAAGGCAGGCGTTTTCATATCTTGAAGCGCCTGCCTTTTATTTAGGGTCCGCTAAAAAGCAGACCCTTCTGCTGAAATAGTTTGATTGTTTTATTTTAACTTCTGTGTTATATCACTGTAATCGTTTTTCTTTATCGCTGGAATCTCTTCCTTATGAATGATGAAGAGCTTAAAAAAATAAAAGAGGAATTTTCTCAGGTTGAGGACAGGCTGGCCTCGGGGGGGCTTGTGCCGAAAGATATTGAGGCGCTGTCCAGGCGGCATTCTTATTTAAAAAACGTGCTTGAAACTTCGGCTGAACTTGAAAAAGCGCGCGGAGACGCCGAAGGCGCGCGAAAAATGATGTCGGACCAGGACCCCGAACTGGCGGCCATGGCTGCGGCGGAATATGAAAAGCTTAAAAACCGCGCGGCCGGGCTTGATAAGAAGCTTAAATTACTTATACTTCCCCCCGATCCTTCGGACGCGAAAAATGTTTTTCTTGAAATTAGGGCGGGAGTGGGCGGAGACGAATCCGCGCTTTTCGCCGCGGACATGCTGCGGATGTACACTAAATTCGCCCAACTCATGGGCTGGAAGGTGGAAATAAGAGACTTAAACTACACCGGCCTTAAAGGCATAAAAAACGCGGTCCTCTATGTTTCGGGACAGGAAGTATACTCCTGGCTTAAGTATGAGGGCGGCGTGCATCGCGTGCAGAGGGTTCCCCGGACCGAGGCTTCGGGCCGGGTGCACACCTCAACCGTTACCGTGGCTTTGATGCCTGAAATAGACGCGGTGGAAATAAAAATAGACCCGAAAGATTTAAAAATGGATACCTACCGCTCCGGCGGGGCCGGCGGCCAGAATGTGAATAAGGTTGAAACGGCCGTGCGCCTGACCCATCTGCCCACCGGCACGGTTACCCAGTGCCAGCAGGAACGGTCGCAGGGCCAGAACCGCGAGAAGGCCATGCAGCTTATGTTAGCCAAGCTGGCGCGCTTTTCAGAAGAGTCCCAGGCCGAGTCTCAGGCGGGAGAGCGCAAAAAGCAGGTGGGCACGGGTGATCGCTCTGAAAAAATACGCACCTATAATTTTTCCCAAAGCCGCGTGACCGACCACCGCGCGCAGTTATCTTTGTATAACCTTGACGAGCTTTTAGACGGAAATATCAGGGAAATGCTTGAGGAAATAAGGCTGAAAGCGGATAGTTTTAGGAAACCCGGCGATGACCAAAGCGAAGACTGACCCCGCCACCCGGACAGGCCGCGGCCTGCTTGAAGAGGCTGCCGCTCGTCTTGAGGAAAACGGCATAGAGGAAGCGGCTCTTAACGCCCAGTGGCTTTTGGCTTCCGCCCTGGGCATAGGGCGCCTGGATCTTCTGGCGCGGCGCGGCATGGAAATTCCGTCCGCGGCGCGACAGATTTTTAAAAAAAACCTGGATTTGAAAGTGCGCGGCCTGCCGCTCGCCTATATAATCGGCGAACAGAATTTCTGCGGTTTGAGGCTTAAGGTGGACAAGGGCGTGCTGGTGCCGCGGCCCGAAACCGAGGAACTGGTGGAGTTGGTTTGCTCAAGCCTTAAAAAACGCCGGAACCAGAGGGGAAAGGCTGTGTCTCTGCTTGATTTCGGCACCGGCTCAGGCGCCATCGCGCTGGCGTTAGCTGCGCGTTTTCCGGAGCTTAAAATTACGGCGGTGGATATTTCAGCGCGGGCGCTTAAACGCGCGCGTGAAAACGCCGCGCTTCTGGGCCTTTCCGGCAGGGTTAATTTTTTAAAAGCGGACAGCCTTGGCGCCGTGCCGGGTAAGTACCATATTATAGCGGCAAATCCGCCCTATATTCCCACGGCGGCGCTGGCCGGCCTGCAGGTGGAGGTGCGCTTTGAGCCGCGGCTCGCTCTTGACGGGGGGGGCGACGGACTTAAAATTATACGGCGGCTGATAAAAGAAGCTCCGCGCTCGCTTGAGAAGGGCGGAGAGCTTTTTATTGAAACCGGCGCCGGGCAGTGGAAAGATCTGGCCGGCCTTTTTTATGGCCGGTTTTGGAGCGGGAGCCGGGCCCTGAAAGATTTCAGCGGCAAACAGCGTTTTATTTACGGGAGGACATGGGGATAGGGTGAGGATAGTAGATAGTAGGTAGTATGCAGTAGGTAGGGGCAGAGTTAATGCGGTGAGCCTGCTAGTCGTTTTTACTCTGTACCCCCTACATACTACATACTGTCTACTATATACTTCCTAATAATAAATGGAAAAAAACTATGGATAATTTTATAATTCGCGGCGGGAAACAGCTTAACGGCGAAATAAAAATAAGCGGCTCAAAAAACGCGGTGCTGCCGATACTCGCGGCAACTCTGCTTACCGGAGAACGTTGTGAAATAACAAATGTGCCTGAGCTCAGGGATATTCGTTCCACTTTTGAACTGCTGAATTACCTCGGAAAAAACTGCTTTTTCGGTTATGGCGATTTCGTGGCCGAGGAGCGGGGACCGCTGAAGCTTCACGCGCCCTACGACCTGGTAAGAAAAATGCGCGCTTCCATGCTGGTGGCGGGGCCTCTGCTCGCGCGGTTCAAAAAAACCGTATTTTCTCTTCCGGGCGGCTGCTCAATAGGGCTGCGGCCCATAGACATACACCTGCAGGCGTTTAAAAAACTGGGAGCTGAAATATCACGGGAGAAGGGAAATGTGGTGCTTACCGCCAAAAAACTTAAAGCGGCGCGCGTTAAATTCCGTTTTCCCAGCGTAGGCGCCACAGAAAACCTTATGATGTGCGCCGCTCTCATAGAAGGCCGGACCGTGCTTGAAAACTGCGCCAGAGAGCCGGAAATAGCCGACCTTGCCGCCGTGCTTAAAAAAATGGGAGCGCGTATAAAGGGAGAAGGCACAGCCACTATTGAGGTGGCCGGCACTGCGCGCCTTAAAGGTTTTAAGCACTCTGTGATGGCCGACCGCATTGAAACCGGAACTTTTATGCTTGCCTGCGCCGCGGCGGGCGGCAGAGTGCGCTTGTCCGGAGTTATCCCGAAAACCGTGGACGCGCTTACCAGGCATTTACGTCTGGCAGGCGTTGAAGTGTCGGTGTTTAAGGACGCCATAGGAATAAATTCTTCAGGCTCAAGGCCCAGACCGGTCAGTATTATAACCAGGCCGTACCCGGGGTTTCCAACCGATCTGCAGGCCCCCTGGATGGCTTTTATGTCCAGGGCCAGGGGTTTATGTTCCGTAAATGAGCGTATTTTTGAAAACAGGTTCATGCACGCGGCGGAGCTTGGCCGCTTGGGAGCGGACATTTCCGTGGCGGGCAAAAAGGCGCGTATACAGGGTGTTGAAACTCTTTTAGGCGCACCGGTAATGGCTTCGGATCTGCGCGCGGGCGCGGCGCTAGTGATAGCGGCTCTTGTGGCCGGCGGTAAGACGCTGGTGCGGCGGATTTATCACATAGACCGTGGTTATGAGAAATTTGAAGATAAACTGAGGCGCCTTGGAGCGGATATAGAGAGGGTAAAAAATTAAAACTTGCCATAAGCCGTAAGGGCGCCGCTCCCGCCATATTTTCGATACGGCTATTGCCATAAGCGTTAAGCCATAGGCTATAGGTTTATAAGGAACTCCTTAAAAAGCTTATGGCAATAAATTGCAGAGCAAAAGAATGACTTTTGAGGAAGCTGAAAAAATTTTATTGGAAAGGCCCAGCGTTGTTAAAAAAGACGACCTTGGGGGCGTTCTGGCCTGCCTTGAGAGGCTTGGCAACCCGCAGGACAAAATAAAGACCATTCATGTTACCGGCACCAACGGCAAGGGTTCGGTGTGCGCTGTTTTTGAAGTCGCCATCCGCTCGGCCGGGCTAAAAACGGGCTTATTTATTTCTCCGCACCTTATCCGGCTGACAGAGAGGATACAGGTGTGCGGCGCGGAAATAAGCCGCGCCGGTTTCGCCGCCGCTTTTGAGAAGGTATACGCGGCCGGACCTGAGCTTGGTTTTTTTGAGCTTCTGACCTGCATGGCGTTCCTTCATTTTGAAAGGAGTAAAATTGATATTGCCGTTGTAGAAGCGGGCATAGGCGGGCGTTTTGACGCCACCAATGTCATAAAAAAACCGGAGCTGTGCGTTATAACTTCGGTGGACTACGACCATAAAAAATATCTGGGCGATACTTTATCCTCGGTAGCTTTCCAGAAAGCGGGCATTATAAAGCAGGGTGTTTCATGCATCGCGCCGGTCCTTCGCGCCGAGGCTATGGCTCCGATACTGAAAGAGGCTGAGCTTAAAAACTCGCCCCTGCATTTTTTTGCCCCGGAATTTGAAATAAAGTCTTATAATTGGGAAAACGATTCCATTACGCTCACTCGTAAAAAAACAGGGGAGCTTTATCCCTTCGGTATTATGGGTTCGCCGCAGAATTCAAACGCCACGCTGGTTTATGAGGGCCTGGAAATACTTAACGGTATGGGCTGGCCCGTTAATAAAACGCACACGGCCTCCGGTTTTGAAAAAGTGCGGCTCGCCGGCCGGTTTCAGACGCTTACAAGCGGGCCTGCCTTTGGGCGGGCGGTATTTGTGCTTGACGGGGCGCATAACCCTGGGGCCGCGCAGGCTTTCGCGCGCACCTGGGCGGCTTCGCCTTTTGCCGGACTCAAGGCCGCTTTCGTAATCGGCGCGCTTGAGGACAAAGATTACGGGAGCATACTTAAAATTCTTTCTCCGCTGGCGGGGTCAAAAGTGATTTTTACAAGGCCATGCTCTCCGCGCGCGGTTGACCCCTGCGTATTGGCTGATATTTTTTCCGGTTTAAGGCCTGACGCTTCAATTGAGGTCCAGGAAAATATAGAAGCGGCCCTGTTGTCGGCGTCAAAAGCCCGGACAGCGGCTGTGCTGGGTTCTTTTTACCTTGCCGGCGCGGCGCTGGAAATACTAGGGGATAAGTCTAGGAGTCTAGGAGTCTAGGAGTCTAGGAGTCAAGGAGTCAAGGAGTCAAGGAGTCATTCCCCAGACTCTTAGACTCGCAGACTCCCGGACTCTCAGACTTTCTTGGAGGATATCATGCTTGGCATAGGAATAGATATCGGCGGTACCAACACCAAACTTGCGGTTTTGGATAAATCCGGCGGGCTTTTAAGGGAAGAGAGGTTCCATACTCTACCGGGATCGGGCCCCTCCGCTTTCATGCGCCGTTTATGCGGCGTGTTAAAGGCATTCAAAGGCGTATATGGCAAAAAACTTTTTTCGGTGGGTGTCGGCATAGCCGGCGATGTTGACCCGGAAAAAGGCCTGTTACGCTTTTCTCCCAATTTAGGCTGGAGCCGTATGGAAGTTGCCGCTCCTATAAAAAAAATGACCGGGCTCGCCTGTTTTGTGGAAAATGACGCCAATATGGCGGCTTGGGGGGCATATGTTCTGGAATTGGACCGTGCTCAGGGTAATGTTCTGGCTATAACGCTTGGCACTGGCATAGGGTCGGGGCTTATAGTTGGCGGCAGACTTTACCACGGCGCCACCGGTTCTGCCGGCGAAGCCGGGCATATGAAAATAGTTCCCGGCGGGCGCAAATGTAATTGCGGCGGCCGCGGCTGCCTTGAGGCCTATTGCGGCAGTTACGCCATAATGCGGGAAGCCGCGGCCCGCATTCCGGACGCCGGGAGATTTGTTAAAAAATATGGCGTTCCCGGCCGCGAAAAATTAAATACTATATGTCTTAGAAGGGCGGCCGACGCGGGCCATAAAACCGCGGCGGCTATCTGGTCGGAAATGGGGGGCGCGTTAGGCAGGGGACTCGCAGATATGCTGCTCCTGCTTAACCCCGATTGTGTGGTGCTTACGGGCGGGGTTTCAAAGGCGGCCGGGCATTTCATGCCGGCGCTTAAAGCGGTCTTCAGCGCCCAGCAGATAAAGACGCCCTTTAAAATGGTGAAAATAAAGATCGCCAAAAACGCCGACCTTGGGGTTTACGGCGCGGCCCTGTTCGGGCTTGAGAAAGCACGGCAGTAAATGCAAAGTGCAAAATGTAAAGTGTAAAATGCAAAATGTGAAACGCATGACGCGCAGATCCGCCAGCCCTGTTTTTCATTTTTCATTTTTCATTTTTCATTTTCTGCTGCTGTCCTGTTTTTCCGCTCCGGCGCGTGCTTATGACCTGCCTTCCTCTACCGGCGCGCATCACATGAATTTCTCGGCTGATGATGGACAGTTTAACGAATACACCAGGATAATAAACCTTAAGGGCAACGCTCACCTTAAAGAATTTTCATCCGCCGGCAAGCTGCTTAAAGTAATACGCGCCATGGAGATAAGCGTTAACATGGCAAGCCGCACGGCTGTTTTCCCAGGGGATTTTGTAATTGACGACGACTCCTCCACCATTTACGGCAAAAGCGGGATGTTCGATTACGGAAGCGATTCCGGTTTTATTACCGACGGCCGCCAGGCGTATAAAAATTTTATTTTCCGCGGCAGACGCATAGAATTCAATAACCGTCGCTACCTTTATAAGAAAGCCAGCCTTACCAGCTGCGATGAGGAACCGGCTCACTACCGCATAAGAGCCAGCCGCCTTTATATGGCGCCTAACAGGTATTTTCTGGCTTTTAACAACGTGTTTTTTTTGGGACCGATTCCGCTCCTTTATTTCCCGGTGCTTTACCGGCCTCTTGGCGAGGGCACGCCGGTCACTAGCAGTTTCCATCCCGGCTACGACGGCCGCAACGGTTTTTATATTAAGTCTAATTTTGTTTACAAATTCACCCCGAATGTGCGCGGCAAGCTTTTTCTGGATTATTTTGAGAAAAAGGGCTTCGGCACCGGCGCCGAGGTGGATTACCGGAAGCCGGAGAAAAATATCTCCAACCTGTCCGTTTACCGCATAAGGGAGACGGGGGCGCTGCGCGGCGACCGCTGGGGCGTTAACGGCGGTTATTGGCACAGTTTCAACCGCTTCAGCGAAAGCGATCCCGCCCGCTATTACAGCCAGTCTTTTTTTCGCCTGCTGTCCGATCCCCAGTTTAATAACGATTTTTTTCGTAACAACCCGTTTGCCATAAGCCCCGACGAACAGGCGAGTATCGCCTTTACCCGCCAGTCCAATTACACCACTACGCGTCTAAGCATTTCAGAACATTACGCGCAGAGCCCGGATTTGAAAAGCTTCCATAAAGATCGTGAGTCGGCGCCCAGACTTGATTTCAACACCGTGCCTTTTAAGCTGGGCCGCCTGCCGGTTTTAAATTCATTCTCCGGATATTTTGAAAGCGCCAAGGAACCGGGGCTTGCCTACTATCAGCGCAAGGGAGCCGGAACCTGGACGATGTCAAAATCGGTGCCATTCAGCAAAAATGTCATACTCTCGCCTTCCATCTTTTACAATCAGTCGGTTTTTATAGCCACTTCAGCCGTTAATGATGATCACTTTATCGGCCGCTACGGTTCCAATGTGAATATGCGTTATGACCGTTTTTGGGGCGCGTTGGACCTTGGGTATTCATACCAGCGCCGGCTGGAAGTAAACCGGCTGAATCCGGACTTAAAAGCCCCCGATAAAGGCGAGGAGGCCAGTTCTGTAAGTTCAAGCCTTTTCATAATGCCGCGCTCCAATTTTTATATTAAAACGCAGACCTCTTATGATATGCGGGACTCGTTTAAAGCTATCTATGGTTTTGACAGTTTTTCACAGCGTATGTCTCCGCTTACTTCCGAGCTTTATTATTCCCCGTCCAAGAGTCTGGAAGTATTTTTCGCGGATTCGTACCAGTTCGCGCGGGGCAACCAGAGTTGTGTGGCTCAGGTAAACGTGGGGGATTTAATAAACTATACGCGTTCCGGTATCGCCAATTATAATTCGGAGCCCAATGTTTATGTTTTTAACCAGGGCTTCGGTTTCAGACCGCGTGCGTCCTCTTCGTGGCGTATTGAGGGCGCTATGCGCGTTAAAGCCGTGGCCGCCGGATTTATGAAATTTTCAGAGTTAACGTTTTTTGAAAAAAGCGTGATACTTTATAAAGATTTCCACGATTTTAAAACAATGTGGACGGTCCGCCTGCGTCCCGGTGTCAGAGATTTTCACTTTCTGATAAATTTCAGAATGAACGCTCCCGCCGTGAAGGACGATCTGGACGAGGATTCCAAAAAATTCTGGCATCCATGGAGAAAAGAGGGGGAGGCAAGGGATTAGCGTCCGCCTAAGGCGGACGCTGGTCACAAGTCACAAGAGCACAGGTCACAAGTCTCAAGCAAAATCTCATTTTTTACTTGTGACCTGAGACATGAGACTTGCAACTAACCACACCTGGGACCTGTGACTTGCAACTGATATTTTGATAAACTATATTTTCGGGGAGAATAATTAAAATGAAAAAACGGCTTTGGCTTGTTACCGGAGGGGCGGGCTTTATCGGCTCCAATATAACGGAAGAACTTGTAAGGATAGGCGAACGGGTGCGTGTTTTTGATAATTTTTCCACCGGCAGGAAAGAAAATCTTGCGGCGCTTGCCGGAAAATTTGAGCTGGTAAAAGGCGACCTGCGCCGGCCGCGGGACCTTGTCCGCGCCATGAAGGGCGTTACTTATGTGCTGCATCAGGCGGCTTTCCGCTCCGTGCCTAAATCCGTGGACAATCCGCGCGCCGCCAACGACAATAACGCCACCGGCACGCTTAACGCTTTAATGGCGGCCAAAGAAGCGGGGGTGAAACGCTTCGTTTACGCGGCCACAAGTTCCGCTTACGGGGAATGCCGCGTGTTCCCGCAGCGGGAGAGTCTGCCGACAGCGCCGGTATCCCCTTACGCGGTAAGCAAACTGGCCGGCGAGCATTATTGCCATGTGTTCGCCAAAACCTACGGGCTGGAAACCGTGGCGCTGCGCTATTTCAATGTGTTCGGGCCAAGGCAGAATCCTGAATCCGTTTACTCGGCCGTAATACCCAGGTTTATGGAACTGGCGGCGCAGGGCAAGCCCCTTGAGATACACTGGGACGGCAGACAGTCGCGCGATTTTACCTTCGTCGCCAATGTGGTGGACGCCAATTTGCGGGCGGCGCGCTCAAGCGGGGTTTCCGGCAAGACGTACAATGTGGCCACGGGCTCAAATATCTCGCTTTTGGATATTGTTAAGGAGCTTGAGCGTATTCTGGGCCGGAAAATAGAAAAAGTCTTTTTACCCAGGCGCCGCGGCGATATCCGCAAGACCTACGCTGATATTTCCCGCGCCCGCAGAGAGCTGGGCTTCAAACCTCAGGTGATGTTTGCCGAGGGCCTTGGGCTTACCTGGGATTATTTTTCAAGCAGAATAGGTAGGCGGCGAGTATGCGGGTAGGCTAGTAGGCTTTTTAAGAAATTCCTTAAAAGCATACCAGCATACAAGCCTACCAGCTTATCGGCAAACTTTTAGCAGTATCATCAAACGGGAGGTAATTTTTATATGATTTTTAATGTTTCGTCGGGGTCGGGGTGGATTGAAGTGGTTTGCGGCAGTATGTTTTCCGGTAAAACACAGGAGCTGATACGGCGCCTGAAACTTGCGAATATTGCCAGGCAGAAGGTGCAGGTTTTTAATTCCCACCTTGATACGCGCTACTCAAAGGAGCATCTGGTGTCGCACGACAAATTGGTGCTGGCGGCCCGGCCCGTAAAAACCGCCAAGGAAATACTGAAGGAAATCGCCCCTGACACCCAGGTGGTGGGAATAGACGAGACTCATTTTTTCGGGGAAGAAATAGTGGAAGTCTGCCAGGAGCTGGCTAACTCGGGTAAGCGCGTAATAGCGGCGGGTCTGGACCAGGATTACCGCGGCGAAGCGTTTTTAAACATGGCAAGGCTGATGGCGGTGGCCGAGTTTATAACCAAGAACCTCGCTATCTGCATGGTTTGCGGCAACCCCGCTCATTTCAGTCAGCGCCTTGCGGGCAGCAGCCGCAGGATAGAGGTGGGGTCCGGAGAGAAATATGAAGCCCGCTGCAGAAAATGCTTCAAGCCGGAAAAGTAAAATATAGCCATATGCCGTAGGCCATAAGCCATAGCCTGCGCTAATTCCTAGGAAAAGCATACGGCTTATGGCTTAAAGCATATGGCTTACGTATGGAAATAGATTTTATTTCGATAAGGTAATTCTTTATGTATCGCTCTGAAAAATTCAACCCTTCGCTTTTTGGGAAACTTTTCCATCTGGGGGACAAGCTTTCCTCCCGCAACCGCTGGCTTAAACTGGCGGAGGCGCTGCCCTGGGAGAGGCTTGACGCCGCCTATGGCCGGTATTTCTCGGCGGGCTACGGGCGTCCTGCCAAGGATTCAAGACTGGCTTGCGGTCTGCTGGCGGTAAAGCAGCTTAAGAATATTTCCGACGAGGACGCCGTGGCGGAATTTATGGAAAGCCCTTACATCCAGGCCTTCTGCGGGCAGGAATATTTTGCGTTGGAGGATGTTGTAAGCCCGGGTATGCTTTCGGAGCGCCGCAAGCGCCTGGGACCGGAGTTTCTTGAACTGCTGGACGCGGAACTTTCCTCCGCCCTGAAAGCCAACCGCGACCTTAAATTCCGCTCCTCCAGAGGCCAGGTGGCCGTTTTCGGCTTCTGGCCATTGATGCTTGAGAAGCTGCGCGCTGTTTTTCAACCGTAAAAACAGGGGCGTTTTGCGCCCCTGTTTCTCCCTTAAAACCGAATATAGGTTACTTTATAACGCAGTCAAGGTTATACTTGTCGGCTGTATCGTTGCCATCGCCTAGCGCGTAAATGATAGATGCAAATTTTTCGTTCTTGGCAAGTTGAAAAGCCTCTGAGGGAATGTAAAGCGTAAGTTTTATCTGGCCGCTTTCGTCACTGCCCGCGTACTTGAAAAGTTTAGTTTGTGAAGGAATTCTGGCAAGATATCCGCCGTTTTTAATATCCGGATCCCAGATTTTAAACCCTAAGGCGGCGCCCTGTCCGGTCACCTTCCCCCAAAGAGAAACGTCCCTTCTGCTGCAGAAGATCTTTATGGCCGGGAGCGGCTGTTGCGCGGCATCTATAAGCCCGGATGGCACAGGTAGCGCCACCGGAATGGATCTCATGGCGGTCATCACATCAGCTGCCGTAAATTTATTCAACTCCAGTTCATCCGCCGCGAAAACCATTCCTGGCGCCAAAAGCAACATTAATATTATTAGCGATTTAGCCATATGTTCCTCCCGTTTATCCTGCGGTTTACTCTGCTTTCTCTTTGTTTTTAAGTATACCAAAGCTGTAAAGAAAATCACAAGGGTCTTTGGTTCCGGTAAAATACATTTGGACCGCAGGGCCTTGCGGTTTTTCTCAAGGGCCCCAGTTGGGAGTGTAGGAATTGCCGGCCAGTTCCGTAAGAGGATGGGGGGCGCTGCCGTCGGAGTCCATAATGAAAAGTTCCCTGCGGCCCCGCCTTGTGGAGGTAAAGGATATAAAACGGCCGTCGGGGGACCAGGAGGGGTCTTCGTTATTGCCCGCCTTATAGGTAAGGCGTCGTACCTGTCCTCCGGTGAGGTCGGTCAGGAAAATATTCAGTTTCTCCTTCGCGGTTTCGCGTCCGGAAAACACTATCCATTCGCCTGAAGGCGACCACGAAGGGGAATCGCACCAGTTCAGGCGGGTCAGGCGGCGTATTTTGCCTGAGTTCGTGTCCAGCACATGCACCTGCGGGTTGCCGGAACGGTTTGAAATAAAAGCTATCTGCCTGCCGTCGGGGGAATAGGTGGGAGAGGAACTGACCGCGAAATTGGTTAAAAGCTTTTTCAGCGATTTGGTGACCATGTTAAGGGCGTAGATATTGGGGTCGTCGCCCCGCGACAGGGTCATTACCATGGTCATTGCGTCCGGCGAAAGGCCGCCGGGGATATTGAGGCCCTGAAAGGTTGTAAAAGGGCGGATCTTTCCGGCCTTCAGGTCAATTTCAAACATGTCGGGGTTACCGTAGCGGTAGGTGGTGTAATAAACGCGCGAAGCGTCCTGCGACCAGCGCGGCAGCAGAGCTATTGATTTATCATGGGTAAGCTGGATAAGGTTCCCGCCGTCGTAGTCAATGGCGTAAATTTCTTTGCTGCCGGTGGAATTATTTGAAAAGGCTATCTTTGAGTGCGCGATGCCGCGCCGCCCGGTCAGACGCAGCACGATGTCGTCCGCGAAAAGGTGGGCCGCCCGTCTTATAGCGCGGGGTTCACCCTGGTAATATTTATCAAGCAGCACATGGCCGGTTTCCAGGTCATAAATCCTGCCGGAAAAGGTCCATACCTTGCCCAGGTCCGAGGCTTTTGCGGTAATAAGGCTGCCTGCCAGGGTTTTCCAGAATGCCAGAGCCTCGGGGCTGGAACTTAAATTCGCGGGATTTAACGGGTCTTCTTTCAGTTCAAAATAGCGGCAATACATCAGGTCGGAGCGCACTATGTCGCGGAAAGTTTCAGCAAGCTCCAGGTCTTCGGGGGAGTCCGGACGCGCGGGTAAGAAAGAGGCCAGGGCAAGCGCGGTTTTGGCAACCTCTTTCTGGCCCTCTACGCCTATATAAACCTCCGTCTCCGCGCGCAGCGTTCCCGTGCCGAGAAGCAGAAGTGACAGCGTAATTATATTTTTCATGGCTGATTTTTGTTAAAGGGTATAGGGGATAGGGTAGAGTACGGAAATAAGGAACTTGATTACTGAATTGTGCTTCGCACCCCTCCCCTAAACCCTCTACCCTGAACCCTATCCCCTATTTTACTGTTGCGCGGGTTTTACCTTGCGCGGTTCGGTTTTGGGCGGGTTAAGCTTTGAAAGATATTCTTTCGCTGTTTTGGCCTCGGCGGACTTCGGAAAATCGGTTTGTATGGACTGCAGGTATTTTACCGCCTCGGCCTTTTTGTTTTCCGGCAGTTTTAATATGGAAAGCGCGTATCTAAGGCGTACTACCGGTACGCGCGCGGATTTCGGATATTTTTCCAGGATTGTGGCGTAGGCCAGGGCCGCCTCTCTCCATTGCCCTTTTAAATACAGGGATTCTCCCAGATAATAATAAGCGCCTTCCGCCATATCTCCGTCGGGAAAACGGGAAAGGTAATTTTTAAATCCGCTTATGGAGGAGTCAAAGCTGTTGTTAAGAAAAGCTGAATAGGAGTCGTTGTAAATTTTTGCGGGAAGCAGGGTGGTTTCTACGTTTTCCTGTTGTTTCCTGATGGTCTGGCCGATGGCGTTTACGCGCTTATTCATGCCGGAGTCAACCTCGTCAAGGCGGGAGGAAAATTTTTCCATTCGGGCGATGATGTCTTTCATGCTTTCCGAAAATATATTTAAGCTGGTGGAGAGGTTGTCCATCTTCACGGCCAGGTCAGCCTGATTTTTCTGCATGTTGTTAAGATTGGTGTTCAGGTCATCCATCTGGCTCTGCATCTGCAGCATGTCGCGCTGGGTGGCCACGCAACCCGCGGTCAGTAAAAATGCCGGGAACAAAAGCAGATATTTTAGCTTTACCATGTATTATTTCACCTTTACCTTGGTTTCCGCGCGGCGGTTTGTCCGCCAGCAGGCGTCCGTTTCCTCTTCGCAAAGAGTTTTTTCCTTGCCGTAGGAAATTGTGCCAAGCGAATTCTTGTTAACGCCAAGGCGGATATAGTAGTCGCGCGCCTCTTTGGCTCTTTTCTGGCCAAGCGCCAGATTATATTCAATCGTGCCGCGCTGATCGCAGTGGCCTTCCACCATAATAACCCAGTCTTTGTGGGGCTTCAGTATGGCGGCGTTATTCTGCAGGGCCTGCCTTGCCGCGTCAGACAGCACGGAGGTGTCATAATCAAAATTAATGGTTACAATATTTTCCTGCGAAACAAATTCTCCACCGCGCAAACCCGCCTCGGTGTCGGTGCTTTCCTGCATCTCAAGGGTAGGAGAGGTAGCGGTGTCGGTGATCATGTCGGTTGCGCCGCCTTTTTTTACATTTTTATTGCCGCAGGACGCAAAGCCAAGCGTTAAAAGCGGCAATGCCGCCAGTATTAGAAGTCTATTCTTCATCAGTTTCCTCCATGCACCCTCAAACATACATACAATCTATAAAAAAAGGGAACAAAACTCAATGGGTAAGCGAATGTGTGGCGAAATAGCGAATAGAGGGCAGAAATAAGGAACTTGATCACAGAATTGGCCGTTTGATAGGCTTAGCCCCTGATACGGCACAGTCGCGGATGGCGCCAGAGGCCCGCGACAGGCCAGAGTCACTGCCTCAGGCTTGTGCTTCGCACTTTCTCCAACCCCTATTTCGCTACTTCGCTATTCGCTGCTGTTATTACGCCGTTCTTTCAAGTAGCGCGTTTATGTAATTTTTAAGTTCAACAGCGCTTTCTTTTTCGGGCAGAAGCTCTATAAGCGGAAAGATGGAGGCGCGCGCCCGCTGCCGCGCCGAATCCCTTGCCGCTTTGGCAAAACCTCCTTTTGTCACTACTGCGGCGGCAAGCGCGGCGCTTGCCATGTCCCTGGCGCCTGAAGCGGAGAAAGCGGAAATAAGTTTTTCCAGTTCAGGGCCGGAAGTTTTGTCTTTCAGGGCCAAAACAAGCGGCAGGGTATGCTTGCCCTCGAAAATATCTTTAAGGCTGTCCTTACCGGAGCTTGAGGCCTCGCTTTCAAAGTCAAGAACGTCGTCTATGAGTTGGAACGAGACGCCTGTTTCCTCGCCAAGCCGGGCGCAGGGTTCGAACAGGGCGGGTTTTTCCGCAAGGCGCGTGAGCGCCAGCGCGCACCAGCGGAACAGCGCTCCGGTTTTTAAAGCGGTAAGCCGGTCAAGCTCTTTTTCGCTCACACGCCTGCCTTTTGAATTTTCCTCCAGGAGCGCTCCTTCAGTCATGCGGCGCACCGCGCTCACCAGCTCTTCGGCTATGCCCGGCGCTATGGCGGATGCTCTTTCAAAGGCAAGGGCCACCACCAGGTCGCCCACAAGTATCGCTTTGTTGAAGCCCAAAGAAGCGTTGAGCGTGGCAATTCCCCTTCTGTTGGCGGCTTTGTCAACGCAGTCGTCGTGCAGGAGTGAGGCGGTGTGTGTAAGCTCGGCGACTTCTCCCACGCGTTCCGAGAGCCGGCGTTTAAGGCCTAAAGCGTCGCCCATCAGAATTGAGAACCGGGCTCTTGCGGCCTTGCCGATAAAACTAAAGGGGATTTGGTTGATGTCAAAAACGGAAGGGTCAATGCCGTGTAAAAGCCCGGTAATACTGTCATTAACGCGCTTGAGCGAGATTTCCAGGCCGTACGTCTTCAGCATAAAACCCATTTTAGCATTTTGCCCAAAGTTTTCCGGTACATTTTTTGTCATATTGTTGTAGAATTTAAAGCATGAGCGGCCATCACCATCACGACCACAGTTGCGGACAGAGCCAGGGTCACAGCCGGGAAAGAAAATCCATAAGAGCGGCTTTTTTTATAACCGCGGTTTTTGCCGCGGTTGAGTTAATAGGCGGGCTGCTTACCGGCAGCATCTCGCTTTTAAGCGACGCTCTGCATATGGTAAGCGACGTAACCGCTTTAGCCCTCAGCTTTTTTACCTCAAAAGTAGCGGCTTTGCGGCCGGATGCAAAGCGCACCTTCGGCTACCGCCGCGCCGAGGTGGTGGCGGCGCTCATTAACGCTTTGCTTTTGTGGGGGGTTGCCGGCTACATGCTGAGGGAAGTTTACGACAGGTTTAAACACCCGGAGCCCGTACTTTCGGGACCGATGCTTATGATCGCTTTTCTGGGCCTGTTTGCCAATATCGCTTCCGCCTGGTTTCTGCACTCTGAGAAGGAACACAACATAAATATAAAAGGCGCTTTCCTTCATGTCTTAAGCGATTTGGCCGGTTCGGTGGGTGTTATAGCGGCAGGGCTGGTGATTCATTTTACCGGCTACTACAGGGCCGATACCGTTGTTTCTCTCCTTATAATAGCGCTCATCCTTTACAGCTCTTCCCGCCTGATGGCCGAAACCCTGCATATTCTCATGGAAGGGGCGCCCCCGCGCCTTGACATAAGCGAGCTGGAAACCGCGCTTTTGGCCATTGAAGGGGTTTTGGGCGTGCATGAACTGCATGTGTGGAGCCTGTCTTCAGGCTTTAACGCGCTCAGCGCCCACCTGCTGGTAAAAGATCAGGCGTTGGCAGCACAGGCGCTTAAAAAAGCCGTTTGTCTTGCCTCGGAAAAATTTGACATACGCCACTCGGCTTTCCAGGTGGAAAGCGAAATGACTGAGAATTCCTCCTGCGATATCTGCGAGCGGTAGTTGAAGGGTTTTAAAGTTCAAGTCCCAGTTTTCCTGATGTATCTGAAGTTATGTTGACAGTTCCAGGCAGAGCGTATATAATATTACCCATGCGTAACCTGTTTCGGAACACATTCCGTTTCCGGGAATACGATATAAAATTTCACCTTCCATTCTGTGTCGCTTTGTTTTCTTACTACCGCGTTTATTGAGAAGGAGTTTAAAAATGAGATATTTATTATCTTTGGCTATGACTTTTGTTTTTTCAGGTTTTGTTCAGGCCGCTTACATCTCTTCCTGGCGCGGAGAGGTGGATTTAAAAAAGGCCGGCGCGGCCGGCTGGGAGCGCGTATCGGGCGAAGATAAAACGGCGCTTGCCTCCGGCGATGAATTGCGCACGGCGCGGGCCTCCACTCTTGAAATTTACATGGACGACGGTTCAAGGGTAAAAGTGGCGCCTATGTCCGCTTTCAAAGTGACCACTGAAAATAAAGAGACCGTATCCTTGGGGCTTTATTTCGGCAGGGTGCGTTCCTGGGTAAAGAAATTTTCCAAAAAATTTGAGGTAAGAACGCCGTCAGCCGTCTGCGCCGTGCGCGGCACGGATTTTACCGTTTCGGCGGACGGTGATGGAAATACCACGGTTGAAGTGCAGGAAGGCAGTGTGCTCACGGGCGACCGCTCTGGCGCCACGGCCATGGTGCGCGAAGGGCAGTTCGCCAGCGTCCCCATGCGCGGCCGGATGCAAGAACCCCGGAATAATCCGAACCCGCCTGCCAGCATGGAATCAGCCTCCGGCGACTCAAAGGCGCTCGCCCGGCGCGAGATATACAGTGAGATCTCAAAAGAGGCTGTGCTGGCCTCCGCCCAGGCTGAAATACAGTCGGCCGAATACCAGAACCGCAAAACGGCTATAGACGCTTTCGGCAACCGCGTGAGGATGGAGGAATACACCACCAGGCCCTCGGCCAACCAGTTCAAGTATGTGGTGCTTAACACCCGCGACAACCGCTTTGACTTCGGCAAGATACTTTTCACCTTCAATACGGCCCTGCCCGGGGATCTGTCGCTGGCGACCGCCAACATGATCTCTTCGCCCGGCTCCACCGCTCCGCAGTGGCAACTGACAGACATGAACAGCGTTATGTCCAACACCCTGGATAAAGTGACCGAGGACGCCTCCGGCGGCAGAATGGTATATAACGGTCTTTCCTCCAATCCCGCGTACCAGTTGGTTTTCGGTAACTATTCATTTTATGCCGCGGGGCCTTCCGAAGCCGATGACAATGGCGGTCTGGGCAAATTGATATGGACAGCCACCAACTCCAATATGGCCACCGGAGTGGCCGATAATCCCATTACCTACCTGGGCGGTTCCGGGCTGGTTTCTTCAGCCAGCGGCGACGTTTATCATAGTGTTTCAAAAAACACTTTTAACGAAGGCACCTGGATACAGGCGGAGGATTTTGTGCTTTTTGACGACGGGAAAATACTTTCCGCCGGCGATTTCGGCGCGGGCCTTGGCGGGGGGGAAACCCTGGACCAGATAACCGACCGCCTTAACTTTGAGCGGGTATATACCAGCTCTCTTTTCGGCGGGCGAACTATAGACGTGATGTACTCGGCCAAGATGCTGAAAGACGCCGGCCTGCTGAGGTTCTAAGGCAGGGTATAGGGTAGAGGGGAGAGGGTATTCAGTAACCAGTAATCGGTAGCCGGTAGTGTAAAAAGCAAACGGCCAAGAGTTGCAATAGTCTGAATTTTTGGAGGAATAATGCGTGGGAAATCTGAGAATATGAAAAATATAAAAATTTCGGTAATGAAAATTGGCGGACTTTTCCTCTTCTTTACTCTACCCTCTACCCTAACCCCTCTACCCTCGCTTTTTGCCCAAATTAAGGTGACGCCTGTAATGGATGTGTCAATACTCGGCGGCAAGTATTATCTTGACTCCGAGGCCGCCACTTTCCAGGGCCGCTTTGACGCCTTTGTCTCGCCGGTCATAAAATTTTCAGACTCTCACGAGCTTGTTCCTGTATACTCGGGCAATTATTCCGGCACGCAGGATATACAGGAACTTGCCGGCGGCGGAGTGCTTACCCGCCAGCGCCAGACTCACACTATTTCGCTTAAATATATCTACGCCGACGAATTTAATAAATATAAACCCAGAATTTCCTACTCAAAGGCGCTGGTCAGGGAAACCAAAGACGAGAAATGGAATGACGGGCTTTTTGATTATAACACGCTCTCATTCGGCTTTGAGGCCGAACAGGAACGGCCGCACGGCACTTTCAGCGAGTCCTACGACTTTTACCAGGTTAAATATCCCAATTACGCCACTTTGCTTTCCCAGTCGGTCAGCATAATAGATACCACCACTTTCAACGAGCTTTCAGTCAACGCCGGCGTCAATACCATGGATAACGCCAACCACCGCCTTGGGTTCGCCTACACCTGGTTTCCTGAGCCGCTGGTAATGAGCGCTTCTTACGACTTTACCTATCGTACATACGGCGACCAGAGCCTGGTTTCCTCAGCCGGCTCGTTTGAAAGCGATAAGCGCTCTGAGTATGCGCAGTCCTGGGGTTTAAAGATGACGCGAGCCATGAAGCCGCTCTTTCTTTCGCTTAAATCAAACGTTTCCTGGCTCAGTTCAAACCAGAACTCCTACGATTCCTCAAGGACGCAGTATATAAAGGATTATTACAGTTACATTGAACTGGGGCTCGCTCCGGCCATGAACTTTAATTTAAAGAACGGCGCGCAGTTCGGCCTTGGCGTTGAATGGAAGCGGCTTTATTACTCCGGCCGTCTGAAACAGGATGAAAGCGGCGCTTACGGAGAGTCAAAGATAAATCAGACCGTATGGCTGAGTTCCCTTTTTGTCCGCTACCCGGTATACAACAGATTTTTCGCCAGGGCCTCCTACAATTACCAGCTTTCCTCTTCTAATATGCGGTACGAGGCCAATTACAGATATAACTACAAGGCCGACACTTATCTGGCGGGAGTGGAGTGGGAGTTCTAGAACTGCGCCGCACGGCGCAGTTCTGCCATAAGCTTTCCCGCCAAACAGCCTGGCGGGTCCGCCTTCGGCGGAAAGCCGTAAGCCGTAGGTAAAAAGGCTGCTATAGCGGGGTTATTTTAGGAGAATTTATGTTCAACATTAAAAAAATTATTTTGGCCTTGGTTTTAATTCTGCCCGCCTCCCTGTGCCGGGCACAAAGCGCGGGCGGGTTCATCAGCGGAGATTTCTCCGTTTCAAGCGGCGCCGTTTTCGGCACAACTGATTGGGATTCCGCTTCCGATATAAAAGTAGATAGCGTAACGGCCGGGGGGCCTTTTGTTTATGTTCTGGCTAACACCTACCCGAATTACTATATATTGAGGTATAGTTCAGCCGGTGTAATTACGTCCTCGGTTACTTTGGCGTCTACGAACGGAGTAAACTACCTGAAACTGGCAATAATGCCGTCAACCGAAAATGTTTATGCCCTGGGTTCATGGTGGAACAATGATACCGGCAGGAATGAAATGTTAATTTCCAGGTATAGCAATGACCTTGTTTTTACGTCCTCCGCTTCTTTTTCCGACCCTGCCAACTACCTTTCCCCCGGTGACATAGTCGCCAGTAATTCAGGTTTATTCGCTTGTTTCTCTACCGACAAATTTTCAATACTGCCGCTAAGCGCTGATTTAACGGCGGGCACGACATATTATGACACTGAGGGCTCCTATAGTAATTGTGAAAAGCTCAGCTTGGATTTTGCTTCCAATGTGTATGTATTGGCAGCGGTTGATGGTATTAAAACATTGAAGAAATTTACTACCGGCCCTATTGTCGTGTCTAGTTCCGTTGTTGTTTCAACTTCAAATACCGGCGGAAATTATTTCATGTCCGTGGAACCTGTGACACAGGCTGTGTTTCTGGCGAACAGCAGGCAGGTATGCGATCCGGTGACCTATATGTGCGATAGCTGGGCGCTGGATACCCTGAAATATGATAACCTCCTTAACTCTCCTTTCACAGCCACATTCATAAACCCGGGGTATGGCATGCTGAGTGGATTGGCGGTGGATATGCACACCAACCTGGCGGCAGCCGCTTTCATAAGCAATAACGGCAACCTGGATTACGGGGCATTTATCCTTGATACGGACGATCTGAGTTTCAAGAATTCATTTTTTATGGACGGCGGGGAGAATGATTATCCTGTAAGCGTGGCAGTGGATAACTCCAGCCATGTTTATGTTACGGGGCAGTCCGACAGGTATAACGGCTACAGCACGAACGCTGATGTGGCGACCGTGAGATTTGACGCGGGTTCCACGTTGAACAGGGCGCCAAGGCTGGTATGGCTGAGCACCACTAATTACTGGAATGACGGCCTAAACCCGGAAGACGGGGTTGTGGCCGACACTTTCACGTACAAGGTCAGGTACCAGGACCCCGATGGAGATGCCCCCCAATACGTAAAGGTCCGTATATACAGAGATGAAGTAGAAATAGCCGACAGTCCTTTTGTAATGACCTGTGAGGGGGCGGATTACAGAATGGGCGTGTCTTGCGTTTATGTTTCAACCGGTATGGCCGGTGGTCATTATTCGTACCAATTTGTAGCTATGGACGACCCGGGGGGCGACTCCTTGCCCGCCGATGGGTATCCGACAACTGACAGGAGATATGGCCCGCAGGTAGGAGAGGGGTTTATAGGCAATGTCAATCTGGCCGGCGGCGTGACATATTCTAACGGCGGCTGGATGGAGCCAAAAGCCATGGCGGTATATACCGAGGGCGGAAAAGGTGATTATGTTTATGGTCTGGCTAATTCCAACGGAAAGGCCTTCATAACAAAATTCAGCACAGGCGCCGGTTCTGTAGGCATATCCACAGCTATATACAACGATATGGACGAGTATGGGCATAACGTGTCGGACATGCTTATCTCCCCTTCCGGCTTTATCTATACGCTGGATTCAAAGGACACCATTCTGAACCTGAGGAAATATAATAAAGATTTAACTTTCAGCGCCTCCGGGCCTTATGATGTTGGCGCATACATACAATCCGGTTCAATGGCCATGGATTCGTACGATAATATATACGCCATAGGCGGCATTAACAGTGATATCGGCATAGTGAAGTTTAATACAAGTCTGAGCCAAACCGCGACGTACCTTTATGGCTCATATGCGCCTTCCAGTTTGCCGGATTATCCCGGTGATGTTGCGGTTGATAGTGCGGATTATATCTTTGTTACCGGCTATTACAATGAAAACGGCAGGAATAAAATGTTCCTTGCCAAATTGAAATCGGATTTTACAACTATATCCTCGGCTACCTTCAGCTCGCCGGGCAATATGAGCAACGATACGGCTAATTCCGTGGCTATTGACGCGAACGGCAATGTTTTTGTGCTTGCCACCGCCAATAACGGCCAGAATAATAACTTCCTTATCTGGAAATCCAGCAATAACCTCGCCCTCTTGAATACGGCCATGTATGACGCGGGGAATATGGAAACAGCCGCTTCCATAGCTATTGACACTAATACGGGCAATGTTTATGTAACCGGAACGTCAAATGTGCAGAATTCCTTCTATAATACCACCAATAAGATGTTGGCTTTGAAATTCAATAGCAGCCTTGTGTTTCAGTCCTCCTTTACATACGGTGGCGATTATAATGAAAGTAATGCGGGAGCGGCAGCGGCTTTAAATTCCGCCGGCCAGGCATATCTGTTCGGCTATACAGACAGCTGGAGTTATATGAACAGTGTGAGGAGGGTAAGGGCGCTGAAAATACCATTTGCCGACAATAAAGTTTCTTTAAGCCTTGCGGTTACAAAAAAGTCGGACAGTTCGCCTTTGGGGGACGTGAATATAGCGCTGATACCATTTAACGCAAAGGGTTCGCCCGACCTGAGTTTTATGGATATCGGGAAAACCAATAGTTCAGGCAACGCTTCGTTTGACGTTATAAAGGGCGTTTCTTATATTGTCGCCCTGTCTACGCCCGGTTACACGCCCACCTTCAAGGACCAGGTAATGGACCCGTTCGGCAGCTTTAATAAGACATTTTTAGCAAGCGCGTCTTTGCCCTACAAACTGACAACCATGGCCGCGCCTCAGAACACGGTTAAGGTTAACATCAGCAACATCTACAGGGGCGCCTTTATAATGGGCGAAATTTACCTGACCCAGACACGTGAGAGAGTTTCTTACGGGGTTTTAAAGGCCACGGACACAGCTGACACCCTTGAAATATACAATGTGCCCAACCTGGCCGCGGGCACTTACGGTATAGACGTGAATATCCCCGGCTGGCTTTCAACAAGCCTGTCACCCCAGACAGCGGTGCCTTCCGGCTCGGTATTTGCGGTAAATATGTCCAGCGCCATGCCTCCTTCCTCCAATTATACCCAGACCACTTCCACCGCCTCCGTTTATTTCAGCGGTTTTGTGGGGGATATGCAGGGTAATGCCATAAGCGGGGCGAAGATAAGAGTTTACAATGACTGCAGCCAGAACCCCTGCGATTTTTCGCAGGAAGGCCTTTCGGACACTAATGGAAGGTTCAGTTTCAGCGGGCTTTCAATAGCCACAGATACGCTCAATATGTATATAAACAGGGCGGGATACGAAAACTTTCCTCAGCGGGGAAGCATTGGGCCTTCCAATGTAATGCTGCCGGCTCTGAATATGAATTATTATTTGCAGCCCGCCACCTATACCCTTACCGGTGTGATAAAATATTTAGGTAACCCGCTTTCATATGTAAAGGTCAGGGTTAACGGCAAGGAGAACGGATATTTTGGTTACGACTCTTACGGTTCCACGTATACTTCTTCTGAATGGAACAATAATTACAGGTCGCTTCGCGCCAACATAGGTGATGTAACTGCTTATACCGACGGAGACGGCATGTTTACAGTACCGGGCCTTACCGACGGAAATCTATTGCTTCAGGTTGAAAACCCGGTTTACAGGAACATAAACTCCGGCGATGATAACATTGAAAACACGTCCGACGACCTGAGAATAACTATCTCCTCCGCCGGCGCCGCCGCCCCTTCGTATCCGCCCAATAATGCCTGCGCGGCCGGGAAAAAATGGGTTCTTGACAGTTCGGGAACCTGTAAGGGCATAATGCCGTACGTCTTTGACGTGGGGGTTGGGATAACCACGAATGCCGTGATCACCGGCAATTTGGTTTTTACCACCACCTATACAGTAAGCGCTTCAAATCCCCTGGTTATAGCCAAGTCTTCGGCTGTTACGGTGGCCGCCTTTGAAGAATGCGGCGACAACGATTGCCAGAACCGGAGGATGTTCTTCAAAACAATATACGGTAGCTTGACAAGCAATACGACTTCTTACACGGTGTACGTGTCTTCGGACAATGATGTGACTTACTGGCTTACGGTCCTGTCTAATTCCTGGGCCAAGCTTAATTCATTTGATAACCGGATTTCTTTTGAAGACACTAACATAATAATCAGGAACTTGAACCTGACGCCTTCAGGAAGGGTTACGGGCCTTCTAAAATATCCGGACGGAAGCACTTATAAACCCGGGGACAACAACTGGCCACGCATAGAGCTGTCCGGTGAGAATGTTTCTTTTAACGAAGGAGGTTCTATCAATGAGGCCGGGACTTTTGAATTCGCTAATATCCCTCCCGGTAAATATAGCCTTTCTATCAGGATAGCGGTCAGCACCTCAAATCCGTATGCGCCAGCCGAGGTGGACAACATAGTAGTTAATGCCGGCAAAACCACGAATGTCAATGTTTCACTGGAGACGGGGCTTTTTGTCCAGCCGCAGATCTTCGGCCTGCCCGTGATATCAACGGCTGCCTGGAGCTACCATATAATAGCCGTGCCAAGCGGCCAGAAGATGAATCAGAAGTATATAACCGAGCTGTTCTTTGATAATCCGGCATACTCTTTTGATTACAGCACCGCTACCGTGCCCGCTACCTGGAGCAAACTGGTAATGCCGCAGGGGCAGTACGACTTCTATCTGCTTATAGGTTCTCGCTATTGTACTCCGGACGACAGCAAGTGCGTGGCGGAAAATTACAGCCAGTTCGCTAATTTTATGGGAAAAGCCAGGAATGTGGCCGTAAAGCCCGACACGGAAAACCTTAATCTGGGAACTGTCGGCCAGCCGATACCCGTAAGCATACTCGGTTCCGTAGGGCAGACCGAGATCAGCGGCTGGGTAAAGGGCGCTAATATATTCACGGACAGCGACTTCGCAAGGATGTTCGCTAATTTTGACAGCGAGATAATGCCGCTGATACCGGCGCTTATGGTCTATGACACCGCCGGTGAACTGAAAGGTTTCAGCCATGTCTTGCCCGACGCTACGGGGATAATAGGCTTCGAATCCAGCATACAATCGCAGGATAAAGAAATGATGAGGGATATTATACGTAACGGGAATATGAGATATTCTTTGTGGGGCCTGCCGCCCGGGAAATACACGGCCGTGTTCGCCAACCCCAATTATCCGCCGGTTACAAAGAACATAACCCTGCCTGACGAATCCTTGTATAACTTTGATTTTGACCTTGCGAGCATTTCCATAGGCGGATTGCGCGGAGTTGTAATGAGCTCAACCACGCCCTCAATGTATTTGCGGAACGCCTCCGTTTATGTAAAAGGCAGGATAACGGAGAAATACCTTATTGCTGATTCTTCCGGCGCTTTTGTTGTGGAAAACCTGCCTACGGGCGTTTACAAACTGGAAATAGCCATGGATGGTTTCGTTAAAACCGGAAAGAAAGTTCACCTTGCCAAAGACGATTCTTTGGTTCTTCCGGTTTTTTATCTTGAGCCTTCCACCTCAACCATAGTCGGTAAGGTGTTGCTTACCAAATTCCCCAATCCAACGACAAAAGAAGGGATCAAAGTGTCGGCCTATGACGAGACCCTTAATATCACAAATCCGCAGAGTTACCTTCCCACTATTGAGGACCTTACGGATGAAAACGGGTTATTTGAACTTAAAGGCGTAATACCGGGGCACAATTACAAGGTGGCGGTAATAGAAACGGGTAAAATGACTTTTTCAACAGTGACCCTTGTTTCCTCCGGGCAGAACCCCATGGGGGATATTGTCCTGCTTGACCTGCCTCCGCAGATAATGGTCAAGCTCAGGAGGAATGCCGACTCTCCAAGGAAAGTGGATGTTATAATAAACAGCCCGAAGGAACTTCTCAGCATACCGGCCTGCGCGTTCAACCCGGGAGCGGTTTATGATCCGTCCTCGGCCTCCAGCCTGATGCTTGTGGCGGGCCCGAACAACTCGTTCGTGGGCCAGTTCACCACTTCTATCAGCGACAGGTATTACGCCGTATATGTTACGGTGGGCGACATAACCAAGATGGAAAAAACGCTCATTTATGACAGCGTTTCCAATTCCAAGACGGAACAGTACGTGCAGGATATTTCACTTGTCGGCGGCAGCGCTTTTATGGACCAGGAAAAAGAGGAATACTCCGGTATTGAGCTTGACCCCGGTTCTCTTACGCAGACGTCAACGGAACAGGTTCAGCTGGACGACCTGGTGGGCGGGTTCTTCAGGACCCTGCCGAATGTCAGAACGGTCAAAACGGACCGGGGAGACATAACCATAGCGGCTGCGATTGAAGAGCTGATGGCTTCTGAAATATACAATATAGACCTTTCAAACGCCCAGGCCAACAAGTCGTTCGCTCTTACCTTGAAATATGACAAGGAAAAGGTGACAAACACCAACGCCCTGAAGCTCTATCAGTACGACACGGCCACCGGGCAGTGGCAGGAGGTGCCGGGCACCTACAGCGTGGACCCTATGCTGGGTACGGTGTCCGTTGACGTGGACAGCCTGGAAAGCGCCTTTGAAGGCGCTACCGGCGGCGCGACGCCTCTTTCAAGGAAAGCGCATAAGATGAGCGCGATATCGCCGAAGGGCTATTATGTGCCTTCCGCAGCTTCAGGCTCGCAGACGGGCCAGTTCGCCGTGTTCACTGCTAATCCGGCTACAAACACGCCCGCGTTCAGCAGTTCGTTTGAAGTTTATAACATGCCCAACCCGTTCAACCTGAAGTCAAAGAATGTCGTACTGAGCGGAGACGTGGGAACTTCCGGAATAGCCAACCCTTACCCCACCGCGGGCACGGTGATAAAATATAACCTGCCGGCGGGCAAGACCGGCAACCTTAAGTTTGTCATCTACAATGTGGCCGGCGAAAAGGTGCGCACTATAGATGAGGGTCTCAGGCCTGAAAACAGCGTCTATTATTCCGAGTGGGACGGCAAAAATGATAATGGTTCCAACTGCGCGTCCGGCGTTTACTTCATGCTGACCTATCTGGACGGAAAGAAACTGGCTAATAAAGCGCATAAAATGGCGATAATAAAATAGTGGACAGTGGCCGGTGGTCAGTGTCCAGTCTGCAGATTTGATAAAAGAGGTAACTTATGAGAAAATTACTTATTTTTTCCCTGGCGTTGGCAATGCCCGCGGGGGTTTACGCGTCGGGTGTCGGGACTACGGCGGCGTCTTTCCTTAAGGTGTCCATGAGCCCCAGGGCTTTGGCCATGGCGGGAGCCTTTGGCGCTTTGGCCGACGATTCCGGCGCCGTGTTCATAAACCCGGCGGGGCTGGCGCAATCCGACAAGCGGGAAGTGGGCCTTGGTTTTACAAACTATCTGCAGGGCGCAAAAATGGGAAACCTCTCCTACGCGGGTACCATATCGGGCAACCGTTTCGGCTTTGGAGCCAGCTTTCTAAATGTGGGCGACATTGAAAGGCGCGGGCTTAACGACAACGCGGGCGCGGTGTCCGCGCTCGGCTCTTTTGACTCCAACGATCTGGCGGTTACGCTTGCCTACGCGAAAAAAGAATTTATGCCGGATTCCCTGCCGGGCCTTGACGCCGGCTGCGCCGTTAAATTTATAAATTCTTCCATAGACTCAAAAAACGCTTCAGCCGTGGCGGCCGACGCGGGCGCTATTTATCACGCCTCCCCTAAAATCAACGTGTCGCTTTCAATGCAGAACCTGGGCACTAAAATGAAATTCGTGGACGCGGCCGACCCCCTGCCGTTCAAGATAGCGGCCGGGGCCCTGTATAAAGCCGTTTCCAATTTAAATGTAACAGCCGAACTGAGTGAATATGTGAACGATGAGAAATTTTATCCCGCTTTCGGGGCCGAATACTGGATCAGGAACGCTTTCGCGCTCAGGGGCGGTTACAAATTCGGATATGACACCTCAAATTTGGGCGCGGTTGTGGGGCTCAGTCTTGGTTTCGGTGTGAAAGTGGCCGGCCTTGGCGTGGATTACGCCTATTTGCCGTTCGGGGATTTGGGTAATGTCCACCGCTTCGGTTTCTGGCTGCAGTTCTAAAAAATCATTAGCAACAGAATGCTGCTGAAGGCCATTGAAAGCAACAGAAAGTAAGATGTCTTTAAATACAAAAGAGCCGCGTTATCGCGGCTCTTTTGTATTTCTTGCTTTCTGTTGCTTTCTTTTGCTTTCCTTTGCTTTCAATCGCTATCAATTATTATCTTATAAAATCCTGATCCGGCCAGTTTCCGGGGGTCCCATCCACTGAGACCAGGCGCGCGTCTTCTTTGTTGACCGCGTTCATCTGCTGGAATGACTTTTTCAAATCCTCCAATGAAGTGTCAAATTTTTTAATTTTTAAAAGCATCAGGTAAAAAACCGCCCCCATAATAAACGACACAGGGGCAACGTAGAGCCAGGAAGTAGAACCCAACTGGAACAAAAAAACCGCGCACAGAAATTCCCATAAAGCCAGCACGAAACTGGCTCCTGACAATATATAGGAAGTGATAATGGTGTATTCATCGGTTTTAGGCAGCGCGATTATAAGCATGACCAGCGCGATGTCTATTAAAAGCAGATAAACCGCTCTGAGCACCCAGTTTTTCCATCTTTGTTTTGAAAGCGCTACTACTCCATAAACCGGGTCGTCAATTATGTCAGCGTCTTCATATTCCGAGGTTATGGTCGGCTGGGCTATGGAGGGCGTGGTCTGATTATCCGCGGGAGTATAGTCAAAGCTCTGGGCATTCTTGTCGTTGTAGTCAATAGCCAAAACCGGAGCGGCCCAAAGAAGGCAAAAGAAAGCAAAAGAAAGCAACGGAAAGCAAAAGAAGGCGACAGAAGCTTTATGCCGTTCTTGGCTAATTGCCATATTCCTGTCCTAGTTTTGGTACCATGGGTTTGATCCCTGAATCAAGCTTGTAGTACTGGGTAGCGCCCGCCTTCGGTGTTTGCGGGGAAAATTGCACTTCTTTCAGCCTTTTCATTGCTTCTTTCGGCGCGCCGGCCTTTATTTTTATATTTCTTCTTACCTGGATGCGGTCGGAAGCATGCCAGTAAGAAGAAACGATGGCGCCTATAATGCAGGCGATCATTACTCCGATGAACAGGTATTGCTCGCGGTCTTTGCGTATCCAGCGTTCGCTCATATAAAAATCACCTTCAAATCAAGATTCTTCAATCACTTAGTTCCTCAAGGATAATTGTAAGTCTTGATATCCTGCCGGCAGAGTCTTTTGACCTTGCTTTTATCTTTTCCACTTCAGCGGCCGGCGCGCGTGCCGCGAATGACGGGTCGTTAAGGCGTACAAGGCATTGCGCGCTTTCCGCGCGTACACGTTCCAGCTCTTTGGCCAGGCGGCCTTTTTCTTTTTCCAGGTCCACGGCCCCGTCCATCGGCACATAAATATTGAAAGGACCGGAAATAGCGCTTACCGACCTTGGCGGTTTAACCAGTCCGACCCCCAGAGTAAAGTTTTCAACTTTAGCCAGCAGTTTAATATAACCCGCGCCGGCCTTAAGGCGCGAAAGCGCGGACGCGTCGTTTGAGGCTGCAAGGGCGTTGATGGCTTTGCCGGGAGGTATTTCAAATTGAGCGCGGGCGGTGCGTATCTGCGTTATTACACCCATAAGCTCTTCCATAAGCGCGGAAGCGTCCGAAGCGGCAACCGCGGCCGCCGGCCAGCTTTCCTCCAGCAGATAGCCCGCGCGGCGCTGTTCCCCGCTGTCTGGTTTTACTTGTGACCTGTGACTTGTGGCTTGTGACTTGTCAAGGTAGAGTTTCAGGTTTGCGTAAAGTTCTTCGGTTATGAAAGGAATAAACGGGTGAAGCGCCTTAAGGGAGCCGGTGAAAAGTTCCAGAAGGAGCCCCATCACTTTTTCCTTATCCGGCCCGGCAAGGCGGGGTTTTGCCAGTTCCAGGTACCAGTCGCACAGTTCGTCCCAGACGAAAGAATATAGCGCATCCTGGGCTTTGGGCAGGTCGTACTCCGTCATGGCGGCTTTTGAGCGATCAAGGGCCGCGGCGTAGCGTTCCAGTATCCAGCGGTCGGCAAGTTCGTCGGGGCGTTCGGCCGTAAGCGGCCCCGGCCTTGCTGGCAGGTACATCTGTATGAAGCGGGCAACATTGTAGAGCTTGTTTACGAAATTCCTTCCGCCTATTATGGTTTCTTCCGAGAAAGGGATGTCTTTGCCGCCCAGGGTCTGAGCCATCAGGGAGAAGCGCATGGCGTCGGTGCCGTATTTTTCTATCATAGCCAGCGGATCTATTACATTGCCAAGAGATTTTGACATCTTCTTGCCGTGCCTGTCGCGCACAATGCCGTGCAGATAGACTTGGGAAAAAGGCGGTTTGCCCATATGTTCAATGCCGCTCATTACCATGCGGGCCACCCATAAATAGATTATTTCGTAGCCGGTTACCAGGACCGAGGCGGGGTAATAATATTCCAGGTCTTTGGTCTTTTCCGGCCAGCCAAAAATTGAGAAAGGCCACAGCGCCGAAGAGAACCAGGTGTCAAGCACGTCAGGGTCCTGCAGGAGGTCCGTTCCGCCGCAATCCGGACAGGCCGGGGGTTTTTCAAAGGAGACTACCGGTTTGGCTCCCTGGGCAAAAGATACGCGGGAAAGGCCGCCCCTGTCTGAGAATTTAAGGCCCGGTCCAGAACATTTACGGCAATACCATGCGGGTATCCTGTGGCCCCACCAGATCTGGCGGGAAATGCACCAGTCCTGTATGTTGTTAAGCCAGTCGGTAAAAGGTTTTTTCCAGGAAGGCGGATAAAACTTAACTTCTTCTTTTTCCGCGGCCGCTATGGCCGGCGCCGCCTGACTTTTCATTTTTACGAACCACTGTTCTGATACCAGCGGCTCTATATGCTGGTTACAGCGGGAGCATTTGCTTACGGAGTGTTTGTAATGCTCCTCTTTTACAAGCAGTCCGGCGGTATTTAAGTCTTCAACTATCCGCTTGCGGGCCGCCTGTACGCTCAAGCCCGCGTATTCAGACGGGCATATCTTCGTCATGTGCCCTTCGAAGGAAATTACGCGAATTATTTCCAGGTTATGGCGTTTTCCTATTTCAAAGTCCAGCGGGTCGTGGGCGGGTGTGACTTTTACCGCGCCGGTGCCGAAGTCTTTTTCCACGCCCTCGTCCGCCACCAGCGGTATACTCCGGTGCGTAAGCGGCAGCTTCAACATTTTGCCGGACATACCTTTATATCTTGCGTCTTCGGGGTGTACCGCAACCGCGGTGTCGCCCAGCATGGTTTCCGGCCGGGTGGTGGCCACGGTAACTGAGCCTGAGCCGTCTTGAAAAGGGTAACGTATGTGCCAGAGCTTTGATTTTTCATCTTCATGTTCCACTTCTATGTCCGAGAGCGCGGTGCCGCAGCGTGAGCACCAGTTTATCATACGCGCGCCGCGGTATATCAGGCCTTTGGCCCAAAGCGAGCGGAAGGCTTCATATACTGAAGCGGCTCTTTTTGAGTCCATGGTGAAGCGGACATTGTCGGGGTTAAGGTCCAGGGAGCAGCCAAGCTTGCGCAGCTGGTTTAAAATTGTGGCGCCGCATTCCTTGTACCAGGCCCACATCCGCTTCAGGAATTCCTCTCGGCCCAGGTCGGCGCGTGTTTTGCCTTCGGCTTTCAGCGCTTTTTCAAGCACATTCTGGGTGGCTATGCCGCCATGGTCGGTGCCCGGCGCCCAGCAGGCTTCGCGGCCGAGCATCCGCTGGTAGCGCACCAGCACATCCTGAAGGGTGTAGGTAAGAGCATGGCCCATATGCAGGGCGCCGGTTATGTTTGGCGGGGGAATTACCACCACGAAAGGTTTGCGTTTCGGGCTGGGGCACGGGATAAAAAGCCTGTCTTTCTGCCAGGCATCGGCCCATTTGGTTTCTACCGGCTTGGGATCATAGACCTTGCTGAGCATAAGTTCCTTGGGGGTAACTGTGTCTTAGAGTCTTAGAGTCTGAGAGTCTAGGAGTCTTGGAGTCTGGGAAAAGGAAATTGCTTTAAATCACGCAGTGTCTTGAGCGGACTCTCAGACTCTGCGACTCTTGACTCTTAGACTTCTGTTCCCCTAGATAAATTCCCTGAAAACGGCGTTTGAAAGATACAATTTACCGCTTTTGATCTTTATCGCGCGGCCGGTTTTCTCTATGAGACCAAGGCCGAGCAGGCGGTCTATCTTTCCATTGAATTCTATAATTATATCATCATCAAGTTCAATTCCCCTTGTTTTGCGGAGCCCCAGCATTATTCTTTCGGCAGTTTTGGCCCGGCCCGCCAGCTTCTCTTCATTCTCGCGCAAAACAGGCGCGGTCTTTAGATACATGTCCAGGTTATGCGTGTTGTTCCAGCGCGTGCCGTCAAGGTAAGAGGCTGCGGCGCAGCCAAGCCCAAGGTAGGCCCCCTGGTCCCAGTAGTTCAGGTTGTGGCGGCTTTCCAGGCCGGGCTTGGCGAAATTAGAAATTTCATAACGGGCGTAACCGGCTCTGGAGAGGCGGTCTACGGCCAGCTCATACATATCGGCCGCAATATCCGGGTTTTCACGCGCACCCTGCCGGAAAAGATCAGTGCCTTTATGCACTTCAAGCGCGTAAAGCGAAACATGTTCAGGCGCTAGTTTTATCGTCTCTTCAAGGCTTTGGGCGAAGTCGTTCACGCTTTGACCGGGAAGCGCGTTCATAAGGTCTATGTTTATATTCTCAAAGCCCGCTTTTCTTGCGGCTTCAAAGGCCCAAAGAAAATGTTTAAAATCCGCCGGCCTTCCCAGGCGGCGCAGCAGGCGGTCTTCGGCGGATTGAAGGCCCAGGCTTAATCTGTTTACTCCCGAGTTTTTTAAAACCGCCAGCTTTTCTTCGCTCAGGCTTTCGCAGTTGGCTTCAAAGGTGGTTTCTTCCAGGATATCCTGTCCGATTATGTCCTGTTTCAGAAAAGAAAAAAGGTTTTTCAGCTGAGCGACGGTAAGCAGGCTTGGCGTGCCTCCGCCGACATAAAGGGTGCTAAACCCGCCCAGTCCGTCACTACGGCATTGGCTGACATGTTGTCCGCCTGAGGTGTACGTGTGCGCCTCTTTCCTGATCGCGTCAAGGTAGGCGTCAATTAATTCTTCTTTGCCGGCGTAAGAGGTGAAATCGCAATAAGCGCATTTACTGCGGCAGAACGGGATGTGAATATATAATCCGGACATAGAATAAGGGGATAAAAAAGTAACCGGTAACCAGTAAACAGTAACCGGTAAACATGTTACCGGATTGCCGATTACTGGTTACCGGTTACCGATAACCGGTTACTGCATCAGGCTTGCGGCTTCTTGTCCTTGTTTAAGAACATCGCTATAAGGTCCATTGGCACGGGGAAGATGACCGTTGAGTTCTTTTCCGTGGATATTTCGGTCAGCGTCTGCAGATAGCGCAACTGTATGGCCGCGGGCGAGGTGCTCATGATCTTTGCGGCATCGGCCAGCTTCTGCGAGGCCTGGTATTCGCCTTCCGCGTGAATTACTTTGGCGCGGCGTTCGCGTTCAGCTTCGGCCTGGCGGGCTATGGCACGCTGCATATCCTGCGGAAGGTCCACATTTTTGACCTCCACGCTGGAAATCTTTATGCCCCAGGGCTCGGTGTGCAGGTCCAGTATCTGCGCCAGGTTCTGGTTTATCTTGTCGCGTTGGGCAAGCAGGTCATCAAGTTCCTGCTGACCGAGCACGCTCCTTAAGGTGGTTTGCGCGAGCTGGCTGGTGGCGTACATAAAGTTTTCAACATTCAGTACGGCGGATTGCGGGTTTACCACCCTGAAATATATCACCGCGTTAACCTTGACCGAGATGTTGTCGCGGGTTATAACATCCTGGGAGGGGACATCCATAACCACCACGCGGGTGCTTATGCGGATCATCTGCTGCACGCCGGGGATAAGAATTATCAGGCCCGGCCCTTTCACTCCCGTAAAACGGCCGAAGGTGAGTACGACGCCCCTTTCGTATTCATTGAGCACTTTGATGCTGGTAAAAAGCACCGCTATGACTATTATAACCAACGGCATTAAGCTTGCGCTGAACATTATACGCCTCCTTAAAAGTTCCAATTCTGCCGCGCCGGATACGCTTGGGCGGCTTTCTAGAGTCTACCAAAGAAAGCAATTCATGGCAACAGAAAGAAAGGGCCCTAATCCTCCGCTAACTATACTTTTGTATTGGGAAGCAGATTTCACCCAATGGGTGAAGCTACGCTTTACTCGGATTACCACGCC
>MGTS01000036.1 GCA_001799565.1 Elusimicrobia bacterium GWA2_51_34 | reverse complement strand
AGAATCATGTCCATTTTGGGGGATGGCTTGCGTCGTTGAGCGTTTTAAAAGTCAAGCATGACGGTTTCCGCAGGGAAATACTCATAAATACGGCTGTTTACGCCAATTTTTTGTGATATGTGGCGGAATTTCCCCGGACAGATGTGAAAATTTCGCTATTTTCCGCAAAAAGGTAGCAGGTACCTTTTAGCTTCTCCAAGCGCATTAGGAAAAGGTAGCTGCTACCTTTTAAACAGATAGGGGCTGGATATTGGATGTAAAAGTTACCGGCGGATTATTGATATGCCGTCGTAATCCAGCCAGTCGTGGGAGAGCGGGCTGATTATGGCGTTTTGGGGAACTGTTACTTGAGCGCTACCGGGTTTAAACATACGGCGTATTTCCCAATCGCTCAGGAAAACTTTTTTCCCCAGCTTCGGGACTTTTTTTAAAACAGGCTCCGCCCCGCCCGGCTCACGCCGGGAAAGGTGCAGCATTATAATATCTTCAACGGCGCCCTTTGTTAACATAAGGCAGAAGTGTAGAGTTTAGAGTGTAGAGTTGAGAGTAAAAATCCACATCTCTACACTCTCTACTCTCCACTCTACACTATCAACTATGACACCTTTACCGATATTTTCGCCGTATACTTATCAAGGTCGTCGTGAGGCCTGGGAATAACGTGAATGGCCACAAGTTCGCCTACCTTCTGGGCGGCGGCGCCGCCGGCTTCAACCGCGGCCCGCACAGCTCCCACTTCACCTGTGCAAAGCGTGGTAACATAGCCGGATCCTATCTTTTCGTAGCCGATAAGGTGCACATTAGCGGCCTTGGCCATTGCATCAGAGGCCTCTATCATGCCTATGAAGCCTTTTGTTTCAATCATTCCCAACGCTGGTTTCGATTCTGACATTTCTTCCTCCATTACTACAGTGGTCAGTGGCCGGTTTAAAGAGCGGTACAGGATGCTGTTGACCACTCGCCACTACCCACTGGCCACTTTTTTAATACTGTCCTTTCGCGGCCTGGCCGCCGGAAACTATTGCTATGCTGGCGCTTGTGCCAAGGCGGGTGGCCCCGGCTTTTATCATGGCCTCAGCCGCTTTGGCGTCTTTTATGCCGCCCGAGGCCTTAACGCCCATCTCCGGCCCCACAGTTTCACGCATCAGCGCCACATCCTCAACAGTGGCCCCGCCCGAGCCGAAGCCGGTGGATGTTTTAACAAAATCGGCGTTGGCCTGTTTTGCCATGCGGCAGGCGCGCACTTTTTCATCTTTGGTAAGGTATGAAGTTTCAATGATTACCTTCAAAACCTTGCCGCGGGTGGCTTCGCGCACGGCCTTAATATCGTCAAGCACAATCTGGTCGTTGCCCGATTTAAGCGCGCCTATGTTTATTACCATGTCTATTTCTTCGGCGCCGTTCGCCATGGCGTCGCGCGCTTCAATGGCCTTTACCGTAGGCGTGGTGGAACCAAGCGGAAAACCTATTACGGTGCAAACTTTTACGCAACTGCCGCGAAGCATTCTGGCGCATAATGACACATAACCTGGGTTCACGCAAACAGAGGCAAAGCGGTACTTGCGGGCTTCTTCACAAAGCTTTCCTATCTCTTCCTGCGTGGCGTTGGCCTTAAGCAGGGTGTGGTCGAGCATGCCGGCTATTGAAGTACTCTGGGAATCGGGGTTACAGAAACTTACTCTGTCCACGCCCATGTCTTTGACCTGCTGGGCGCTGTAGTTGTTTAAAGGATTGCATTTCTGGCAGTTGGGGCCACAGGTGTTTTCCTCAAGACGGCAGTCGCTTTGGGAAGAGGGGCAGGGTTTGGCAGGAGTAAAACCCTGGGGCTTGCCGACAGGATTTACCAGCGGGTGCCGGAAGACCTTGCCGGACGTGCCCATTGTAACGGAATCGCCGGGCATTTGCCGAGGCGCGAAACCTGAGCTTTTTTCCTTCATAATCCTTGCCACTTCAGCCGCAATTTTTTTTATGTCCTCGTCATTCATAAGCTTTCCTTGTCCTTACCAAGATATACCTTATCAACTATCCCCGCCACCACGGTGCGAACCGGCGCCTTGGAGTTTTTTAAAATTTTACGGGCGGAACCGCCCTCGTCAACAATAAGAACGGTGTCACCCGGGCCAGCGCCTTGGTTTCCGTCCACGGCCATAACAGCCTCACCGATCAGCTTATCCGGGGCTGAAACATCCACAGCTTTTACAATAAGCAGGGTGGCGCTTTTAAGCCCCGCGTGCTTACGGGTGGCCCAGACATTGCCGATAACTTTAGCGATGAACATGCACAGTTCCTTGAAGTCTTAGAGTCCAAGAGTCTTGGAGTCTTAGAAGTCTGAGAGTTTATAATTCAAAAGCACGGAAACCAGGAAAACAAGTCATCCCTTATTTGACTCTAAGACTCCCGACTCTCAGACTCACGACTTCAGTTGTTTGCCGTCTATAATTCCTACTATGGCGGCGTCTACCGGGGGGAGCGGCATGTTTACAGCCGTTTCCCCCTCACAGCCCTCAAATGCCACTATGGCTTCGCGGGAGGCCACAAAAAAAACAGTCTCACCCGCGCCCGCTCCAACAGTATCTCCGGCCACCAAAGGATCTCCTGAAGGTTTGTCGGTTTCCCAATCAAGAGGCTGTATTAAAAGCAGGGTTTTACTGTCCATACCGCAGCATTGCCTTGAACAAAACACCCGCCCTATAACCTTTGCCTGTTTCATAAATTTAAGACACATCTATTGCCATAAGGGCGCTGCGCCCGCTATAAGCCTTAAGCTTTAGGCCATATAGCAGAAACCTTATTTATAATAGTTCTTAAAGAACTCCTTAAAAAGCCTACGGCCTATGGCTTACGGCATATGGCTAGTATCTGTTCTCTATCGCCGTTATCTTATCAAGACGCTTCTGGTATTTGCCGCCTTCAAAGGGGGTGTTCAGCCACATTTTAAGCATTTCCTGAAGGGCCAGCTCGCCATGCGTTTTACCGCCCAGGCACAGAATATTGCAGTCCTCGTGGGCGGCGGCAAAGCGGGCTGAAATAATATCGTACGCGCCAACGGCCCTGATACCCGGTATTTTATTCGCGGCCAGCGGCATAGCGCCGTTAAAGCCGTCCACAAGAACGCCTTTTTCAAATTCTTTTTTTCGCACAGCGTCCCCAACCAGCATGGCGATGTCGGGGAAATCCACGGATTCCGTTGAATAACAGCCAAAATCCGTCACTTCGTGGCCAAGTCCCTGCAAAAACTTTTTAATTTTCTCTTTAGCTTCAAAGCCCGCGTGGTCCGCGCCGATAACAATCCTCATAAAGCCTCCTAAAAGTGTTCAGTGAACAGTGGCCGGTGGACAGAGAAGAAAATGGTTAGCGGCCGGTTTAAGATTGTTCTCTATTCTTTACTGAGCACTGTTCACTCACCACTGTCCACTTTACCAAATCGCTTCCCCCACATGTTCGTGGGCGTTCGGTATTACGATGCGGCTTACTATTGCGTCTTCGCCCACCGCCTTAACCGCGGCCGAAACCGCTGTGCGCACCGCGCCCACCTCGCCGGTAACGGTCAGGTAGCCCTTGCCGCCTATGCCGCGCCCGGTGTTGACTTCAACCACATGCACGAAGGCGGCCTTTGCCGCGGCGTCGGCGGCAAACAGCGCCGGCAGTGCTTCTTTGGTTTCCACTATACCTACGGCCTCAAGCGTAATTCCGGATTTAATACGTTTGTTAAGCGCGGCCAGCGCACCCGCGTGGATATTTCTTATTACGTGTTTCGCCACCAGGGCATTGCCGGCCGTCTCCGCGCCTTTAGACATAGCCGACTCAACTTCTCCCAAAGCGCCTGACACGGCTATAATATATTTACCCCTGGAAATTGCCAGGTGAATTTCAGGCTTCACCCCCGCCGCCTTGCACATGGCGTCAAGCGTCTCCACGCCTTTGGCGATGGACGAAGTTTCAACAAGCCCGATAGCGATATTTGCCTGCATATTTTCTCCTTGGGACATCTAAATTCCAGAGGTCAGAGGACAGAGATCAGAAAGCAATCTGCCTTCTAACTTCTGACTTCTACCGGGTATCAGGCTTAAAATTCCTTTCAACCTGTCACCCGCAACCTGATACCTGTCACCTAATGCCAAGTCAATTGTCAGCAGCGTAGTTCTTTTCCGCTGTTACAGTTCCATCTTCGTTAAAGATCTTAAGGGCGGATAATCCATTATCAATAAAAACAAACTCTTTCTCCAGTTTACCTTCCTTTGAATACGCCCGCGCAATTCCGCCCGGGCACGCCCCCGCCTGAGAAAGAATGCTTAATCCATTGCCAAGCAGTATCTTACAAAGATACGTCCTCTCTTCGTAAAAGCTGAATTCCGAACCGCGCGCAAGCTTTATGGATTTTACCGTGATATTTTTTGCCGCGGCGCTTTCCACCGGAGCGGCCGCGATGTGCCCGGCTTTATAAAAGGTTTCAGATTTAACGCTGCCGTTAACATCGTATTCTTTAAGATACCCGTCTGGAATACCGTTTTTAAAGTCCTGCTCAAACAGCGGCTTGCCGTTTTCATTGTATATTTTAACCGACCCGTCCAGCTTCCCGGCGGTATAATACGCCTCATTTTGAAGCATGCCACCGGGAAAATATGTTTTAAGAGGCCCGTATTCTTTGGACTTTATCAGGGTTTTCTCGGCTTTTAAAGTCCCGTCGCCATAATATTCGGCGTAAAAACCGTCCGGCAATTTTCCTGTGCGTTTCAGCAGAGCGCCGTTTTTACCGATAATTTCCACGGCGATGACAGTTTTATCCTTGAAGTAGGTCCTCTGGATTTTACCCGACTTAAAGTTTACGGTTTTGAAAGCATGCTTTTCACTCTTGTCAAGCCGGGAGATGAGCGCAGCGGCATTGGGAAGAGCGGTATTACGCGGAGACGGCGTGTCTTTCCAGGTTTTTTTAAAGGTCATCTTTTCAGCCGACACTATTTTGGCGGTTTGCACGATTAATACCCTTGCGTTTACTTCAACTTCTTTGTCGCTTACATCATTTAAAGTCCCGGTCAATACCGCTTCGGCGCCGAGTAATTTTCCCATTTTCCGGGTTGACGTTTCGTCCATGGCCCCCGAAATCTGAAGTTTTAATTCGCCCGCTACTTTTTGCAACAGGTTCCGCTCTATAAGCGTTATCTTTTTATTTTTCGCGAACAGAGTCGTCAGTCTTTCCTGCACCACCGCGGGACCGTCCGACTGTCTCCCGTTTATATACGGAAATTCAAGCACGGCAATTTTAATATTCGGATAATCCGCAAGGCCATGTTGAAGCCTGAGCGCAAGTTTTTCAAGCGGTTCCGAAAAAGCCGGCGTACAAATAAACAAAAAAACGGTAAAGAACCCTGACTTTTTAATTATAGCTCCCGTATGGCCTGTTTTAAGAAACGAATACATAAGCAAGTGCTGAAGCGCTGAAGTTTTTAATATCTCCCTGCTTCAGCGCTATATTACGCGATGCGGAAATATCCCACCAGACTGCACTGAAGCGGACGCGCGAAATGGCGGGTTTTGGTTATACCGTCGCCTGTAGGCGTGCCTATAGACATTGAAGTGTAACCTTCGCCAAGGCCCAGACCGTGCAGCGTGCAGGCGTTTTTCACGAAAATGGAGCAGGCCATCCGCCGGCCCATTTTTGTCATATTCCTGACATCGGTGGAATACATACCGGCGGTATGGTGATTTTCTCCCTCGGCGTAATAAGCAAGCTCAATGGCGGCGTCTATATCCCTTACGGAGGTAACGGGAAGCACCGGGCTGAGCTGCTCCGTCAGCACATAGGGATGGTCGTTCGGAGTCTCGGCCCAAAGCACGCGGATGTCGTCTGAAATATCAAGGCCTATGGCTTTGGCCATCACGCTGGGATTTTTGCCGACAAAATCCCTGTTGAGCTTAGGTTCACGGCCGGGAGTAATTATGGCAAGTCCGGCGAGCTGGTCAATTTGCTTCGGCGAAAGCTCGCACGCCCGGGGGTCTTTTCTCATACACTCCAGGAAAACCGCTTTTGCCTTTTCGGTCACTATCACTTCTTTTTCGGCTATGCAGAGCACATTATTGTCAAAACCGCAGCCGGTTATTATCTCGCGGGCGCAATCGGGGAAAACCGCGGTTTCGTCCACCACAATAGGCGGGTTGCCGGGGCCGGCGGCTATGGTTTTGCAGGCCTTGCCGGCCGTCATAGCCACTTTTACTATGGCAGGCCCGCCGGTGACAATGTTCATGCGCCCGAGCGGGTGAGCCAGAAGTTCCCTGGTGCTCTCCTGCGTGGGGTTCGCCACCGTGGAAACGAGGTTAGCCGGGCCGCCGGCGGAACGGATAGCTTTATCAAGGATTACCAGGCAATCCTGCACGCATTTTTTGGCCGCGGGATGCGGCGAGAATACCACGGCGTTACCCGCTGAAAGTATGCCGATGGCATTGCTGATTATGGTAGCCACCGCGTTGGTAGAAGGAGTAATTGAAGCAACCACGCCGAAAGGCGCGTACTCAATCAAAGTCAGGCCCTTATCGCCGGTATAAGACACCGAGCTTAGGTCTTCAACACCGGGAGTTTTTCCGGCCGAGAGTAAATTTTTCTGTATTTTGTCGGCCACCCGGCCCATGCCGGTTTCAGCCACGGCCATTTCAGCCCAGCGCCGCGAATTCTCAATTGAGACCTCGCGTATGGCGGCGATAATAACTTTGCGCGCTTCAAGGCCTAAATCCTGAAAAATGACCTGCGCTTTTTCAGCCGCCCTGACCGCCAAATCCACGGTACTGAACACGGGGCCTTCGCCGCCTGACAGCGCGGCCGGAGCGGATTCAAGCTTCAGATTTCTTACAACCTCTCCCGCTATTCGCTGGATTTCTTCTTCAGTGATAGGCATAGCCCTTATTCCATTTTATCGCTGGATTTTTTAAAAACCACTTTCCCGTCCTTCTCTATGGTGTCTACTATGGCGAACACCGTGCAGTCAACGGGGGTATTCTCGGTTTTGGATGTCTGCCGCGCGCTTGAGCCCTGCACCAGAAGCACAAGCTCCCCTATACCGGCGCCCACGGAGTCCACCCCCACTAACGTATTTCCGCGCGGCTTATCGTCAAGTCCCACCGGCTGAACCATAAGCAGTTTAGTCCCCACCAGTTTGTCGTCTTTGCGGGTGCAGACCACATTGCCTGTTACTCGAGCAAATAGCATAAAGCCTCCACTGGGGAAGTGAATAGTAAAGCGTAAAGGGTAAAGAGTTTAACAGGTTCCCTGAACCTTATAGCCCTTTACTGTTTACACTTCACTCTTTACTTCTTCTTCGCTTCGCTTATCGGAAGTTTGCCTTCCAGGTCCTGGTGCGGCTGGGGAATAACATGCACGGAAACCAGTTCCCCCACTTTCTGCGCGGCGGCGGCGCCGGAGTCGCAGGCGGCCCTGCAGGCGGCAACTTCGCCCCGGAAAAGAATGGTAACCAGACCCGAACCGATTTTCTCATAGCCGACAATTTTAACATTGGCGGATTTTACGGCGGCATCGGCCGCTTCCACACAAGCCACAAGACCTTTGGTTTCTATCATTCCTAATGCGTCCATTTTGTCCTCCATTCGAATATTAGTGATTAAGTGATTAAGCGATTGAGTGATTAAGTATTGATAATCCCACGAATAATAATCCCTTTCTTAAACTCAATCACTCATCACTTAATTACTCAATTACTTTCCTCACACCATATACGCCGCGTCGTCGTTTTTAAGGCCGGCGGCGTTGGCTTCTTCAACATCAAGATGCAATTCCAAAGCAAATTTTTCGGAAACACGGCAAAGGATCCGTTCAAAAATAGTTTCGCGGTCGGTACCTGCGCCGCAGCGCACGCGCGCATGTTCGCCGTCTTTTATTTTAAAAACACCGGCGTCTTTGGGGTGAAAATGTATATGCCGTTTTGAAAGGATAACCCCGTTTTTCAATGTAATAGTCCCCTTGGGACCTGTTATTTTTATGCCGGGGGAATTTTCAAGCTTGCCTGAATCCCTTATGGGCGGCTCCAGCCCCAGAACCCTTGAATCGGCAACAGAGATTTCCACCTGCGTGTAGGTACGGTACGGGCCTATCATACGCACATTTTTGATGGTGCCCCTGGGCCCTTCCACCGTAACCATTTCATTGCAGGCATAAAAGCCGGGCTGGCGCAGCTGCCGGTACAGCACCGGCTCGGCGTCCGCGCCGAATACGGCTTTAAAATCTTCTTTGGTAAAATGAACATGACGGTTTGAGACTCCAACCGGCACAGGCTTATCCGCCCGTTCCTGCCGAAGTTTAAGATCGTCCACTATTTCTTTCACCAGTTTGTCATCCATATGCTTGTCAAGACTTCTTCTGCTGGTATGCGGGTAAGCTAGTAGGCTTGTAGGCGTTAAATGCATACCAGTATACTAGCCTACCAGCGAAAGCCGCCGGACTTCGGCGGCTTTCTTAGCGCACCAGCGCGGGCTGATAATGTATCACTCGCAGGAATTTGTCCGCCTTAAGGCTTTCTCCGCCCACCAGCGCGCCGTCAATATCTGGCTGGGCCATAAGCTCGTCCACATTGTCGGCTTTAACCGAGCCCCCGTAAAGCACGCGCACGGAAAGCGCGAAATCTTTGCCGTAAATACGCTCGGCCTGCCTGCGAACGAAAATATGCGCGTCCTGAGCCTGCTGCGGGGTGGCGGTTTTACCGGTGCCAATGGCCCATACCGGCTCATAAGCAATAATGACTTTAGCCACGTCTAAAACCGGGATACCGGCGAAAGCGCCGTTCAACTGGGTTTCAAGCACACGGTAGGTCTTCTGCGACTCCCGCTCTTCAAGCGTTTCACCTATGCAGAGCACCGGCGTAAGCCCCGCTTTAATAGCGGCTTTCATCTTTTTGTTTATAACCTCGTCGGTTTCAAGGAAAATTTTACGCCTTTCAGAATGGCCTATGATGGCGTGAGTGCAGCCGGCATCCAAAAGCTGCGCGGGCGAAACCGCGCCGGTAAAAGCTCCTTTCTCCTCCCAGCACACATCCTGTGAGGATAAAAACATCTTTGAACCGGCTATGGCTTCTTTTACCGCGTGCAGATTGGTGAAGGTGGGGGCAAGCAGAACTTCGTGTTTCAAATCCGGATCAAGGCCCTTTTTAATGGCGGCAGCCAGTTCGCCCGCCTCTTTAACAGTAAGATGCATTTTCCAGTTTCCGGCTATAAGAGGAGTCCTGTGTATTGAAGCCATGTCAGTTTTTCTCCCGTTTCGTAATAAAACATTTTACTATTATTATGACTATGAAAACTAAATTAACTCTTTCAATAGCTCTTTACGGGGATTTGGTATTACAACTTTTTCCACAAGCAGACCCTTTTTAGCCACTACTGCGGCGCCGGCTGAAACGGCGGTTTGCGCCGCGGCCACAGTACCCGTAAGCGTTACAAAAGCCTTGCCGCCAAGCGCCATGGCAAGACGTATTTCAAGCAGCTTTACCGAAGCGGATTTAACGGCTGCGTCTGCGGCTTCTATCAAGGCCGAAACCGAAAACGCCTCTATAACACCAAGCGACTCAAGTTCATCCGCCGGTACCGTACCGGCTATGGCCGGAAACACATCCGGGTGGATGTTTGGTATGGCAAAGCTGTCCACAAGCGCGTGGGCGGCCATGTTCGCTCCTGCCTCAACCGCGGCGTTTACGTCGGCCACCGTACCCGCCACCAGAACTATATATTTACCGGGGCAGACTGACCTGGAAAGTAAAAGCTCCACATCAGCCATTTTCAGCATGGCGTCGGCGGTTTCAAAGCCTTTGGCCACGCTTGAGAGTTCAACGCCGCCGATTGAATTGTTCATAAAATTCCAAAAAACCGCTGGTATGCTGGTAGGCTTGTAAGCTTAAGATTCCGCCCACCCTACTACTCACTGTTTAGTGCTTGCAGCAATCATCTTCACGCCGCCGGATTATGCCTCTATCTCAACGTATTTCTCGTTAACCTTCGCCACTTTGCCGGAAATGCTGGCGTGCACGGGGCAGCCCAGTTTGTCTTCCGGCACCGAACCCACCACCGCGCCTTTGCGCACTGTCTCGCCCGGTTTAACCGCGGGGACGCAGGGAACTCCTATGTGCTGGGTCATTAAAATTTTTACTCTGGCTGGTTTATAGTCCGTATCAAGCCATGGCGCGTCAACATTGTAAGGTGCCAGCCCCAAACGCCGTATAAGTTTTGACACCGGCACCTTTCTGAAATCCCTGAGCGGATGCGCCGCGGCCCCGTGCGATGCCCCCGAAGATGAGTTTTTTAAATTTATCTTTTGTTCGCGCAAATCGGCCTTCGCCGAAACGCAGGCCGCTCCGGGATGGAGGCTTTCGGGGCAGGAATAAAGGCTGCAGAGCATACATTCACAGCAAAGCAGACTGTACTCGCTGTGCAGTTTCTTTTCCGGGCCGGAAAAGAGCAGATTTCTCATTACACGGTGCGGCTGGACATTATGGCCAAGCAAATACCGCGGGCAAAGCTCCGTGCAGAAAGAGCACTGATCGCAGACTGACTTCCCGATACGCGAAAAAACGGGACGGCTTTGCGCCTTTTTGGTTATAAGCGGATGGCTGCGCGGCAGGACTATAAACCCGGCGGAGGTTTTGGTTATAGGCGCGCCAAAATCAAGCAAAACCTTTCCCATCATGGGCCCGCCATCTATGGCGGCGGCGTCTTTTATTTTCGCGCCGCCCGCTATTTCAACAGCTTCGGCGCAGGTAATGCCGACCGGAACTTTTATGGTGCAGGGCTTGTTTACCTCGCCCGCAACGGTTACCCATTTTTCCGTTACGGGCGCGCTGTGCGCGAGGGCCGCGTTGTAAAGCGTTTCCACATTATTCACCACACAGCCGGCTTCAAGCGGCAAAGCGCCGGGCGGCACCACGCGGCCGGTGAGCTCGTAAACCAGGCATATCTCGTCGCCGGCGGGATAGTAATCGCCAAGCGCAAGCACCCGGATATTTTTTCTTCCAGCCGCTATTTCCTCAAGACGCCTGATTATTTTTTCGTGTTTTTTCTTTATGCCTACCACGCCTTGCCTGGCGCCGGTGGAACGCATCATCAGCTCAAGGCCGTCTAAAACTTTTTCAGGAAAATACTCAAGCAGTTTCTGGTCTTTTTTCAGCAGCGGCTCGCACTCAGCCGCGTTTACAATTACGTATTCGGCGCGGGCACGCGCCTTTACATAAGCGGGAAAACCCGCTCCGCCGGCGCCCACCACGCCCGCGGCTCGCAGAACCCGGCCGAATTCAGAGGAAAAGTCGGACATCATAAGTCACAAGAGCACAGGCGCATAAGTCACAAGCAAGAAACTGCAAGCCACAGGGCACAAGAAAAAAATACTTCTGTTCTTTCTTTGCTTGTGCTCTTGTGTTCTTGTGACTTGTGCTCTTCCTTCACCGGCTGACCATGCACTTTTTCACGGTATTGGCCAGACGTTTTATGCCTTCTTCTATTTCATCTACTGTCGGATATGAGAAATTCAGCCGCATGGTGTTTTTGCCGGAACCGTCGCAGTGAAAAGCGGAACCGATCACATAGGCTACATTTTCTTTTAACGCCTCCTGGAACATATCATCGGCGCTCATGTTGTCCGGCAGGCGCACCCACAGGAAAAGGCCGCCTTCCGGCTTCGTCCAGGTAACGCCGTCGGGCATGTATTTTTCAAGCGCCCCCACCATGGCATCCTTCTTTAATTTGTAAGTTTTTTTTATAACCTCTATATGTTTCTCAAAAAAACCGGAGCGCAGGAAGTCGGCCGCTATCAGCTGGTTAAGGCTGGAAGTACAGAGGTCGAGCGACTGCTTGAGTATTTCCATCTTCTTTATGATCTGGGGGTGGGCAAGTACCACACCGAGGCGCAGCCCCGGCGCGAAAGTTTTTGAGAACGTGAACAGCGAGATGATGTTATCGGTTTTCCGGGTATCCTGGTCCAGGCGGTAAAGCATATCGGGCGCCTTGCCTTCAAAGCGTATTTGCCGGTAGGGAGAATCCTCTATTACAGCCACGTTGTATTTTTCAGAAAGTTTTATGACTATTTTCCGCTTTTCACCGGAGAGGGTGACGCCGCTGGGATTCTGGAAATCCGGCACCAGATAGACGAACTTGTAATGCTCGCCCTGGTTTTTAAGCCAGTTAAGTTTTTCTTCAAGCATTTCAACGCTTACGCCGTCGTCCTCAAGTTTTACCCCTACAAAATCCGCCCCATAAGATTTAAAAACCTGGAGCCCGCCCATATAGCTTGGCATTTCCACCAGCACCGGGTCGGAGGCGTCTATAAAAAGGCGGCCGACCAGGTCCAGCGCCTGCTGCGAAGCCGTGGTAACTATAAGATTTTCAGGCTTAGCGGTTACTCCCTCGTGTTTTTTTAGGAATTTAATGAATTCTTCTTTTAATTCCGGCAGACCATCGGTGGGACCGTATTGCAGCGCCACCCTGCCTTTTTTCGCCATTATTCCTTTCACGGATTCGGCCACAAAATCGTACGGGAAGTGCTGCGGATCCGGCAGGCCGCCGGCAAACGAGATAACACCCGGTTTATTTGTTAGTTTTAGCAGCTCTCTTATTACGGATGCCTTGGTACGCCTTGGCGCAGTTGCGATGTTTTTTGCTATATCTATCATAAGATCCTCCGCGAAGTTTCAAGTTAAGGCCTTACAGCTGATTCACGCAACTGCACAGGCGGTTCAGGTTGACGGTTTTTAGGCGTAATTCCCTACTCTATTTTACCGTCAGCCGGTCCATCCGCGCAGTTACTAATTTACTCAATTAAAGCGTGTATTTCAAGGAAAAAGTTCTCCGGCGCCGGCGCTTGAGATCTTCACTTCGGCCGTTGAAAAATAATCGGCATTTTCCTTGTAATACTCAAACTTGTCGGAGTCTTTTTCAAGTCCCGCCTTTTTCGCGTACCAGCCCGCGGCCGCGGGGTATGTTTTATCACGAAGAGCCGAAAGCCCGGGCGGGAATGGCCGCGCTGTTTTGCGGCAGGCTTTTTCAAGGGCTTTTAAATGCTGGCTGAGTATATCCAAAGACATCTTTTTGGCGTGGTCGCGGGTAAAGTCAGCCGCCTCAAGTATTGCAAGCGCGCCTTTTGATTTGAGTGAAAGCAGTTCAGCCCGCGGCACGCCGTATTTAACCGCGTTTTCATCCGCCATGGCAAGACAGTCCAGCGCGAGCGGATAATTTTTCACTTCAAGCGCCGCCGTACCCGCAAAAAGAAGCGCCGCCGAACTGAAAACGGGCCAGCGCTTCAGGTAGAAATCTTCCAGGTAACGGTCATAGGCGTTTTTCTCAAGCCGCAGCCGCTCTAATGCCGCTGTTTCCCCGATATAGTCCCCCGCGCGCCCCGAAGCGTATGAAAGTATTTTAGCGTCCTGTACGCTGTTTTGCTTATAGGTTTCGGCCTGCTCAAAACTAAGATAGCCGCCCACTTCGTCCTCGTATTTTTTACGGATCCGCTCGCGATAGGCCGCCGGGTCAAGCGACAGCTTCAGGTAACCGCCAAGAGCGTTTTCGGTGTAGAGGTCGTAGTACGCCCCGCTTATAAAAGCCTTCAGCAGTTTTGGCGAGCGCTTCATTTTTTCGTGGGTATACAGGTCTTCGGTAAAATACGCCTCATATTCAAATTCAAGGGGGATGGCGGCGGCGGAGCCGCCGTAATCCGGATAAAGATAGGTCTGCAGGGCGTGAACCAGCTCGTGCAGGTAAACAGAGTCGGCGCGTTTTACCAACTCAGCGCGGGCTTTGGAATTTTTAAGCAGGATCTCAATTACCTCAGTATCTTTACGATTCTTCACGCCGAAAAACCGCATAATAAACCGGGAATTGAAATATATGGCGTTGTCCTGGCGTGAAAAATAGGCGAGCCACGGCCCCTTGTCACTGCGCAGAAACAGGCGGCGCCGTGAATTTTCAGGCCCGGAACGCGCGAGCCTTGAATAAAGCTCACGACCGCCGCTTGAAGCGCATATTATTTTCTTGAAATCCCCAGCCAGAACCATATCCAGCCGCGCGTCATAAGGATACGCGCGCGCCGCGCCGGTTAAGGATAAAAAAAACATGCCAAGCAGCAGGCACTTCATTATCACCCATCTTACAAAATTTATATTTCAAATTTTGCGCTTTGCCCTTTACATAGCATTTTCTAATTCAAACATGATGGTGAAATGTATCGTCGTTACTCCGTCGTAATTCTTTTGCTAAGCCTCCATTTCTGAATGTTTTTGTGCCT
>MGTS01000035.1 GCA_001799565.1 Elusimicrobia bacterium GWA2_51_34 | reverse complement strand
CAGACTGGCGTGGTAATCCGAGTAAAGCGTAGCTTCACCCATTGGGTGAAATCTGCTTCCCAATACAAAAGTATAGTTAGCGGAGGATTAGGGAAAAAGGAGCAGCTTGAGCGCCCGCCGGCGCTTGTGTTACAATTTACAGGATGATGGCACAGACCGCTGAAAAACTTTCCAGATTCGGGGTTTCGCTGAAGGGAGATCTCCTGCGGCGCTTTGACGCCTATATTTCGCGCGAAGGCTATACCAACCGCTCCAAAGCCATAGCCGACCTCATCCGCAAGGAGTTTGTGGCCGATGTTTTCGCCAGGGGCGGAGCCGTGGCCGGCGCCGTAACCATAGTTTACAACCATCACAAGCGCGGAGTCGCGAACAAACTGCTGGATATTCAGTACGATCACGGCGGCATTATTATTTCCGCCCAGCGCGCGCATTTGGACCATGACAGCTGCCTTGAGATAATAGCCGTTAAAGGTTCCGGCGCCGAAGTCCGAGCGCTGGCGGACGCGTTGAAGGCTGTCAGCGGCGTCAGGCACGCAACCTTGAGCGTAACCAGCGCGGGTAAATAAGTTTTTACGGTACGGGATTGCGGGTGATTTGCAGGGCGGTTTTTTTGTAGTATATTTGAAACGGGAGGAAACTAAATGAACAAGATAGTTCTTGCAATTCTAGCGTTGACTTTGCCGGCGGGACTTATGGCCCAGGCGCCGGTCGCGGCGACTACCGGGCAAACCGCGCCCGCGGTAAGCGCTCCGGCAGCGGCAGATAAGGGCGACTTCGACAACGAAGACCAGAAGACGCTTTATTTTCTTGGAATGGCGGTAAGTTCCAAGATCAAACTGCTCGGGTTCACTCCCGAGGAAAACAAGTACATCGTTATGGGTTTTTCCGAATCCATGAACGGTAAAAAAGCAAAAGTAGACGAGTCTTACGGCCCGAAGTTAAACGAGTATCTGGGCGCTAAGCAGGCTAAAATAGTGAACGCGGAAAAAGAAAAGGGTAAAAATTTCCTTAAAAAAATGGCCAAAAAAAAGGGCGCCATTAAGCTGCCCAGCGGAGTTGTTTATATTCCGGTAAAGAGCGGTAAGGGCTCCGGCCCCAAAGCCACTGATACGGTAAAAGTGCACTATCACGGCACCTTTCCCGAAGGTAAGGTTTTTGACAGCTCGGTTGACAGAGGAACACCGGCGGAATTCCCGCTTAACGGAGTTATTCCCTGCTGGACTGAAGGTGTGCAGAAAATGAAAGTAGGCGGCAAGGCTACGCTTATATGCCCCTCGGACACCGCGTACGGCGATCAGGGCGCCGGTGGCGCCGTACCCGGCGGCTCTACACTGGTGTTTGACGTGGAGCTGCTTGAAATAGTAAAGCCTGAGCCCGCCGCGCCCGCTATCGGCGGTACGCCGGCAGCCAGTCAGGCCAAACCGGTGGCGGAAACCAGGCCTGCGGAAAAGAAATAAGTTTCTTTAAATAGTGGAACAAAAAAAGCCCCGGATAACTTCCGGGGCTTTTTTCTATCCTCTACCCTCCCCGCCACACTTCTTCGGCGGGTCCGCCAACGCTGTAGTGGCGGATACCCTCTTGTTATGCTTAATAATTACAGATAATAGTATTGAAGCCATCAGTATGCCCAGCACCACGCCCAGCGAAAGCAGCGTGGGGATATGTATGTATCCGGAAATAAGCATTTTCACTCCGACGTATAGCAGTATTATGGCAATGCCCGCCTTAAGGTAGCGGAACAGGTCCATAATTGAGGCCAGCAGGAAGTACAGCGAGCGCAGGCCCACCACGGCGAACACATTGGAGGTGTAGACGATGAATTTGTCCGTGGAGATAGCCAGCACCGCGGGTATTGAATCCACCGCGAAGACAAGGTCGGAGGTCTCCACCACTATCAGCGTGGCAAAAAGGGGCGTGGCATGCCAGATTTCCTTTTTTGTGAAGAAATTTCCGCTTTCCGAATCCTTATCTATCGGCAAAAACTTTGCCAGCAATTTTAATACCGGGTTCCTGCCGGGGTCCATGCCGCCCTCTTTCTGCAACATCATTTTTATGGCCGTGAAAATAAGTATGGCGCCGAAGATGTAAATTATCCAGTTGAAAGTGTGTATCAGCTTTATGCCGGTGAAAATAAGTATCAGGCGCATGAAGACGGCGCCGAGTATGCCCCAAGTAAGGATCTTCGGCTGGTATTTTTTTGGGATGCCGAAGTAGGCGAAGATCATGATGAATACGAACATGTTGTCCATTGAAAGCGAGTACTCAATGATATAGGCCGTAAAGAACTCTATCATCTTCTCTGCGCCCAGCATGCGACCGGTGAGCAGTCCGAACAGCGAGGCCACTATTACCCAGAAGGCGCAGAGCGTCATGGCCTCTTTGCGTGCTATTTCATGGGCACGCCCGGCGGAAAGTTTTATATCCGCTACAAAAAGCGCGGCCGCGGTTATAATGAAAATGCTCCACATGATTTCAGAAGGGGTCATCATATAGGACAAATTATACATTAATGTAGAATGGCGAGAATTAAAAAGCGGCCAGGAATAACGCTTGAAACCGGCGGATATATAATTTAGAATAACCCATATTCCTGCTGGAGGTTTTATGAATGAAACTTTTGATGTGATACTGCTGCTGGCCCTGCCCGCCTCGGGTAAATCCGAGGTACGCCGTTACCTGGCCAATATGTCCGCCGCGGAACTTAAACGGGATTTTCACATAGGCGACACTATTCAGCTTGACGACTTCCCCTACGTGCATATGATGCGGCGCGTTGACGACGAACTGGTGAAACTGGGCAAGGCCCGCATGTTCTTCAAGTCTCCGGACAGGCCGTTCGCGGACCCGAAGGACTGGGGCACGCTTATACACCTTATCAACGAGGATTATGCCGATCTGCTGGCGAAGCGTGTTTCCGAAGCCCCGTCCGCCGCGGCTCTTCTTGTGAAGCGCGTGGAAAATGCCGCCGGGAAGGCCGGCATAAGCCCCAGGCTTTCGGCGCTTGACGCGGGAACGATCACTATAATCACCGCCGCGCTTGAAAAAGAGGCCCGCTCCATGCTTGATGAAAAGCACGCCGCCTACCCCGCTTCTTTTGAGGGCAAGACCATTATTATAGAAGCCGCCCGCGGGGGCGCGCACGGCTCCGCCATGCCGCTGGCCGCGCCGTTCGGCTACCGGTATTCCCTGGGCGAGTTCGCCCCTGAAATTATTAAGAAAGCGGTAATCCTGTACGTTTGGGTGACGCCTGAAGAGTCCCGCCGCAAGAATACGGCCCGCACCGATCCGAATGACCCCGGTTCCATCCTGCACCATGGCGTGCCCATGGAAGTGATGATGAACGATTACGGTACCGACGATATGGACTGGCTGGAAAAAAATTCGGAGGTTCCAGGCACGGTTACCATAAGCGCCGGCGGGGTTAACTATCACCTCCCGATAGGACGTTTTGACAATCGCGTGGATAAAACCAGTTTTCTGCGCGATGAAAAGGCTGATTGGCCGGCGGAGAAGGTGAAAAACGTGCGCCTGGGAATAAAGGCCGCCACCGACAAAATGTACGCCCTTAGGACCGCGGCCGGGAAATAAACCGCGGATCATGAATAAAAAGCCATCCGCCCAAGGCGGATGGCTTTTTATTGGGTGGCGGGGTTATCCCACCACCCGCACGCGAATCGAAGATTCGCCTTCGGCAAATATGCGGGTGGTGGGATTAATGCTTTAAATTAACGTGTATCACCGGCTTGTCGGTAATTTTTTCCCCTCTGAGTTCCTTGCCGAGAAAACTATGTTTGCGGCTGTAAGCGAAGTAAATCACCAGCCCGATACCCAGCCAGGCAAAAAGCCGCCACCAGTTCGCCGCGGGCAGCGAGGCCATCAGGAGCAGGCAGCTTCCTATGCCCAACAGAGGGATTAACGGTACCCACGGGCATCGGAACGGCCTTTCCACATGAGGGTCCAGTTTCCTCATTATAAGCACCGCGCCGCAAACCATAGCGAAGGCGAACAATGTGCCTATATTCGCCAGGTGCAGCAGAGCGTCTATGGGCAGCAGGCCGGCCATGACGCTGACGAAAACACCGATAGCCATCGTGCTTTTCCAGGGTGTGCGGAATTTTGGATGGACATCCGCAAAGAATTTGGCCGGAATAAGCCCGTCGCGCGCCATTGCCAGGAAGACGCGTGGCCCGCTGAGCATCATCACAAGCAGGACCGAAGTGATACCCGCTACGCCTGCCGCAGCTATGATAAATTCGGCCCAGGGCAGGCCGGCTTGTTTGAACGCGTCGGCTACGGCCGCGTCCTTGCTGAGCTGGGCATACGGGACCATCCCGGTAAGAACGGCTACCACCGCGATATAAAGCACCGTGCAGATGACGAGAGACGCTATTATCCCGATGGGAATATCCCGCTTCGGGTTGACCGCCTCCTCGGCGTGGGTGGAGACGGAGTCAAAACCTATATACGCGAAGAAAATGATGGCGGAGCCCGCTATCATCCCCACCGGATCGCCGCCGGCGTTCGTCTGTCCGAACATCGGTACCCCGAAAAAGCTTATCCCGGTCCAGCCGAAAGGGGCGAAGGGAATGTAATTGGCGGGGTTGATGTAAAAAGCTCCTACGAATATAACGAAAAGCACCGCCGCCACCTTCAGAAATACCATTGCGGCGTTGAACGTGGCGCTTTCACGGATGCCTTTTATCAGGATGAGTGTGACAAGTATCACAATGCATATCGCGGGCAGATTGACCCAGGAACCGGTCGCGAGGAAATGGCCGTTATCGTAGGTATAATGCGCCTTCTGCAGATATTCCGGCAGGGCTATGCCTAATTTGGCAAGCACGCTCTGGAAATAGCCCGACCAGCCGTTGGCCACTGTCGCGGACCCTACCGCGTATTCAAGAACAAGGTCCCAGCCGATTATCCAGGCGAACAATTCGCCCATGGTGGTATAAGCGTAGGTATAGGCAGAACCGGCTACAGGAGCCATTGACGCGAATTCCGCGTAACATAGCGCCGCAAATATGCAGGTGAGACCGGCCAGCGCGTAAGACACCATGAGTGCGGGGCCGGCGACGCTCTTCGCGGCCGCGCCTGTCGCCACAAAAATACCGGCTCCGATGATCGCGCCCACTCCCAGAGACGTCAGAGTTATGGGGCCTAACACCCTTCGCAGACGGTTATCGTCGTGCATTTCCTCAAGAAGTCGTTTAAGAGATTTTTTTGCGAAAATATGTTTCATGACTATCTCCCTGCTGGCATATTGCGCCGTCCTGAGATGCGCGCCTTATGATAATATAAATTCCCCCGGAAATTTGCAACCTGACGCGATAAAGATCTTGCGATTATAGTTGAAAATTGATTCAAATGAAAATACAATTGAATAAATGGTCCCTGTCCCGGGCCTGACTTGCAGTTTAGAAGGGAACAGCGATGAATAAAATACTCGACACGGTGCTTCTGCTTGCGTTACCGGCTTCCGGCAAATCGGAAGTGAGGAAGTATCTCGCCGATCTTTCCCCCGAAGTGCGTGAAAATGATCTTCACCTGGGGACCACTGTACAGCTGGATGATTTTCCTTACGTGTATATGATGCGGCGCATAGACGAGGAGCTGGTGAAATTTTTCCATTCAGGAGACAGCCCGGTCAAAAGCGCCAAAGACTGGGATACGCTTAACCACCTTATAGCCGGTATGCGGAGCGTGGACGATAAGATGGCGGAACTTGAAAAGAGCAGGATATTTTTTCATTCCGGAGACAGTCCGTTTAAAAGCACCAAAGACTGGGGTACGCTGATCAACCTTATAAACGAAGACTACGCGGATCTTGTCGCGAAAAATATCAGCAGGCCGGCTTCAGCAGCGCGCCACCTTTTTGAACGTCTGGACAGAGCCTCTCTGAAAGCGGGGGAAAAAGCAAGGCTGGCCTTCCTGGATGAATCCGTCCGTTCGGTTCTGGCCAAAGCATTGGAGAAAGAGGCCGGGCGGCTTTTAAACGAAAAGCACGCTAATTACCCGGAGACGCTTAAGGGAAAAACTCTTGTAATAGAGTTCGCAAGAGGAGGGCCGGACGGAGCCTCTATGCCGCTGTCCGCGCAGTTGGGCTACAGATACTCCATCGGCGAGCTTTCCTCAGAGATCCTTGAAAAAGCCCGCATCCTTTATATCTGGGTTACTCCGGAAGAATCCAGGAGGAAAAATACGGCCAGGACAGACCCCGACGATCCGGGTTCAATATTGCACCACGGAGTGCCCATGGAAGTAATGTTTAAGGATTACGGCTGCGATGATATGGACTGGCTGCAATCCCACGCCGAAGTTAAAGGGACCGTGACAATACTGGCCCACAATGAGAAGTTCAATATACCCATAGCCCGTTTTGACAACAGGGTGGACAAGACATCCTTCATACGGGAAAATAAGGGCGAATGGAAGCCCGGGGATGTGAAAACTGTCCATGAGGAACTGAAAAGCGCCCTGGACAAGCTTGCCGCGTTTTAAAAAACAGTGATCAGTGAGCAGTGGTCAGTGGACAGTTTACTGCTGACCACTGTCCACTAACCACTGGCCACTTTCCATCATCCGGTTATTTCGGTTTCAAAACTTTTCCGATTATTTCAAGCACCTTTTTCATCGGCGTCGGTTTTTCCAGGTAGGCCACTATGGACGCGTCTTTTTTCATTTCGCTGAATTTTTTAAGATGACCGTAAGCCGTCAGAACTATAACCGGCACATCGGCTGTCTGGGAAATAGACTTAAGTTTCAGGTTGACCGCATAGCCGTCCATTTTCGGCAGCATGAGGTCCAGAAGGATCAGTTCCGGAGGCTCTTCCATGGCCATTTCAAGCGCCTGAAAGCCGTCTTTGGCCGTGCGGACCGTATATCCCTGGTCCTCCAGGGCCGTCTTGATCACAAAAGCGAGGTCCGTGTCGTCTTCCACTATAAGGATCAGCTTTTGCGCCATTTTTTTTCTCCTGTTAGGGTAAAATAAAATTTGCTTCCTTTGCCCAGTCTGCTTTCAACCCATATTTTTCCGCCCTGCCGTTCAATGATCCATTTTACCACCGAAAGTCCGATCCCAGAGCCTTTGCTTCCGGCCGGATTTACCCTGTAAAAGCGTTTAAAAATCTTCCGCCTGTTTTGCGCGGAAATTCCGATCCCCTCGTCCCATACGCATACAAGCACATTTGATCTTTCCCTTTTGGCGAAAACCCCTATTTTCCGGTCCGGAGGCGTGTATTTAACGGCGTTTTCAATCAGGTTCGTAAATATCTGGACCAGTTGCTCCGGATCAGCGCGGACAGCCAGCCCCCTTGGCAGAGAAATTTCCAGGCTGGACATATCACGCTCCCTAAAGGCGTACTTCAGCATGGCCAGACTGGTATCCAGGCTGTTTTTTAAAACAACCCGCCGGGACTTTACGGGAGGCGGAGCGCCGGTGGGCTTGTGCGCGAAGTCCAAAAGGTTATTGGCCAGTTTTGCAAGCCGCATGGCATCTTTTTCACTTACGTCAAAAAGAGCCTTTTCAACAGAACCCAGTTTGTTCCGATACCTTCCTCTGAGGACTTCAAGCGCTCCGGAGAGCGAGGCAATTACCGTTTTCATCTCATGCCCCAGACGGCATAAAAATTCGGTTTTATCGGGGCCGTCGCTTGCCATGATTACATTGTATAAAAAAAGAAAGTGTGTAGGTTGTCAGGTTCAAGGTGCAGGGTTTCCGCCAGAGGCGGACCCGCCGGCTGTTTGGCGGGCACGGTTAGTTTTTCTGTTTAACCGCCACCGCTAAGCCATGAACCTGTTTATTAACGATTTTTGTATAATCACACCCATGCGCAATATCCATTCCGTGGCGTTCAAGCTGTCGCTACTGGCATCGCTCCTGGTGCTGGGAGTGATCCTTTTTATGGCAAGAATGCTTTTTAACGAAACCGAGCAGACGCTGATCGCGGAAATGGAAGTGAGGGCCGATTTTTTCGCCCGCTCGTGCCGCGAGGCCATATTCCCGAAGATTAATTCGTTCCAGCTTCATTTCAGCCTTAACGAACTTTTGAAGGAAAAGGCGATCGTTTACGCCGCGGTGCTGGACTCGAATGGCAAATTTCTTTCCCATTCAATTCCCAGCCACATCGGAGAAGCCGACACCTCTACCGAGGGCAAAAAGGCCGTTTTGTCAGCTAAAATGCTTCTTCAAACCTATATAAATACGCTGGATTCCAGGGAATACTTTGATTTGTCCGTTCCTGTCATGTTAGGCGCGCACAGAGCCGGAACAGTGCGATTGGGCTTTACGCGGGAATCCATCCGGCAGGCCCTTTCTAAACAAAAAAGGCAGATTACGGCCATCGCGGCCGCGGCCATTTTTCTGGCCGTCGGCGGGACGGTGCTGCTGGTCGGCTGGATAACAAAACCCCTTGCGCTTCTGGCCAAGGCGGCCGCAGAAATAGGCCGGGGGAACCTCCAGGCAAGGGTAAAGTGGGACAGCAAAGATGAAATCGGCCTTCTGGCGGGCACGTTCAATGACATGGCTGAGAAAAACGCGCGTCTCTTCGGCCTGCTTAACGAGGAAAAGGAAAAGTTCCGGACCGTATTCCTGGAAACTCACGAGGGGGCGATACTGGCCGAGGCCGGGGGGGACATAATCCTTATCAATCCTTCGGCAAGCAGACTGCTCGGTTTTTCCGACAGTCCCCCGAAAACGCTTGTAAGCGCCCTGGGCAATATCCAATGTGAGGCGTATGCCGGGCGTATCTTAACCCAGACGGAGCGGGTGGTTAAATGTGAATTTGTGCGTGAAAAACCCAGGCTTCTGGCGCTTTCCGGAACATCCGACCGGCTGACGGTTGACGATCATCTGGTGGGATTCCTGCTGGTTTTCCACGACGTAACCCAGGAAAAAAGGAAAGAAGAGCTTGAAAGGGGCTTTCTCTCTCTTGTGTCGCACAAGCTGCGCACGCCGCTTGCCGTAACCATAGGGTTTATTGAATTGATGCTGGGTAAACCGGAAGAGCTCAACGACTTTCAGAAAAAATCTCTGGCTACAATACTGCGCAAGAGCGAGAACCTGAAGTATCTTGTAAACAAACTCCTGGCATTCAGTTCGGTGCAGGACCCGGAAAAGGTGATAATGAACAGGGAGTCCTGTTCAGTGCCGGATATGGTGGAAGAGGTCCTGAAATCAATGTCGCCCTATTTTTTGGAAAAGAAAGCTGAAATTGAATGGGACCCTGCAGCCTGCAGATTGCTGCCTCCTGTGTACGCGGCCGCATGGTCCGTCAAAGAGGCGCTGAGAAACCTCATGGAAAATGCGGTTAAGTTCAACCCCGGCGAGCCCAGAAAAGTCACTCTGAGGACGGAAGTCCGGGACGGCCAGCTGCGCATAGAGGTTTCAGACAACGGCCCTGGCGTCCCGCCCGAAGAGGAGCCGAACCTTTTCCAGAAATTTCACCAGATAGAGAACGATTTCACCGGGCAGATAGAGGGGCTGGGTTTGGGACTGGCGTTCGTCAAGATCGTGGCGGAGTCCCACAGCGGCGCTGTTGGAATGACCTCTAAAAAAGACGGGGGAAGCACATTCTTCTTCACCCTTCCGTTGAAAGACAACGCAAATTTATCGTAACAGAAAGCAACGGAAGGCAACTGAAAGCAACGAAATGTAATACGGCATTAGTAAACTTTTGCTTTCCGTTGCGTTCTTTGTCTTTTTGTGGCTATGGCTGTATCTTAATACAGCACCGCCAGTTTAAATTTCTGGACCTCGGTTTTTCCGGAATATTTTTTCGTAATAAGGCATATATATCCGCCCGGTTCCACCATGCGGCCCTCTCCGTTCCTGCCATTCCATCGCCAAACCTTATTCCCTTCTGAAGGTTCATGTCCGCTTGCGGCATACACAGGTATGCCCTGCAGGGTAAATATTTTAATGGTGACATCGGCCTCCGATTTAAGATAAAAACCTATACTGGTCGCGCCCGCAGCCGGGTCAAACGGATTGGGCCAGTTGTAAGGCTTTGCAATAGGTGCCTGTGTCGCCGATATCCATACCGCTATCCCCGGCCCGGGCTCTGAAAATTCGCCAAGCACGCCTGCCGCGCTTTCCGCTCTTACCCGCGCGTAGTACGTTTTCCCTGATAACAGATTTGCGGCGGCGTAAGTTAAAGGAGCGGTAGCGGTAAAAGAGGATGAGAGAAAATCGTTGCCGTCCGGGGTGCTGCCGATTTCAAACCAGTAGCGCCATGGGATTACGCCGGACGGATGACTCCAGTTGAAAACGGCCGAGCCGTCATAGGAGTATGGGGCTGTGGGCGAGGGGGGGGGCGGTTTTAAAGGCGCCTCAAGGTTTCCCATCTGCCCTACGGTAGTTGACAGCGTCATTGTAAAGTCAGTGGGCCGCAGCGCGTGATTTATAGCCCTGGCACGCATAGAATATATTGCGCCGGCCTCAAGGCCGGCGAAATCCACGCTGGTAAGAAGTGTGGTTGTGGTTTTGTAAATGGTTATAAAATCATTCATGGAAAGCTGGGCCTCAAAAAGCGTCCCCGGCGGATTCTGCGCCCCCGACCAGGAAAAGGCTATGCTGTCAGTATATACCCCGTCCAACGAAGGGGAATCCGGGGCGGCGGCCAGAGTAGGTGTGGACACTACCGGAGTGGAAGAAGTGTAAACTCCGTTTATGCCCATCGCTCTTAGACTGAAGTAATAAGTTGTGTTGGGCTCAAGTCCCGCCGGGGCCGAAGACAGGCCGGTGGTAAAAGCCGCCGACACCTCGGCGGCCAAGCCCGGAACGCTGGAGCGTGAAATTTCGTAAACTGTATGGGCCGGATTAAATCCCGTCGCCAGAGTTCCGGAAGACCAGGCAAAGGCCAGGGAATCTACCGCCGCCGACGGAAATACCGCGCCCGAGGGCGGAGCGGCAAATGTTACTGTGGTTATCATGGCGGAGGGGGCGCTGTCGCCGAAGTCCGTGTAAGCCGTCAACATTCTGTATATGGTGGTGTCAGGAGTAAGTCCTTCTTCCGGAGTTGATACCGCGCCTTCAGCGGCGCTGACGCTTGTGTAGTAGTCGCCAAAAGGAACAGCGTCCGTGGAACGATAAAGTCTGAATTGTTTAACATCAAGAGTCGGAAAATATTTAACGCTTCCACCCCATTCCGCTCCAGCTTTTGCCTGCCAGGCGAAAGTGGCTGAGGTGGTGAACACTTCCGTTACCGAGAAACCGGAAGGCGATGAGGCTATAATGCCGTATGAAACGGTGCCGCTGGAACCGGCTGCGCCGGAATTTCCCCCTATGAACTCTATCCCGCCTAATCCCGCGGCTGTTGATATAACGGTTTGCGCAAAAGAAGCCGACCGATAGACAATCTTTATCCGGCCCGCTGCTCCGCCGCCTCCCGGGTTTGGAGTCCCGCCTGCGTCGCCGCAAAAAGAGTATCCGCCCGCGCCGCCGTTATTTGCCAAATAGGAATTATCAAGGGTCATGGTGCCGAGGGATTTTAGAAGTATGCTTCCGCCCGAACCGCCGCCGCCGCCGCCGGGGATTTCTGTGCAGTTGACGGGATTTATTCCGGAGCCGCCGTTTAAGCCGCCGGCTGTGACCGTTCCGGTTATGGTTATGTAGCGGGCTTCAATATATATGCTTCCTCCGCCGGCTCCGCCTGCCCCGCTTGTAGTCAAATCTGCGCCGCTGCCGCCCCCGCCCCCTCCGCCGCCGGAACCTATGGAAATATCATCTGGTGAGAGAGGCGATGAAATTGTGCCGGTGGAGGAGTATTCCTGCCCGCCGGCTCCCGCGCCGGCTCCCGCGCCGGCTCCGCCGCTTACCCCGTTCAAATCCGCGTCGGCATGTCCTCCCCCTCCTCCCCCTTTGTAGGCAGCCCCGCCCGCACCCAGCCCCGCGCCGAATCCGTTTGCGCCGGGCTGATTGTAATCGCCTCCTCCGCCGCCGGGCAAACCCCGCCCCGCCGCGTCCAGTTTGCCGTTTATTGTTACGGTTGAGGCATAAATTACAAGCGGTACTTCCTGCGTGACAAAGACAGTGTCGCCGCTGCCTATAGCGAAAAGGCCGACATTAGTGAAGGTTCCTGTGAGCGTGTCATAGTTGCCGGGGGTAAGGTTCTCGCCATGCCAGTCCCCGCCGGGCCATTCAAACGCAGGGGCCGCCGTAGCCAATAACAATATCATAACAAGGGCAGAGGGTATACGAAAGGGTATAGGGTAGAGGGTACAGGGTAGAGGGTGCAGAAATAAGGAATTCCATGTCCTAGACCCTCCCGCCAAACAGCCGGCGGGTCCGCCTCTGGCGGAAAACCCTAAACCCTCTACCCTAAACCCTCTACCCTTAGTCATTGCGTTGCCTTCTGCGCATTTTTAATTTTTTCCTCAAGGCTCGCGGCCATGTCGTTTAACGGGTCTATGGCGAATATTTCTCCAAGGTAACCCAGTGAAACATCGTAATTGTTTTTCAGGTAGGCGTCCACGGCCATATAGTAAAGCTTGTCTATCTTTTTCACCGCGTCGGGAGTTATTTTCGGGGCCAGCGCCGTCTTGCAGAGGGCGGCTTTTTCAAGCGCCGTTTTGTTGCCGGGGTCATCTTCAAGCACCGATTTGATCAGCGGCAGGGCTTCTTTGAACTGCTTGTTTTTACAGAACAACTCCGTCTCGTTTAACCGTTTTTGTATTGAAAGTGAAAGTCCCTTCCGGGCTATAGCGATAAGGGCCTCGGCCGCTTCCGCCTTACCTGGCAGCGTAGAAACGGCCTTTTTGGCCAGCAGTATGGCTTTGGCGTATTTTTCGTGCTTTAAATTATCAGTAGCTTCGGACAGCAGGGAATCCGCCAGGATTTCTTTCCCGCGCAGTTTCTCACTGAGCGCCCTTTTTCTCTCCTTCTCGTCCAGCTTCCGGTCTATAATTGACAGATATTGCCCGGCTTGCGGGTTGGCGGGTTCCATCTCAAGCACGCTGGTCCAGTATTCCCTGCTGGTCAGGAATTCCCCTTTCTCATAATAGTTCAACGCCAATAACACGGTTCTCTCTACCACCTGTCTGTTCAGCGTCTTGTCCATTTCCTCAACGTAAACACCGAGCAGTTGGCGGATATCGCGGTTCGCCGGGTCCCATAGGATGGCGGTTTCCAGCGTTTTTACCGCCTGCGGATAGTTCTTTTCCTTGTGCATTATTTCGGCCTGCTGCATATAGACTTTCGCGAGCCGGGAGGCGTCTTCTTTGTTGTAGCGGGTTATGCCTTTCTTGATATAGTCCGCAAGTTCTTCCAGCGTTATGCCGAATTTTATAGCGATATTTATGGTGTGTACCGGGGTTATCTCATGGAAGAGCACCGCGTAATCCAGCATATAATTTCCGGATCTGACTCCGAAACCGCTGGATATGCCGTTTTCGGATAACCCCATCCGCAATGACGCGGTTTTTTTATAGATCAACTCGGTTCCCGCCGAGGGTTTTACGGCCTGGCGCTCATACTTCAGGAGGCTGACTCCGATTACCGGTTCAAAACCCGCCCTTTCGGGTAGCTTATATGCTCCTGCCAGATTCCAGGCTGAAGGGTAAGTTATTTTTCTTGAAACCAGCTTTACCTCCGGCTTCAAAGCGTTAAGCATAACCGCGGAAACCGAAAAATTTTTATATGGCTCCAGATTTAAGCCCAGGTCGGCGCCCGGAGCGGAACCGGAATACGAATCCACCTGTTCGCGGATACCTTTAAGCGTAAACCCGGCGTACAGGGGGAATTTATTCAGCTGCGTTTTAAACGAAAGAGCGCCCAAAAACGCCTCGTTATATATGGAAAACGAAACTGGAGAGTCAAAAGGGTTGGTTCTTCTCTCAAATCCCCCGCTGGCCTGCCTTATATACCCGGCTCCAAGCGTCAGAGTGTCCTTGAGTGGATACGAAAAGCCCATGAAAGCATGGCTGGTATCCTCAAAAAGCCAGGTTTGGGAGAGGTTAAGCTCAGGTTTTCGGGTTTTTGAGAGCAGAGCGGGATTCCAGAATATCCCGGAGGCATCGCCATCCCAGGCAGCGAAGGATGGACCGATAGCGCCGCCCCTTGCACCTACCGGCATCATCAGGAACGACCCCGGCAATCCCCCGTCAGTGGCGGCATGGGAAACCGATAAGCAAAAAATGCCCGAAGAGGCTAAATATAGCAGGGTTTTTACACTTTTCGGGGAGTTTATCCTGAACATGGTGCAAATATACGTTACCACTCAGGTTCACCGCTCAGCGGTTCAGTGGTTAAACAGAAAAAGCAACCGTGCCCGCCAAACAGCCGGCGGGTCCGCCTCTGGCGTAAACCCTGAACCTTGAACCGTGAGCCTGCCAACCTCACTAGTTACAAATATACATAATAATTAAAAAGGCCGATAGGCCCTTGTATTTGGCCAAAAACCTGCTATACTATTCAAGACGATAAAGGCAATCCCGAACGTCTTTTCCCGGGAGGGGAGAGAAGCGCCGAAAGGCTGGGAGCGCAAAGCTGTGGGGCTAATGGGACTCTGTCTCGATGCCGGACTGGCTACCGAAGGAAGTTTGACAGTCTCTATTGCCGGCTAAGCTGCCGAAAAGCGATAATCCGCGGAAGTAATGCGGACGATCGTTCTTTTTGGCGGCTTTTTTATTGGCGCATTCTATGAGAACTTATAATAGCAAGCGGGGCCTTAAAATTGCGACAGCGGCATTGATGACCGTGCTGGTAATTGCCGCCGGACGTTCTTCTTTTGCCCAGTTCAGCGAGATTACTCCACTGCCCCAGGGCCTGCTCGCGCACAGCGCGGTGGTAATCAATAATATGGTGTACGTGGCCGGCGGAGTCGGCGATACCGGCGGCGTGCTGGGGAAGGGCGGTTTCCTTAACGATGTTTATTACTGCGCGGGTATCAACGCCGACGGCACACTTGGCGAATGGAAGGTGGCAAGCTCCATGCCTGAAGTGCTGGGTCTCGGCATGCACGCTTCAGTGGCGTACGATTCCCAGATATATGTGCTGGGCGGGACAAATATGTTTGGCGCCAGAAACAGGGTCTACCGCTCGGCCATTAATGCCGACGGGGCTCTTGCCGGCTGGGTTGTGAGCACGCCGCTTCCAAATGCCGGGCTTATGGCCCATGACGCGGTAATCGCCGGCGGCAGGATCTATGCGCTGGGCGGCATTGTAAGACTGGGGGCGGCCGTGGCGGATGTCTACTACGCGGATATACTGCCGGACAAAAGCCTTGGCGAATGGAAAAAAACCGTGTCGCTCCCCGTAAATCTCTTCGGGCATAAGGCTCTGGCCGCTAATGGCCGGATATACGTTATGGGCGGAACCGTAAACGGCACTCTTTACGTGTCCGGCGCGCCCAACCCGAATGTTTCCAGCGCCGTCTATTCGGCTCGGATACTTGCGGACGGCAGTCTTGCGCCATGGGAAACTACGGCGCCCCTGCCGGAAGCGGCCGCGTTCCATGCCGTTTCGTTCTCGGGAAAAAATATTTATGTCCTTGGGGGTTTTAACGGGACGGGGGTTTCCAACGCCGTGTATTACGCGCCGGTGCTCCCGGACGGCGCGCTTGGAGCCTGGCAGGCGCTTTATGCCCTGCCTAAAAACCTGCTGGCGCTGGCTTCCGCGGCCAATGACACGTACCTCTATTCCATCGGCGGGGCCCTGACCTACATTGACGAGCCGCAAAGCAATATATATTTTGCCATGATAAAGGCGCAGCCCAAGGCGTTCGTCCGGATAAATCCGGCCACGCTTAACAAAAAATCCAACGGTAAGTATGTTACCGCCATAGTGGGACTGCCGGAGGCCGACGTAAATCTCATACTGCCGAATACCGTCAGAATATCGGCTATAAACGGCGTGCCTATAGCCCCTATTTATGTGGATCCAAAATGGGCCACTAAGTTCCACACCGGCGATTGCGATGAGTTTTCAGGGCTTACCGGCATAAATTATGCCATGTTCAAGTTTGACAGGCAGGCGTTGCAGAACGCCGCGCCTGAAGGAGAAGTGACCATAAAGTTGGAGGGAACGCTTTTGGACGCGCGGACCTTCTCGGGTGAAAACACCAACTGGGTAATAAAACCCGGCGCGGCTAAAATAAATACCGCCAGGGAAAGGGCCGGCTTCAGACGGAGCCATTCCGGCGCCGGAGCGGATATCGGGCAGGGCGCCTTCCCGGGGAATCCGGACCTGCTGCTGACTGTGGAGAACGAGGATGAGGCGGCTGTCGGAGGAGAAGAAAAAGAGAAGCGTGAAAATGCCAGAAAGCACAAGAGCCTTGTTTCGGTTTCAAGCGCAGTGGAATTCGGTCCGCACGGAATGCAGTTCGAAAAGCCGGTAACTATCGCCATACCATATAACCCGGCCGCTGTCCCCGCGGGGGCCAAAGAGGATGATCTGATCATCTGCTACTGGAACGCCGAGGCCGCCGGGTGGGAGGGGTTGCCTTCGTCAGTGTCAAAAGAGGAAAAACTGGTAAGAGCCAAAACCGCTCATTTCTCGGTTTATCAGGTGATGGCAGGAGCCTCCCCGACGGCGGAGGCGCCCATTGAACAGGCCTTCTCGCTCGGAGAGGCTTATGTTTTCCCTAACCCCGCTGTGGCGGGCGCGGCGCCGAAGCTTCACATATCGGCTACCGCGGGGGATAGTCTGGCCGTGAAGGTTTACTCGGTTTCGGGCAGGCTGGCCTACGAAACCTCTTTCACAGGGCGCCAGGTTGAAGGGGCTTACGAACTGGAACTGCGCGGAGAATTCCCCAGCGGGGTTTACTACTACTCGGCGGAAGTTACGAGCGGCGCGCAGAAGATAAGAAAAAACGGCAAATTCGCGGTGGTCCGCTGACGAAGTCAGCGGCGTGAAGCGTAAGCCGTAAAGCGGGAAGAATGATTTCAAGGAGCGCCTTTACAAACTTTTTACGTTTCACGCTTTCCGCTTTACGATGATTAATGGGAATGTTATGAAATGTCTGGATGCCGGAACTAAAAAGGACTTCGCCAACAGCCTGATATTCTGGGCTTCGCGGCCCTATGTTTTTGTCCTGGTTCTGGCGTTCATGCTCACTCCTTCAGTGCGCATGGCCGGCGCTCTTGAATCCGGCGCCGACTTCCTTAATATCGGCGCCGGAGCCCGCCCGGCCGCGATGGGTTCGGCTTTCACAGCTGTTTCAAATGACGCCAATGCCGTCTATTATAATCCGGCGGGACTTTCCGCTATTAACAGACGTGCGGCATCGTTCATGCACGCGGATTGGCTGATGGATGGAAATTATGATTTTGCCGCCTTCGCGGTCCCGTTTAAAAGTTTCTCCGCCGCTCTTTCCATAACCAGACTTGACAGCGGCAGGTTTGAGGCGCGGGGGGCGGACGGACGGGCGGCGGGCGGCTTTGAAGCTTCGGACCTCTCGGTGGCGGCGGCTTTTTCAAGAACGCTCGGCTCTAATTCCACCATGGGATTCACCGCCAAGTATATTGCCAGCTCCATAGCGGGTTATCGCGCGACAGCGGTGGCCTTTGACGCCGGTTATATCCGAAAGCTGTCCGCCTCAGGCGGACTGTCCATGGGCGTGGCGGTGCGGAACATGGGGCGGGGTTTGAAATACGCGGAGCAGCGCGACGATCTGCCTCTTTCCGTAAGCGCAGGGATTTCAGCCTGCGTATTTGACGCCATGACCCTCGTCTTGGACGTAAAACGGCTTGTTTATGACAAGGCAACCTCTTTTGCCGTAGGGAGCGAATATAATATGTTCGGCTCCATGTTTCTGCGCGGCGGCTACTCCAACCGCATAGCCGGCGCCGGCGATATGGGCAATATTTCCGGCGGTATAGGCCTTAAGCTGGCGGATGTCGCCGTTGACTATGCCTTCGCCCCCTTCGGGAATTTCGGCGCCACCAAATCGCTGAGTCTCAATTATAAATTTTAATTCCGCCCACGCGATGTCCGGTTAAAAAAACCAAAAAATAGCTATTTCCCGTAAAAAGGGGAGCCTGCCTTTTCGTGATGTGTATTTTGCAAATTCCCTGTAATTTACTAATATGTAAAGGCATTAATCCGGCGAGGCCGCTCAAACGGCAGAAGTTCGTTTCGTGAACGGCAGGTCTTTTCGGATAAAGATGCCGAGGTAGCTCAATGGTAGAGCATTCGCTTCGTAAGCGACAGGTTGTGGGTTCAAGTCCCATCCTCGGCTGAATATTATTTTGCCACGGAAAAGTATTGTAGCCATAGGCAGAAAGGCTGCCATAAGCCGTAAGCCATATGTTTTTAGGAGTTTCCGTATAACTTATGGCCTCTGGCGTATGGCTTATGGCAATAGCCGTATCTAAAACTCATGTCCAAGAAAAATATTCAGCAGTACGATGAATTTTCCGATATAAAATTCGCTCCCGGCGTCAGTTTCGCCAGAAAGGCGATATGTTTGTGGCTGCCCATACTTTACCTCCTGATCGCCGATTCTTTTTACCTTCGCACTTATGATTCCGCTCAGGTGAAAATCACTCTCCTGCAGATGGGCGGCCTGGGTTTGCTCGGCCTGTGGCTTTCTTTGCTTGTTATGGAAGGCCGTAAAGCTTTCCGCAGCGAAGATTTTGTGTTTTTAGCGCCTTTTTTCGCCTATCTGAGCTATGTGATAATTTCTTTCTTTCACGCGCCCTATAAGGGCGCAAGCGTGGATGATTTTGTGCGCTATCTCCTTTATATGTCGGTGACGCTCATTATTATAAGGGAATTCAGCGCGCCGGCTATAAACCGCCTGACAAAGATATTGCTTATAGCGGCCTATATCGCGGTCTTGTACGGTTTGGTGCAGTTTCTGGATATACGCTTTTTTCCAAAAGCGCAGGGCCCGGGGCTTGATCCGTTTATCTGGCGCCAGGCATTTTCGCACAGGGTTTTTTCAACTTACGGCAATCCCAATTTCTTCGGGAACTTCCTGGTTCTCATTTTGCCTATAGCGGTCACACAATATCTTAAAACACGCTCATTCAGTCTTTTGCCGCTTATTTTTCTGACCATCCTTTCTTTGTATGGCACTGAAACAAAAGGGGCGTGGCTTGGTTTCGGCATTTCCTCCTTTATTTTCGCGGTGTTTTACGGTTATTTTTTTCTGCGCGATAAACTGAAAGGCGCCCGTGTTAAATTCCTTCTTGTTTCCGCGTCCATCCCTGTGGTGGCGTTTGTATTGGTCTGTATTGTTCTGGCCAAAACTCCAAGTTCAGTTTCTTTCAGGGTGGCTACCTGGCTGTCCACCTGGGAAATGATTGAAACACATCCTCTCATCGGCACGGGGGTGGGAACTTTTAAAGTGGTTTATCCGGCTTTCCGGCGTCCGAAAATTTTCCACATAGAAGCCAAGCATAATACCGAAACTGACCACGCCGAGGATGAGCACCTGGAAGAATTCATGGATAACGGTCTTATCGGTTTCGGTTTTTATCTGTGGATAATTGTTTTTGTGACCACTGTGGGACTTCGGGGACTTGAGACCCTGACGGGGGGACTGAAAGGCGCGAAACCACCTCCGGTCGCCTACGATCTGCTTGGCTACATTACGTCTTTCCTGGCGATGCTGATACATAATACCACGGATGTAAGCATGCGTTTTGTTTCATCAGGTGTTTTTCTCGGACTTTTGCCGGGAGTTATAGTGAACCTCGCGCGGGGGCAGGCCCTGTGGGAACTGCACTACAAGCGTGAACAGGCCGACGCGCAGGAGGATGAAGCGTCAGCGGGCGGGATCTATACCGGCTTGCTTTGGGCGGCCCGGGCGCTGGCGCTGGGCGCTCTGGCCTACCTTGTTTTTCTGGTGCTCAGCGAATTTTCGGAACTTCAGGGGCCGTTGCGTAATTACATAACCGGCGGGGAAGTTCTGCAGTGGTGGATATCCTGGGGCGTGCTGTTTTCCGTGGTGGCTTTTTTTGCCTACGCCTATTCAAAGATCATTTCCAAAGGCGTTTCCCTGGGCGCCGTTTTGGCGGTGCTGCTGGTGCTTTGGCCTACCTATTATTTTTGGGGCTGGTTTAAGGGTGATGTCTATCATAATATGGCTATCTTCTTTTCCAAGCAGGGAAAATGGGAAGACGCCATCACATATTATAAGAAAGTCAACAAGTTCAACAAATATTTCATCATGCCTTATTATTTTGTCGGCAATGTGTTCAATGACCGCCTGAATATGGAGCGGCAGTATAAGCCCGAATGGGGGGACGAAAACAACCGGGCCCGCACTGATTTTGAAAGGGCCATGGATTCCTATGAAACAGTTCGCGCCATAGCCCCTAATTATGTGCAGATGCATCACCAGGTGGGCACGCTTTACATGAAGATGTTCGATTATCTGAATACGCATGGGCAGCCGCAGGAGGCTCAAACCTACCTGGACAAGGCTTTGGCGCGGTTTAATCTCTACGAAAACCTGGACCCCGTTTATCCGTACAACTACTATCGCAAGGCTCAAATTTATATAAACCGCAAGCAATTTGACAAGGCCGAAACCGAATACCTTCATAACCTTAACGCCTGGAAGTGTTATGTCAAGGGCCATCTCCACGCCACACCTGAGGCTTACACCAACCTTGCCAATGTCCGTTACGCCATGGGCAAATACAAAGAGGCGGGGGAGGGGTTCCGGGCGGCGCTGAAACTTGATCCCAATGCTGAACCGGCTAAGCGCAATATGGCTGTCTTCCAGGCGCGTTTCGGAAAAGAGTTCGCGCAGTGATGAGATAAATCGTTGCGATCTCTCATTGATCACAACGATCGGTTTTTAAAACAATGCCGGAAAAAGACGCTTTCAAGGGCGGGGGACTGTTGAATTTGCTTCTTGTTACGTCTTTTTTTGTTTCCCCGCTGCTTTTTTTCACCGATCTGACGCGAAATCCATATTATCTGCAGATTACCCTGCTTAATGTCTCTCTGCTGGCGGCAATGGCCGTAATAGCTGTAAACGCTTTCCTGCGCCGCGGCAATTTTCTGCCGGGTTCGCCTCTGAATATCCCGGCGGCCTGCCTACTTGCCGTATACTTGTTCAGCTTTATTTACGCGTACTTTAACCATACAGCTTTTTTCAGGCCGGCTATGGCTAGCGAGGGTCTGAAAACCGCTCTCTTTATCGTGGTAAATTGTTTTTTTGTTTTTTACCTGTCCTTAAAAACCCCATTTGCGGGTGTCTCAAACCTTGAAGAACCGGGCGCGGGCAAATGGCTCTCGCTCACCCTGCTGTGGGGCGCCCTGTGGTTCCTGTTCCCCTTTGTTAAAACCCCGGCTCCCGCCCAGGATTTCTGGTCCAGGTTCTGGGATCCATACGGAGGACTTTTATGGCTTGGGGGCATAACGGCCGCGTATCTGGCGCTGAAAAAACCAGTCCGCCAGGAAGATGTTTTAGCCATGATAATGTCTGCCGCGGGCATTGCTTCGCTTTACGGCGTGCTGGAATATTTTCATATTGAGCTTATCTGGGCGAAGCTTATTAACCCTTATGGCAACCGCTCGGTTTCCACTTTCGGCAATCCTAACTTTATTTCTTCGTATGTGGTCATGCTGCTGCCGCTGGCCGCCTATTACCTTGCGGGGGCCAAAACCATTGGGGCCAGGGTATTTTACGGCATCCTCTTTTTTTCTTACGAGGGTATGCTGCTGGCGAGTCTCACCCGTTCATCCTGGCTAGGCGCGGCTGCCGCCTTCGTTTTCCTTTTTTCCTTCCGGGCGGTGCGGGAAAAATTTTACGAGAATAAAAAATTCCTGGTCCCTTTTTTCGCGGCGGCGCTTGTGGTGCTTGTTTTCTGGCCTTCCGCTTCTCTCAAACCTTTCAGTTCCGGACTTTTTGAAAGAGTCTCTGAAGCAACGTCTAAACTAAATTCCCCATCCTCTCTTTCCCTGTCCGTGCCCGCGGAGAAGGTGTACTCGTCTTTTCATCAGCGCCTGCTTATCTGGGCCAGCGCCTGGCAGATGGGTCTTGAAAACCCGCTTTTGGGGAAGGGCGAGGGGCTTTTTGAACTTTTTTATCCCTTTTACCAGGGCAACCTGCTTTATAATTATGAGGCCGCGAGAAATTTGCGCACTCACGCCAATAATGCTCATAACGAAATTTTAGAGCAGTGGTCACAGGCAGGGCTTCTGGGACTGGGCGCCTATCTTTGGTTTTTTTTCACCCTGGCCGCCGGTTTTTGTTTTTACCAAAAGCGCTCAGCGCCCGATGTCGCGGCTTCAGCCGTGCCCCTTGCGGCGGCTCTGGTCGGGATGTTCGCCGACAATATGCTCAATGTTTCTCTGCATTTTGCGGTGCCGGGGCTTTTGTTCTGGTGGCTTACCGGCGCTTTAGCATTGAAAGTTTTTCCGCCCACTGTCCACCAGTGGCCCAGACGCGCAGGGCTTGCCCCGCTCTTTTGGAATAAGATTATGGACGCGATCGTAATCCGCGCTTCATGGGCCAAAAGGGCGGGGCTTGCAGCCGTGGTCTGTTTTTGCGCGCTTGCCGCCATTTTCTGGCAAAGGCAGTTCGCGCGCGAATTTTACTATTTCAACGGATTTAAGGAAATGCGCAGGAATAATTTCGCGCAGGCGGTGCTTGAACTCAAAAAGGCTTACAGCCTGCATTCCCGCGAAGTAAATAATAACTATGAACTGGCTAACGCTTTTGTGCGCGCGGGTGAGCTTGAGCAAGCAGGATGGGCCTATGGCGAGGCTCTGAAGGCCAACGCCGGATACGACGAGATTTATTTTAATATGGCCGTGGTGCAGAAACGCGCCGGAAAATTTCAGGAGGCGGCGCATGCTCTTGAGGCCTCGGTTTTTATAAACCCCCTCAACCCGCCGGTTTACCAGGCTTTGGCTGAGATTTATACCGCTGAAGCCGCCGCGCCCGCGGCAGGCGTCCGCCACGCAGCTCCGGCCTACGGCTTGTCTGCCAAAGATGCGGCGGCGGGCGCGGGGGCCAGAATATTTTCAGACGCCGTAAAAATATTTCCGGACGACGGAAATATGTGGAATACTCTCGGTTATTTTTATAGTCTGCAAAAAGACCTGCCAAAGGCCAGAGCGGCTTACGGCCGCGGGGTGCGGGTTGACCCGGAAAACAGGATGCTGGCCGAAAACCTGGCCGGCGCGGCCGCGCGGATGAAGATTAAATCCGACCCGGACCTTCAGTGGCTGGCGCTTTATAACGAAGCCTCCGGCGGTCTTTCCGGCGGCGATATCAACAGGGCCGTTAAAAACGCGGATATATTGCTGGACCTTGCCCCGGGAAACGTAAAAGTTTTAATGCTTAAAGCCAAACTGCTTTTCAAAGCGGGCGATACAGGCGGCGCCGAAACACTGCTTTCGTCTCTGCTTAAAAAAAACCCGGCCGATAACTCCGCCCGTTACGGGCTGGCGGCCATTTATGAAAAAGAAGGCGACTTCGCCCGCGCCAGGACTGAGTGGGGGATATTTCTTCAGTTTGATCCGGGTAATACCGCCGTGGCTGCCCGCCTGAAAGCGCTGCCGTAATAAAAAGGGAACAGTCGGAATTTTTTTACCTGTGACCTGTAACCTGCAACATGTGACCTGTCACTTACTACCTGCCACCTGTAGCCGCCTATGCCGGCTACGCTTTCGTAACAATAACGCAATATTTAGGTAAAGCGAAAATTGTTAAATATGGTGCGGGAAGGTCAATACGGATCGGGAGCGATGCTATGATGGATAATTCCGGAGGCGGGTTTTGGAGTCTGGCATTGGCCATGCTTTTGGCCTTTGCCTTTAATCTGAGCGCGCCGGCCGCCGGGCCCCAGTCAGGGTCCTACGGGGTCAGCCGTCCCATGGAGCAGGCTATGCGCCTTTATCATGAGGGGCAGGACAATGAAGCCATGGACCGTTTTATGGATATTCTTACCAGAGGCACTCCTTCGGAAAGGTCGCTTGCCAACGAATATGTCACGAAAATAACTCTCAGGATGAATACCGGACTGGATACCCCTAAAGATAAAGGTTCTGACGCCGGCGCTCTAAGCGATGTTGAAGAGGTAAGAAAAGAGCCGGGTAAAAGACAAACCCCTTCACAGGAACGGGAGCGCGTGAGCGATTCGGAAGAGGCGGAAATGGCCGCAGCCGACGCCAAAGTGTCACGAAAAGAAATGGTGAGCGAAAAAATAGCCGCAAAGATCGCGGAGATGCGCCGTTCTATCCTGCTTGAGCTTGGGCGCAGCGATGCCGTTAAGATCTATATGGGAGACAGTCTGCCAAAGGCTATTACCATAAACACCTCGGCTTTTTTCGCCAGAGAAGCGGTTTTTAAACCGGGCGTGACGCCCTTGCTTTCGGGGCTTGCCGGCCTGATGTTTACCATGGGCAAGGCTGACTGCCTTATTCTGCCTGAGGGTTCGGCCCGCAACGATGTGAAAATTAAAAGCATCCGCCAGGCGCTGGCGCTGAATTCGTACCTTATATCCAGAGGTATTTCCCCGGCAAGAATTGAAGTGAATCTGACAGGTTCCGATGTTAAATTGCCGAAAGAACTCACCAATATCGGCGGACTGATAATGATATTCTCCTACGATAACGCTCCGCGCCTTAAAGAAAGAGAAGACTTTCCGACCAAAGGGCCCCGGATCTCTCTTGGCATTTATCCAACCGCGCTTTCCATGCGCGCCGACGAAGGCGCCATAGTTGAGTTTTCGGTTTTTGAGCCTCCTACAGGAACGCCTTCCTGGAAATTCCAGATTTTTGAAGTGCGGAAGGATAACAATATCCTGCTCCTTCAGGCAATTTCCGGGATAGGCGCCCAGTATAACCAGAGTTTCTGGAACGGGAGAAAAAACTTTTTCGGAGCCCCCTATCCTTCCGGGAAATATATGTTCTCGCTTACCGCGGCGGATGTGGAAGGCAAGGAAACCACTGTGCAGCGGACGCTTGTCATCAGGCCCACTCCGGAAGAGGAGAAAGCTTCGCGGGCCGGCCTGCTTTCCGCCGCGGCCGTTAAGGCCAAAGAGCTCAAATCCCGGGCGGAGACAAAAGCCGGAACTTCCGGAAAACCGCCCCTTAAAACAGGCAAAGCTCTTTTGAAAAAAGGCTCTTCCGCGCGTAAACCCGCGCTGTTCACCGCCGGAAAATACGGACAAAAAAAGAAAACCGGCCTGTCGCCGGCAAAAAATAAGCGCGCCGCGGCGCCCCAAACAAATCCAGATGAAGCCGCCTCAGTCGCGGACAGCGCCAGAGGCCCGCGACAGGCCAGTGTCACAGTCGCGGACAGTCCGCCTAAGGCGGAACAGGACAGGGTCATAGCACAGGCCACCGGAGACGGAGAGAATCAAATCCCCTTTTCAGGGCAGGTAAGTTATAAAATTTATTTTAAAGAAAACAGCGCTACAATTACGGCCAACAGCGAGAAGAAACTTTCCCAGGTCGCCGAAACGCTGAATTACTACCCGATATCAACGGTAAAGCTTACCGGGTATGCCTATTCCGGCGAGCCTAACGCAGAAGCCATGGCTGAAAACCGCGTGAATTATGTGGTCGCCAGGCTTAGCAAAAAATACAAGATAGACAAAAACAGACTGGATGCCCAGACGAAAGTTTCGGAAACCCCTAAAACTCTTGTTGAAATAAAGCTGGCGGGGCAAGAGTAGCGGGAAAGGGGAAACGGAGGGGAAGTAACCAGTAACCAGTAACCAGTAACCAGTAACCAGTAACCAGTAACCAGTAGCCGGTAATCGGTAAAGAATAAGCGTTGGCCAGTACCATAGCCTGATAGTGGCGCCGACCGGATAAATTTTATACTATTGTAAAATCGCGGGATATATGAACAAAATCGGCAGCAATGACACTCTGGGCGTTTACCTCTCGCCTTCGGAAATTTGCCTTTCGGAAGTAAAGGCGGGCAAAAATTCCAGGCTTCAGGTCCAGCATCTGGTAAAAATATCTACCGGCTTCAACTCTACGGCCGGGATGACACGTCCGCTCTCCCTTAATAACGATTTTTTTGATGACCATGCTCCGTGGGTGGACGGTTTTAAAAACGCTGTAAAAAAAGTAAGCTGGGGATCCTCAAATGTGGTGGTCACATTCTCCCCGCAATTGGCTATTTTGCGCTATTTCGTGATGCCGGTCATGGATAGAAAGTTCTGGAACCGCGCCATACCGCTTGAATCAAAAAAGTATATACCGATTTCTTTCGACGAGGTGGTTTACGATTTCAGCGTGGTCGCGATTGATGGCGGCAAAAAAATGGGGGTTCTCTTCGGTCTCACCCAGAAAAAAAGCGTTGAATTTCTGATAAACACGCTTAAATCCGCGGGTCTTGAACTTGCAAGCCTGGAAACCAGTTCGTGTTCTCTGGAGCGGCTGTTCGCTTTTCTGGATCCGAAAGATCATGATGTGAAGGCCTATATTCACTTTTTTGGTTCACAGAATTTAACCCTTTTTTCAAGCGGCGGTTACCCGGTAATGTATCGCGAAAAAGATTTTGACAGCGCCTCATCCTTAACCGAACGCAAGCGTCTGGACATAAAAGGATCGGTACAATTCGTGGAGCGTTATGTGGGCGGGCAGGCTTATAAGAATCTGATGCTGAGCGGAGACAACCTTGAAGTATGGAAAGACGCGGCGGCCCAGGAATCCCAGATCCCGCTGGTCCTCTGGGAGCCGGCAAAACTGGCGGATTTAAAAGACAACGACACCGCCGCTTTTTTTTCGCTTGGAGCCTCTCTTAAGGGCGCGGCAGCGGGCAGGCTTACGCTTGATCTTTCGGGTATAAGCGCCGCTTCCAGGCTTGAAAAACAGGTACAGAGCTATGTTTGGGGCATCACTGCCATCCTCGGCGGCCTTATGCTCGCGCTCTCGCTCATAACCCAGGTGCGGCTTTTTATGGCGGACTCCAGGCTTTCAGGTTTTAAGGCCAAACTGGGGAGCGCCTCGGAATTGCAGGGAAACTCTGTGGAAGCAGTAAGGACAAAAATTAAAGCCATGCACGAAAATGGAAGAATGCTTTTTGGCTTGATCAATAACAGGGATTACATCGCGCCTAAACTGCAGGTAATCGCCGATACCATTCCTGAGGCATTGTGGATAGAGGAGATGCGTTATACAAGCCCGTTCTTTTCCGATAACACCCAGTCCGCGGCCGAAACAATAACTTTCAGCGGCAAAACCGCGCTTAAGGGTGATATGAAATTCGGCATAGTGAATCTTTTTGAAAAGTCGCTCAAGACTTCCGCTGAATTTAAAATTTTCATGCCGCCTAACGGCAGCATAGATCATACTCTGAATTCCGAGGCTGCCTCGGGCGGGGGGAGATCCGGGACCGCCGGCCGCGCGGAACCCACGGGCTTTAACATCACCTGCGTCCTAAGGAGGTCCTGACATGGAGCAATTATTCAGGTTGCAGGCCTTCTTTAAGAATATGGCTTCCGATATTGTCATAATTTATTCTGAGAAGGGCATCGTGCCGTTTAAAAAGCCGCTGCTTTTCGCGTTGCCTGTGCTCCTGGGTATTTACGCCGTAATTTACGCGCCTTTGAGATCAAAGCTGGCTTTCAGGTCGGGGGAACTTCTAAAGTTTGAGGTAATCAGCCAGAATTACCAGGAATACCGAGACGCTAAAACCAACCTTTCGCTTTATCAGGCCAAATTGCCTTTACTGAAAGATAAGGGAGAGTGGCTCAGCTACCTTATAAACGCCAATGCGAAGAAAAACGGCATAGATATAGACTCGCTCCGCGCGCAAGAAGAAGTGGAGTCGGGAGGTTTTCTGGCGGCTTCCCGTTCCGTTAGCGTGACAACCAGCTACGTCAAGCTCGGCGCCTGGCTGGCGGATATAGAGAATTCGCCTATTTTTATTAAAGTTACAGAATTACGCTTCAAAAAGCTGGATGAGCGCATGGGCATGATCCAGGTGGATTTAAAACTTTCCACCGTATTCCCGCGTTTCGGCGGCCCCGCGGCCGCTCCGGGGGGGGGATGAAAAATATCGCCTCAACTGCGGGATGGCTTTTATTGGCGGCGGTTCTTGCCGTGCCTTCGTTTCTTTTTTACAACTGGTGGGCTAAAAATAAGGAAAAAGCGGTTTCGGAGAGAGCCCAGAAAATGAATGCCGGCGCTATTTTTCAGCCGCCCGCGCCCGCGGCGGGCGCGGGGGATACGCCGGAGTCCGGCGGCAGAACGGTGTCACAGGAACAGGCCGCAATACCGGCGTCCACTCATTCCGCCCCGGCTACGGCGTCAGGCGTGTCCGCTCAAGCGGTTCTTACAAACGCGGCGGTTCCTGCGGCGGCCGCTGTCTCCACACGGTCCGAGCCGATTTCTTATTTTAGCCCGAAGTCTCCGCGCAATCCCACTATGTCGCCTATGGAATACCAGCAGATAAAATCTGAAGAATATCAGCGTGCCGAGGCTGAAAGACAGAGGCTGGCCGCCTTGCAAAAACGCAAAAAGGAAACCAGCATAGAGACCAAAATGCGTTTACAGGGAATAGTAGGCAATGCCGTTATAATCAATGGCGACATGTATAATGTCGGACAGAAGATCCTTGGGGCTAAAATCTTAAAGATCGGAGTAAACTATTTTATAGGCGAGCACAAAGGGAGGCAGTTTAAAGTATTCCTGCGGTGAGATGATAATTTATCGCAATGGAAGGCAAAAGAATGCAACTAAATGCCACAGAAAGTAAGAGTGTCGTATAAAGCGGTTTTCTTTCTTAACTTTCAGTTGCTTTCCGTAGCGTTCCGTAGCTTTCAGTTACCATCGATGATAGCGGCCTTCAGCCTGCAGCGGGGTTTGCTTATCGGAGCGGATTATTTATAATGTAATGGAGGATGTTATGAACAAACTGAGGATTTTGATAACGCTGTGCCTTTTGGGTGAGCAGGCGGCTTTGCCTTTCGGAACGCTTTTCGCTCAAAGCGGATCTGCTGCCCAGGACAAGAATTTCATGCAGGATCTGCAGGGCCAGTCCGGAGAGGAGGGCGGTCCCATAACGGAGTCGGAGCAGCAGGATTCCGCTCCGCCGCAGAGCATGCCGCAGGGGCAACCCCCCGGCGCTCCGGTGGAATCGACACAGATAGGCGGCGTACAGAAAGAAGCGCCCATGTACGCGGAAGTGGAGTCTGTTTCTCCGCTTGACAGAAAAATAGGCCCCATAAGGCTGAAAGGCGCGCCCCTGTCCACTTTCCTGGATGTGGTATCGGCCCAGTCAAAGGTTAATTTCATTATAACGGAAGGCCTTGAGGCCAAGACCATAACCGTTTTTTTGCGCAAGACGACTGTGCGCGAAGCTCTGGAACTGCTGCTCAGGGTAAAGGGCCTCACCTACCAGCGCATCGGCAGGAGCAACACATATGTTGTGCAAAAACGCTCGGCCGGCATGCCGAACCTTATCACCAAGCTCTACACTCTCAGCTACATACCGCTGATCCCGATAGGTTCGGCGGGAGACGAAATGTCCGCCATCACTTCGCCCGATGTTTCCTCCGGACAGGGCGCTATGGCCGGACAAAATTCCCAGGGAGGCGATCAGCAGGGAAAAGAAAGTCCGATCTCCATATTGAATATAGTGCGCAGCATACTCTCGGAAAAATACGGCAAGCTTGCCGTTGACGCGCGCACTAACACCCTTATTATCACCGACGTGCCGGAGGTGTTCCCGCAGGTGGAGCAGATCCTCTCCGAGCTGGATAAAAAAGCTCCGCAAATACTGATAGAAGCGCAGATAGTGGAAATAAACACCGACCGTGTCAATGAGCTTGGCATAGAATGGGGCGGCTCACGGGGAGAGATGGCTTATTTCGCCGGTCCCGCCCGTCTTACGGATTATGGACTGCGGCCCGGGTTTTTTTCGGGTGACAGTTGGAAAAACTTCTTTCCGAAAAGCGCCGACCTCGCGTCTTCCGAATCTGGCGGTTCTTCCGGCGGCGGGACGATAGATCCGATATTCTCTACAGCGCAGATGAGTCCGAAAGGTGTTTATTACGGTGTTTTCAGTCTGGCGCAATTGCAGGCTATTTTCCGCGCCCTTATTTCAAGGGGCGAGGCGCGCTATCTTGGAAAGCCTAAGATAGTCGCCATGAATAATAAAACCGCCATCATACAGGTTACACAAGACGCCGCTATGGGCACCACCAGCTCTGTGGCCTCGGCGGGAGGTTCTGCCGGGCAGTCATCCACCGGAGTGGAACGCAGGCGCATAGGCCTTATGCTGAAGGTTACGCCGCAGGTGAATAAGGAAGGTTATGTTACCCTTATCGCCCAGCCCTCTTATTCCAGCGTAATCGCCTCCGGAGTAGCCGTGCAGGGCACTACGGTTCTGGATCCTATCAGCCGCGGCGCTTCAACGATGGTCAGGGTTAAAAACGGGCAGACCGTGGTAATAGGCGGCATGCTGTCTTCCCAGGACAATAAAACCGTTAAGAAAGTCCCGTTGCTGGGTTACATACCTATTATCGGCTGGCTGTTTACCAGCGTCAGTTCCCGGCGTGTTAATACCGACATGGTGATTTTTATTACGCCGACGATATTAGTTGATTAAGTCATGCGAAACTAATTCGCTGGTATGCGGGTAGGCTAGTAGGCTGGTATGCTTACGGAAAAGTAGAATATCTCTTCTTGGCCTACCAGCCTACAGGCATACTTGCCTACAAGCTACAATAATTTATGGCAAAACGACTCGGCGAATTGATGATAGAGATGAACTGGATAACTGAGGACCAGCTCAGTAAGGCGCTTAAATTCCAGGTTCAGCAGAGTTGCCGCATCGGCGAGGCCCTGGTAAAACTGCGTTACGCAAGCGAAGAGCAGGTTGCCCAGGCGCTCGCCAGGCAGCTCGGAGTAACATACGCTTCCAGAGAAAACCGGATACTTAACCCCGAGAAAGGCCAGGGGCTGGAAAAACTGATCCCGGAAAAATTCGCCAGAGAGCAGGCTGTAACTCCGCTTTTCATGGATGAAAACATACTGGCGGTGGCGCTTACAGACCCGACGGATATTATGATGCTTGACAGCATCAAAATTGTCTGCGGCATGGAAATACAGCCGTTTATCGCCACCAAGGCGCAGATTCTGAAAGTTATTGACTCTTTCTATCAGCAGGGGCAGGCCGACCTGATTGACAAGGTAATGGATAAGGCGCTCAAATCCAAAGGCGAGGGCGCGGATGAAGATTTTATCACGCCGGAAGGAAAGCTGGATTTAGATAAAATTATTATCGGCGAGTCAAAGGGCGCCGAGTCGATAAAGCTGGTCAACGCCATATTAAAACAGGCCATCTCCGAGCGGACCAGCGATATTCATCTTGAGAAATTTGACGAAAAAGTCTCTTTGCGTCTGCGCATTGACGGCGTGCTTTATGAGCGCAGCTCCCCGCCGCTGGCCCTGGTGGAAAGCCTGATCTCACGCGTTAAGATCCTTTCAAAACTTGATATCGCGGAACGCCGTCTCCCCCAGGATGGAACTTTCGCTATCAGGCATCAGAACCGCACTATTGAAGTCCGCGTTTCAGTGTGTCCCACGGTTTTCGGCGAAAAACTGGTTCTGCGTCTTCTTGACAAGGGCGCGGTGGAGCTTAACATTGAAAAGATGGGCTTTGAAATCCGCCAGCGCGAAGACTTCCTTAAAGCCGCCAAAGCCCCGAACGGCCTTATCTTTCTCACCGGGCCCACGGGCTCCGGTAAAACCACCACCTTAGCCGCGGTTTTAAACACTATAAGGTCGCCGGAAATCAATATTATGACGCTGGAAGACCCCGTAGAAATCAAGATGGAAGGCATAAGCCAGGTACAGGTACATCCGCAGATAGGGCTTACCTTTGCTTCAGGTCTGCGTTCTTTTTTGCGGCAGGACCCGGATGTTATACTGGTAGGCGAGGTGCGCGACAACGAAACGGCCGAATCATGCCTTAAGGCCGCCATGACGGGGCACCTGGTGCTTTCAACACTGCACACAAACAGCGCTCTAGACGCTATTCCCCGCCTTATAAATATGGGCATAGAGGGATATCTGCTTGCGAGCACTCTGCTTCTGCTGGCGTCTCAGCGCCTGGTGCGTATGCTATGCCCCGACTGTAAACAGCCCTATCATCCGCCGCAGGAAGAACTGGATATGTTCATGTCGGAGTCGCATATCGCGCCGCTGCCTGACCCGGCGAAACTGATATTCTACAAAGCCAAGGGCTGTCCCAAATGCTTCAATATGGGTTACAGAGGCCGTAAAGCCATCTACGAAGTTTATTTCAATACCAGGGAGATGAAGGAACTTATTTACAAAGGCGCCGATGTTACAAAAATAGCGGCCGCCGCCATTAAAGGCGGGGCATGGAATATGCGCGCCAGCGGCTGGCGCAAGGTGCTGGAAGGCGTTACCTCGGCTGAAGAAATGATTTCGGTAACAGTCACGGAAAGATAAGCCTGGGGAAATAAATTCGCTGGTATGCCTGTAGGCTAGTAGGCTTACGGAAAAGCAAAGTATCTCTTCTGGGCTTACCAGCCTACTAGCCTACAAGCTGCAATATGCCCCTCCAAGTTAGGTATTGATTTATACCATTTTTTTTTGTCTAATTATCCTGCAGTCGCAGTCTGAGATATTTCTGTAAGCGTGGATATTGATTTTATATGGGAAGATTCATTTACACCGTTCAGGACGCCCAAGGTACCGTTACCACAGGAAATGTGGAAGCGGACGACGAAGACCGCGCAATCCAAACCCTTCAGACCAAGGGCTTGTTTATCCTTTCCATCCAGTCCGATCAGGCCAAAGCAAGGGGGATGCTCAATGCCAACAGGATGAGCAGGGGCAAGGTATCGGGCCGTGAGCTGGTTTTTTTCGGCGAGCAGATGTCCACGCTTATAGGCGGCGGCATTCCGCTGGTGCGCGCGCTTTCCCTTTTAAGTGAACATGCCGAAAATAAAAATCTCTCCGCAGTGCTTGGCCAGGTTACCAAGGAAGTTTCCGCAGGCGGCGCCTTCCATAAGGCTCTTGAAAAGCATCCGCGGGTTTTTGACGAGATCTGGGTGTCTCTGGTGCAGGCGGGCGAGGTTTCCGGCCAGCTGCCGGCCGTGCTCAGGCAGGTAACCGCTTACAGCGAATCAAAGGAAAATATTAAATCCAAGATCGTCACCGCGCTTGCCTACCCCGCGGTGCTCATGTTTATGTCAAGCGGGGTGCTTGCCTACTTTGTGGTTTTCATTGTCCCTGTTTTTGCCGGTATTTTCAGGGACTTCAATCTGAAGCTGCCGATGCTTACGCAGTTTATAATAATGATCTCCAGCATGGTTTCAAATTATATTGTGCTTATGATAGTGGCCGGCATAGGCGGTGTTTTAGCTTTCAGGGCGTATATTGCCACTCCCCAGGGGCGTCTGACATGGAACCATATACAGTTTAAAATACCGCTGTTCGGGGATTTTATAAAAAACATACAGACCGAGCGCCTTTTAACCACCATGTCCACGCTCATACGCAGCGGCGTCAGCATACTTAACGCCGTATCCGTGCTTGAGGGCGCATTTAAAAAAAACCTTATTTTTCAGGATGCACTCAGAAAGGCCAAGAACGACATCGCAAGCGGCCGCTCCATTTCCGAGTCTTTTAAAAAAACCGGCATTTTCTCCGGAATGGTAACCGACATGATGTGGATGGGCGAGGAGTCCGGCAAGCTGCCGGATATTATAGCGGTGCTTTCCAAATATTATCAGGAACAGATCGACCAGTGGGTACGGCGCTTCTCTTCTATGATAGACCCTATACTGGTGGTGGGCATCGGCGGCATAATAGGCGTTATAGTATTATCCATCTTTATGCCCATTTTTCAGCTCTCGCAGATACACTAGCGGCGCAACACGCCGCTAGTTACAAGTTTCAAATCACAGGTCACAGGCAAGAGGCTTAAAAGTTGCAAGCAGCAGGTTTTGATTACCGGCTGTTTTCCGCTTGTGACTTTAAACCTGCAGGGGGATAGTATATATGAGAAAAAATAAAAACGGCTTTACATTAATTGAACTTGTAGTGGTTGTAGCCATACTAGGCATACTCGCTGCGGTGGCCCTGCCCCAGTATCAGAAGACCGTAGAAACTTCAAAAGCTACTAACGCCATCGGAATAGCGAACATGATCGCAAGCGCGAGCCGGATGTTTTTTATGGGTAATGGTGTATACGTTTCGGGGTCTTTTGACACGTGCACTAATCCCCCGGGCCCCTGTGTTTCCGGCGGCACAAGCGCCTGTAATCTTATTGCCTGCAATTACCTGGTTAGTCAGGATTGGACCAATGCGGCTTACTCCTATTCGGCCTTGAATCCCGGCCCTGGAGGCGGCATCATAGTCCAAGCCACGCGTAAGTCTGGAGCCAGCCCCGGCACCAGCAATTTGGCTTATCAGGACTGGGGTTACACTTTCTCAACCACTGCGTCCCCCGCGTGCGCTAAGACCGGCACCGCGCCGGACTGTCCCGCTTTTTAAAAAGAATGAAACCGAAAAAGCAAGGCCAGACGCTGGTGGAAGTGCTTGTGGCTACCGTAATAGCCGCCACCACCGCCATGGCAGTTTTTTCGGTGCTGCTTTCAAGTTTCGCTTCGCAAAAAAAAGCGGATAAGCGCGAAGCCGCGGGATTCATGCTTAAACAGGCCCAGGAAACGCTTAAAAGCTATGTCAGCGCGGTTCCTGGCGAGGCAGATTATTCTCCCAACGCCGGGGGGGTGTGGTCGGCCGAACCAGGCAGCAACTGGGCGTTGCTCGGTTCCCCGGCCGGTATCACGCACAATATAACCGCGCTTTTACAGAATACGCCCCTCAATGATAACGACCCGTCTTTGCCTGCTCCTTCTTTCACTTATACCGTGACCGACATTAATTGCGGTTTTGGTACGGGGAGCACGGCCTGCAAAAGGGTGCAGTTCACGCTGATTTACCAGGATATGTAAAAGGTTTAGAATGAAACGAAGAAAAGGCCGTTTTGGGACTCCGTTGTTCCTCCATAGAATTGGCTTCACTTTAATCGAACTGATTATCGCCGTATTGGTTTTCAGCTTCATGATGGCTTCCATATCCTCTATATATTCCACTATTACCAGGAACACGCATCAGAATTACCGCCAGGATATGTGGAAAACCAATACGGCGATGGCCATGCGCACAATACAGCAGAACCTCATTGCGGCCACAAGGATAGACTCCCCGGTCGCCGGCGGCGTGAGCGACCATCTTAACTTCGCCGTTAATGTTGACCAGCTTACCGGCTGTGCCCCCATAGGCCCTGGCCCCGTCACCTGGCATCACTTTTACCGTACCACTATTGTTACGCCCGGTTGCCCATCCGGCAGCTGCCTGTATTATTGTTCCGGCCCCATCCCCACCGCCGGGGGCGGGGCTTGCTCAAGCGCCGCTCCTTTTTTCTGGAATCCTCCCGCTGGCGCCTATCCAGTCTGCGCCGCGCCCATTTTACTTTTAAGCAATGTCACACCGCGGCCGGGTGTGCCTGTTTTTTCGCGCCAGATGAATGAAAAGGGCGTAGTGGCTGTCAATCTGAGGATTCTCTGGAATCCAGGCGCACTTGCTGTTACCGGCGCTGATCTAAGCGCCTCCCAGCGCACAATTGATTATTCCCTTCAAACTGTTGTAAGAATAAACAGTCCCGCAATATAGTGTCTCCCGCGAAGTTTTTCGTAAACATGTAATTTATGTAAGCACCTTGAAAATGCCGGTTTTCTCTGCTAGACTATAACTATGACCCGCGTGACCCGCAGAAAGGGAATGATACTTCTTCAGACGCTGGTGATGTCTGTCATACTTTCCATGATAGCCGTCATGGTGATGCAGTGGGTTCTAGGCCGCTATATGACGGCAACGCGCACTTACCGCTCCAGCGCGTCTAAAGTGCGTTCCCAGGGGTATAGCAGCAATCTGTTTTCCATGTGGAGCATGATGAGTTATCCGAGTTTCGGCCTTATCCCGACAAGCGGCAGTACCTGTATGGACGGTTTTTCTCTGATCTACAGCAGGGGGGCTTTAAGCCCGACAAACGGTATGTTCGTCAAGATAGACGCGGATCAGGATTCTCCGGATCCTTCATGCCCCTGATAGCGGTCCTGTCGGCAGCCCTCGCTTTAGCCGCGGAAATTTCAACAGCCCCGCAGGTTTCCTGGCATCTGAAGTCCTCTCCGCATTTTGAAGTCTATCACGAATCCAATTTGTCGCCCTCCGCCGTCAGCCTTGAGCTTGAGCGGATGTATTCTTCCATGCGCCTCAACCTGGCTATGTTCGCGCCGTGGATGGTGAGGGAAAAAACAAAAATTTATATTTACTCGGGCCGGAAGTCATATATAGCGGGGGAATTCACCCCGCCTAAATGGTCAAAAGGCCTCGCCTTGTTTGACAAAAAAACCGTGGTGGTTTATGACACCGGCGACATGGCAAAGCTGAAAGCCGTTCTAGCCCATGAACTTACCCACCTTTATTTTGAAAGCTATTTTGGAGAGAAGCTTACCTACCCGCCGCAGTGGCTTAATGAAGGGCTGGCTGTATTTATGGAGGATAATTCCTACCCCAAGGCCGGCCCCTGGGGCCAGGCGCTCCCCTATCTTCCTAAAGAGCGGTTGATAAAATTTGACAAATTCTTTTCAATTAAAGTTGTTGACCTTACCTCCGAGCGACAGATAAGCGACTGGTACCTGCAATCTTACGGGATAGTGGCCTACCTTTTCCGGCCCCGCCAGCGCCTGCAGTTGAAAAATTTTTGCGCGTTGTTGCGTAAGGGAGAGAAGCTGAAGACGGCGCTTTGGGAAACATACAGGATACAAAATACGGTTGAGCTTGAAGGCAGGTGGCTTTTGTGGGCCGGCAGCTATAACAGTGAGCAAAACGGCGGTTTTTCAACCGCCCCGGCCTCGGCCGGTTTTAATTTCCAACCGGCGCAGTTTTCATCTTTTCCTTTCACAAGTTTTGGCTCTAAAAAATAATTTAAGTGCTCAATATAAACATCAGGCGGAATCGATCCGGCCGAGGCGTCCTCAGCGCAGGCCGATTTGTCCGTATAATTTCTCAAGTTTTTTAAGATTGTTCCTCTCCGCGGACGGCAGACCCGCGATAGTTCCGTTTTCCGCCAGAATAAGCGTTAAGCGGGCTTCCCGGTGACTGGGATTTGATTTCAAAGCCTTTTGTAAAAAACTTATAGCTGAACGCCTATCAGATTTAAGGCGCAACACTCCGGCCAGGTACAGGGCGTCCGCCTCCTGAGGTCTTTTTTCAAGCAAGGCGTCGGTCTTTTTAAGAGCTTCCGTCCGCCGGTCGCAGTAGGCTAAAGTGAAATTCAGGCGCAGCTCCAATTGGTAATTCTGGGGATCAAGCCTGGCTGCTTCCACCGTCTGGTTAATGGCGGCGGGGCAGTTGCCCGACCGCATGTACATCGCGGCCAGGTTGATTCGGGCTCTGGATACTGTCGGATCCTTTTTGACCGCTGTTGAAAAAAAAGAGAGGTTATCTTTAAATTCAGGGATCCGGGCTATGTTCAAGAAAACAAGAGCCGCAAGCCAAAGCCAGGCCGCGCCCATCCGGTAAAGCCGCATGCCCCCGCCCTTTTGCCTGATGTTTTTTAAGGCTGTTGGCAAAAGGGCGGGGTCCGGGCGAGATATGCGGGCGAATACGGCCGCGGCCGCCAGTGAGAACCCGGCCAGCGGCAGGTAAAGGTAACGGTCAGCTTTTATATTATAGACCGGCCAGATATTCAGCGCGGGCAAAAGCGCTATTAGAACCAGCGCCAGGCCCAGGCCCGCCAGGCGTTTCCTTATAAACAGCGCGATCGCCGCGGCCGCGGCGGCGAGGTCCGCCGCCAGGGGCCAAAGCCCCGCCGAAGCCGAGGTTATTACCGCGGGGCTGTAATCCGAGTTTAGATGGATCGGCAGCACAAGAGCGGCAAAGTAATCAAGGGTTACGCGCGCCATGGTGTAGAGTCTGGCCAGCGGGTCGTGATACATCAGGCGCCAGGGGAGAAGCGTAACCGCATGGGTCGTTTCGCGCGTTGCGGCTGGAAAAAGGAATTTAGGATAGAGGAGGGACGGCCCGGACACGCCTTGGGAGGCGATTCCCGGTATGACATAGCCGCTGCGCGGTGTTCTGAACCATAGATAGAAAACCGCCAGGGCCGCCAGAACAGTTATGAACGGTAAAACTTTTTTTACGCCTTCCCTTCCCTTCTCAAAGTAAATTACCATAAACGCCGCGGCAGGCAGAACTATGGCGGTTTCAACGCTGAGCATGGCAAGTAAATAGCAGACGGAGGCCGCCATAGCCGGGCCGGGCCTGCCTTCCCTGGAGTGGAAGACGGCGGCAAGCAGACCCGCCGTGAAAAAGAAAAAACCCAAAAGATGGGAGCGAAAAGTAATTATATTTACCACTTCGGCGGCCGCCGGATGCAGGGCAAAAACCAGCGCCCCGAAAAAGGCCGCCGTTCCAGCGCCGGAAAGGGAGAAAATAAGCAGGAATACCAGTACCGCGTTGAAGGCGTGAATGAGGGAATTTGTAAGGTGCATGCCGGCGGGACCTCCCCCGGCGCAGGCATCGGCTATAAGGGTGGCGTTTACCACGGGCCTGGCGCCCATAGGAACGGGCAGTACCTTGAACAGGTTGAGCGGGTTAAGAGCTGTGCCCAGATTTGAGCAGTTACGCGCGAAAGGATTGCGCCCTATAAAGGCGCCGTCATCCCATAAGAGCTCGCGCGAAATAGATGGCATGTAAATTGCCATGGCTGCCGCGAAAACCAGCGCCGCCCCAAGCAGGATAAACCGCGGTTTTTCCACCGTATACATGTTAAGAAAAGTATATAATATTTGACAGCCGATGCAGGGTTCCGTGCTTTCCAAAAATAGCGGGGCGAACTGAAAAATCTTTTTTGATGGAAAACATCAGGCAGGGGCTTAAAATGAAGGATGGAAGCCGCCGTAAGACGTTAAAGGGCGCCCATCTGGCATTTATAGGTATTCCGGCCTGGGGTCATATTAACCCGACGCTGGGATTGGTAGCCGAACTTGTCCGGCAGGGAGCCCGGGTAACCTATGCCGTTACGAAAGAATTCGCTCCCGCTCTTAAAGCCGTCGGCGCTTTCCCGCTTATTTACCGCAGCACAATTATACGCCATAGCGCCGATATCCGTTTTCTGATGGCCGTGTTCAGGGAAACGGCATTTACGCTTCCCCGGCTGGAAACGTTTTATGGAAAAGACCGGCCGGACCTTATTCTTTATGACTATTTTGGCTGGGCGGGTAAAGTTCTTGCGGCCAGGTTCAAAATCCCCGCGATACGGCTTAATCCTATTTACGCCTCCAACGCGCATTTTTCATTGCTTGACTCGCTTTTAAGGTCAACGCATCCCGCCCAGGCCGAGTTTCGCGCGCAATTTGAAAGCTATTTAGACAGAGTGGGGCTTCACGGGATGTCTTTCAGTGATTTTATCCGCCGCCCGGAAAAAATGAATATAGTTTTTTTCCCGCGTATTTTACAGCCCGCGGGCGATACTTTTAATTCCAGTTTTATTTTTGCCGGCCCCTGCCTGGACAAAGAAAGGGCTGAGTCCGCCTGGAAACGCCCTCCCGGCGGCCGGCCCCTGCTGCTGGTTTCTCTCGGCACGCTGTTTAATGAGTGGCCGGAATTCTTCCGTATGTGTGTTAAGGCGTTTTCGGGGTCTGCCTGGAACGTAATAATGGCTTACGGAAAAAATTTGCGCCGCGCTGAACTGGGGCGCCTGCCGGCTAATATAGCGGCGTGCCGTTATGTGCCGCAGCTTCGGATACTGGCGGATTGCGACGCGTTTATCTCCCATGGGGGCATGAACAGCACAATTGAAGCTTTGTATTACGGAAGACCGATGGTGGTAATTCCGCAGATGTATGAGCAACGTTTTATAGCCCGCAGACTGGAGGAACTTGGGCTTGCCATAAGCTTGTCCCGCGGCGAAGTTACTTCAAAAAAACTGCGCGAGTGTGTGCGGCGGGCTGTGGAAAACAGGCCTATGCGGGAGCGGATTAATAAGATGCGTCTTAAATTAAAAGGATCCGGAGGGGCGCGGAAGGCGGCCCTTGAAATAGAAAAATTCCTGCGGGATTACCGCGCGTAACTCCATCCCGACCATGCCGTACCGCGGCACTGGATACAAGCGAACGGCGGATTTTTGAAAATGTTATAATAGACGGCACATGACCATGGACAAACCTATAAGCGTGATAATTCCGGTGCATAATGCGCCAAAAGAGCTTAAAGCCTGCATCGCCTCTCTTGAGGCTACGGCGCGGGGAATTTATGAGCTCATACTTGTGGACAACGCTTCCAGTCCGGCGACGCGCCGTTATATAGCCTCCATAAAAAGCGCGAAAAAGATCCGCAATTCCTCCAACCTTGGTTTTGCAAAGGCCGTTAATCAGGGCATAAAAAAAGCATCCGGCCGCTACGTGGCGATAGTCAACAGCGATATTGTATTTTTCCCCGGCGGTCTGCAGGGGTTGGCGGCCTGCCTTGACATGAACCCTTCAGCCGGCGCCGTGGGGCCATTCACAAACCGTACCTCGGGCATACAGATTATGGACATACGGAACAGGAAACCGCTGCATCCTGGAAAATTGAAAATATATTCCCAGGCATTGCGCCTTAAATTCGCGGATTTATCACAGGAAGTACATCGTCTGACGGGTTTTTGCCTGATGCTGCGCCGCCAGGCCTGTGAAAGCGTGGGGCTTCTGGACGAGCGTTTCGGTATCGGCTGTTACGAAGATCTTGATTATTGCCTGCGCCTTCGCCAGGCCGGCTGGAAACTGAGGGTCGCGCGGGATGTTTTGGTCTGGCACCGCGAGCATTCCAGCTTCAAGAGCCGCGGTGATCTTCACGCCCTGGTGCTTAAAAACCGGGAAGTATTCGTGGATAAATGGTGCCGCAAGGCTTTGGAATTCCTGGACGAAATAGACTCAAACCTTAAAACACCGGCGCCGCGCTTCCGCCGCCGGAAGCGCCGTTTATGCAGGAAGCGGTAGCTCCCGCCGCCCCGTGCAGGATTTTTCCTGTAGTGGGGCATTCCATGTCGTTTCTGATGGAGCCGGGTGACCAGGCTGTAATTGAATTTTGTCCTGCCGAAAGCCTTGCCCCCGGCGATATAGCGGTACTGCTCAGGTGGGGGAAAAAAAACAGCGTCAGTTATACTACTCACCGTGTTATCCTGAATTTACCTTTCAGGGGCCGCCGGCTGCTGCTTACCAAGGGTGACGTTAATATTGTTCCGGACCTGCCTCTTTTTTCTTCTCAGGCGGTGGGCAGGGTAGCGGGCATTTTCAAGCGGGGGACTCTCTACGCTCCCGATACTTCTTTCTGGTTCCTGAAATCACTTTATTCCCTCTGCGCCTACCATCTTTTGTGGGGGGCTTTGTTTTTAGCGGCAAAATTATTCGCGCTTTTCTGCCTTATAACCCCGGCCTTCCTGCTTTGCCTGAAAAATTCCCTTTACCGGCGCTGGGAAGCGGATTTATATCCTTCGCTGGCTGGCTACCTGGCTTTGCCTGTTTATGGGGGGATGAAGATTCTTGCCCCGCTCAAAATTCCGCCGGCAGCCGTAAAAAGCGGAATAATCAATTCTGATGAGACCTGGGAGGGAATGATTACCGTGCAGAGTTATCTCCAGGTAGCCCCAGGGGCGTCGGTGACGGTTTTGCCCGGCACGGAAATAATTTTTGAGCGGGGACTGGATTGGACTTTGCCTCTGCTGCGCGGAGGAAATTACGGTATACTTAACGAAATGAACAGTTCGCACGCCAGGATACAGGTATACGGCAGCTTTCGGGCGCTGGGTTCGGCGGACAAACCGGTTATTTTTCACGGACCGTCCATGGGGGGGGTTTACGCGCTTGGCAGCGGGGAGTTGTGTCTGGAACATTTCCGGGTTCTCGGGGGCAGGATGTGCGCCGTAGGCGCGGCGGACAGGGCGCATCTTGAATGCCGGCACGGGTATTTTTCCGCTTGCGAACGTGGAGCGCTTCTAAGCGGAACCGCGTCAGGGTTTATGACAGGCTGTGTTTTTGACGGCGGAAAGGGCCCCTCGTTGCGATGTGTGGACAGTTCCAGTCTGGTTATATCGGCGTCAGAAGTTTTCAGCGCCACGGGCAACGCGGTGGAAATTTCAAATGAGGCGCGGGCAAGTTTATCCGGTCTATACGTGCGCGGCTGCGCTCGCGGAGTTTCTGTTTCCGGTTCGGCGCGGCTCCAGGCTAAAAACTGCCGGTTTAAAAAGAATAAAGGGCCTTCGGCTGAAATTTCAGGCCGGGCCCGCTGCGACTTTTCCGGTTTCACCTCAGCCGGAGCCGCGGGTAACGCTCTGGAAATTTTAAATGAGGCGCGGGTGAGTTTATCCGGCATGTCCGCGCGCGGCTGCTCCCGCGGGGTCTGGGTTGCCGGTTCGGCTCGGCTCACAGCCAAAGACTGTCGGTTTGAGGATAATAAAGGGCCTTCGGCTGAAATTTCAGGCCGGGCCCGCTGCGACTTTTCCGGTTTCACCTCAGCCGGAACTCCGGCGGGCATAGTGGTGAGAGATATGGCCGGCCTGTGCCTGGCCTCCGGCACGGTGCGAAGCGCCGGACAGCCGGCGCTGTCCGCCTCCGGCTCTGCGCGCCTGGCTATTTCCGGCGTTTCTTTTTTTTCCGCCGGCAATGCGGTTTACGTCTGTGGTAACGGCATGCTGGACATGGCGGATTGCGGCGCGGTTTCAGAAAAAGGGTATGCGATCAGTCTGGAGCTGTCCGCGGTTCAACTGCGCCGCGTAAGCGCCGCCGGGGCTGGCGGGATCTTCATAAAGGAAGCCCGTAGTGCAATAATGGAAGATCTGCAAATAAGCGCGCGCAACTACGGCATTGTCTCCGCCGCGGACGAGCTGGAAATAAGAGGCTTAATAGTATCCGGGGAGGCTAAAGGCGGCCTTGTTTTAAACCGCGGGCGCAACAACTTGGCTGATCTTTCCGTGCGCGGCTGCGCGCGCGGGGTTTGGGTCTCCGGTTCGGCGCGGCTTACAGCCAAAGACTGTAATTTCAGGGAAAATGCCTGCGGTATGTATGTTGCAGGCAAGGCTTTCTCAGGTTTAAATTCCTGCCGGTTTGAGGACAATAGGGGGCCTTCGTTTGAAATATCAGCAGGCGCCCGCGGTAGTTTTTCCGGCTGCGTTTTTACGGGCGGAAAAGGCCCCGCGCTGCGGTGCCGGGATAATTCCAGCCTGGACATATCGGCGACGGAAGTGTTTGCGGCCGCGGGCAGCGCGCTGGAAATTTTAAATGAGGCGCGGGTAAATTTATCCGGTATGTCCGCGCGCGGCTGCGCCCGCGGGGCCTGGGTCGCCGGTTCGGCGCGGCTTACAGCCAAAGACTGTAATTTCAGGGAAAATGCCTGCGGCATGTATGTTGCAGGCAAAGCTTTTGCGGGTTTAAATTCCTGCCGGTTTGAGGACAATAAAGGGCTTTCGGTTGAAATATCAGCCGGCGCCCGCGGCATTTTTTCCGGCTGCGTTTTCACCGGCGGAAAAGGCCCCGCATTGAAGTGCGTGGACAATTCCGTCCTGGTCATATCCGCGTCGGAAGTTGTCGCTGTCGCGGGCGACGCGGTAAAACTTTTAGATAAGGCGCGGGTGAGTTTATCCGGCATGTCCGTGCGCGGCTGCGCCCGCGGGGTCTGGGTCGCGGGTTCGGCGCGGCTTACAGCCAAAGACTGCCGGTTTGAGGACAATAAAGGGCCTTCGGCTGAAATTCTAGGCCGGGCCGGCGGCGGCTTTTACGGTTGCGTCTTTACCGGCGGAAAAGGCCCCGTGTTGAAGTGTGTGGACAATTCCAGACTGGTCATATCAGCTTCGGGAGTCTTCGCGTCCGCGGGCAACGCTCTGGAAATTTCAAATGCGGCGCGGGTGAGTTTATCAGGTATTTCCGTGCGCGGCTGCGCCCGCGGGGTCTGGGTCGCCGGTTCGGCGCGGCTCACAGCCAAAGACTGCCGGTTTGAGGACAACAAAGGGCCTTCGGCTGAAATTTCAGGCCTGGCCAGCGGTAATTTTTCCGGTTTTATCTCGGTTGGAGTCCCTGCCGGCATAGTTGTAAGAGGTAAGTCCCGCCTGCGCCTGGTCTCCAGCTCGGTGCGAAGCGCAGAGCAACCGGCTTTGTCCGTCTCCGGCTCGGCCCGACTGTCAGTTTCCGGAACCTCTTTTTTCTCAGTCGGCGACGCGGTTTTCGCAGGCGGGCGCGGCATATTGGGCATGGCGGATTCAAGCGCGGTTTCCGAAAAAGGGTTCGCTATTAATCTGGGCGTATCTTCGGCTGAACTGCGCCGCGTAAGCGCCTCCGGGGTTATAGGAATTTTTATAAGGAAGGTACGGCTTGTAAAAATAGAAAACGTGCGAGTGAACGCCCGCAAGTACGCTATCGTTTCCTCCGCGAACAACGGGCGCGACGCCGTGGTAAACGCCGAAGCGTATGCCGCCCCGAATCCGGGGCTTTCAGGCCCGGCCTCGGCCAGAGGGCTGTATATAAAAAATGTTTTATTTAACGGCCATCCCTGGACTCCTCCGCTAAAACCGGGGCCGCGGAAGCGCTCTTTATTGTTCCGGTTTGCCGCCGCTACATATGCCATGCCGGTATTCTCGCAACTTTACCGCCGCGTTTATCTTATTGGTCCGGCCGTGGCCAGGCTGCTTCTTCCAAGCGCCGGGATGAAAAGCCTGTATCTCTACAGGGGCATGACCGGAAGCGGCTGGGTGCCGGCCTTAAGCGATATGGACCTCGCCTGCTTATTGCGTACCTTGCTTCCCGGCGAAGACTGGCGTCTTTACTGCGCTCTCAAACGCAGGCAGCGCGCGCTAAAGGCCCTGCTCCCTTATACAGGGGAAATAATGGCCGCCCGGGATGACGAATTCCTGGAATTTATGTCCGTATGGGGGATAAAAGGCAGGGAATTTTATTCTTCCTCAAAACTCCTGTACGGAACAGAGCTGCCCCGCCGCCCCTCCTCGGGTAACGGGGAGAATGCCGACCTGACCGAGGCTTTTTACGCGTACACTATTTTGGCCTGTCATTTTTTTTCAGCGTATCAGCCGATCCCTTTTGTAAGGCGCAACTGCCTGAAGAATTATATGGACGTAACGCGTTACCTGGATACAAAGTCGCCGCTGCGCGATTCACGACGCGAGTACGCTCTGGCGGCAGGCATCTGTCTTGATGATTTCGCCTCCTATCCTAAAAAAGAGGCGGCGTTCCGGGCTTTCTCGGCGCTCCATGCCGCGGCCATGGAGCGGTTGCCGGAGATGGCGCGTCCGGCCACAGACCGTCTTGCCGACGCGTCTGCTTCGCTTAACAATAGCTTCGCAGGACCGCGTCCCTTCGAAGCCTTGGCGAAGGAGGACGCGTCCGCGGACAGCCGGCGGCCCGGCCATACCGATTTTGAAAAAATCTGCCGGGTTCTTGCCCGGACTTGCGGGGAAGAGGCGGGATTTGTATGGGACTCTCTGTACCGGTTTTATATCATTATACCTGACGCGCTCGCGGGGGACCGAGCCGTTTTTAACAGGGTGGCTTCGGCTGTCATCCGGGCCGGCCGTAGCAGCGAATTTCTGGCTCAGGCGTCCGTGCTGATAAGCGCGGGCGCTTTTGAATTACTTTCCTTTACCGCCTATCTCAACAATCCTCTTTTTTGGCTGGATTTGGCCGGCTGCTGCCGTGAGGGAGGAGGAGGCGAGCCGAATGGCGGCCACAACGGAGGCATTTATCGCTACGGATTTACACCCTCTTACCGCCGCCCATCGGAAGACTTTACGCGGGAAATGAAGGCTCTGGCGCTGAAACATTTCGCCGCTACCTGGCGCAGCCTCTGGGAAAAGATGCCCCTTCATTATTTTTATTCTCGCGCAGCCGGGCTGCGCCTGCTTCTTGAAAAAGGGAATTCCCCGGCTTTTTCCGACATTCTGACACTTTCTTCAGTTTTCCAAGAAACTTATGGCCCGAATATTCCCGGCTGGAAAGAGTTTTATTCGCGCGGGTTCGGGCGGGAAAATTACGAATTCATAGCCGTCCAGGTTGAAGCGGCGCGGGAAAAGAATGTCTGAGCCTGAAATAAGCGTAATAATAATAACCCGCAATCGCCCTGAAATGCTTAGCGACTGTCTAGGCAGCGTGACGGCGGCGCTGCCGGAAAATATTGAGGTCCTGGCCGGGGTAAATGGTCCGGATGAACGCGCTTTTGAAGTTATAGCCCGATTCCCCGGAGTGCGGGCTGTTCCGCTGCCGGGGATCTGCCGCGGGGAAGCCAGAAATGCCCTGGCTGCCGGCGCGCGCGGGCGCTGGCTCTGCTTTCTTGACGACGACACGGTGCTGCCGGAAAATTATTTTTTAAGGCTTTCGGCGCTGATTTCGCGGCATAGCGACGCGGCGGTTTTCGGGGGGGGGCAGACACTTTCTACCGCCGCGCTCAGTTTTGAAAAAGCGGTTTACGCTTTGCTTGGGTCCCCCTGGGGAGGAGGACCTTTCACTGAAAGATTTTCTCCGGTTTCGGGCACGCGCGCCGCCGGGCCTGAAAAATTAATTCTGTGCAACCTTACCATGGACAGATTATTTCTGGAAGCGCACGGGCTTGCTTTTGAGGGACACCTTACCAGCGCCGAAGAGAACCTCCTGCTTAACCGCATGGCGGCCGCCGGCGCGGAAATGATTTTAAGCGGAGACCTGAATCTTGTGCACAGACGGCGTAATAATCCGGCGCAGTTCGCGCGCCAGGTTTTCAGTTCTGGGAGGGGAAGAGCTCAAATAACTGCGCTGAGTCCGAAGGGGTTCGCGCCTTTCACCCTGCTGCCGCCCCTGGCATTTGCCTCCGCTCTGGCCGCCGCTTTATTTATGCCGTATTTTTTTGCAATCATGGCCGCAATTTACCTGACCGCGTCGTTTATTTTTGCTTTTAGTCTGAATGCGGAAACCGCCGTTAAGCGCAGGGTACTGGCGCTTTTCCCCGTACTGCACGCGGCTTACGCCTGTGGGTGGTTCTTTGGCGCGCTTGAGGGCATGGCTGGAAAGATCTTCAGCAGGCCGCGTCCCTGGCGCTGCGGCTGCCCAAAAAGCCTCTGAGGGTAGTAAGGTGCCGGGCCAAGGTATATATGTTGCTCAACGTTCAAAACAATATCGCGCGGGAAACTGCCGGCTGGGTATGTTGCGGCCTCTCCCGGCTGCCGTGCAGGACTTTATGAATATAACTGTTTTTGATGAACACCATGAAGTTTTTTTATTTTGGGAGGAAAGTATTGCTTCGGGTAAATTACACAAGGGTTCTACGCTTTTACATGTGGATGGGCATGCAGATCTGGCCGCGCCCTGGGTTCAGGATTCGGTATATTCGCCGAACGTGCGCAGATTCGTGCGAACCCAATTGAATATCGGGAACTTTATTCTTCCCGCGGTACTGCGGGGGATATTCAACCAGGTGATTTTTCTGGACCGCGCCAGAGCCCCCCGGAAGAAAGAAAAACATAATATCGGGACTTTATACGGGAGTGGACGCTGGATAAACATGGATTTCCCGAAAGACAGGCTTTCCGCCAGTCTTTATCCGGACGCAAAAGAATGGCAATACACAATAATCGGAGACGCCTCGGATATAAAAGCACAAGACTTCACGCTGGATATCGACCTGGATTATTTTTATGGTTACTATTCTCCCCGGCCTCAGTATGAGATATGCCTGAGTGACAGGCAGCTTAAGCATGTAAAAAAAATGTTTTTGTCCGATGATAAATATAAAATAAGTCTTAACAAGTTCGCCGTTGAAAAGCGGACTTTGAGGGCGAAAACGCTTAGAGGGCTTGAAGATGTAATTTGTAATAGTTCCAGGGAATGGATCGAATGTGCCATTAAATATTTTACTGACTCATTAAAGGTCAAACCGGCAAGCGCTTCAATCTGCCGCTCTGTAAAGAGCGGCTATACTCCCGCAAAGCATGCTCAATATGCGGAAGAAACACTGATTAAATATTTGAAGGGCCACAAAGGCATGGATTATTCCGATATCGTTTCCGCTTTTGAGGTTTATCCTTTTATAACCCGCGTGGGTGATATAATTTACAACCCGTTACTGAATAAAAAGATGGAACTGGAAAGAGATAACCGGTTTATATGGGATGGAATTGCGCGGGGAAAAAACTTGCGCCAGATATTCAAGGATATGTTCAGCCGTTGCGAAGGCGAACGTAAAAGCCTTGAGAAAGAAGTTCTTAAGTTTATTTTTTATTTAAAAGGAAATTTTTTTATAAAATAGCTAAGGATTTACTATTTTTTTGAAGCGCAAAATTTATTTTTGTGGCATGGGGCCGCGCCTCCTGCGGCGCGCCGGCTCAGAAAAATTTTAATGGCCGCGGCATTGGCTGCGGGGTCAGGACCGGTTTCAAATATCCATTGTTCTCCGCCCTTTAAAAGCGCCTGGGCGGCCTTTAATCGTAAGCCCAGTATGCGGGTTTTGCGCGCCAGATCCGCGCCGTTAAAGCGCAGGAAGTATTCAGCCATCTGAGGCACGCCCCATCCCAGCGCCAGAGACTTAAGTAATTCCGCCCAGGCAGCCGGTTTTGACATTTTTTTAAAACCGGGTCTTGAGCTTTTGCGCAGGATGAAGAAAAGCGCGCCGTTGCATGGCCGTGAAACTTCCCAGCCGCAGAGGCTGTGGTCTAAAAGAAACTTTTCCCGGTAATACCGGCGGCGAAACGAGCGCAGGCTCCGGTAGGCGGTGAGATGCGGGTTATCCGCTGCAAGGCCGAAGCGCAGAGGAAAAGGATACACTGTGCCGTCCGGCCCGATAAGCGGGGTGTCGTCTGAAATCAGTGAAAAAGCGGGATCTTTCAGAAGCTCCAATAAGAGCGTGGTTTTACCGGTTCCCTGGCTGCCGCAAAAAAGCAAGGGGTGATTTTGGAAAGCCGCCGCTCCCGCATGCAGGCGGTGCAGGCCTTTCAGGTCCAGGGCTTCACCGGCGCGTGAAAGTATCAGCAGATAAGAAAGTTCCCGCGCCAGATCAGGGTTAAGCGTTTTTAATTCAAAGAGACCGGCTGCGTAGTCGCAAAGGCAGGACGCTCCCTGCGGGTAGTTCACAAGCCGCCTGCCGTCGGGTCTGCGGTAAACCTGCCACTTGCCGCAGCCGAAACTGAACCGCGTCCCCTGTGTGTTTTCCGGCGGGCGAGTGAGAACCGTTACTCCGATTGCGGCTCCGGATTGCGTTGCCTGGAAAAAATCAAAATCCCGCGCTGTTTCTTCAATCAGGCCGCCTGCCCCGCTTATGAGCAGTCGTACGCCGTACATATCCAGGGTAAGTTCTTTAAGAAGCGGACTCATTTAGTTAATCGGGCGGTGTCTTTTCAGCGGCCTTTTATTTAAAAGCGAATCCAGGGTCCGAAAGTAATTTTCAGGAGTGTCGGTGCGCAGAACTTCGGCGTCCGGAGGCAGGTCGCATATAAATTCCGTGAGCATGGCGCGTGGAGCTATTTCCACAAAAGTCGTCACTCCGTCCGCTATCATTCTATTAAGGGATTCCTGCCAAAGTACCGGTCTGCTAAGCATTGAGGCCAGTTTGTGTTTTATCGCGGCAGGAGCCGTTTCCGGGTTTCCATCCAGATTCATGTAAAGCGGCGCCGTCGGAGAGTGGAAGGCAATATCGGTGAAAAAATTTCTTGTCCAATCCACCAGGTGGGCGGAAAGCGAGGTATGAAGCGCGCCTAATATTCCCCCTGATATTTTAATCTTATGGTTAAAAGGTGTCAGCCGGCATTTCAGCATGTTGGCCCCTTCGTTGCGCAGACCCAGCACACCCTTGCGAAGCCTGTCAAAAAAAATTGACATTTCGCAGATTTGTCCGCTTTTCGCCATCCCGGCGGACACACCCTTCAGTTCCACCCGGGACAAACCGTATATAGTGGCTGCGCGTGCGCGTGGATTTTTAAAGCAGTCCTGCAGGTATGGCAGCGTTACGGTTTGGAACATTGAAAAACACTCCGGCACGCCGAATACTTTCGCGAAAACGGCCGCGCTGAATTCCCCCAGGGAGTTGCCAGCCACTACGTCCGGTTTTATTCCCGCTTCTGAAAGCGAGCGCGCCACGGCAAGGGAAAGCGCCACAATAACTTCCATGCTGTGGAGCGTGCTTGACGGCGAACCTGCCTTAGGTAAAAGAAGTTTATTCGGAGCTTTCATGGCGCTGGCCAGGTTATAGCCCAGGGTTTTATTTATGACCTGTAGATTTTTCTCCACCTCTGGAAAAGCCCTTCTAACTCTCCTGCCCATATCCAAATACTGGGAACTGCAACTGGAGAATATGAAAGCTATTTTCGTCCGGTCCGGCTTCATTTTCCTTCCTTTTACTGTCGCCATGTTATAATTCTAGCACAAAAAATCAGAGATGTTTTGCGTGGCGGCTAAAAAAGAATGATACGGGACGATGTGGTGTATCCCCGCAAAAGCGGCTAATATCAGCGCTTATCTATGAATGATGTTTTTTTTCGCTGGTTGGAGGAAAATTTCAGTTTCTCTATCAATTCCGGTTGCGTCCGGGTGATTTTAGGGCTTACCTTCAAGGCGCCTTTCAGTTTTTCTTTCACTTCTGCTATCGTAAGCGCCGGGTCAAGCGCTATCAATATTTCCACATTGTCGGAAAGATCAGGGTTAGCAGTCGCTATTATCACATAGTTGAGCACGCCGGTGAGTCTTTCCAGGACATCAATGATGGTCCGGGGATAAATGGTGGTTCCTTTAAGCTTAAGCTTTTGTTGTTTTCTGGCGATTATGGGGCCAAGCCGCAGCGTCCGCAACCCGCATTTGCATTTTCCGGCAAGTGTAAAAGAAATGTCTCCGGTCTTATACCTGATTAAAGGCATGCCGTTTATCCCGAAGGTGGTGGCCACGATCTCGCCTTCTTTTCCGTGGCCCAGCGCATGCCCGGAGTCATCCACGATTTCTACATGTAAAAGCTCCGGATGCAGGTGTCCGCCTTTTCCCGCCGCGCATTCACAAAAAGATATCGCCAATTCGGTAATGCCATAGGTTGAGTAGATGGCGCTTTTCCAGTATCGCGCAAGTTTTAATCCCGTCGCGTTCAACGATAAATCTTTGTTTCGGACAGGTTCACCTATACATATCAACTTTTGCAATCGCAGGGATTCCACGGATATCCCGCTCTTGCGGGCATATTCGCAGACATGCAGCAGGTATGAAGGCACGCCTACTATCGCCGTAGCCTTGGCGTCCGAAGCAAGACGCAGAAGCATCTCCGGAGAAGCAGGCCCCACTCTTAGTATTGTGGCGCCTAATTTTGACAAACCCAGGAAGTATGCAAGCCCGGCAATAAAGCATTTGTCCATGGTTACGGCAAGAATCACCGTGTCATTTCGGGTAAGCCCCGCTGCAGTGAAGGATAGATATTCGTTAAAGGCAAGGCGCTGAAGATCGGTTTCTGTGAGCTTAACCATAAGCGGTTTCCCGGTCGTCCCGCTGGTGGTGGATACATCAACGATCCGGGAGCTATCAATGCAGAGAAAAGATTGCGGCGCAAAAGATAGAGCGTCTTTTGTGGTAAAGGGGAACAGGGCGATATCACTGATGTCCGCCACATCGCGGATATCCAGAGAGGCTAGCTTTTGGCGGTAATAAGGAGAATTTGTTTTGCAATAGCCCACTATTTCCTTAAAACGCTGTGTCTGGAGTTTTGCGATGGATGCCGGGGTAAGAGATTTTTCGTCAATCATGTGAAACCTGTCCATAATCGTCCTGTTTAAATAATCCGCCTGGGATTCCTCCAGCAAATCGGATCTGCCGCCAGATAGTCGCCGCAGATGTGATATGCCAGGCCCCGGCATCCGTAGCATTCATCGCGATAAGAACACTTCCGGCAGGCACCCTTAATTTTACCTTTTAAATGCCGCAGGCTTTTAAGCACATCGGATGCGGAGACTATATCTTTTAGCGCGTCATGCCGCACATTGCCGATAGATATGTTAACTCCGACACAAGGGCGGACATATCCGTTGGATGTCACCACCAGGTTGTAAAAATGCCTGTTACAGGAGAGGCCCGCAATGGGTGGGTGGGGATGCCATGTGAAATTATATTTTTTTTCGTCAATCTCCAGCAGGGTTTTGAAAAGAACGCGGAGTTCTTTTGAGCTGACATTCAGGTCATGATGATTACGCGCTCTCCCCTGGAAGGTGATTGTTTCAAAGTAGGGCATTATCCTGCGTTCCCGCGCCCATTGCCAGAGTGACGGGAGTTCTTTGATGTTTTGCCTGCAGATAATGGTTTCAATGCCCAACGGCAGTTTTGCGGATGGATACCCGGCGTTAAAAAGATGCCGCATTCCTTTCTGAATTTTTTCAAAGGAACCCTTGAGCCCGGCCAGGTGGTCCTGGATATGGGGGGTCCTGCTGTTGCATTTTACAATAACCGCAAATCCACTATTTTTCAGAAGAGCCGCAGTTTCCCCGGTTATCAGCGTTCCGTTCGTGAATAAATTTTTTTTAACCGGCTTTGTCCCGATATATTTGATAATAGCGGATATGTCCTTGTGAGCCAGCGGCTCACCTCCCCCTATCACGCTGATAACCTTAGCGCCCATGGCTATTGCCTGATTGATAACGTTTATAATTTCCGGCGTGCTTAATTCGCCATGCCTTGGTTTGCCGGCGCTTGCGTAACAATAGACACAACGCAGGTTGCATACAAGGCTTGTTTCAAGATCAAGCGAAAGGATCTTGTTTTGGCTAATGGCGGCGGCAATCTCTTTGCGGCTGAAATCGAGGCCATATACTTTTTCCGGCTGGCGTAAACTGGAGTTGATTATATGTCCTCCCTAATATCGCTGCTTTGGATTTGATTTAATAACGGGTTCGCTTTGGATTTGCAAGGGACATGAACGGTTATTGCTCATTCCTTCTGTGTCCGACGCTTCCAGGCGCCCCAAAAAAAATGCAAAAACAAACTCATGATATTATTATAATACAAATGAATCGTCCGCTGGGTCAGCAGATACGGTTGGATGGTTGTTGGCTTAAGACACTTGCGTGTTTAAAGAAGGGGGTAATTTCAGCGGTTGTTTTATCGTACCGGATCATCATCCGCACCGGCAACCTTGGTTATTTTGCCGTGCTGTTTTATTTTTGGCTTTTGGTATTTCTTATCCTTCTGGTCTTTTTTATCCGGCTTTTTCACAAGTGCCCCCTTATTACGGCGGGATTGAGCCCGCCTTCAGGAACCAGTGGTTTCCAGGAAAAAATCGCTTTCTACGTGTCTAATAGCCGCCAGCCTATTCCCTTACTATAATTCCGGCAACTGTGGTTATTTTGCCGTGTTGTTTTATTTTTGGCTTTTGATATTTCTTATTCTTCTGGTCTTTTTTATCCGGCTTTTTCATAGTGCCCCCTCATTGCGCGCGGTTGAGGCCGCCCGATCGCAAAGCATTTCAGTGTTTTACCGTTAAGCCCAGTTCCGAGACGGCCTTCAGAAACCCGCAGGTGTCTTCAGCGGCCTGCTCCGTGGAAAGTTTATACTCCGCCGCCAGCGCCCTGGCTATTTTCTCTAACGGCTTACCTTCCACAAGGAGTTCCCAGATAAGGGTCCCTGTCTGGTTTACTGAATAATAAACCGAGGTCTCCAAATTTAATATCACGGCCTCATTATTAACCTTGCGCCAGGTCACAGTTGGGCTGATTTCTGTTTTTTCGCCCTGATGTCCCATTGTGAATATAGTATAACACAAAATATAAAACCGGGCAAGCCCTAGAATTATCCAATGCAAGATGATGGTGAAAATATCCCCATTTCCAACGCAACATGATGGTGAAATTGGCGCAATCTTGAAAAAGCGTTGGATTCC
>MGTS01000034.1 GCA_001799565.1 Elusimicrobia bacterium GWA2_51_34 | reverse complement strand
AAAGAAAAAAGAAGCAAAAAAGAAAAACTACGACCATGACACTTCTACTATACGCAAACCAGGACATTTCTATTCTCTTGCAACAGCCCTGGAATTCCCCTAAAATTATCGCTCTATCTTTTTCTATATTTAAAAGCGGGGCTTCTAAAATCCGAGTTTCTTCATGTTTTCAAGTCTGCGCCGGACATTGCTCCGTAACGGCTTGAGGCACGCGCCCAGTCTACCGGCAAAAGTGATTCTCGCAGTGCGGGGTTCAGCCGAGAGATCACGCGAATAAAGGAACACCGCGCCGCGCAGGCGCGCTTCAGCGGTATTACGGAAACCGTTGGAAATGTCGTGGCGGCCTTTTGAAATCCCGTCCGTGATGGCCAGAAAAAAAGGTTTTAGCCGGTTTTTCCTGTCATGGAGGGGGAAAAGCTTAAGTTGCTTTTTAATTACAAGAATGATGAGTTCAGGGGGAAGCCGCAAAAAATCTTTTGAATATTCGCCAAAGACGCAAACAGGCCGTTCCGCCATGTATAAGTTCTCCCGCAGGAGATCTTCGTCCATATCACACCTTAAACTTGCCCGTCTTGCAAAACCGGTCAGTGTCCGGCGCAGCAAGGCCATACGTTCCTTGTCCTTTACCAGTATTCCGTAATTTTTAAGGGTTTTGAAATATGTTTCCGCCGAAGGAACATTTATCGGAAAAGGAGCGTTGGCGCTTATGGTAACGCTGGACCGGCCGGAAGTTAGCCCGGCGGCGTCAAAAACTACCGCTTTGTCGCCGTAAAGGGCCAGCAGGCCGCGTATCGGGCGCACGAAGGGGATGCTTTCCTCTCCCCAAAGCATAGTAGTCGGGAATTTGAGCCCTGAAATGGCGCCCGCAAATACAGAACGCAGCGCGTCAACCGCGGATTTACCGGGGTAACGGTTTCCGCAGCGGGCGGGGATCTGCCGTATGTATATCACCAGGCGCCTGCAGGTGGCGCAGGTTTCTATTCCGTAGAAAGGCAGTCCGGCTTCTTCCATTAAGGAATACGCAAGCGCTTTAAACTGCTCTTCGGCCGGAAGTATAAACCGGACCGGAATGTTTTCAATCAGTATTTCAAGTACGGCGTCTCTCTTAGTCATATCGTCTCCATGAAAATTTATTCGTAAACCGCTCACAAGGTTACAAGTGCACAGGAGCACAAGTCACAAGTGAGAACACAAGAACACTAGTCGCAAGAGCACAAGTAAGAGACCGAGAAAAGACTTGTATTTTTGTTCCAAACTTAACTTCTTGCTTGTTACTTGTGCGCTTTCTTCCCGGCTTCTTACTTGTGCTCTTGTGTTCCTGTGCTCTTGTGCTCCTGTACGGGTTCATTGTCTTTTATGTAGGCGGCGGCGCAGGCGCGCGTTAGAGCGCCGGCCCTGCGGACAAGTGAATCTTTTTCTGAGTCCGGAATCGTGTTACGGGCTTGGAGCAGGTAATAATCACTGATAAATTTAAGCGCCAGATCGTAAGCGGGCAGGTAATGCCCCCTTTGCGCCAGCGACAGAGATTCTTTCTCCAGAACTTCTAAATTACGCAGAAGGGCTTGTACATCCGTTTCTTCAAAGCTGTAACGGGAAAATTGTTCTTCAGCGGCTTTAAACCGCTGCCCGTAAGTCAGCCGGTCATCCCATTGTAGATCAAAAATGTTCTTTTTCTTTTGGGCGCACAGGGCCAGCCGCTCAAGGCCGTACGCTATCTCAACGCTTGCGGGGCGGAGCTCAAAAGAAGCCATGTGCTGGAGATAGGTAAAATGCGTTACTTCAAGGCCTTCAACCTGGATCTCCCAACCGAAGCCGTAGGCGCCCAGGGGGGGGCACGTCCAGTCTCCCTCTATCCAGCGTATGTCGCGCGCGGAAGTATTTATTCCCGCCAGATCCAGAGAGTCCAGATACGCCTGTCTGATATCTGCCGGCGGCGGTTTTATAAGGACCTGGTATTGGTAAAACCCGCCCAGCCGGCGCGGGTCTATGGAGTATCTCCCATCTTTCGGGCGGCGGCAATGGTCCACATAGGCCGCGCGGAGCGGTTTTGCGCCGAGGGTTCCGAAGAACGTAGCAGGGTGCACGGTAGCGGAACCTTTTTCAACGTCATAAGGCTGGAGGATGACACAGCCCCTGGCTGCCCAGTAATCGTTCAGGTTGGAGATAATATCCTGCAGGTTCACCGGTCATACCCCTGCGGCATATCCTTAAAGGGCCCTTTAAAAAGCTGTCGTCCGGCCGCAAGCAGCAGCACCTCGTCCGCCAGTGTTTCCGCAAGCTTCAGGTTATGCGTAGCCAGGACTATGGCCGCGCCTGCCGCTTTCAGCCCCCTGAATTTATCCAGGCATTTCTGCTGGAAAGCTGCGTCTCCTACGGCCAGAGCCTCGTCCACCAGAAATACGGAGGCGCCGGAATTGAGCGCGGCCATAAAGGGCAGGCGGATGCGCATTCCGGATGAAAGATCTCCCATGCGGCCCTGGCGAAATTCCTCCAACCCCGCTTCTTCCAACAGGCGGGAAGTGTTTTTGCGTATCGGGCCTTCCAACTCAAAAAAAACGGCGCAAAGCCTGGCGTTGTCTTCCACAGTAAGGCGGTCCTGCAGTATAGAGGAGAAACCAAGCAGACAGGCTTTTTTCCCGGCCAGGGATACGCTGCCTGAGGTAGGGCGTAGTATTCCGGCCAGCACCTTGAGTAAAGTGGTTTTACCGGAACCGTTCGGGCCGCAAAGCGCTAAAATCTTTCCGGGGACCAGCTCAAAAGAAATATTTTCCAGGGCCGTAAAAGGGCGTCTGGGTGTGTGGCCGCTTAAAAATTTGATAAGCGCCGAAAAGACGTCCGAACGCGGGGTTTCCAGGCGGAAGATCTTGTATATCCCTTTGGCGGTTACCGCGTTCATAGCGCGTCTCCTATTTTAGCGCGGGCAAGGCGCAGCGCGGTAAAGCCGGCAATAAGCGCCGGCACAGCCCAAAACGCCAGGCACAACAGCGCTTCGTGTGAAGGCGGCGCCCCGGAAAAAATAAGCCTAAGGCTTTCAACCGCGGCGGTGAGAGGACTGAACTCCAGCAGGCGGCGCTTGACCTCATTGACTACGTCAAGAGGGTAGAAAATAGGTGTCAGAAAAAAACCCGCCATCAGCGCTATGGCCCATATGCGCTCAATATCAAAATAAAACACTCCCAACCAGGCTAAAAGCATGCCTGTCCCGGCAACCAGACAAAGGTAAAGAATATCCAACGGCGCCAGCCAGAGCCACGAAAGTGAAGGGGAGGCCCCGAAAAGCAGAACAAGCGTTCCAAGGGCGGCTAGCTCCAATAAGTGGGAGAAGTAGACGCTCAGCAGCGAGGCCAGCACTACGGTTTCAGGGCTTACAGGATAATTTTTTATTATGGGTGCCCGCCGTTGCAGACTTGTAAGAGCGCAATTTGTGGCCGAGGAGAAGAAATTCCATTCCACTATGCCTATGACCAGAAACATGGCATAATCGCTTTGCCGTGATCCGAACGAATGCTCAAAAACCGCGTACATAACGGCAAAAAGCAATGCCGGGTTCAGCATGGTCCAAAGGAAACCAAGGAAGGTGCTTTGCTGGCGCAGCCGCCATTCAACGCGGGCGAGGGCTAATAGTTTGGCAAAACCGGCTTTTTTCATACCTCAATTATACAATAGACTATCCCATCGCGGTTTTCGGCCCGCGTTTTATGGCCGGGCGCAACGCAGGAAGCACGAGGCGCAGGCTTTCAGCCCCGGGCCTTTAAGCCGGGCGCGCAGACCTGAAATACCCGGCAGAGAGGCGGTAATTTCCTTATGAAAAGGGCAGAGGTAGAAGCGTCCTTCGGGAGAAAGCATCAGGAAGGTTTTTCCAGCGCCGCAGCTCAGCGCGTGGTTTTTTCCTTTTAGAAAGAGCAGCGCAGATGTTAAACCAGGCGCCGAGATGCCGTATATCGCCGAAGACCTGTCCGCAATGGCGCTTTCCAGGCCGGCCGCCAGCTTCCCTTTATCAGCGGCTTTCAGTTCCAGCCGGGAGGTATTGGCGTTGGGCACAAGGAACTGCAAACTCAGCGGGGCGCCCAGCTCCCGGCCGGCGGCCTTCCAGGCCTCGTAAAAATAAGCGGCGTTAATAGCGGTCGCGGTGAAAGTGAAGCCGGTTGAGACCTGCGGGAAATATGTCTTTATACGGGCATGGGCGGTTTTCAACCGGGCGAAAGACGCTGCGCGGCCGCGCATGGCATCGTGTATGGGACCGGGGCCATCCAGCGATGATCCGATATGAAGGCGGGAGAGGACGGAAGGCGTGAGGTCTTTCAGCGTATTCTCCAGACGCGACCCTTCAGAAAGCCCGCTCAGGAGTATGAGCCTGGCGGAGGAAAAAGTCCCTGCGGCCGCTTTTATAATGGCGCCCAGCTCCGGATGCAGCGCCGGCTCCCCGCCTGAAAATGAAATCAGGCGCAGGTCCCTGAAAACAGGAGAGCGTAAAACCGGCCCCAGCTTTTCAAGCGAAAGCCGGGCACCGCCCAGCAGGCGGTGGTCGCAGGCCAGGCATTTCAGCGGGCAGGCGTGCAGCAGTTCTATGTGCAGGGTTTCAACGCGCATCCAGGACCCTCCCGTAAATTTCAGAAACGGTGGAAATTACCCCTTTAAAGGAAAACTTGCGGTTAACCAGTTCCAGAGCTCCGGCAGCCAGGCGCGCGCGCAGAACCGGGTCTTTAAGAAGAAGTCCGGTTCTGGCGGCAAAATCCCGGTCAGAAGAAGCCACGAGCAGGTGTACTCCGTCCTTTGCCCCTTCCACTCCGGCGGCTGCTTCCCGCGAGGCTATAACCGGCAGGCCGGCCGCGAAGGCTTCCAGTATCTTACCCTTGGTCCCCAGGCCGTAGCGTACCGGCGCCGCGAACACCTGCGCCCGCCAAAGGAAAGGCCGTATGTCGGCGGCCGTTCCGGGCACAAAAATATCCCGCCCCGCCAGGGCGGCTATCTGGGGAGTGGGGCAGGAACCGGCAAGCGTAAGAGAGGCGGCGGACTCGCCCGCTTTTACAAGCGGGAAAATGCGGCGCGCCAAGCGAAGCGCCGCGTCCGCGTTGGGATAATGAGGATAATGGCCGAGGAAAAGTATTTCTCCCGGTTTTTTAACGAAAGCCGGCGGGAGGAGAAAATCAGCCGGGGCTACCGCATTGGGGGTTACGGCCGTCAAACCCGTAGAAAGGTAGCGGGCTATGTCCCGTCCGTCGCTGGCGGTAATAAAAGTGGCTGCGGCAAAACGCCTGTAATGCCTGCGCGCGTAGGCCCTCGCTTTAAAAAACTCACCCGCCTTAAAAAAACCCTTAAACCCTGCCGTTTCCCGCATGAAAGACTTCCATGGATAGAGGTAGCTGGAGTCTATTTCCGTGTACACTACCGGCAGGGCGGCCGGCAGGGCGGCTTCGTAACAGGCCATTTCTGAAAAAAGTATGTGGGCGATCTCGGCCCCTGTTTCACGCGCGGCTTCTAAAAGACCGGCTGCGGCCTCAGGTGACCAGAACATGGCCGGCAGCGCCGGGAGACGGCTGTCCGCTGTTGCGTCCGGCCTGGGCAGCAGGAAAACCTTTTTAAAAAATTTTCCTTCCAGGCTCATAGCCAGCGCTGTCTGACGCGTTTCGTCTCCCGGATTTGTGAACGAGAAAAGCGAAACCTCGTAGTTCTCCGCCAGACCCCAGGCCAGGGCGGCCGCCCATTTTTCCCCGCCGCTGATTGAAGGGAACGGGAAGCGGGGCGTAATCAGCAATACCCTGCGCCGCGGGCTCCCTGTTTTCGGGTTTAAACTGGTCATAATTTACACGCTTGTGCTGGGAGGAACGGCTTAACGCACTCCTCTTATGATAAGACGCAGGCAACTGCAGATTTCGGCCATAGCGTTCAGTTTTGAACTGTCAAGGGTCCTGGCTTTCATTGTTACCGGCACTTCAGCCACCTTAAAACCGTGTGCCAGGCATTTCGCAATAAGTTCCGCGTCAAGGGTGAAGCCCGTGTTTTTAAAATTCATGGTTTTAAGCACAGAGGCCCTGAAGAGCTTGAAAATCTGCGTGTACGAGGTGACAGCCCTTCCGAAACGAAGCCGCAAAAGCAGGTTGGCCAAGCAGGTGAGCGCCTTCCTGGTAAAACAGAATCCTTCAAAACTTCCGAGGAACGGGGAGCCGCAGACGCAGTCATAATCCCCGGCTTTTGCCGCCGCCAGCAATTTTGCGATATCCCCCGGGGAAAAAGAGAGGTCAGCCTCAAAGAGAACCACATATACGCCCCTGCTGGCCTGCACCGCCATGGCGATTGACTCGGCGAATGACGAGGACTTTGCAGCCTCAAGCAGACGCACTCCGGTACGCCGTGCGGAGATCTTCGCTATTATTTCCGCGGTACCGTCCGAACTTCCACCGTCCGAAAAGATCACCTCACTTTCAATGCCGGCATCTTCCAGAGGCTTGAAAAGCGTTTCCTCATAATGCGCCGCGTTTTGCGCCTCGTTGAGGCATGGGATGATGAGCGATATTTCCGGTATCCGGTTTTCCATATCAGGGTTGCGTGCAAGAGGGGTGGTCATTTCGCTTTATCCTGAGCCCCGGTTTTTTTTCGGGTATGCTCCCTGAGATATAAGCCGGTATGGGATAGCGGGCTTTTTTTGATTATTTCCGAAGGCGGTCCAGAAAAAACAAGCTGTCCGCCGGCGTCGCCGCCTTCTGGGCCAAGCTCTATTATCCAGTCGGACGAACTGACCACATCCAGGTTATGTTCAATTACCAGCACTGTGTTGCCGTTCTCCGCAAGCCTGCGCAGAACCTTTAAGAGTTTCTCAACGTCCGCGAAATGCAGGCCCGTGGTGGGTTCGTCTAAAATATACAGCGTGCGCCCGGTGGCGCGTTTTGAGAGCTGCTCCGCCAGCTTAAGGCGCTGGGCCTCGCCGCCGGAGAGCGTGGTAGCGCTCTGACCCAGTTTGATATAACCAAGGCCCACCTCATTCATGGTGAAAAAGATCCTGGCAATGCGCGGCACCGCCGAAAACAGAGCGGAGGCCTCCTCTACCGACATGGCAAGCGTTTCTGAAATATTTTTTCCTTTAAAGCGCACCGTCAGAGTGTCCTCGTTGAAGCGCCTGCCGCCGCATTCGTCGCACTTAACATACACATCCGGCAGAAACTGCATTTTAATTTTCAGCGTGCCGTCGCCCTGGCAGGCCTCGCAGCGGCCGCCTTTTACATTAAAGGAAAAACGTCCCGGTTCGTAGCCGCGCCGTTTCGCTTCCGGCATTTCCGCGAAAATATCCCGTATATGGTTGAAAACTCCGCTGTAAGTGGCCGGATTTGAGCGGGGGGTGCGGCCTATCGGCAGCTGGTCAACTATAACGACCTTGTCTATTAACTCCGCTCCTTTCATGCTTCTGAATTTCCCCGGTTCCTCTTTTGAATTGTAAAGTTTCTTCGCCAGGGCCTTATAAATTATTTCATGCAGCAGGGTGGATTTGCCTGAGCCTGAAACGCCGCAGATGCATGTGAAAAGGCCGAGCGGCACCGCTACATCTATATTTTTTAGATTAAATTGAGAAGCTCCTTTAAATTGAAGAAGGCGCCGCGACTGAGGGAGCTTTTTTCCTCCGGCCATTGCCGCGCTGCGCCTGCCGTTTAAAAACACGCCGGTTACCGAGGCCGGGTTGGCGATAATCTGCGACGGAGTTCCGCTTGCTACAACCTGCCCGCCGTGAATGCCCGCGCCCGGGCCCATATCCACCACATAATCGGCGCCGCGGATGACCGCTTCGTCGTGTTCCACCACTATAAGAGTGTTGCCGATATCACGTAAGGTCTTTAAGGTGTTGATAAGCCGCGCATTGTCGCGCTGGTGCAGGCCTATGGTGGGTTCGTCAAGCACATAAAGTACCCCCGTAAGCCCTGAGCCTATCTGGGTGGCAAGTTGTATGCGCTGGGCTTCTCCGCCCGACAAGGTTTCGGAGCGGCGTTCTAGCGAGATATAGCCAAGGCCCACGTCATCAAGAAAATTGAGACGGGAATTTATTTCCCTGAGAATGAGGCGGGCGATGGCGCGCTCTTTTTCAGAAAGGGCCAGCGCCGTAATAAAACGTTTTATTGCGGCTATAGGCAGTTCCGTCAGCTGTGAAATTTTTTTCCCGCCCACCAGCACGCTTAAACCTTCCGCCTTCAGTCTTAAACCTTTGCATTGCGGGCAGACGGTTTCCCTCATAAAGCGGCGGTATATTTCTTCTTTTACGAACTCGGATTCCGTTTCATCGTAGCGGCGTTTCAGGTTCACCAGCACTCCTTCAAAGTCACCGGCGCCGTCTCCGTAGAAAAGCGCCTGCCTGGCTTTCGGGGCAAGTTCTTTCCAGGGCGTGTCAAGGCTTATTCCGGCAGTCTTTGCGGCAGCCGAAAGCAGCTCGGCATAATAACCCGACCAGGAATTTTTCCAGCGGTGGGTGCGGGTGGTAACTGGGTTCGCCCAGGCTTCAAGGGCGCCGCCGTTCACTGATCTTCCCGGTTCAGGCACCACCAGGGCCGGGTCTATTTCTATTTTCACGCCAAGCCCGCCGCAGCCGGGGCAGGCGCCGTAAGGGGAATTAAATGAAAAAAGCCTTGGCTCAAGTTCCGGGAAGCTGAGCGCGCATTCCGGACAGGAGTTCTTTTCGCTGTAAGCAACAGGCGTTTTTACTCCGGCTATTTCCACGGTTGCGAGCCCGCGCGATTCCTTAAGCGCGAGCTCCACGGCTTCGCCCAGCCGTTCCCGCTCTGGGGAAGAAAGCGTCATCTCGTCTACAAAGAGGTCTATATTATGCTTTGAGTAACGCGAAAGCGGGGGTGGAGCGGACAGCTCAAAAAGCTTGCCGTCTGCCCTGGCGCGCATAAAACCGTTTTTTTTGAGGCGTAAAAAAAGTTCTTCATAGGTGCCGGCGCGGCCTCTGACCAGCGGAGCGAAAATTCTGATTCTTTTGCCGGCGTATTTCGTGAGCAAGTCCGACACCATGGCCGAAGCGCTCCAGGCATTAAGGGGTTTTCCACATGAGACGCAGTGTGCCCGGCCAACCCTTGCGTATAGCAGCCGCAGGTAATCGTAAATTTCAGTCACGGTGCCCACCGTGGAGCGCGGATTTCGTGAAGGGGAACGCTGCTGTATGGCTATGGCGGGGGAAAGCCCCGTAATAGATTCCACATCCGGTTTGTCCATCTGTTCCAGAAACTGACGCGCGTATGCGGACAGACTTTCCACATAGCGCCGCTGGCCTTCAGCGTAGATAGTGTCAAATGCAAGGCTGGATTTGCCTGAGCCGGAAAGCCCCGTGATCACCACCAGCCTGTTTTTCGGGAGCTCAAGGCTTATGTTCTTAAGGTTGTGGGAGCGGGCTCCGGTGATAATTATTTTATCCATAAAGCCGGTACGGCTGATTTAATCGTTAGTGATTAGTGGCGAGTGGCTAGTGAGGGGGAATATTAAGAATTCCTTATTATTCTGACCACTATCCACTAGTCACTAGCCACTTTCCCCTGATACCTGTTTACGCGCGTGGGCTTAAGCCAGGCTGCTTTCAGTCTGGGGTAATTAATATTGAAGTGCAGGCCGCGCGATTCTTTGCGGATGCGGGCCGAGCGTATTATCTGGGCGGCAAGGCAGGCGATATTTCTTAACTCCAGCAGATCCCGCGTTGGCAGGAAATCCCAGTAGTATTTGATTATCTCCCCCGTGATTATGTCCATCCTGGCCGAGGCGCGCTCAAGGCGTTTGTCGCTTCGCACTATGCCCACATAGTTCCACATAAGTGTTCTTACTTCATCCCAGTTATGCGCGATTATTACGGCCTCGTCGGAATGTCTGGCGTTGCCGCAGTTCCATAACCTGGCCTTTGCCGCGGCCCGCACGCTCCGGTTCAGAAAATCCTTTTTTATGGACAGATACGCCCTGTGAGCGAAAACGCAGCCTTCCAAAAGCGAATTTGAGGCCAGACGGTTCGCGCCGTGAAGTCCGGTATGAGAAACCTCCCCGACAGCGTAAAGGCCCGATAATGCCGTTTTTGAATACTCGTTTACCGCCACGCCCCCGCAGAAAAAGTGGGCGGCCGGTACCACGGGTATAGGATTTTTGGCGATATCCAGGCCGAATTCAAGGCAACGGCGGCGTATGGTGGGGAAACGATGTTTTATGAAAGCGGGGGGGAGATGCGTGATGTCCAGATAAACGCAGTTCTGGCCGGTGCGTTTTAATTCGCTGTCTATGGCCCGGGCCACCACATCCCGCGGCGCCAGATCTTTAAGCGGGGAATACTTTTTCATGAAAGCGGCCCCACCGGGCGCCAGACGAAGCACGCCGCCTTCACCCCGTAAGGCCTCTGAAATAAGAAAAGACTTCGCGCCCGGAAAATAGAGGCAGGTGGGGTGGAACTGCACAAATTCCAGGTTAACAAGATCAAGCCCGGCGCGGTAGGACATGGCCATGCCGTCGCCGGTTGAAACATCGGGGTTTGAGGTGTAGCGGTAAACCTTGCCGGCTCCGCCGCTGGCGAGCACAGTCCGGCCCGCTAAAAAGCTGTGCACACGGCCGGAGCGTTCCTCAAGCGCATAGGCCCCTAAACAGGCGTTTGAACGGGGTTTTACCGACGAAGGGTGCGCCGCAAGTATCAGGTCAACGGCGGAGTGGTTCTCAAAAAAACGGATATTTGCGCGGGCACGGCAGGTTTCCAGAAGAGCCCGTTCCACTTCATGGCCGGTGGCATCGGCCGCGTGCAGTATACGGCGCCTTGAGTGACCGCCTTCAAGCCCCAGTTCAAAATGACCGGGCGCGCCGGCAAACCGCACCCCCAGCTCCACCAGTTCCCTTATGCGCTCAGGCGCTTCCCGCACCGTAAATTCCACCACACGCCGGTCCGAAAGGCCGGCTCCTGTGTTAAGGGTATCTTTTACGTGCAGGAAAAACGCGTCGTTCGTCTCGTCCATCACAGCCGCTATGCCTCCCTGGGCGAGATCGGTGTTAGAGCGGAAGGCCTCGCGCTTGCTGAGTATTGAAACGGACCCCAGCGCGGAGAGCTTATGGGCGCAAAGCAGCCCCGACACTCCGCTCCCGATCACAAGGAAATCAGACTTATAAATAGACATGTTGCTTTTATCCAAGTTTTAAGGAAGAGATTACAGCGATACTGCACAGAAAAGAAATCATCACAATCTTTTGGGATGAGATGACAATCCGAAATTACTATAATCTCTACTGTATCTTTTAACTCTCTGTAAGTATCGCTGTATTAACTATTTTATCGCTGTAATCTATTCCTCTAGTTTACAAAATTATGAAACCGGCTGCTTTCAGGAATAAACTATTCATCTACGCCCCCATGGCCGTATCGCTCACCATATTGGCGTGGCTGATAGCGCCCAACGCCGGGTCCCTGCTTGATACGCTGAAAGATGCCGACCCGTGGTGGCTTACGCTCTCTTTATCGTGTTCCTTTGCCAGTTACGCTTTTATGGGGCTTTCCCTTTGGGAGGTGCTGCGCATACTCGGCTGGCCGCTTAACTTCCTGGAGACGTCCGGCATTTCTTTTGTTTCCACCACCGTAAATTACTTTTTCTCATCCGGAGGTATCAGCGGTTTTGCCACCAGGGCGCATCTTTTAAGCAGGCGCAATGTTCCGTACGGAACCAGCGTCACGTCCTCGGTGGTGCTGACTGTTTTTATTTATCTGGTGCTAGCGGCTATTATTGTTGAAGGCATGTTCCTTCAGATACTTAAAACCAACGAGTTCGGCAGGAGTTTTGTGGAAGGCGTGGCGGGGGGGGGCTTTGTAATGAGTTTCGCCCTCGCCCTTATTCTGCTTTTCTTCCACGAAGAACTGCGCCATTCCTGGTCCAGGAAAATTTTTAAGATCATAAATCATCTCATCTATTTCTTTTCCAAGCGGGAAATACCGCATGAAAGCTTTCTAAAGTTTGAAGAGCAGTTGAATTCCGGAATTCAGACCATTCACAGCCGCAAATACGAACTGCCGAAAGTAGTTGCCTACGTGGCCGCCGACTGGGTCTGCAACATCCTGGTTTTATTCTTCGCTTTCAAAGCTGTGGGAGTGACGATGGGGGCCTCACAGCTTGTTATAGGTTTTGCCTTCGGCATGATTATGACGGTTATCCCGATTTTACCCGGCGGGCTTGGCGCCATGGAGGCGGCCATGACCGCCGCCTATTCACAGATGGGCATAGGAGTGGGCCATGCGCTGGCCGCAAGCCTGTTGTTCCGTCTTTTCTATTATATTGTGCCGTCACTTGCCAGCATACCTATTTACTGGGGGCTGCAAGTATCGGAACGCCGGCATTATCAATTCCCAAAAGCGTCCGTTAAAAACACAGCCGGAAAGGAAAGCGAAAATGACGGATAAATTTTCCGCGGCGGAACCTGAAATACAAAAGAAAAAAATTCTGATAGTGGAAGACAGCAAGAGCACTTCCGAAGCGCTGAAGGCCGTGCTTGAAGCCGAGGGCAGGCTTGCTTTTCTGGCCCACGACGGCGTGACGGGCCTCGCGCTTGCGCGCCGAGAAAAGCCAGACCTGATCCTGCTAGACCTGCTGCTTCCCAAACTGAACGGCTACGAGGTCTGCGCCGCACTCAAGCGCGATAATACCGTAAGGCATATCCCGGTGCTTATCATTTCCACCATGGATTCCCCTGAAAGCGTTGAAAGGGCTGAAATATGCGGCGCAAAAAACTTCATGAAAAAACCTTACAATCTGGAAGACCTGCTGCGGGAAATAAAAAAACTTCTGCAGGGATAATCCTACTGCAATGTAAGGGTAGAGGGTTCGGGGTAGGAAAAGCTTACTCTCTTTTGATGGCTGCCTTCGGCCCGCAGGGCTGGTGGCCCGTAGGCTGGAACAAACCGCTTTACAGACCGGGTTTTTACGGCCCGATTTCTGAAAATGAAATTTTCGAGATCTGCGCGGGGGCTATACTTACTCAGAACACCTCCTGGAAAAATGTGGAAAAGGCCCTTGCCGCGCTGCACGCGGCTGACACCACTTCTCCTGAAAAAATAAACGTCTGTCCCGCGGGAAAGCTGGGCCGCCTGGTACGGTCCAGTGGTTATTACCGCCAGAAGGCCGGCCGGCTTAAGGGCTTCTGCTGTTATATCCTGCGAAAACATCCTGAAGGACTAAAAAAATGGTTTTCCGCCGCGCCGCGCCAGACGCTGCGCGGCGAACTTCTTTCTCTTAAGGGCATAGGCCCCGAAACAGCGGATTCAATAGCGCTATACGCCGCCGGTAAGGCTGGTTTTGTGATAGATTCCTATACAAAGCGGATAAGCCAAAGGCTGGGTTTCGCTGGTGAACTTTCTTACGAGGATTGGCAGGCGCTTTTTGAGGCGAATCTGCCGCCAAATGCCGGCACGTATAATGAATACCACGCTCTGCTGGTAAAACTGGGAAAGGAGTTTTGTAAAAAAAGGAAACCGCTCTGTAACGGCTGCCCCTTAGGGAAAATGTGTAACAACAAGAAGTAACCGGTAATCAGTGACCGGTAACAATAAATACGGACGATAGAACCGTTTTTGACACAAATATGAGCCAGGAATATTTGCATTGCATCCGTGAAATGGGGATGACGATAAATGATATAATTGAAACAAATATATATGCTATAAAATCTGCTTTTGTTGATGACGAAACAAGAAAGGCAATGCTTAGTGATTTTGAAAATAAGCTGGAAAAACAGTGATAGATAAAAAACCGCAAGCACTAAAAGGGATACGTAGGCCGGCAGATAGGCCGGTGTCAGGACTTGTTCAACTCTGTTTTTTTATTTGACAATTCAGTATTCCACTTTAAAAAACTGTGCAAAACAAACAAGAAATAAACTCTTTTTCAACTCCCCAGCTTGTAAGGTTCGAAATAACCGCACAATGCTCGCTCGGCTGCAGCCACTGTTATATATCCGAAAACACAAGAAAGATCAATGATATGGATCTTCAGCATGTCAAGGATGTTATTGACAGGCTTGCTTCTATCCCACACATTAAAATACTGTTTCTTGGAGGAGAACCACTTGAAAGAAAAGATATAATCGAGATTGTAAAACATGCAAAATCAAGAGGTGTTTATGCAGGTATAGATACAAACGCATCCTTGCTCACTCCCGAGTTGGCAAAAGCGCTTAAACATGCAGGGCTTGATAAACTTAATGTTACAATTTACGGCACTACAAGCAAAACACACGACGCTTTTACAAAGCCCGGACATTTTAGAAAAATAATCAATGCTCTTGCTCTGGCCAAAGCGGAAGGAATAAACACTGACCTTGCTTTTCTTTTGACAAGAAAGAATTTTCTTGAGCTATTCAGGGTAGAAGGGTTTGCGAAAAAATATTCCGCAAAAGACGTTCATCTTGATGTTTTTATGTCTCTTGGCGGCATTAAACAGCAGGAGAGCTTTCAACTTAATGTGATGCAGTTTGCCCTTTTCTGGGGTATAATAAGGCCGGTGTTTTCAAAGCTCAATCTGCTTGGCCATGGTTCTTTATCGGATTCCGGCATAAAGGTTTCGCTGTGCGAAAGGCGGACAGTGCCTTTAATAAAACCTGACGGGGAAGTATGGCCTTGCCTTTTCTATCCGTATTCAATAGGTAATATTCTAAAATTTGAGCCGTCTGATATATGGGCAAGACTGTCCTGTTTTGCGTATGACAAAAACATTTGCAGGAAGTGCGTTGAAAGCAAACTTGCAAACCCGCTGAAAAAAGCTTCTGCATCCAGCCGTGGTTTTTCGTCTTTTATAATGGAGCTTCATGGGTTCTATAACGGCGTTATGAGGCTTTTCAACTGACAAAAACCATCTCCCAGTTGCGCAAACCGGTATATATTTCCCAAAAAAGCAAATCAAGCCTGTTTTTACAATCAGCCTTGCGTTCCTTTTTGATGAATCAATCGGATGCAACTTGCGGCCATCACAGATCGCCCCCTACGCAGCAATTCCGATGTCTTTTTCGGAATTGTTGATGGAATCTGCAAAATATTGACAAAACCGCTAACACTTGTTAACATCTCATTATGAAACTTCTTGTTTCCGTAATAAACAAAACAGAAGCAGCCTGCTTAAACTCCGTAAACTGCGATATACTGGATATAAAAGACCCTCTTGAAGGGACTATCGGTGCCGGCTCGCCTAAAGTTATTAAAGAGGTGGTAAGCGTGATGGACAGAAGCCTCCCTCTGAGCATATCTATAGGGGATGTTCACGATAACCCCAATACAATGTCATTGGCTCTTCTTGGCGTTTCAATGTTTAAACCCGCTTTAATAAAAATAGGTTTTCTGGGAGCAAAGAACGAAAAAGACGCGGAAAAGGTAGCGCAAAAGATAGTTGAAACCATAAACTTGTTTAATATAACGGCAAACCTGGTCCTGGTCGGATATGCGGATTATTCTTCTATCGGATGCGTAAGCCCTCTTTTGCTTCCTGAAGTAGCGAAAAAATATGGGGCTTTTGCCTGCATGATAGACACAGTTGTAAAAGACAGGAAAACCCCATTTGACCACATCCCTTTAAAAGACTTGAAGCAATTTAAGCAGGTTTGCAGCGAGCTGGGGATTCTCACAGTACTATCAGGAAGCCTCGATGAAAATAACCTTGACTCTGTGGCAGTAGTAAATCCGGACATAATAGGGATGAGAGGGTCTTTATGTATAAATAAATCAAGAAATGCATCTCTGGATCCTGAACTGGTAAACAGGTTGTATAAAGCAGTGCACAATTCAAAGTAACAGGCTTCGCGATACAAATAACAATGGCAGACATGGATGCAGTAATTAAAATCGGCGGCAGTATAATAAACAATGGCAGAGAACTGCTGCCTTTATGCCGGATTCTGACATCTCTTAAGAACAAATACAGATTTACAGTCATAGCAGGCGGAGGTGTTCTTGCTGATGCCATAAGAAATCTGCAGAAAAAACACGGGTTTTCGAATACGGCCGCCCACTTTATGGCGTTGAAGGCCATGAATATTAATTCTTGCATTATTAAAGATCTGTGCCCGGGAATGCGGCTGGTGGATACTGCGCAAAAAGCGCAAAAGATAGCCGCAAAAAAACAAATACCGATTCTACTCGCCGCAAAACTGATTGAAAAAGAAAAGTCTCTTCCTAAAAGCTGGGACTTAACTTCAGATTCTATAGCTCTTTATGCAGCTGAAAAATTAAAAGCGACTAGAACGATACTTGTTAAGAATATAAACGGGATATGCGTCTCACCCGGTGGAAGAGCCGTGAAGAAGATAACGGCGTTAAAGCTTGGAAAATTAAAAAACAACACATGTACCGATAAATACCTGCCGAAACTAATTCAAAAAAATGGTATCCCGGTCTGGGTGGTTTCTGTAAAATACCCGGGCAGAATAAAAAAAGCGTTTGATGGCGTATCAGGCGCCGGCACACTGATAACAAAAGAATGATAAGCATCTACAAGTTTTACAGGCTGGATTTTTGTATCAGAAACCTGGGGCTTGGTTTTATTGCCATTCTATCGGTTAGCCAGTTCCCGCCTATTCTTAAATCAGCTCTTGCTATCTTGCAGATACTTCTTGCGCAAATGTATTCATTCTCTATGAACAATTACTATGACACAAAAGTATGGGGTGAGGAAAACTATGCAAAAGAACTGATGAATAAGGGTTTCAGCGACAAGGCGGTATGGAGGCTGTGCGCTCTTCCGCTTATTTTGATGCTTCTTACAATACCTTTTTCCAATGCCAGTTATTTTCTTTTAATTCTCTACCAGATACTTTTCCATTTATACCAGGCGCCTGGATTCAGGTACAAAGACAACTACATTTTGTCTCTTATAATAAATTCAGTATGCCTTGGCACGATACTGTTCCTGTATCCTTTCTGGTTTTTGGAAAGCAGAGTAACGCCCATTGCCGTCATTCTCTCGGTAATTTTCTTTTTTTACCTGGCTTTCTTTGAGTTGTTCCACCAGGTTGAACACCTCGGTAAAGACAGAATTCAATCGCTTCCCCAAATTAAAGGCATACCTTTTACTGCAAAGGCTTCTGCCGCCTGCCTTCTTATTGCGATAGCTTTTGCATTATACGGAATCTCGATGGATCCCAGAGGGAACTTTTTTTTAATAGGAGTTTTGCTCTTCAGCAGTGCAAGGATCGTGGTTCTTTTAAAATCAGAAAAGACTCAAGAGCTTTTTAGAGACCTTAGAAACAGGAAAGACAGGTTTTTTGCAATTCAAGAAGGCCTGTTCTTTGCATTCTTTCTTTTGATGGGCAAACTATGGAAATAATACCGGTCCTTGATATTCTTGGCGGCATTGCCGTAGGGGCGATCAAAGGCGAGAGGGAAAAATACAAGCCCCTGGTTTCTGTCCTTGCGCCTTCGCATTCGCCTTTGGATTTTGCCGCGGTGTTCAAGAATAGGATGGGGTTTAAAAGGCTTTATATCGCGGATCTTGACTCTATATTAAACAACGGCAATAACTACGGTATAATAAGGGAAATTAAAAAAAAATCGGGGTTAAGGATAATGCTTGACCCCGGAATAAGGAACATTGATAAATTCGATAAAAGCATTTTTGAGTGTTGCGACGACCTGATACTGGGCACTGAAACACTGGGATCTACAGACAATCTGTCCTGGTTCATTAAAGCGGCTGGGCAGAAAAAGGTTATTATCAGCATAGATATAAAAGAAGGCAGGACAATAACCGCATGCCCGGGCCTGAGCAGTGAACCTTTTGAAACAATAACAAGCCTTTTTAAAAGCGGAGCACGGGATTTTATTCTGCTTAATCTAAGCGGTGTAGGCACTTTGACAGGAGTTCCGGGTTTTGTCCCGGGTTTAATGAGAAAATTATCCGAAATTAAAGTAAATGTTATAACAGGCGGCGGCGTAACTTCCATAGACGACATAATAAGACTGTCCGGCAGCGGCATATCGGGGGTTTTAATAGCCACCTCTCTTCACCGCGGCAATATCACAGTTGAAGACTTAGAAAAAGCAGGATAGTATGTTCCGACGGCAAACTTAAATAACGCTTGTAACTGGCCAGTCAATGTTTTCTATAAATAAAAAAAGAACCACTATAATCCTTGCCATCCTTATTGCTGCCGGCGGTTTCCTGCGCTTTTACGGCTTATCACGCGAGTCTTTGTGGTTTGACGAACTTTTCAGTGTTCTTGTGACAAGCAGTTCGAGAATGGCGGTTGTGGAAGGTTTCTCGTCAGTGGTTTCTACAATAAAAAATCTTGACACCAGCCCCCCGTTATATTATTTTATACCGTATTTTATTCAGAAATATATCGGCAATTCTGAAGGTTTACTGCGTTTTCCATCAGCGGTTTTCGGTTTTTTTTCCATACTCGCAATTTATTTTACAGGAAAACGGTTCTACTCATATAAAGAGGGGCTGATTGCTGCCGGGCTTATGGCTGTTTCAGGCTCATGCATAAACTACAGCCAGGAAGCAAGGCCGTATTCTCTTGTGCTTCTTTTCTCTATACTGTCTGCTTTCTTCTGGCTGTCTGTACTAAAAGATTTTTATGAAGAAAAAAAACCCAGGCTGTCTTCTGCCCTGTGCTATATATTATCGGCTTTAATTGTATCTTATACGCACTATTTCGGACTTTATCTTGTCCTTTTTCAATGTGTTATGGGTATCCTGCTGTTTGCAAGGAATACAAAAGCCCTGCGTTCCCTTTTTATAATTTACGGCGTTATAGCGGTTGTTTATTCCCCCTGGATACCGGCATATTTTTACCAGATAAAACATAACCTCATAGCTATTGAGTGGATACAAAAACCCACAATGAGCGATTGGAATTCATACTTCTATTTTCTGTTTGATGTCCCGAAGATTTCCGCACCTTTATACCTTTTTCTTATAGCTTATGGGCTGTATAATGTTGTGCAACCCGCAAAAGCGAAAGAAGGTTTTGAATCCCGAAGAGATATACTTGTTCTATCCTGGTTTGTAATACCGCCGCTTCTGATATACCTGAAATCAATACTCTCATTTCCCGTATTTCTACCAAGATATCTTATTATATCGCTTCCTGCAGGCTATCTCCTGGTTGCCGGGGCTTTAATAAAAGTTATAAAAAAAACAAGAGGCCAGCTAGTTATTTCCGGCTTGTTAATAATATTTCCTCTATACAACCTGGTTTTTATCAGGGATTATTACCGCACAGTCGCAAAAACCCAATGGCGGGAATTGTCAAAATTCATTGCCGAAAGATATGAAAATGCAAACTCTACGCTTTTTATAGAAAGAGGCATGACAGGGCACCCTTCTGACCTTCTGAGGTGGTATTTTGACAAAGAAAAACTCGGCAAAAGAAAAGAAGTAGCTTATGGGGTTAAGGGCATGAAAGTTTTGGCAAATACCAAGCCTCAATACCTCTGGGTAACATGCGTGGATCCCTTGTTAATGGATTCGGATGAAAAGTTTTACCGGTTTCTTGCAAGCCTTAAAAGTGGAATGGACCTGGTTGTCTATCGGAAGTATCATCAGGCAGAAGCCTGGCTTTTTAAAAGAAAATAAAACTGGGCTAATCATACATTGTACCGGTTGTTTGACAGGAGGCGATTTGAAGAATATAAGAATAGGCTGCTGCACATCTGCATTTACCAGGTTTATGCCTTTAGATAAAGCGATTGAAAACATAGCAGCGCTCGGTTTTAAAAGCGTTGAAATAAATGTGGATGATCTGGCCTATTTCCCATCGGCTATGACGGGTGAATACAAGAACAGGCTTGTCAGGATATTAAATGAGAACTCTCTCTGTCTGAATATACACATAGATTTGAATTATATCAGTGCATATTCCTGCAGCATTAGAAAGCCGTTTAATGAAACCGCTAAAGAACTTGTCCTTCCCTTCTTCTCGTGGGCCGGCAAAACGAACCTTAAAATGATAACTTTTGACCCTCTTTATACCAGGCCTTTTGTTAAGAGTTCAGGATACCTTAAGACTGGAGTCTGCGATTCTCTCTACTATACGGTTTCAAAAATAAGAAGAGGTTTATACGGTTACTTATCAAGGAATATCAAACCTATTTCAGATTTAAAACTGGTTCACGGCATATTCAACGGCAAGCTTACTTTTTACAGGGCCGCGACTATTGATATCATCAAGTTCGCGGCATCTGCATGCAAAGAAATCCCGGTGGGCATTGAGAACTTTAGTGAAGGCACCTGCACTCCTGAAAATTTTGAAGACATACAAAAAGAGCTTAACGGTGAATTCGGCGTGCTTCTTGATATCGGCCATGCCAACCTGAACATTCAAAGAGGACTGACAAAAGAGAAATCAATTTACGATTATATCTGTGCTTTTAAAACCCCTATTATAGACATACATGCAAGCGATAACGACGGGCTTTATGACCAGCACCTTCCTCCCATGCAGGGAAGCATTGACTATTATGGTGTTGTTTCTGGTCTTGAAAGGACAGGATACAACGGCAGTATTATGCTTGAAGTGGAAGGAAAGACGCTTGAAAGAATAAAAAACAGCCTTTCAACCTCAAAAAACTGCTTAGAAAACATGATCAACTGACATTTTTTCTCCTTATTAAGCGCAGTCCGTAAGGAAGGCATATGTCGCCAGCCTTCCGCCTTAGGCAGCTGCTTTTCCGCAAAAAACAGCGCTGATGTAATCCACTGTTTCGCCCTGCCTGCTCCGTGGAATTCTTATATTTGCCTCCGGCATTAAACTTTTTGTACTGTTTCATTGTTGGCGCCCCGTACGGAGATTGTATAATGCTGGAACAGATAAAAAAAGCAAGGAAATTCCTGGACGCTGAAAAACCTGCGGCGGCGCTTAAAATATTAGCCGGCCTTAAGAAAAATGAAACCTGCGCGGAAGCGCTCTTCCTGCGGGGCGAGGCCTGGCGGCAGGCGGGGGAATTTAATAATGCTCTTGCGTGCTATGACCGCGGGCTTAAATTGAAAAGCTGTGGCCGGGAGCTGCGCCTTGAAATACTGATCAAAAAGGCGGCGGCCAGCCGCGCGCTGGGCCTTACATCAGCCGCGCTTAAGGCCGCCGGCTCAGCCCTCATCCTTGCGCGCTCAAGCGGGTTTTTTATTCCCGAAGCTGAACTTGAGCTTGCCCTCGCGCACCGCCTGGCCGGGAATTTTTCCAGAGCGGAACCGGCGCTTAAGCGCCTGCATGTTTTATATCGCCGGAGAGGCGACTGGGAAGCCGTTTCGTTTGTTCTTTGGTCGCTCGGCGGCCTGTGGCGGCTTCAGGGGCGGTATAAATTGTCCATAAAAGCTTTTGAGGGCTCCGCCGCTTTTGCGGCTAAGGCGGGAGACAAAGCCGCGCGCGGCTACGCCCTTTTTGGCCTGGGCGGGGTGAAGCGGGTGGCGGGGCATATTGAAAGCGCGCTTAAACCGTACAGGGAAGCCCGCGCGATGTTTTCCGGTTCCTCTGATATTTTTGCGAGGGCTTACGCCGAATGCGGGATGTCTAATGTCCTTCGGCAGCTTGGGCGCCTTGATGAGGCACTTAAGGGCTACAAGAGGGCGCATAAACTTTATTCGGCTATTAAGGACGGCCCGGATCTGGGGTTTGTGGAGTGGGGCATCGGCGAGGTTTATAAGAAGCGGGGCGAACTGGCTAAAGCCGAGGGCGCGTTCAAGCGGGCGGAAAAATTATTCTCTTCCGGTTTTGGCCGTTCTGTAGGCCAAAGGCCTTTAGGACGGCACCCCCGGTGGATTGAACCGCGCGGAATTATTCTGACTAAGCTTTCCATGGCGCAGGTTAATTACCTGCTTGGCAACACGGCCAAAGCCGAAAAACTTCACTTTACCGCACTGAAAGAAGCCCGCAGGCACGGGCTGTATACTTATCTGGAAGTGTTTACGTAAGGAGCTCCCTTAGATGCGATATGGTAAAATATTGCCATATTGAACCGATTCGGCCCTGTTTAAGGGGTTATAGTGGAACCTGAGAATCATTTCCGCCTTCGTTTTCTCGTCAATCCGGCTTATCTTACGGCCAGGCTGCGCGAAATACAGTCAATCCGTGATTTATTTTCGCGGTTCTGGAATATCCTGCGCTATCTAGGGTTCGGACTAAAAGACGGGTATTATGCGCTTCGCGCTCAGGCCATACGGCTCGCCGGTTATGGCCATGACGGCTATTATGCGCTTCGCGCTCCGGCTATACGGCTCGCCGGTTATGGCCATAAAGGGTATTATGCGCTTCGCGCTCCGGCTATACGGCTCGCCGGTTATGGCCATGACGGGTTTTATGCGCTTTATGGAGAGACATTACGGGCCGGACGGGCTATAAAAAAAGCGGCGGAGACAGCTGTTCCCGCCATACGCGTTTCATGGACGCGTTTAGTGCGGCCCCTGTGGTTTTTCAGGGATGCTCGTTCGGACGCCGCTCTTTCCATTGCTGTTAAAAGTTTTAGGCCGCGACGCAGGTTTGAACCCGTAAACAATCCTCCTGCACCCCTGGCGGCAGGCGCCGAGGGCCGCCCCAGGCTTTCATGGAACATCCATCTGTCATGCAATTATGACTGCCCTTACTGCTGGTTCCACGGCGGGTGGGAAACGTATCTCGGGAAAGCCGTTATTTTGAGCCCGAAGGAATGGGGCTCTCATTGGGCCCGTTTTAATGAGCGTCACGGACCCGCGCACATAGAGATAGCAGGCGGGGAGCCGTTCACCTATCCGGGCTTTGCGGATATACTTGCCATGCTGGCTGAACGGAACACTCTTTCCGTGTCCACCAATTTTGCCTGGGATCCTTCGGAAATAGCGGGCCGTGTGGACCCGGCCAAAGTCGGTTTTTCGTGCAGTTTTCATCCAAAATTCGCCCCATCCGCGGATGCTTTTGCCGAAAAAGTATTGCGTCTGAGAAAGGCCGGCTTTCATGCCACCGCCACCATTGTCGCCTACCCGCCGTATCTTAAAAGACTGGTGGATTGGAATGATTCTTTTTTTTCGCGCGGAATACATCTGACGGTTCAGCCTTTCAGGGGCTACTGGAGAGGACGCTATTATCCCGTCGCATATACCGCGGCAGCCAGGCGGATGTTCGCATGGTTTATCGATGGTGAATATTTGCGTTATTATCCGCCGGACGTAATTTTTGCCGCCACGAGCGCTTTTTCCACGCTTGACGGTAAAAAGCAGAGGACGATGACTGACTATCAACTGGATCTCAAAAGTACGCTGGGCAGGTTATGCAACTCAGGGCGCTTATACGGCAGGCTGCAGTTCAACGGGGATATGCAAAGATGTTCACAGGGCGGCTATGTGGGGAATTTCTTAAGCGGCGATTTCTGTATGTGTGATGAGGCGCAGCCATGCCAGTTTTCCACCTGCGAATGCAGCAACGAGGCGCTTTATATTCAAGGCGGTCCGCTTGGCCCCGGCGGCAGTCTCAGCGCTCCCGTGAAAAGGCAATAATGCTTGATCGCCAGCCGCAAGAAAATATTTTAAAAAATAAAGTCAGCATGACCTGGGATATACATCGCCTGTGTAACTATCATTGCCCGCATTGCTGGTTTGACGGCAGTTGGGAAGCAGCCAAAAAAGATGTGATCTATCTGCCGCCGGAGCGATGGAAAGATTTCTGGCAGCACTTGTACGACCATTACGGCGAAATACGGGTAACTATTGTCGGCGGGGAACCATTTTTTTACCCCGGATTCACCGAAATTATTAAAAATATTTCAAATATTCATCGCATAATGATCAGTACTAACGGCTCGCTCATAAGCGATGATTTTATCCGTGATGTGAATCCTGAAAAGATCACGATTGCGATCAGTTTTTACGCGTATCTGGCCAGTTTTGATAAAACCCTGGCGACCGTTAAAAAACTCCGGAAGAGTAATTTCGCGGTCGGTATTAATTATCTAGCTTATCCGCATCCGCTCCAGTGGAATTACGACAAGATCAGGCTTTACCGGAAAATATTCAAAGAAGCGGGATGCGGCTGGTTTTTTATCGCGAGTTACTGGGGCAAATATGATGGCCGCGCCTATCCGGACTCATATTCTCCGGAAGACAAAGCTTTCATATTGGAAGACTGTCTTGTTCCGCAACGGCTCGCTTTCAGTTTAAAGGCGGAAAGTTCCAAAGGGCGGCTTTGCTGGGCCGGCGGAAAATATGCCTCTATCAGCGCCGGCGGCAGGATTTACCGGTGCGGTACGTGCGGGGTTGAAATCGGGGATGTGCATAATACGCCGGTACAGCTGTCCGAACGCCCTATTGCATGTCCTGTGGACGATTGTAAATGCGGCGAGTATATACCGGCGTAGTACTACTGTCGTTTAATTTTCCAGGGCGGTCAGGGAGACGTGTGCAATGGAAGTGATTGTGACACCTGAAAGGTATAAAGCGGAAACCGAACTCGCCAACTTTTATTACAAACGGGGAGACCGCGGACAGGCAATCAGCGTTCTGGAGAATTACCGGAATCATTTACTGGACTGCGAAGATGTTTTTTTGATCAACAAAATAACGAACAAGATTGAACTTCTCCGGAAGACGATCGTTCTGGAGTCAAAACCTCTGAAACTTGAAATCGCTCTTACGGATAAATGCAACCTTTCCTGTATCATGTGCCTGCAGCGCACACAGGGAAAGCATGAAATAACCGAGCGGACCCGCCGGGAAATAAGCGCGCTTATCCCCTGCCTTGAAATGATAAACTGGATCGGGGGAGAAGCCTCTTTATCTCCTTATTTTGAACCGCTGTTCGATGAGGCCGCGCGATATCCCCGCCTGCACCATAACATCATAACCAACGGGCTGTTTATTGACGAAAGATGGGCGGAAAAGCTGGCTAAAAACAGGACCTGCGTGTGCATTTCAGTGGATGGCTTTACGGCGGAAACTTATGAGCATGTCAGAAGAGGGGCACGGTTTGACGCCCTCGTCGCGGTACTCTCGCGTCTTCAAAAATATTTCGCGGCGTATCCTATCTCCGACAGACCGCGTCTTTTTTTAAATTTCGTGCTTATGAAATGCAACATCAGGGATCTTGACCATCTGGTAGGCTTCGCGCACCGCTTCGGCATTAAAATGGTCCAGGTAAACTCCCTGAACCCGTTTCCGCCGGATAGCGAATACCAGGAACAAAATCCCGGGACCGATCCGGAACTGGTGAAATGGTACCTTGATACGGCCATACCCCGAATACGGCGCGAAGCGGCGGAGAAGAATATACAGGTCGGCCTGCCGGATTTGGGCAGGATCATCCAGCAGGCGCCGGTCGCGCCGCCAGCCGACAAGCGCGGCAACGATATTTCCGCGCAGCCGTCAAATGAACCCGATTTAACCTGCCCGTATCCATGGGGGAGTCTGTTTTCGGACCCGGAAGGCAGGGTCGGACCCTATTGCCAGTGCGGGGCGGCGTTCGGCGGGAATGTTCACAAGGAGGCTATTTTAGATCTTTGGAATGGCGATGTGATGCGCCGCTTCAGGCAGCTTGCGGCGGCCAATGACGGCAGCCTTGGCTGCAAAATATGCGCGATGAGACACTATCGGCTCCAGGCCGGATTGTGTGACCCGCTATGGTGACAGGACATAATTTCAGCGGAGTTGATTCCGCGCGGGAGAACCGGTTGTTCTGCGCCGCGCCTTTTGAGAACATTGAAATACATTCCGGCGGGGTGGTGCATATCTGCTGCACGCTCCGGCTGCCTGTGGCAATAGGCAATATTACTAACAGGTCAATTCAACAGGTTTGGAACAGCGACGAGGCGCAAAAAATAAGGAAATCGGTTTTTGACGGGTCATTTAAATACTGTATTCGCGCGTCATGCCCTTTCCTGCAAACCATTTCAATGCACGTCAAGAGGATCGGGGATGTGACGGATCCGCGCATTTCCGCGGTGATAAAAAACCATATGCTGTCACTTCCCTACGGGCCCAGGCAGATCAATTGTTGTTTTGATCGTTCCTGCAATCTCTCCTGCCCTTCATGCCGGACCAGGATGTTCGTGGATACTGATAACAAAAGGGAGATATTGGAGATACAGCGCAAAATACAGGAATTGCGGGATGTAGAGGAACTGTATATTGAGGGGTCCGGGGACCCCCTCGGCAGTCCTTTTACACGGGAATGGCTGCGTTCCATGAGAACAGCGGATATGCCCGAATTAAAGCTGATCCGACTGCATACCAATGGCCAGCTTTTGACGCCTGAAATGTGGAACACTATCCCATCTGATGTCCGGGAGTTGATAAGGGAGGTGGAAATTTCCATTGACGCGGCCAGTCCGGAGACTTATCATGTCAATCGGAGAGGCGGGAGCTTTGAAACACTTTTGCAAAATCTTTCGTTTCTGGGGGAATTGCGCAAAAGCCGGCGCTTGGAGCGTTTAATACTAAGCATGGTGGTCCAGGAAAACAATTTCAGGGAGATGCCCGCCTTTGTATCCCTTGGCCGGCAGTTTGGCGCCACTTGCGTTTATTTCAGCAGCATTCACAACTGGATCTTTTCCGAGACGGAATTCCTGCGGCGCGCTGTCCACCTGAGCGCCCATCCAAGATATCCGGAACTCGCTCAATTGCTGAAAGATAACGTGTTTAAGGACCCCATCGTCTTTTTAGGAAATTTAACCTCAATAACCAAAGAAGCATGAGTAACAAAAAAAATGAATCCAGTAAAGCTGATTATTGTTTCAGCCGATGATTTTGGCATTTCGGAGGGGGTAAACCTCGGGATACTGGACTGCTGCTCCGCCGGGGCGGTTTCCAGCGTTTCAGCGCTTGCGGCAGGCTCGGCATTCCGTTCCGGAGCTGAAAAACTCCGGGATTTTCCCGGCATAGGAGTTGGCGCGCATCTATGCCTTAACGATGAACTGCCGCTAAGCCCTGCCGGACAAATACCGACTCTGGTCCGGGACGGCCGCTTTCTGCCTTACCGGGATATGGTACTCCGCCTTATTTCCGGGCGGCTCGCCCCCGGCGAGGTATACCGGGAATGGAAACTGCAGATAGAAGCCCTTGCAGCGGCAGGCCTCCACCCATCCCACCTGGATACCCACAACCACATACACTTGTACCCGGCGCTTTTTAAAGTGCTGGTCCACCTTGCGGAAGAGTACGGGATCGGGGCGGTAAGGCTGCCAGGCTGCTCCGGCGCGTCTGACGGAGGCGTTAACGCCGCCAACGCCGCAAAGTTCTTTCTCGCGGCGCGCTTTCCAGCAAGGAGCCGTGAACTTGAACTGCGCGGCATAAGGCATCCGGGGCTCACCAGGGGTTTTTTTCGTTCCGGAGGCATAACCGCGCAAAAGCTGCACCGCTGGGCCGCTCTGGCCCGGCCGGTAGAAATTACCGAGATAATAACGCACCCCGGCAGGGGTGTTTCACGCGATTGCCGGCGTTATGCACACTGGGGCTACAACTGGCAGGCTGAAAGGGACGCTTTGATAAATTTTGACCGTTACGGAGGCTGGAAGGCCGCGGGGGCGCGGCTTTGCGGTTACGGGGAAATACCCACCGCCTGCATGGAACCCGCCGCGCCCGCGTCAAAAAAAATAAGCGGCGTTTCCGTGGTAATACCGGCTTTTAATGAGCGGGAGAATATAGCGAAAACCCTGTCCATCACCAAACGGTACCTTAAAAAAAACGCGGCCGACTGCGAGATACTGGTGGTGGATGACATGAGCACGGATGGCACCGGCGCCGAGGCGGAGCGGCTGCTGCGCGGGGGGGAAGGCCGGGTTATCCGTACCGCAAAGAGGGCGGGTTACGGCGCCGCGCTGCGGGCCGGCTTTGACCAGGCCGCGAAAGACCGGATACTGTACTTTGACGCCGATTACCCGATGCGCATTGAAAATATCGCCAAGGCTTTCAGGCATGCGGACGCCTTCGATTTCGTCATAGGCCGGCGCAATAACTCCTGGAGCGAGGGGCCGGCGCGTTTCTTTTACCGGCGGGCATATGGAGCGCTGGTAAGATTTACGTTCAAGCTTAAGCTTTCAGACGTAAATTTCGCCTTCAAGCTTTTCAGCACAAGCGCGTGGAAATCGCTGCGCGTAACTTCTAATGGCAGTTTTATAGACGCGGAATTGATGCTTGAAGCGTCACGCTCTGGATTTTCCATAAAGGAAATACCCGTTCCTTTGCTTGCCAGAACCTTCGGCCGCTCGCGCCTGATGAATTATTCAAACATAGCGAAAATACTTGTGGAGCTGGTTCACCGGTTTTTAATAAATAATGGGCTGGAAACACTGCGTTTATACGGCGGAACGGGCTTTTTCACGCGGGCGCATGCCGCGGCACGGCTTCTTCTTTGTCCTGTAGGCGAAATTGAAAAGAGGCTTCCGCGCACGGGCAGAATACTGGATTTTGGCTGCGGCATAGGCGTACTCTCTCATATGGCGGCCCTGAATTATCCCAGGAGGAAACTGGAAGGGGTTGATATTGACGCGCGAAAAATAAGCGCGGCGCGGCTGGCCCGCCGGATTGAAGGCGGCCCGGTCTTTGCAACTGCCGCTCAGGGTGAAATCCCGCCTGGGCCGTACGCGGCCATCATCGCGAGCGACGTGCTGTACCTGCTTGAATATTTCGATCAGGAAAAAATTCTGGCTGGATTTTTCAAAAATCTGCTTCCCGGCGGAGTATTGCTCATAAAGGAAACCGATATCCGCCCGCGCTGGAAACATTTGTTAAACCTTGCGGAGGAGACCCTGGCGGTAAAGGTTTTGGGGTTTACCACAGGGCGTGGAATTTTTATCCGCGCCTCGGACAGTTATATGCGGCTTCTGACCGATATCGGCTTCCAGGCGTCCCTTGTTCGCATAGACACCGGTTATCTTCACCCGCACGTGCTTTACGCGGCGGTTAAGCCGTCCGCATCCGGCAAAGAAAAAACGACATGAAAACATGGACAGAAGATTTTAAAGAGGGCCTGCTGGTTTATGCGGCGCTATTGGCTGTCACTTTTGCGGCACACTTCTTTTGGTTTACCAAATTCGGATTATATGAAGATGATTTTGTGTTCGTAGCTGTCCCGGCCAACCTGGACTTTTCACAGATCCTGCGTCTTTTGAAAGAGATATTTGCCGGTAATCCCGAAGGAAGGGTTATCGGATTTATGCTGCCGCACGTATTCTCGTATGTCCTTTACAATATCTCCGGGATACCGGCAATGTATCTGCTTGGTTTAATTATTGTTACAACTAATGGATTTCTGTTGTTTCAGTTGATGAAAAAAGTTTTCCCTTCTCTATTGGCTGTATTTGTTGCTTTCTTTTTTATTTTATCGCCGCTGGATACGACAAAAGGTTTCCTGACTCATATTTATCAATTACAGATATCAATCTCTTTCCTGTTAATCGGCTTTCATCTGTACCTGCATAAAAAATACACGATTTCCTGCATAACAGCAGCCTGTTCTTTGCTTACTTATGAAACCGCTTTTTTGCCGTTTTTCTTCGCGCCGGCGCTGGAAAACATTCAATGGAGGGAACGGAAATACCTGCTCCGCCAGATAAAACATGCCATTATTTTCGCGTTTATTGTTCTGGCGGCCGTTATGTGGCGACAAGTTACGAATGAAGCGCGTATTGAACGGCTGTTTGAACAGTTGGTTCTGAATGATGTTGTTTTTAAAACATTAAAGTCGCTTTTTATCGGGCCCGTTGTCGCCATTTATTCCTACTTGCATGCTATCAGTGAGGCGTGGGCGAACAATAAAATCTCGGCCCTTTTTATCCTGCCGTCTTTCGCTTTCTTCACGCTGTTTTTCCTGTTCTATTCCAGAAAGCATACGTTTCAAAAGATATCGGAGCCGGTCAATATTAAATTGGAAACAATTTCCATTGGAACATCTTTGAAACTGGAAGTGAAAATCCCATTGAAAGCGATAATCCTTGGCGGCATTATGCTGGTATTTTCCTATCTCTTAGCGGCTCCGGGAAGCTATTATCCTCCTGTCGCATTGGCGGGCAGGGGGACAAGTGTGCATTTACCTGCAAGTATTTCCAGCGCTATACTTATGGGGGGGATATTTTACTTACTATATCTGATTTTTGCGCGCTACCGGCTAAAAATAATTTCAATTTTATTAATCTCTTTTTTTTGCTCTTCATATGTCGGCTACGGCGGCATTGTTCAAAATGATTTCGTGCGCAGCTGGGGCTTTCAGAAAGACTTCTGGAATCAAGTGGTGCAATTATGCCCCGATATGAACGATGGGACCACTATTATTATTGAACGAAAGGACCTGCTGGAAACAAAATACATCCTTTCTCACTCATGGGCCGATTCTCTTATCCTGGAGCAATTATTGAGTTTTCCGAAAACATGGCATAAACCCCCGCGGTTTGCGGTCATTGAAAAAAGTCTTGATAAGGATATTTTCATCAAGGATGGAAAATTTTATTTCAAGTTTATCTTTTTTGGGAACAAAAAAAACGCCGAACTGCTTCAGGCAAACACTATTTATCTTCAGGGCAAAAAAGGAACCTATTTAAGAAAAACCGGCGGCATACTGATCCGCGACACTGTGTTCGGGTTAAAACCAACAGGGGACGCCGCCCCTGATCTTAAAAAGAAGAATATGTATTATTTCATGATTGACCATTTGCCCAAAGGACACTATGCCCAATGAGTATAACCGCCAGTCAGAGCGCTCCCCCATGGAACGAGCCCCGCTGTTTTTCTTGAAACCGGTTGCGGTGATGCTGGGGTTGATTGTTGCCCTGTTTCTGATTGAACTGCTGCTGCGCATCGGAGGCCTTTTCCCGCTTCCAGCAAATACCCGTGCACTGGCTGATTCCAATGCTTCCATAGTTTTCTCAGGCGATTCCTGGACCGACGGGGCCGAGGCGGACAAGGGTAAGGGGTTTTTCGATATTCTAAAAAAAGACCCGATATTTAAAGACTATCCCATGTCAAACCTCGGGTATGGCAGCAATAACGGGTTTCAAATCGTAGGCAATATTATGGACCGGGATGCGGTTCCTCGGATAGCGGTAATAAACATGGGCGTCAACTCCTGGCATCTGATAGGCATAGAAAAATTTATAGATCTTGCATACGGCTATCTTTCAAACGCGGAGATAGCCGGATTCCGCGGGGAATTTAAGTGTCTTTTTCGCCCGAAATGGTTCCACCATTTGAAACTTTACAGGCTTTACAGCTATCTTGCCGCTTCATTTAAGATAAAGAAGCTTCCTGTGGATTTTAAAACGCTTGACGATAAGATAGGATCCCATCTGGTTTACTCTACCATGATAGAATTTTGGAATACAGGCCCGAAAGATAAAGGTTATGAAATACGGTGCGAAGCCTTGTCCGTTTTTCTTAAAAAAAATAAAAGCCTGAGCCTGGACCAGAAATTCTATTTTGCCGGCTTAAATGCGGGCTTTAAAACCGAGGCAGTGGAAGCCGTTCTGAAAAAAGCCGGCCTGTTTTTCCCGGAAAAGCTCTCCATTGTCCCTTATTCGGTCTACCAGGAACTTAATGATCATGACGCGGGTTTTAAGGACAGTCATGAAGCGCTTATAAAATGGTCTTTTCTGGTCTTATCGCGTTGGGCAGTCAGGCACAAGGTTGTCGTGTTTATCCAGACGTATCCGGACATTAAGAAAGAAAATATGGGTGAGTATGATTTTAGCCGGATCAACATCCTGCTTGGCGCCTATGCCCGGCGCCACGGATTTCATATTATAGACCATAATTGCGGCGGCATAGATTGGCGTTTATACCGCACCCTCTGGCATATCAACAACCAGGGACATGCGTACATGGCGGAAAACATAAAGGCCGCGATGTCCCCTTTCCTTAAACGGCCGCCTACCGTAAAATAACAGAACTTTGCCGCAGCGCTACATCTTAAAATCCCAGCCGAGGTACAGCTCGCGGGCTTTGGGGTCGTTAAGGAGGGTGTTCTGTGAGCCTTCTATGAGTATTTTGCCTTCGTAAATGAGATATGAACGGTCGGTAATTGAAAGTGTTTCACGCACATTGTGGTCGGTAATCAGCACGCCGATGCCTTTTTCCTTCAGGTGAAAAATCGTTTTTTTCAATTCGCTTACCGTTATTGGGTCTATCCCCACAAAAGGTTCGTCTAATAAAATAATTCTGGGCTCATTTATCATAACGCGCGCCACTTCAAGGCGCCGTTTTTCGCCTCCGGAAAGGGACCATGCCATTTGTTTTTTGAGTTTCAGCAGGCCGAACTCGGACAATAGCGCGTTCACCCGTCCAGCGAGCGCGGTTTTGTCTTTTATGGTCCGCTCAAGAATGGCTAAAAGGTTTTCTTCAACGCTAAGTCCGCGGAAGACTGTCGGTTCCTGCGCCAGGTAGCCGATCCCGCCTCTGGCCCGCTTATACATAGGCTCGCGCGACACATCCCGCCCGTCAATAAAAACTTTGCCGGAATCGGGCTCAAGAAAACCCACCAGCATGTGGAAAGTTGTGGTTTTACCGGCGCCATTAGGGCCAAGCAGGCCGCAAACCTCTCCGGAGTTGATGGCAAGCGTGAGCCCGTTTACCACAGCCTTGCGCCCGAAACTTTTTTCCAGCATTTCACATGAGAGTTTCATAGTATGGATTTAATTGATGATACCGCTAAAAGTTTACTGTAAGCTGGTATGCCTAAAACCTGCTAGTTTACCAGCGAACTGCACTCGCCTACCAGCAAATTAGTGCTGTTTTTTGGCATCCAGGTCCTTCACCCAGCCGAAAACGTTATTATAGAATTTTATGTCGCGGCTATCTCTGAAAAATTTCATCTTCTCCGCGTTAATGGCAAAGTCGTAGCCCTCCGTGGTGCCCACTACCAGCGGCGTTGATTCATACATCAGAAAGCTTTTATCCAGGTCGCGATAAAGGCCTTTTTGCGAGAGCATACGGAGGTTTTCAGTTGTAAGCGAGAAATCGCCCTCAAAAGACATAAGCCCCAGCGTGTTTTCGGCTTTGGCTTTATCCGCGAGACCATGCAGTTCCTTCGGGGCCCCGCCACCTGCCTGCGCGGCTTTTCCACCTGTGACTCTGTCCGCCTTAGGCGGACGCTGGCCTATGGAGCTGTCAGCGGCTGAGGCGGGGCCTCCTGCCGGTCCGGAAGCGGGTGGCGGGGCGGCACTGCCCGCCTTGGGCGGATGCGGGCCTATGGCGCTGTCTGTGACACTGGCCTGTCGCGGGCCTATGGCGTTGTCCGCGACTGAGGCTGGGAAATAATATTTCATGCTAATCTGCCTGCGGCCCCGCTCAAAGAACGCGGTTTGCCCTGTTTCAAAGTATTTGCCCTTTTCGCAGTTAATCTCCACTTTTGACAAGTCAGGGAATGTACGCAGTATGTAAGCCGAACCATAGATATCCCATAGTTTGGCCGAATGGTTGTAAATGGCGTGGTCTGAGCGCATAGTGTAGCTCGGGTTTTTAAATGAAACTGCCCCATCGAAAAATTCCAGATTGTTCTTCCGGTCCATCTTCCACTTATCGCTTTTAACCACCGAACCCATAAGCGGGTCAGAATCCGGGGCACGGCGTCCGCCTGAGGCGGTCAGGTTTTCCGCCGATACCGCGTGGCGGAGTACGGCCGCAAGCGTAAAGAACAGATAAAAAAAAACGGCGGTTTTCATTGGATCTTGGTTTCCTGATGCTCAATTTCTATCTCGGAAAGGTCCGGATTGGCCGTAAAACCTTTGCCTTTTATCACGGTTTTACCGCGAAAAAGCGTTACCTTTTCGTCGGTCCAGATTTTACCTTTTTCAGAGCTGTAATAAAGTTTTTCCGTTTTAAGCAGCATACCGTCTTTTTTAGCGTCAACGGACACGTTCGCGGACAGTATGGCTGATTTCTTTGATGGTTCAAACTGGCCGGATTTAGCTTTTATGATGGAAGAAACCCTGCCGGCTTCGTAAAAATGCATCACCGGCAGTGAAAAAGTCATCCGGCTTTCCAGGTCTTCCATGGAAGCCGCCGGAGTGTCAAGACGCCATTTGAGAGAGTTGGAGTCCGTTCCGGAAACAGAAAACCCGGAAAAAAGGCTCACTCCGGACGCAGTTTCAGCCGGGCCGCCGCCGGAGCACGCGGCAAGCGCGAGTAAAATAAAAAGCGCAGATAAGTTCATGGTTAAATTGTAACTATTGGTTCACGGTTTAAGATTGCTTTTTTAGGGTATTCTTATGTTCCCTGATTTTCGACCGTTGAACCGTGGGCCCTAAAATTTAAAGCAACCCTTCTTTCAATAGATCTTTTTCATCCATAATTCCAATGGGGCGGCCGGTCTTTTTGTCGGTTACCGGCAGGTTGTCAACTTTGGATTCGGAAATTATCCGCGCGGCCTCCAGGGCCATGGTTTCGGGATGCACCGTTAAAGGATTGCGGGTCATTACGGCGGTAAGCTTTATATCAAGTCCGGTTTGCCCTTTCTGTAAATAGCGCCTCAAGTCTCCGTCGGTAAAAAAGCCGCTGAGCCGCCCTTGTCGCCCGGTTATGGAAACGGCGCCCGCCGCGGTGTCCGTCATAACTTTAAGTGCGGCCTTCAGCGTGCAATTTTCGTTTATCACCGGGTTTGCGCGGCCGCGGCGCATGAGGTCGGAAACGCGGATGTTTAAAAGTTTTCCAAGGCTGCCGCCAGGGTGCAGTCTGGCGAATTTGTCGCTGGTAAAACCCTTCAGACGCATCAGCGCCACGGCAAGCGCGTCTCCAAGTGCCAGCATTGCCGTGGTAGATGAGGTGGGCACGATATTCATGGGGCAGGCTTCCGTTTTTACGCCAAGGTTAAGCGTTATATCTGAGCTGCGGGCCAGGCGGGAAGCGGGGTTGTTGGTAATGGAAATTACCTTAAGTCCCTGTTTTGAAAGCAAAGCCATAAGCTTGGCGGTTTCCTCGGTTTCGCCCGAATAGGAAAGGGCGATTATAACATCACCTTCGGAAATCATCCCCAGGTCGCCGTGAAGCGATTCCACCGGGTGCAGGTAAATGCTTTGAGTGCCGGTGGAAGACATGGTGGCCGCGATCTTGCGCGCTATAAGGCCGGATTTGCCAATGCCTATAAGCACCGCTTTGCCACGCGAGGCCGCCAGCATTTTTACAGCCGCGCAAAAACCGCGGTTAAGCGTATTCGCCAGGCCGCCCACCGCCCTAGCTTCTTTTTTAATCACGCTGCGGGCCGTTTGCAGTATTAAAGAGTCTTTCGCGTTCATGGTAACACCTCGCCAGGGTAGAGGGTAGAGCAACAGACAAACTTGAAAACATTTTTTAGACTGTTCATAAATTCAACCTTTATTCAGTTCTTTTCTGAACCCTTTACCCTAACCCCTATACCCTCTACCCTATCTTATGGTGCTGGGATTTTATGTGGCGATAGCCAGGGGGTCATTTCAGGAGGAATCCGACGCTGGTCATAAGGCGGGGGGAGTTTATGCAGAAGCCAACTTAAGGTGAAAAAGCCCGCAATGATCACCAGATAAATCCATGACAGGGTTTTTAAATGCCACTTCCAGCCCGGGAACCAGGCGGGGGGCAGTGTAAGGTCTCTTCCGCATTTTCGGCAGAATTTAAGGGAAGCTCTGTTTTCCTGGGCGCAGTTTGGGCATTTCATAGTTAAACCTCGTAACAAGCTTGTATTTTATCCCGCCTCAAATCTCCATGGCTAAGCTGTCAACGCGGTTGAGCGCGGAAACCACCCGCTTTACATCTTTAAGCTTTAGCGAATTCGGCCCGTCTGACAGAGCCCTGGCTGGATGCGGATGAGTTTCAAAAAATATGCCGGCAATTTTAAGTATTGCCGCGGCTTTCGCGAGCGGCAGGGCGAAACGCGCGTCGCCCCCGGTGGACCTGCCTAGACCGCCGGGACGCTGCACGGAGTGGGTGCAGTCGAAAATAACAGGGTATCCGAAGCCTTTCATCACTTCAAGGGAACGCATGTCCACCACCAGGTTTGAATAGCCAAAAGAGTTCCCGCGCTCGGTCAGCATAATACGCCTTGTTCCGCGCGATTCAAGCTTTTTTACTATATTCTCCGCCTCCCAAGGCGAAAGGAACTGACCTTTCTTCACATTCACTACAAGCCCCGTGTCTGCGCAGGCATAAAGCAGGTCGGTCTGGCGGCAAAGGAAGGCCGGGACCTGCAGTATATCCGCCGCTTCGGCCGCCTCCAGGGCCTGGGCCGGTTCATGAACATCAATAAGCAGTGTAAGGCCTAGGCGCTTTTTAAGACTTTTTAAGAATGGCAGGGCGGCCCGCATGCCTATGCCGCGAAATGCCTTATACGAGGTGCGATTAGCTTTGTCAAATGAAGCTTTTAAAACAAAAGGAGTTTTCAGAGACGAAAATATTCCTTTCAGATCGCGCGCCAGGCGCTCGTATGAGGCTTCGGTTTCAATAACGCAGGGTCCGGCTATGTAGGTAAGCGCCTTGCTGTTTGAAAAAATCAGGTTTTTGACTTTTACTTCTTTTTGTTTCATATCAGCAAATACCGCCTTCTCTTCCTTTACCGCTTACCGGTTACTGATTACTGGTTACCATCTGACTCTTCCGGTTCTTTATCGCCGCCGCTATAAAACTGAAAAACAGCGGGTGGGGCATTAGCGGGCGGGATTTAAATTCAGGATGAAATTGCACTCCTACAAACCAGGGGTGCCCTTTAAGCTCCACTATTTCCGGCAGGCCCAGGGCAATGTTGCGTCCGCTTACGTCCAGGCCTTTGTTCGCATAACGAGCCAGATACTTTGAATTGAATTCATAACGATGCCGGTGGCGTTCTGAAATAACTTTTTTCGCGTAAATGCGGCCGGCCAGAGAGCCGGCCTTAAGCGTGCACTGGTAGGCGCCAAGGCGCATGGTGCCGCCCTTTTCATTAACCCCTTTCTGAGCGGACATAAGCCCCACCACGGGGTGGGGGGTTTTAGGGGAAAATTCCGTGGAATGGGCTTTTGCAAGCCCCAGCGCGTTACGCGCGAATTCTATAACAGCGCACTGCATGCCAAGGCAGATGCCTAGGAATGGAATTGCTTTTTCGCGCGCGAAGCGGACCACTTCGATCTTTCCTTCTATACCCCGGTCGCCAAATCCTCCCGGCACTATTATCGCGTCCATCCCGGCAAGGCTGGAGCGGAAATCCGCGGCTTCAACATTTACAAAGCATATTTCGGCCTGTACGCCGTTGGCGATGGCCCCGTGCAGTATGGCGTCGGAAAGGGATTTGTAGGAGTCTTTCAGCCTGGTATACTTGCCGGCAATGGCCACGCGCACGGTTTCGGCTTTCATTGAAGTCTTAAGGCGCTCCACGAAGAAGGTCCACTCCTCAAAATCCCATTTCTTGCTGCGCAGGCGCAGCAGCATCATGATCTGCTCGTCTATACCCTGCTTTTTAAGCATGTTGGGAACATTGTAGATGGAGAACGTGTTAGGGGCGTCTATAACAGCTTCTTCCGGCACGCTCGTAAAAAGGGCGATTTTATTTTTTATGTCGCGGGCCAGCGGCTTGTCGGCGCGGCAGACTATTATGTCCGGGTCTATGCCGATCTCGCGCAGCTTGTTTACCGAATGCTGGGTGGGCTTTGTTTTAAGCTCGTCGCTTGATAAAAGGTATGGCACCAGCGTGACATGTATGTATATGGTGTCATTTTTTGTTCTGTCCCGGCGCATCTGGCGGGCGGCCTCAAGGAACGGCAGGCTTTCTATATCACCCACGGTGCCGCCTATTTCAATTATGGTAATGTCGCAACCCTCTCCCGCTTTTAAAAATCTCTTTTTTATTTCATCCGTAACATGGGGGATAACCTGCACTGTCTGCCCAAGATAGCGGCCCTGCCGTTCTTTGGTGATGACCGCCTGATAAATCTGGCCGGCCGTAATATTGTTCACCCGGCCGGTATCTATGCCAAGAAACCGCTCATAATAACCAAGGTCCAGGTCGGTTTCGGCCCCGTCGTCGGTTACAAATACCTCGCCGTGCTGCAAGGGAGCCATAGTGCCCGCGTCCACGTTCAGGTAAGGATCGCACTTTATAATATTGACGGAAAGACCGTGGGCTTTAAGCAGGCGGCCGACTGAGGCCGCGGTAATGCCTTTGCCAAGCGAACTTACCACGCCGCCGGTGACAAAAATATATTTAGCCATTTCGTGCGGAGATTGCAGTGATAAAAACAACGATGACAGTGATTTTTATTAAAACATTATCTTAATAATCGTTCACTATCAATACAGCTATTGTCGGTTATCACCGTAATCTCGTTCCACTCTTTATCGCTGCAATCTCTTCCTTAAAAACTTCTCAGCCGCTTTAATATCCGCAGGCGTGTCTATGGCGGGGCCCAGTTCCCGCACTTCGGCCACGGTTATACCCATGCCGTTTTCAAGAGCCCGCAGCTGCTCAAGTCTTTCAAGTTTTTCAAGCGGGCTTGCCGTCAGTTTGACAAACCGCGCCAAAGCTTCCCGGCGGTAGATGTAAAAACCGCAGTGCTTATAAAAAGGACGGTTTTTAAGCTCTGAAAGCGGATGGTGAAAAGGTATGGAAGAGCGGGAGAAATATAAGGCGCGGCCTTTTGAGTTCATGGCGATTTTAACACAGTTCGAATTTCTGATATCGGAGGTTTCCTTTATGCGGGCGCAGGCGGTTCCTATGTCGCAGTCACGGGCTTTTACAAGCTGCCTGAAGGCTTTAACAAGCGTTTGGGAACGCAGGAAAGGCTCGTCACCCTGAAAATTGATTACAAACTCCTTTCTTGTTTTCCGTGCCGCCTCAAAGACCCGGTCGGTGCCCGATTGGCAGCGTGGGCTTGTAAGAACAACAGCCGCGCCTATGGACGCGGCGAACGCCATAACGCGGCGGTCTTCGGTTGCAATTACAACTTCTCCAAGGCCGGAGCGCACGGCGGCTTCGTAGCACCATTGAAGAACCGGCTTACCGGCTATTTTAGCCAGAACTTTGCCGGGAAATCGCTGTGAGTTGTACCTGGCAGGGATAATTATCAGGGCTTGTGACATGTTATGTTCTTATTCAGGTAGACAGAATCCAGTAGTCAGAATTCAGAATAGCCGATGCAAACAAGCCTCCGACATCTTTCTGACTGATCGCTGAATTATGCTTCGCACCCCTAGCTTCTGAATTCTGGCTCCTGACTTCTAGCTTCTGACTTCTGAATTCTGACTTCTGGCTACTTGAGCACTACTTTTGTCCATGATCGCATGCTCTCAAGCAGTTCTTCTTTTGAAACGGCGGCCGTGCCGAGCTTTCCCACCACCACGCCCGCGCCGAAATTAGCCGTAAGGGCCGCGTCTTCAGGAGAAGCGCCCGCGGCCCAGGCCAGGGCAAAAAGCGAGATAACGGTGTCGCCGGCGCCGGTGACGTCAAAAACTTCTCTGGCCTTTGTCGGTATATGCAGCATACCGGCGGGACGACACGCATGCGCCGTAAAGAGCGTCATGCCGTGCTCGCCGCGGGTTATAAGCAGAGAGCGGCAGCGCAGTTCGGAAATTATTTTTTTACCCAGAGCTTCCACTTCCGGCGTAGCGTATTTTTGCGGCATCCCCATGCCGCCGAAAGCTTCCATGACGTTCGGGGTTATGCAGGCAACCCCCTTATAAAGCCTGAAATGTTCAACTTTCGGGTCCACGAAAACCGGCACCCGTCGCGCGCGGCAAAGACCTATGGCTTTCGTAATTACTCCGGGGCAAAGCAGGCCCTTGCCGTAATCGGAAAAAATTACCGCTTCGGCTCCGTTTTTCAACTGCCGTACGAGGGCCGCAAGAACGCGTTTTTCAAGGCCGGGGGAAAGGGGTTTTAAAGGGTCGCGGTCAAAACGGACCACCTGCTGATGCTCGGCTATCACGCGGGTTTTTTCTATGGTTGCCGTTTCAGGCGCGGTTATAAGGCCTGAGGCGTCGGCGCCTATCGTTCTAAGTTCGTGAGAGAGTTTTTTGGCGGCTCCGTCTTTACCGGTTACCGAGATAATTGAGGTTTTTGCGCCTAGTCTCGCCAGGTTTACGGCCACATTTCCGGCCCCGCCGCAGACGGTGAACTCTTCGGTCACTTTAACTATGGGCACAGGAGCTTCGGGCGAGATGCGCCTGACCGAACCTCTTATATAGCGGTCCAGCATCAAGTCGCCAAGCACGGTAATTTTACGGCCGCTGAAATTCGTTACAAGTGCGGCTATCCTGCCATAAGTCGCGCTGTCCATCATAAGATTATACTAAAAGACGGGGGGAGGTGCTTGTAAGCTGGCGGGCTTGTATGCAGTCTCTAAGCATACCCGCTTACCAGCCTGCCAGCGATCTTTGCAGTTCACCGCTATCCTATTGTTTATTCTATTGTTCTTTTTACCAGTTTGGCGGTTACAGAACCTATAAAGATATCGGCTTTAAGTATAAGAGGAAGACGCGAAGCATCGTCAGTGAGCCACACAAACATGCGTTTACCCTTTTTCGGCACAAAAAGCCCCTCGTCTCCGACTCTGGGTTCAACCACATAACACTTGAATTTGCCGTAATCTGTTTTGGCTTTTTCAGTGCGCAGGACTTTAACCGTCATCGCCCAATTTTTTTTTGTATTTACTTTCATTTCCAGGTTTGAGTCCGGCTTTAGATCCATAACACGCACGGCGTACAGGGCGGAAAGCACGTCGTTTACCGGTCCATCCAGAGTCCCTTCAAATTTTGTAATTTCCCCTTTTTTATTCATCTTTTCGCCGTGGAAACTTTTGGCGGCCATGTCAAAAAGCGTCCATTCGTTAAGAAAATAACCGCCCTCCTGGAGTTTTTTATAATAGCCGAACGATTTCATATCCGAAGCGTCAAGCCAGGCCTCGTTTATATCGTCCACATGATAAAAATTATTAATAAAGGAGGTTGACTTTGACGTGGAGATTATATGGTAAACCGGTCTTCCTTCTATGGTCACAAGTTTGTCTATTTTAAGCCGGGCGCGGCCCACTGTTATCAAGCCCCAGGAAATATCGTATTCAAGCGTTTCACCAAGCCAGGGAAAAGCTGATGCGATGGCCTCACCACATGCTTGCCCGACTTTGTCGGTTCCTTCCGGTTCCGAAGCGGGTGGCGAGGTGGACACCTGCACGGCTTCCAGATCCTGGTAGGGGTGGCGCAGCAACTCGGCAGCGGACAGCGTTGAAGGCCAGAAAAAAACGCAAAATGCAAAGTGCAAAGTGCAAATGGAGAGTTTTTTCCAAATCCTCTTTTTTGGGATTTTTTTAAAAATCATATTTTATCCTGCAGAAAACAAAAGCCGCCAAAGCCAGCCCCGCGCAAAACCCCCTCCATTCCTTGTTTTTTCTGAAAACCTCCGGCGAATAGGCGGAAGCGTCAAAAAAATATTTCAAATCCGCCGGGCGCGGCGCCAGCGCGGGGACAGCTTTTTTATATGCCTCAAACTGCGGGCCATAAACTGAGGATAAAAACTCCTCTTCGCTCTTCATGGTCTTAGAGTATATCCAAAGGTATGAGGCAAGCGTGACGCCCCAGACGGCGGCTGTAAGGATCGGATGCCTGGGGCTTGAAAGCATTAACAGCAGACCAAGTGTCATAAACGCGGTGCCAAGGTAGAGCGGGTTTCTTACCGCGGCGTATGGCCCCGAGGTAGTAAGGGTTTTAGACTTTACTATGGCCGCGCTTGAAAGCAGGCGGATGGTTTGCCCAAAAAGCATTATTACAAATCCAGCGACAAACAGTTTAGGGCTGTCCGGTTTTGAGAGAACCAGAACAGCCAGCGTTATCACTTGCGATACTAATATGCGTTTTTTCATAAATGCCCAGGTTATCAGGCCCATAATTGGAGGTTCAGCGGTTCAATGGTTCACGGTTGTTTTTTCCGCGATCTTGTTACCGTTGAACCGCTGAACGGTGAACCTGTTTTACGAACCTCTTTTAACAGTTTTTGATCTATCCGCTGCGCTATGCGCGGCCGACAAGATATCCCTGAAAACTGGAACGCCTTTTAACGCTGCCGCGTGTTTTCTAAGCTGATAGCCGCCATGGCCCGTTGTCACCAGAACAGGCCTGATACCGGCATTGATCGCCAGGCCCATATCGCTGGCTTTGTCGCCTATCACCAGGGAATCTTCCAGGCGAGTCCTGAAATCCTTCAGAGCTTCTTTTATCAAACCAGCGCGCGGTTTACGGCAGGAACAGCCTTCTTCGGGGCCGTGCGGACAAAAATAGACGGCGTTGATTTTTACGCCCTTTTTCGCGAGCATGGCGCGCAGCCGTAAATTTATTTTTTTAGCGGTGGAAAGAGCAAGGTAACCCCTGGCCACCCCCGACTGGTTTGTAAGCACTATCAGACGGTAGCCCTTATCGGCCAAAAGCCGCAGTGCGAGCGCGGTGCGGGAGTAAAGCTTAAGAGCGCCGGGCTCCGTGATGTAAACTCCCCGGCGGTCGCGGGTGAGCGTTCCGTCGCGGTCAAGGAAAGCCGCCGGTTTCAATCGGACCTCTTTTGAAACCGCCCATGCTTTCATCCCAACCACCTGCTTGCAGGCGGCAGTATGCGAACCAAAAGAGCGGGGCAGGCAGGTGGCGGGATCATCGTGATTGCCCCTTAAAAACAGAATTAACGGCGCTCATAAGCGCGGTGTGTCCGTCGTGCAGGAAAACTATTTTTACGGACAGCAGATAAACCCCGTCTTTCAGCAATTCGCGCCAACCGGGAGGGAAGCGGACAAAATCTTTATAAGTGGTTATCACCGGCAGGCCCAGGCGGGTGTTTTGAAGCGCAATAATCTCTTCACGGGCAAAATAGTGGTGGTCGGGATAGCGCCAGGCCTGTTTTATATTGATTTTTAATTTTCTCAGCGCATCTTCAAAAGATTCAGGGTCGCCTATGGCCGACAGGACTACCGCGTCCTTAAGCTCGAAGGCGCCGGGCGGGAGAGTTTCACCGGTAAAAGCGTTTATGAATAAATCCGGCTGATGGGAACTCTTTACCACTACGGCCGCGGAGTTTATCTTTTTTATTTCCGCTGAAAGTTCTTCCAGAGCGCCGTGTTCGGCGCGTTCACAGTGGGAGATGATGATCGCTTCCGCTCTTTTAAGCGCCGTGGCATTTTCCCGCAAATCCCCAAAGGGCAGCAGAAAATCCTTGTAAAAGGGGGCGGTGGCGTTTATCAGAATGATGTTTAAGTCCCTGCTCAGGGCAAAGTGCTGCAGACCGTCGTCCATGAGCAAAATGTCGCAGCCATATTTATTTATGGCCTCCAAACCCGCTTTAAAACGGTCCGCGCAGACCATTACAGGAATTTGCGCGCCCTTAACCAGATTGTACAGCAGGATGGCCTCGTCGCCCGCCTCAGAGGGATTAAATGAGTAAGGGCCAACCAGCGCCGTGAGCTTTTTGGCGGCCGCCTGACGCTTATAGCCGCGCAGCAGGATGGCGGGTTTTTTGCCGGTTTTGGCGAGTTGCAGCGCTGCCACGGCCACTGTTGAGGTTTTTCCGGTGCCTCCGGTGGAAATATTGCCAAAACAAACCACCGGGACGCTTAATCGGCGCGTTTTAAAAACTTCAAAGTCGTAAAGGGCCTTCCTGACGTTTATAGCTCCGCCGTAAAAACCGGACAGGATTTTCAATAAGAGACGTCCGGTCAGGCTGTTTTTAAGATTAGAGCGGGTTTTTTTAAGGTCAGCTTTTAAATAGTTCATGTTTTAGAGCTTAAGGGTCCGTACATGAGCGGAAAGTTTAGCATATAGCTCGTCAACTCCGAGTATTTCAAGGTCGGCCTGCAGGCCGGAGTGAATGGGGAGCGGCGGGCCCCAGTCTTTGGGGGAATCGTTGGGACTGTAAACGGTAAAAGTGGGCGTCCCCTGGCTGACGGCGATGTGCATGGGTGCGGAACTGACACCCGCGTGAAGTGCCGCGTGCCGCTCAAGCGCGGCTATATCAAGAAGATCAAAATCGGAGCAGAGCAGGTGGTTGCTTTTCGCCGAACTCAAAGCGCTTTTAACATAATCCAGTTCACCCGGACCCGCCAAGAAAACCGACCGGAGACGGAAGTCTGCCTCAAGGCGGTCAGCCAGCGCGATAAATTTTTCAGGCGGCCAGCACCGGTGCCGCCGCGGGCTTGTTATGTCAAAAATCACAAAAGACGGGCGAGCGCTCTCCAACCCAGAGCGTTTTAAGAAGTCCAGCGCCTTCTCCGCGTTTTCAGGAGCGAACCGAAGATCAAGCCCTATGCCGTCATGCGGCACACCAAGGGGTTTTAACATTTCCAACCGGTCATAAACGGTGTATCGCGCGGGTCCTTCTTTCTCAATCAGCACATTATGAAAAATCCTCCCGAGCGGATGCCGGAAAGCCAGGCGCCTGCCGGCGCCGGAAAGAAGCGCGTACGCGCCGGAAGACGAGGAATTCATAAAATCCATGGTGGTGTCAAGTTTGCGGGAGCGTATTTCCCCTAAACAAGTTTCTTCCCGCACAAAAACACCGGAAAGGCAGGAGTTGAAACGCAGTATTTTCTCTGAAGACTTTTTAGTGAGAAAGTAAATTTCGGCGCCGGGGATATTTTTTTTAAGCGCGCGCACAAGGGGCGTTGTAAGCAATACATCGCCTATACCTTTAAAAACCATGACTAAAAATTTTTTCGGCATAAGCTGCGAAAGAGGCAAAGGGTCACAGGCACATAGGCACAAAGTGAAGGAACTCCTTATAACTTTGCCCCTTTGCCACTCTGTGCCTTTGCGCCTTTATCACTTTGATTCCTTGACAATCCTGTATTTCGGATCGTTATACATCTTGAACTGACGATAAATTTTAGGGGCGGACTTTTTTGAGGCATATGCGTAAAAAAGCGCCGTGAACTCATTTTCCAGATCTTTTTTTTGCGCGGCCAGTATTTTAAGACGCGAATTAACCTGCGCCCGGTGGGCTTCATCCGAATCGCGGCGCACAAGCTGTTCACTCATGTGATAACGCTTAAGCTGAATTATGCTTATCTTATCCGCAAGACTTCCCAGCGTTTCCGCCATTTTTAAGCGCCTCCATAACGGTTTCATCCACCAGCTCTATAAGATCATTTCTTTTCTGGTTAAGCCTGTCTATATTCCTTTTAGCCGCCGCCACAGTCCGGTCGTCGATCAGGCGGGCTTTATCTTCTTCATGCCACAACTGAACATTCGTCATGGCAAGCTCGCTCATTATACTGCCAATCCCCCGTTTTTTCATTATCTTCAACCTCCTAAAACTCTATTATAGCAAAGCTCACGCGTAAGCGTATCAAAGTGCCGTATACTCTACCCTAACCCCTATACCCTCTACCCTGTTTTACAGCCTTGAGGCGCCGCGGGAAAGGTGCAGGACCAGGTCCAGGTTATTGTCCGTACCTTTTATGAAAAGTCTGTCAAGCGGCCCCTTTTGCCTGTCCCAGGGCAAGGAGGTTTTGCCCTGGGTAAAACTGAAATCAAGGCTGTAGCCCGCCGCAAGCGCCCCGGCGCGCACGGCCGGCAAGTAGGCGCCGTCGCCGTAGGGGTAGGCGAAGGCGCAGACCTCTGCGCTTAGCAGAGCTTCCAGCTGTCTCTTGGATTCGCGCATCTCCCAGGCGGCGTTTTCCGGCTCAAGCGCGCCAAGATGCGGATGGCTCATAGTATGCGAGCCCAATTCTATTATGCCGCTTTCTTTCATTTCAAGCAGCATTTCTGCCGTGGCCATGTTTATCCAGGGCTCGGAGGAGGGGTTATGCCAGATATTGGCCTTGCCTATGGTATTGAAAACCACGAAAATATTGCCTTTGGCGCCCAACTCCTTCAGTATATGCCAGGCCGCGGTATAGTTATTTTCGTAACCGTCGTCAAAGGTAATAAGCACGGCTTTTTCAGGAAGGCCGGTTCCGCTCTTCCAGGCATGAAGGAACTCGGAAAACAGCAGGGTTTTATAACCGTTATCAAGCAGATACTTAACCTGGCGGCGGAATTTTTCCGGCGATACCCAGAGATCCTTCAGTTTTGAGCCGGACGGCGGCGTTCCTATTTTATGGTAACACAGCACGGCAAGTCCAGGGGTTTTTTTGCGCCACCAGGCCCACCGCGCGCTAAAGCCGGCCGCCGCCAGCAATAAAACCAAAACTATCAGAATATGCATAGGTCTCCGTTCTCAGAATTACTACTGAAAGGCTGTAGGCTGAAGGCTATTAGACTGTTAGTCTGTTTTATCTCTGCCTCTTTCCTACAGCCTAGCTGACTACAGTCTATTCACCTGAACAATAATTCATGCTTCATACAGTCTTTCTGCCGCGTCAAAAACCTTATCCGCCGTTATAAGTTTCATGCACAGAAAATGTCCGCGCGGACATTCATTGGAGCCGTGCAGGGCGCAGGGGCGGCATTTAAGGGCGGTTTCAATTACTTCCGTTTTTTCTCCATAGGGGAAAAACCCAAGTTCCTTTGTGGTGGGGCCGAATACCGCCGCTACCGGCACGCCAAGCGCCGCCGCGATATGCATGGGGCCGGAATCATTGGTGATAAAAAGTTTAAGTCCGGCTATCAGCCCCATAAGTTCTCTGATATCTGTTTTACCGGTAAGGTCAAGGCAGTTTTCGCTGCCGGCCAAGCGGACTATTTCACCGTTCCAGGCGGCTTCCCCGGGGCCGCCCACCATCATTATCCGGGAGTGATGGGTAAAAGCCAGTTTTCGGATAAGCCTGGCCCAGCGCTCTTGCGGCCAGCGCTTGGTAAACCAGGCTGAACCGGCGTTAATACCGATTAAAATTTTCTCTCCGGGGGCGAACCTGGCATGAGCCAGTGGCCGGTAGCCGGTGACCGGTAGCCGGTCTTTGTTTGTTGTATCTGACCACTGACCACTGACAACTTTCCTCATAAATGGCGCTAAAAGCGTAAGATTGCGCTCCGCGTCATGCAGAAGCCAGGAAAAAGGCGCTCTATGAGTCAGTAAAAAACTACCGGCGCTGGTGGAGAAGCCGGAGCGAATCGGTATGCCGGACGCGCGGGCAAGCATTGCGGTGCGAAACGAACGGTGCGGTATCAGAGCGGCGTCAAATTTCCGGCTTTTCAGCTCGCCGACAAGGCGAAAGAACTCCCCCGTGGAAGACGCTGTTTTTTTATTATCCGTAAGCACCTCGGCGCAGAAGCCGGAAGAAGAAAATATGGCGGCGGTTTCCGGCCTTGTAAGCACGGTAACGGACGCGTCCGGTTTTATTTCTTTCAGTCTTTTTAAAAGAGGCAGCGTCAATACGCAGTCGCCCAGGAAAGCGCTTTGGAAAACACAAAATTTTATTCTTCTGATCTCCGGCTTCTCCCCTATGCCGCTGCCTGCTGTTTCTCTGGCGAGGTCCCAGTCGCCCAGTACCGGCCCCGGGTATTTTACAGTAACGCCAATGGGGGCAAGCGTTTCCAGGTATCGTTCAAGCGTATGTTTTTCAAGCGCGGGGCTTGGCACCCTGAAGTTTACAAATAATCTGCGCGCCAGCGAGTCCTTGCGGTAGCGGATCTTAAAAGGCGCCTTTACCATGGCGTAAAGCAGGCGGCTGCGTAAAGTAGCGTGCAGGTCGATGATGATGTCGTAGCCGGCGGCATTCAGCGCCCGTGCTGTTTTAAAAAACCCGTGGAATTCCACCGTGCCGGAAATGAAAGCGCTGTTAGAGGCCGCTGCCGCGAACTGCGGCTTTACCAGCAGATCAACGCGGCTTAGCGGCCATCTGGCCTTAAGATTACGCAGCACAGGCGCCGTCAGTATAATATCGCCCAAAGACGACATTCTGATAACCAGAATTTTAGGGTTTTCAGGCAGTATTTCCATTGGTAGTCAAAAATTATATCATTTACCCGGGGCTGCTGAAAAAGTGTCGGTAGCCCCATGGGCAATCGTTCCGTAATCGGTGTAATCAGCGGCATTACAAAATGCAGGAGATTAAATGAAAGTCGCTTTTGTCCTTTGTCCTGGATGGGATACCAACTACATGGCGTGTAGTTTGGCGTTGTTAAGCGCCCAACTGAAGCGCTATGGACATACTCCTTTGATTTTTGATTTTAACAAAGAGCTGTCTCTCCTTGAAATAAACCAAAAAAGTTCACGCGTTTACGCTTTTCCAGCATACATAAACCAATGGACGGATGCCGCTTCCGCAAGGAACAAAATCCTTGCGGAATACCGCCCGCAAGTGGACGCTCTAATAGACCGGATATTGTCATCCGGGGCCAGGGTGATTGGATTTTCTACGTATTTTTCAAACTTCAACGCGGTAATGCTGATAGCGGCCATGCTAAAACAGAAGGACCCGGGTATTACAACAATCCTCGGAGGACCATCATGTTTCGATTTTACCAATTGTCTGGATTACCTTAAAAATGAACAGCTGGACGCCGTGGCTTACGGTGAAGCCGCCGAATCATTCCCGCTTTTTGTCAGCACAATGGAAAAACATGGTCTGCCGTCTCCCGTGCCGGGGATTTTAATGCGTGATGGGGGTGGCCATACGGGGTCAGTTTACCCGCCCGAAACCAACCTGGAAGAACTTTCGCATCCGGATTTTAGCGGATTTCAAAAGGAGCTTTACCAAAAAAAAACGGTGCATATGAGCCGCGGTTGTGTACGGCGTTGTGCTTTTTGCGACGAGTGGTCTGGCGCACAAAAATACCATTCCATGTCCGGGAAAAGATTTTTTGAGCAGATTTGCTACCAGCTTGAGAGGGATCCGCTGATGAACAATTTTCATTTCACGGATAATCTTATTAACGGGGCGCCGGCAGAGCTTTTAAAGTTTTGCGACCTTTGCGTGGAAAACCGGTTGAACATAAAGTGGGGAGCTAAAGCCATCATTTCGCCGCAGATGGAACCGCCCCTGCTTGAAAAGATGAAATTGTCTGGTTGCGAGATGCTTTACTACGGGATGGAAAGCGCGTCCCCGCAAGTTTTAAACGCAATGAACAAGCCTACATCCATTAAAAGCATGGCGAAAGTTATTAAACATACCTACGCCGCCGGAATTGAAACTCAGCTGTTCTGCATTATCGGCTATCCCACTGAAACCGAGGATAATTTTCAGGAAACGCTTAACTTCTTCAAGAAAAACAGACACAACATATCACATATTTTACCCAGCCTATGCTTAACCTATCAAAACGACGGTAGATGGGAGGGTATGGGGCTTTCCGCACAAAGGCACTTCTTGTTTTGGGAAACTAAGGACAAACAGAACACTTTTCCCATACGCTTGAACCGCCTGATAGAACTTATCAGGCTTGGTCGGGAATACGGGATAAAGATTTCTTTTGACGAGCATTTGTGTGACTCGGAAGATTACTTACTTAGCCTATTACATGAGGATTTATAACAGCTACGTGACATCACAATAAGACCTCATACCCCGGCTGACAGATTCACAGGTTACATGAAAAAAACAACCGTGAATTCTAAACTTTAAACCAGAGGACTTATAACAAATGTCTGAAACAACCCAAAAACTTTCAATTAAAGAATCTTTGAGTATACTCTTCAAGGCGTCAAAAGGTTTTTGGCTGGTAAACGCGGTTAATTTCGGCGACGGCATAGCGTACTTTGCCATACTAACGCTGTTAACCCGCTTTCTAGAAACAAGAGTGGGCATGAGTTCGGTCAGCGTGGGGCTTGCCGTATCCATGTTCACCGGGCTGGTAACGCTTTTCATGTTCGGCGGAGGCTTTGTTTCCGATAAATTGGGAGTGCGTAAAGCCATAACTTTCTCTCTTGTAAGCGTTTTGACAGGCAGGATACTTCTGTGTCTCGCCCCTGTTATAGGCGGTGGCTCTCTGAAACAGTCCCTTGCCTGGACGGCGCTGGCGATTATGGCCGTGGGGGAAGGCGTTATACAGCCGGCTCTGTACGCGGGAACAAAGGAATACACGGATTCCCGCACAGCCACCATCGGCTACGGCATTCTTTACTCAATAATGAATCTGGGAATAGTGGCGGGCAGCTTTATCTCGCCTTTTATACGCACACCGGATCTGTTTTTGAACCTGGGTTTCACCAGAATATACGGCCTGGGACTTGGTATTGACGGCGTATTCCGGGTCTGCGCCGGCGTTACCGCTATAATGCTGGTTAATCACCTGTTTTTCTTTACCAAAGATACCGAGGAAAAATGCCGCGTGGTTTTGAATGAAGCCCCCGTAATAACCGGCCGCAGTCCTACGTTGGCCGAAAAAATAAAAGAACTGCCTTTCGGCGACTGGAAATTTATGTTTTTTATTTTTATCCTGCTGCCGGTACGCACCCTTTTTGCCCATCAATTCCTTACCATGCCGGACTATGTTTTTAATGTTTTCCCGCCGGAAGTAAACGCCAAGTTTGAATGGATAAACGGGCTTAACCCGCTCATTATAGTGGTATTCGTTCCGCTGGTGGCCGCCCTCACTGAAAATGTGAATGTCATAACCATGATGATTATAGGCACAATGCTGTCGGCGCTTACCACCTTTGTTCTGGTGCCGGGGCCGGATATCCGGCTTCTTATGCTTTATGTTATTCTCTTTTCATTCGGAGAAGCCCTGTGGTCGTCACGCTTCCTTGAATATGTGGCGGGCATAGCTCCGCCGGGTAAGATCGGGGCCTATATGGGCCTGGCCGGCATACCCTGGTTTATGGCCAAATTCACCACAGGGCTTTATTCCGGAGCCATGATAAAGCGTTTCATCCCGCCGCATGGCCCGCAGGATAGCTCCACCCTCTGGCTGATTTACGGTTTTATCGCCTGCATAACGCCCGTCACTCTTATTATAGCCAGAAAATGGCTGACTGTTAAAAAAGAAGGGGAAACAAAAACGTAACTTAATAAGCATTTACGGGCAATACAGTTTCAGCTATTATTACAGTATGGGAGAACGCGCGCAGTGCCTTCGTTTGATAATTGTCCTTGTCAGCGTGTTTTTGCTCTACGGGCTGACAGAAGCCTTGATCAGGTCTGCTACTTACCGCATACCTGTAAGCGAGCAATCCACCGTGGGAAATACCAGGATTAAAACAAGCGGGGCGTATTCCCTTTTAGGAAGCACCGGTCAGTTGGGTCACAATACGCTTTCCGGCGGGCGTTACACCGTAAACTGGGGGACAGTAAATTCGTGGAGGCCTCCGCAGGCGGATGTTTCAGCCGCGCATGTTTACCCGAACCCCTGCAATATAAAAAACAACTGCAACGCAATAACCTTTACCCGTCTCACGCTTAAGGCCGCGATTTATGTTTACACGCTTTCCGGCGAGTTGGTGAGACACATAGATAAGAACAGCAACATAGACAGCATCGGCTGGGACCTTAAAAACGACAACAATTCCACCGTGGCAAGCGGCCTTTACATTTACCTGATAAAGGGCGAGGGGTCCTCAAAAAAAGGGAAACTGGTTTTAATACGGTAACTTTGCGGCTTTGCAGGAGATCTATATGAAAAAAACCATACTCGCTGCAATACTTGCGGCAGTCGCTTTCACTCAAATACTGGGGGCGGGGGAAATAAAGCCGGGAGCCGTTCCCGGCTCTATAAATTATCAAGGCCGCCTTGAACGGGACAACGCCCCGGTAACCGGGCAAGTACACCTTATATTCAGAATTTTCAACGCTCCGGAAGCCGGGACCCAGCGCTGGGTCACGCCTTCGGAGATAATAGTTGACGCCGTTCAGGGTATTTTCAGCGCCAATATCACTCCCCCATGGGATACTTTTTCCCGCGCTGAAACCCTTTACCTGGAAGTGCAGGTGGAAAGCGAAGTTCTTACGCCCCGCGAACCGCTGGGCAGCGTGGCTTACGCAATGGTGGCAAAAAAGCTGGAAGATGGCGCGTCGGTTTCCGTGACTACCCTTACCGCCAACTACCAGGTGCTGCTGGCAACCGATACCGACAGTAAAGTCGGCATAGGCACTAATTCCCCCGCCTACAAGCTTTCGGTTAACGGTTCTATAAAATTAATGGGGCCTTCCGACGCCATTTACTTCTCGGACGGCTCGCCCATGTTCAGCGCTAACGTCGGCGCGGCGGGCAGCGTTTCCAGTACCGTAGACAGTGTCCTTGAGGCGGATTCTGATTTTAACGACACGGGGGAAATGATTTTCAAAACCGCAAATGTGGAACGGATGCGGATCAAAAATTCAAGTCTGGGCGGCAGGATAGGCGTGGGCCCGATGGCCCTTGCCGCACCCATGGGCACAGTGGATATTGACGGTTCGCTTTATGTGGGCAGCCAGGGGATCTATGACCGGCTGGGCGGGTCCGTGACCGTAAACGGGGTTTATGTTTCCGGCGGCGGGATAACCGGCGCCAACTCGGAGTATCTTCTGGTAGGCAGTCCCGATAATGTGATCGCCATGGTTTCCAACGGGGCGGAACGCATGCGCGTACATTCAAACGGTTTTGTGGGCATCGGGCTGGCTGTTCCGGCGGTAATGCTGCATTCTGCTTCAGATATCGCATCCGATACCGGAGTGCGCGGGGGCGAGGTTTCCATTGGGGCGTATGGCGGCGCGCTCGCGAACGAAATAAGGGGCGAGGGGGCTAATCTCCTCATTCAGCAGAATGGTTTTAACGTGGGAATAGGCACCGACTCTCCCAAGGAAAAGCTGCATGTGCGCGGTAATATACGCGCCGACGGCGGCATTACAGCGGAGACTGCGGATTTATCGGGTAATGCCGCGGTAAGAGGAGATTTTAAGGCCGTTTCCGGAATTAACAGAGTAGAGCTGTCTTCAACTATAATTTACGGAACTTTAGATGTTACCGGCGGCATTGCCGGCGGCGGAGCGTACCTTGCCTCTACCCAGACCTTCACCGGTCAGAATACTTTCCAAAACAGGGTTATGGTTTCAAGCGATATAATGGTAGGCGGCCCCGTAGGCTACGCCGGACGCCTGGCCATAGGCGCGGCAGATTTTAATTTTTCCGGCTCGGCAAAATATCTGCAGATAGGCGACAAAAATCCGATATTTAACGGCAATAACGCTCTGGCATACATGGTGGGCGGTTCTAACGCCGACGCGCAGCTTTATTTTTACCGCGGCGCGACACAAATCGCCAGCCTTGAAACCCAGCTTGACAAGCCGACGGCGCTCGCTTTGACCGTGGCGGGACAGACAAAAATACTGGTTGACGACGTATATTCGCGCATACAGAATAATGTTCTCTGGATCTCCACCGGCTACGCCACCACGCCCGCCATATTTGTAAGTTCTTCCACGGGCAATGTCGGCATCGGCACGGCGAACCCGGACAACAAACTGACAATTGACGGCAATATACGCATATCCGGACCCACCTCAAACGGAATTATTTTTGCGGACGGCTCAAGCATGCTCTCGGCGGCCACCGTAGGCGCGGCCGTATTGATTTCTAATAGCGGCGACGCGCTTGTGCAGGCCGACGCCGATAGTAACGGCCTCGGCAGTGTTATATTAAAAACCGGCAACAACGAAGGCCTTATAATAAAAAGCAGTAAAGTGGGCATCGGCACATCAAATCCGGTAAGCCGGTTAAATGTTCAAAACGGCGCATTGGTGGTTGGTAATCCCACGGGGGTTGACGCGTACCTTACAGGCACGAACCTTATTGTAGGCGGCAGTTTGATCCTGGATGGAGGCCTTATACAGCGTTCGGCCACACCAGCCCTTTTCGCCGCTTTGACAGTTTCAGACAATGTATACCTTTCCACCGCCCCGGGCGCCATGACCAGAATAGGTAACGACACGCTGCCCGCTCATACACTGGATGTAACCGGAGACATAAACGCGTCCGGCAATATCATGACGGGCGGAACCACAAGGATATCAGCCGCGGGCGCCTGGAGCGGCAATACCATCGCTGTAGACCGCGGCGGCACCGGCATTACGGCAGGAACAAGCGGAGGCGTTCCATATTTCTCCGCCGCGGCGGCGATAGACACTTCAGCCGCGCTGGCTCAATACAATGTGCTTATCGGCGGCGGGGCGGGGGCGGCTCCTTATTCTTTGGGCAGCGCCGGCAACGCGGGGCAGGCGCTTATCTCCGGGGGCGGCTCCGCAAATCCCTCCTGGGGCACGTTGGA
>MGTS01000033.1 GCA_001799565.1 Elusimicrobia bacterium GWA2_51_34 | reverse complement strand
CCGGCTGGATGCCTTAAAGAGAGGTTTTAGCACATAACCAGGACATTTCTAAAAAACGCAACCAGGACATTTTAAAAAAATTTCGACAAACAGTTTGAAACACTTGTCAAAAAGTGGTAAAAAATGTTATATATACAGTAGGGGGCGTAAAGCTTCCGGTTAAAGCAGGATTTAGATATTATGAAAGAAAATAACAGCCTTGTTTTTACTTTGAGTTTGGAAAACTACAGTCTGGAAGGCGTTTACCAGGCGGCTTATGCCATGCTTGACAGACTTTACTTTTATTTTGATAAAAAAAACGCCAAAAGTCTGCTGGTTGAAATAAAACCGAAACTAAATATTCCGCTCCGGTCCCTTGAGACTCTTAAGGGCGAATTTTTAAACGAACTGCTCAGTTCCGAACTGCGTGTGATGGTGGCCAGGCGCACCAGGAAGATCCGCGAAGCCCTGATAGCGCAGGCGCTTATAGGCGCCTCAACGGAGAAGATCAATTATACCGAAGACCCGCTTGGCATAGCCCTGCCGTGGGAAGAGAAATATGGCGGCGAAAAAAAGAGCAAAAAAATCGGTCATTAGATTCCATCGGGAAATCTATAAAGAAGCGGCCGTAAAGGCGGCGGCGCGGGATTATGCCGGCTTTGCCTGTTTCAGTATTTCATGGGAGGGCGTTTACATAAAAACGGTTATCACGCCTAAGGATGCCGCTTTGCCCGCGTGCCTTACGGAAGAATTCGCCAACAGGGTCCTTTTTAATTCGATATGAAATCCCCCAGGATCAAACAGCCGGGCAAGGGTATAGCGCCTTTCTACTTTGAGGCTATGCCCCCGGGCAGGTTTTTAATAACGAACGACTGGGGCGGCTGGTCGGTTTTGGACGAGTCGGATTTTTACGCTTTTGCGGCGGGCGGGCTTGGCGGTGATCACGCGAAATATCCGGAATTGGCCGCCGGCGGTTTTTTTCTGCAGCCATCCGACTTTATCGGCTGTTCAGAGAAGTTTAATAAGCTGCATGCCTCTGTATTTGCGGGCACTACCCTGCACATTGTGGTTCTCACCATACGCTGCAACCAGAAATGCGTTTACTGCCACGCCTCGGCCAAGTCAGCGGGGGAGAAGCGTTACGATATGGGCAGGGAAACAGCCCGCCAGACGGTGGATTTTATATTTTCTTCTCCCGGGAAAGACCTGATAATAGAATTTCAGGGGGGGGAGCCTTTTCTGAATTGGGAAGTGCTTAAGTTCGCGGTTAAATACGCGAAGGAGAAGGCGGCTAAACTTAAAAAGAGCGTGGAGTTTAAACTGGTTTCCAATCTTTCCTCCATGGATGAGGAAAAATTCCGCTTTATTTTTGAGAATAAGATAGGCCTGGCCGCTTCCCTTGACGGGCCCGCGGCGCTGCACGACAGCCAGCGCGTTTACGCGTCCGGTTCAAGCCACGCGCAGGCGGCAAAGTGGATAAAAAAATTCAACTCAGCCGGTCCCCGCTATCTTAAAATAGGCTATGTGTACCGGCTTACCGCTTTGGCTACCGTTACACGCCAGGCCCTGCGCGGTGCGAAGGCGCTGGTGGACGAATATCTGCGACTGGGCCTGCGCGAGATCTACGCGCGGCCTTTGAACCCTTTCGGCTTTTCCGAAGCTAACTGGCGCCGCATAGGCTACAGCGCGCCTGAATACCTTGCTTTTTACCGCGAACTGCTTGAATATCTTATTTCCCTGGATGCCAAAGGCGTGAAAATACGGGAGAAGACCGCCCAGAATTTTCTGGCCAAAATATTGGAGGGTTCCGACCCCGCCAATATGGATTGCCGCATGATCTGCGGCGCCGCCGTAGGGCAGATGGCCTATAACTACAACGGCGACATCTACACCTGTGATGAGGGGCGCATGCTCTCCGTTATGGGAGATGAAAGCTTCAGGCTGGGCAATGTGGCGGATACGTCTTACGCTCAGGCGCTGGAAAGTCCCGTTACAAAAACCTTGTGCGTGGCTTCCTGTCTGGAAAGTCTGCCGGGCTGCTCGGACTGCGCCTTTAAACCTTTCTGCGGAGTATGTCCGGTGAACAGCTATTTCTACGGCAGCCTGTTTCCGCAGAGAGTCAACGACCAGCGCTGCGCCATAAACAAGGGCGTGCTTAAAATTATTTTTGAAAAAATGTCTAATCCCGGTGACAGGGCGGTTTTAACCTCCTGGCTTGGTTCTAACTGGTACAGAAATTTATTTAAAAAGCGATAACCGGCGGTCGTTGTTCGGGATTACTTCGGGATTATGCGTTTTTTTGCGACTAAACTATACGCGGGTAAACCAAAAAAGAGGGAAAAGTATGGCTGAAAACGGCAAGAAAGCTGAAAAACTTCCGGCGCTTAAAAAGAGCCTTAAAAAATTTCTTACCAGTGAGGAAGGCCGAATAACCAAAAAGAAAATAAACAACATGGCCGGGGCTTCCATCGGCCTTGGCATGGGGCTGGGCGTCCTGCTTGTTACGGTCAAATCCACCGAGGCGGCCTGCACGCATACCTCGCACAGTTCGCACAGTTCGCATGCCTCGCACTCCTCTCATGTTTCGCACGCCTCTCACGCCTCGCACGCCTCTCACGCCTCGCACGCCTCTCACGCCTCGCACGCCTCTCACGCCTCGCACGCCTCGCACGCCTCGCACGCCTCTCACGCCTCGCACGCCTCGCACTCCTCGCACGGGTCGCACGGGTCGCACACCTCGCATGGGTCACATGGTTCACATGGGTCGCATAGTTCGCATGGGTCACATGGGTCGCATGGGTCTTACTAAACACGGCGGCGAAAAATGCGGAAAAGTGGTGAATAAATTGAGCGGCACGAACGACCTGAATGTTAAACTAGCCCGGCCTCTCTGCGGCCTGACGGAACTCAGGGATTACGACCCGTACATCTCGGATCTGGCCGCTCTCCTTACCGGGGTTAAACCGGTTATATATATTGACCTTGATATCCGGAGTTGGCCTTACATACATGAACTCTGCCGCCGGTTTAAATTAAAATACGTGTTCCCGGAAGAGGAATATCATAAAGAGGCGTTTCACCTTACACCGGGAAAAAAAATCATAATATTAGGCTTCAACCAGCGTAAAATACGCGAGGCCGCCAGGCAATGGAGTATTTCAGTTGTCAGCGTGCCCTGGGGTGTTGCGTTGGGCTATCCGCAATGCTGCGTGAAAACTTATGCGAAATGGCAGCATGCAGAGAGTCCTTTTAAAAAGACCCCTGACCTGATAAAAGTCATATCCGGCCAGACGCGCGCTAAAGAACAGTTGAGCTTTACTGTAAATAATATTTACAACTACTATTCGCGCATCAGGGGAGGTCCGAAGGATGAAGCCATGCAGCAAGAAATTGTAGCCATAAATTCCAATATCACTTTTGCAACCCTTCAGGTTATAAGCTGGCATCCCTGCTCCTATAACTGCCGTAAAAGCCTCGCCGCCGGGGAAAAGATATTCGCTTTTATGGAATATTATATGCCGAACTTCGCCGGGCATATAAAACACTACCTGGCCAGGCCGGTGATATTTTTTGATAAGTATGAATTTGTAACGCTGGACGGGCGGCTTCGGGCCGGAAAGCTGGACTACTGCGGAATTCCAGGGCCGGTTTCCCTCGCGCCGGCGGCCTTGTTTGATAAAATACGTTCACTTTCTGAACCGGCGGAAAAGCGCCGTGGAGCGCGCCTGGATATTAAAAAGCTTTTTTCCGCAGCCTGGAAAAAAAAACCGGAGTTGCTTAATTTCGGGGAATAAATTGTAATTTTTCCGCCTGGCGTATCAGATACCGGCGTAAATAAACGCGATTACTATTCCGGGGCCTATCTGGAAGGCCAGCAGGACTAACACAATCAGACAGATAAGGAGCGGCAGAAAGAAGTAAATCTTATGTTCCCTCATAAGCTTCACGCTCTCTCGGATTATCAGCATCATTTTTTTCATAAATTATGTTAGCATTTTCAGGGCTTTTGGGAGTTTGCCGGATAATTTTTAAATGATAAAATGAAAAATTCCGGCGTTTATGTCCGACGCTTATATAAGGACGGTCTGTTTTTATGAAAAAAATACTGTTCCATGCGATGTTCTTTTACGTGCTGTCAGCGTGGTTTTTTTTGTTCTGCGGCATGGCCTCCGCGCAAGGCAGTTCGGTTATGCCGCCCGGGTCTGATATCGGAGCCTCTTCGCCGAAGGTGTCGGAAAAAAGCGTGTTTAACAGATGCGCTGAAAAGATTAAAGGGCTTTTTTATTCCACGCTTGAAAAAACGCGATCATGGCGTCTTAAATCGGTCCGGCAACTTTTGTTTAAGAAAGTGGAAATTAACCCCCGCAGCCCTGAAGGCCTTATGAATTCATGCCATGCTCTGGTAAAGGAAAACCAAAAAGAACGGGCGCTTGATGCCTGCCAAAGCGTTGTTTACGCGGTTTCCGTAGGTACGGTGGGCAATATGGCGGGTTATGAAATACTGGGCGCCGAGGCGTCGTTTGAAAGCTACAAGCTTCTTAACGCGCTTGGGCGGCAGGAAGAGGCCGGTGAAACCCTCCTTTGGGCTGTTAAAAACGCGCCGGCTTCATGGCCGAGGCTCTCCGAAGCCAGAAAATACCTCAAAAAATACGGGCTGAAATGATTCCTTTATTGCCGGCTCCTGTCAGCGGCACGTTTCCCGGCAGTTTCATATCTTGAATCTGCTTATAATCCGCCGCCGGCGTTTTATACTGTATTTCAAGAAACTTCTTTTAACCCGAATCCAGTAGTTTAACATGGCCCGCTTTATGCGGATCAGTGAACAGGAATATTGCAATATGTGTGGAATAGCCGGAACCTTCTCTTTAGGTAAGCCGCTCGAGGAACCTGACCGCGGCCTGGTGCGGGACATGACCGATATGCTGCGCCATAGAGGCCCCTCCAGCCAGCGCATCCTTTCCGATGAGCGCGGAGTTTTAGGCGGGGCGCGGCTTAAGATCACGGACCTTTCCGACGCCGCGCAATTGCCTATGGCCGGTGAGAACGGGGCAGTGTGGCTCACCTACAACGGCGCGGTTACGAATTTCCGCGCACTGGCGGGTGAATTCGGCCTGGAGGGTAAACGCCCGTTGCGTACGCGCTCGGACGCGGAAGTAGTGCTTCGCCTCTATGAGGAACTTGGCGATGCGTTTCTTTCACGGCTATCGGGCCAGTTCGCGTTCTGCCTTTACGACCGCCGGCGGGCGCGCGCCCTTATTGTGCGGGATTTTTACGGCCTGCGTCCGGTTTTCTACCTGGTTCACGGCGGGAAGATCCATTTCGCCTCCGAGATCAAGGCGCTTCTGGAGGTTCAGGGCTGGAACCGGCGGCTTGATAACGAAGCCCTGTGGCATTTTTTTTCCCTGGCCTACATGCCCGGCCGCCGCACGCCTTTCGCCGAAATCCGCGAACTGCCGGCCGGACATTTTTTAGAGGTGGATCTGCGCGCGGGCAGTTTTCTGGAGAAGCCCTACTACACTCTGCGTTACGAGCCGGATGAGACGCTTACGGAGGAAACTGCGGCGGCCGGGCTGCGCCGGCGGCTGCTCGGGGCGGTTGAGCGCAGCCTCGCGGTGGATGTACCAGCCGGCCTGACCCTTTCTGGCGGGGTGGACACAAGCGCGCTTCTGGCGCTTGCCAAGGAACTGGGACTTAGCAGCAGACTGCACACTTTTTCCATCGTCATGGGGGAACGCAGTTTCGACGAGTCTCGCTACCAGAGGCTTATGGTGGACTTCGCCCGGCCCATCCACCATGAGATTCGCGTGGCGCCGTCCGACGTGCTTGACTGCCTTTTCTCCACTATCGCGCATCTTGACGAACCCAGCGGCGACGGGGCTGCCGCGCCGAGTTTTCTGCTTGCGCGTTCTGCGCGCAATTACGTGCCGGTGCTCCTCTCCGGCGAGGGGGGGGATGAGATATTTAATGCCTATGAGACCCACCGCGCCTGCCGCGCCAGGCAGCTCTACCGGCGCGCCGCGCCGGCGTGGGCGCGCCGCGCGCTGCGGGCTCTGGCCGCGCGTCTTCCGGTCTCCTGCAGCAAGCTGAGCTTTGATTTCGTGGCCAAGCGTTTTACGGAGGGCTCCGAGTTGGGCGTGCCGGAGGCCCATTTATTCTGGCGCCACGTCCTGAGCGAGGAGGTGAAAGAGCGCCTGCTGACCTTCGCGCCGCCTGAAAAACCCACTGCGGCTCTTTTCCGGGAGTTTTACGACGCTCTGCCTTATCCGGACGAAATAGACCGCATCTCGCAGCTTGATCTCTGGTACTATTTCGTGGACGACCTTATGGTAAAGAACGACCGCTCCATTATGGCCCATTCTGTTGAGACGCGGTTCCCTTATATGGAGCGCGATGTGGTAGAGTTTGCTGCCGGCATTCCGAACAGGCTCAGGCTTAAGGGGCTAAGCGGCCGTTATATCCAGAAGCGAGCTTTACGCGGCCTCATGCCTCCGGCGATTCTGCGGCGGAGCAACATGGGACTAGAGATGCCACACTCCCTGTGGTTCTTTGGCGAGTTCAGGGATCTGGCTGAACGGTATTTCTCCCGCTCTCATGTGGAACGCTCAGGGCTGCTGCGCCATGAGGCGGTGTCCGGACTCTGGCAGGAGCACCTGGCGCGCCGGCGCGATAACGGCCGGCCCTTGTGGTGCATACTCAACTTCTTGATATGGTTTGATCTGTTTATTTATGAAGGCAACTATAAGCAGTTTCTGCAGAGAGAACCATAAAGCCCTGGGAGCCTGAGCAATTAGTCTGATTCGGCTGCAAATTCGGCTTTCGGGCTGCGGCTTTGCCAAAAATTTCTTACATATCTTTAAGATATGTAAGAAATTTTTGGCTTCGCCTCGCCTCATCCGCCTAAGGCGGACGCTTCGAAAGCACTAATTGCCCAGGCTCCTGGGGTGCTTTAATGCCAGGATTCCGCTATATTTAAAATTTTCGGTATATGCCGTTTTATGGCCGCAATTTCTTTTGATATTGCGGGTAAACTTTGTTTCCGGAATGCGGCTTCTGCCAGCAGAAGCTGCTCTTCTTCTTTAAGAACAAAATAGTCCCCGTGGACAAGGTTCGCGGCCGGGTTTATCAGGATATCCTCGCTTCTCGCCATCATTGAGCAGAAAACGCGGGCCCGCCCCTTTTCCAGGGAGAAAGAGAGGCTTTCATTCCCGCTGAAGCCAGGCTTCATGCTTATTGCGTTCCTGCCGAGCAGGGAATTAAGTTCAGAGCCTCTGCGGTGGAGCTGAGCGCGCAGATGGCTGTGACAAGAGGCGATGTGTGGGTTGACGGTATAGGCTTTTTCATAGAGTTCTTCTATCAATTTTTTCCTTCCATGTCCGAGCACGCGATAGAGATACATCAGCAGATGCGAATCAGCCATTCTGGAGGAGGTTGGTTTGCGGCTTTGCTTCAGTTCATCTATAAACTGCCTGATGTGCCGGTTTGAACGCAGGTTCTGAAACGCTTTTTCTTTCCAGGCCAGGCCGTTTTTTTCATCAAAAGCGGACTCACAGTACAGCCGCATAGCTTCTTTCAGATTGAAACCGAATTTCCCGGGATCGCGGTAGAACGGTGACCCTTCCACCATTCTAAACGAACCGACCGTGTATGAGTTGACCAGGTCCTTGGTCGCTTTCAGCCAGTCTTCCAGTTCCCTTACGTCAGCCCAGGTTTCGGTGGGCAGACCCGTAATCAGCAGGATATGGTTCCAGATGCCGGCTTTATGCAGTTCTTCCAGGTTCCTGTTGATCTTTTCAAGCGAAAGCCCCTTGTTTATGTACTTCAGCATGCGTTTTGTCGGATATTCCACCCCGGTTACTATCTTTATCACCCCGGCTTCGCGCATAAGCGCTATCAGGTCCCGGTCCATGTTGCGCAGATTGAAGCAATCGGCCCAGAGGATGCCGAGGTCGGCTTTTATCAGCTGTTCAAGGAAGGCACGCGCATATTTGCAGGTTGGATTAAAATTGGGATTGTAAAAAAGAAAATGCCGGCAGCCAAGTTCCTCTTTGAGCATTTTGAGTATTCTTATGGATTCTCCGATATCAAGGGAAACCACTTCGCTCCGGGCCATGCCGCAAAACAAACAGTTGAAAGGGCAACCCTCGCTGAAACTGACATGGAGGGTAAGATAGTTATCCGGCACCCCGCGCTTTAAATATTTGGCGAGAGAAGATGGAAGATGATAGAAGTCGCGGATAGCTTTGCCGGTATAGTTGTAGCTCGCGCTGTTTGCTTTGTCGTAAGCTGGAAACCCCGCCGGCACTGCGGCGTTCCTGACCTCCTGGGCCGGAAGGGTTGCGAAATAATGGCTATGGCCGTCCTGTAGCTTTTCCTCCTGTATAAGTAAATTGTTCTTTATTGTTTTGCAAATGAGGTTTTTGGCGCCAAGCGCGTTGAAAGGGATACCCCTTTTAACAGCCCTGCAAATATTGAGCATAGCATTGTGCGCGTCTCCGCAGACCGCGTAATCTATAGCCGGACACTCGCGGAGAATCCTGCGGTACTCGGCTTTCTGGAACGGAAGAGACATGTTCTGAAGGCCGCCCACGGCAATAACCGCTCCCGGGAAGCGCTCTTTCAGAACTTTGGTAAGGCACTCGGCCAGCCGTATCCCAAGGTTGATTTCTCGGGTGTCGCCAAGAAAGTGGCTGAGTGAAATTCCAAACAGGTCATGGCGTTCCACTTTCAGCGTGTCAAGAAGGAATTCCGTTTGCTTTCTTATTTCCCTGTCGTCCGAAAGTAGGAACCGTTCCACCGCCTTCTGATCCGCGTAGAGCATAAGTTTGACCCGGTCAGGATATTTCGCATAAACCCTCATGATGTTATTGTTGAAGTCATATTGGACGATATCGGGAAAACCGGCTCTTTTCAGAAAACCGACCAGAACAGAAACGCCGACTTTTTGATACGGCAGGTCTCGGTACCAATCGTGCTTAAGAACTATCGGAGACGGGGTAAGGAAAGCTATTTTCATGGAGGTCTCAGGTGAATTTATTCTGTCTTTTTTGCCAATCTATGTCAAACGCCCCGCCCTTTTGCCCGATGCTTTTCAAGGCTGTTGGCAAAAGGGCGGGGCAGGCTAGCGCAGCCACGGGTCCTTTTTTAAATAATTACCCCGCCCAAGCCCCGCCATAAAACGGCTGCCGCCAAGGCAGCGCAGGCGAAAAAAGCAGCGCCGGCATTTGCCGCCGAGGTAGGAGAAGCCGTTTAGTTTTTTAAGAAAAGGGCTGTCCCAGGCGCGCAAAGGCCTGTCGCCCAGATTTTTTTGAATATAATAGCTTGGTTTATAAAAACCTTTCGGATCAAGCACAAGGCGGCTATGGCCATCGTCAAACCGGGCGCCCAGAAAAAGCGGGGCCTGACTTTTTTTAAAAAGGCAGAAAGGGACGGGGTTGGCAAAGACAACCAGCGGTTTTTCCCCGGCTTGCGGTTCAAGACGCCCGGCCAGGCGGCGCAGGGCCGCCGTGTTTACGGCCGCGTCCGCGGTGTTGTTGCCGGCTGACCGCATGGGGCGGTAAAGCTCCCATACATCGGCCTTAAGGCTTTTGGCGAGCTGCAGATATTTTTCAAAATTCTCAAGCAGGTCTCTGGAAATAACCGTGCCAAGCCTTAAAACGGAAACTCCGGCGCGTCTTAGCCGGCGGATGTTGCTGATTTTTTTGGCGAACAGGCCGCTTACTCCGGTGGCCGCGGCGTCGCTTTGCGCGTCGCAGCCCTGCATGGAAACCAGAATGTTGTCCACAAAAGGCGAGACTTGGTTTATAAGTCCGCGGCTGAGCAGCGTGGCGTTGGTATTTACCAGTACATAGAACCCCAGTTTTTTTGCCGCGGCAAGCGCTTCTGAAATTTTCGGATGAAGGAAAGGCTCTCCGCCGGTGAAACGGATGTTTTTCACGCCCAGCGCGCGTATGCGGGCCAGATGCGCGCGTATTTCAGGCAGTGAAAGTTCGGTATTCAGCGAACGCGAGGAGCAAACAGCGCAGGAAAGATTACAGCGCCTGTTAAGCTCAAAAACTATTTCGTTAGGTATTTCAAGCACCGCTTTGAGAAGTTTTTTGGCGCGGCCAAGAAAAACCGAGCCCGGCCGCATTCCGGGGCAAAGCCGCCGCAGGCGGCATCGTTCGCAGATAGACAGGCGCAGGGTTTTCTTATCCCGGCGGGGGGGGATAATATGATCGTAGGCGTCAGGCATAAAACAGAAAGGGACGCCTTTTATGAAAACGCTGAAACGGTTTTCATGGGAATTCAGCGCTTTGTAAAGCAAGCCGCGCGCGGTTTCAAGCGCTGTTTTTCGCGGGGAAACGGAAATTAAAATTGTTTTCTCTTTCCAGTTTATAAGGGCCCTTATTCCGGGCAGAGGCCGTAAAAGTTTGATCCCGCCGCGTTCAAAGGCCGCAAAAGCGGGTCTTCCAACGGAGGTCGCTTTGGATTTCATAAGGGCGCTTTTGTGTCAACTCTCAACTCCTCTTTTTTTTAAGGTCCTTAACCGGGACAAATTCTTTCCAGCCGTAAATTTCAGGGTATTCTCTCCACGGCCCTTCGCAAATTTTAAAATATCTGCAGGCGGGGCATAGCGGACCTTTGGCCTTGCCTTCCGTTCTGCGGTAATCGCCGTAGCTTTCTATAAATTTGTCGGCGTCGACCACGGCGCCCTCAGGTATTATGCGTTCTGCCACGCAATTCTCGTAGCCTTTCATCAGGCAGAATGGTATGGCTTCGGTGAAGCAGGGCACGCCGTTTTTTATGCCGATATCAAGGCCTTTTTTAACCCAGGGCATTACGGCTGTTTTTTTAGGCACGATCCATTTTTTATTTTTCCCGGCCGTGCCGCCTATATGTATAAAAGCGAATTGGTACTGGCTTGCGCCCAGCTTCACCATAATGTTCGCCAGAGCCGGCAGCTCGCGGTAATTAAGGGAAGTGATGACGCTGTTGGTAATAACGGTAAGTCCCAGTTGCACCGCGTTTTGAATTCCCGTGACGGTCTGGAGGAAGCTTCCGGGGGCGTGCGTGAGGGCGTCGTGTGTTTCGGGTTTTGCGCCGTGCAGGGAGGGACCTATTTCGTTTGCCCCCGCGGTTTTAAGCTTTTTAAGCAGATCTATGTAGGCAAAAGCGCGGCCGTTGGTCTGCAATTGTATGTTTTCGTAGCCAAGTTGTTTTGCCCTGGCCACGAAATTAATTATATGGGGATGGAGCGTAGGCTCTCCGCCGGTAAAAACAACCCCGCGTGTGCCTTTCTTATAAGCGGAGGCCAGGTCGGCGTAAACACGGGCTTTAGCGCGGTCATGGTAAATATCGCGTTTGTCTCCCTGTACACAGAAATCGCATCTGTTGTTGCACCGGAAGGTTATCTTTATGTCTATGCGTGTGTACATAGGGATCCGTCCATCAATTTATATTATACCTATCGCGCCGTAGATGTCCTAATTTTAATTTTGGGGACAGTATATTTAATTAAAAACATGCTACAATGGGCTTATGGCAAGAATAGCCAGAGTCGTTTTACCGGGATATCCCCATCATGTCACCCAAAGAGGAAATCGGCGGCAGCCGGTTTTTTTTACGGAGGATGATTACCGGGCATATATAAGGCTGATGGCTGAGTGGTGCGCCCATTTCAAGGTTGAAATTTGGGCATATTGTCTGATGACCAACCACACTCATCTTATTGCGGTGCCTGCCGATGAGCAGGGTTTGCGAAAGGCGATAGGAGAAGCGCACCGCAGGTATACTCTGCGTGTGAATTTTAGAGAGCGGTGGCGTGGTCATCTTTGGCAGGAAAGATTCGCCTCTTTCCCAATGGATGAGCGGTATCTTCTAGCCGCTGCCAGATACATCGAGTTGAACCCGGTCCGGGCCAAACTGGTAACAAATGCGGAAGATTACCCCTGGAGCAGCGCCAAGGCGCATCTGCGCAGGAGGGATGATGGTCTTGTGCGGGTTTCCGGTGTCGGGAAAATAGTGAAAAACTGGCGGGAGTTCCTGTCCCTGCCTGTAGAGAAAGAGACGGTGGATAAACTGCGGGCGCACTCTTCAACCGGAAGGCCGATGGGGGGGGCTGGATTTTTAAAAACCTTGGAAACCATATCGGGGATCCCCGCAAACATATTTCTTAAAAAAAAACCTGGTCCGAAACCCCAAAATAATTAAATATACTGTCCCCATAATTCTCCTCATAATTCTCCATAATTCTCCTATGATTTCCCTATAATTCCGGCAAATACGCGGGTGGGGGCCGGTTTTCGGGATTTCTTCGGGATTGCTCGTTCGTTTGCGTCTACACTCTATATAGATATATGAGACGCGTGAAGAACGGCAAAATGAACGGATTCCTGGCAACGGCCCTCCTGGCCGCGGCCGGGATTTTTTTCAGCCTTTCCGCTTTCGCCGGCCAGCCCGGAGTTTCGTCGGCGGCCTTTCTTAAATTCGCTCCCAGCCCCCGCGGTACCGCGATGGGCGAGGCTTATACCTCCGTCACCCAGGACGCATACGCCGCATGGTGGAACCCCGCGGGGCTTGCCAGTATTGAACAGCCTGAGCTTGGAGCCACCTATAACGCCTCTTTCGCGGATACCAGCCATCAATACATTTCTCTCGCCTATCCGCTCCGCTACGGGTCAACGCTGGGGCTTAACATTACCCGTATGAGCGTGGCGCCTTTCCAGGGCTACGACGCCAAAGGCTATGGGACAAAGCAAGTGGATTCCGCCGACACCGCCATCGGAGCGGCTTATGCCCGCACTTTAATGAAAGATGAAATTGAGCGCCCGGTTTTTAATATTGGAGCTAATTTAAAAGCCATTTCAGAACGCCTTGATACCGCGTCGGCAAACGCCCTCGCTCTCGATCTGGGCGCGGTTTACTATCTGCGCCCCGCTAATTACTGGATGAGCAAAATTCCCGCGCAGGAATTCGCCTTCGCGCTGTCGGTAAAAAACTTGGGAACGGGCTTGAAGTTTGACAAACTTTCTTTCCCACTGCCGATAAGCTCAACGCTGGGCGCCTCGTGGACCTCACACCCCTGGGGCGCGCATACGCTTACCGTGGCGTTAGACCAGACAATTTCAAATGACGAGAAATATGCCGTAAATCTTGGCGCGGAATATTTCATGTTCCAGCTTTTGTCCTTCAGGGCCGGCTATAAGAGCGGCCAGGCCATGGGGTCCGGTTTAAGAATGGGCGTCGGTTTCCGTCTTTCGTTCATGGACCTGGATTATTCCATGTCGCCTTTCGGCGATTTGGGTTCAATGCACAAACTTGGCGTTTCTATGCGCTTTGGCTCCCGGAAGGCTGTGCAGCCGCTTGAGGGAAAAACCTCCAGGGTGAAAAAAGCAAAGTTGATGGCCCCCAAGGCGACGATGGAAAAGCTGGGTAGCTACGCGGACGATTATATCAAGCTGGCGAAAAAGAACCTCAGCGCCCGCGAATATTCCATTGCGGCGGTTAATCTAAATAACGCCTTCAACCTGGAGCCCAAACTGAAAGACGGGCTTTGGGGCGCGCGTGCGCAGCGCCTCTCCGAAATAAGCTCGCGCCTGCGCTTCGCCGACACTCCCGCCCGCGAGCAGGAACTGCGCAAGGATGATGAACAGTCCAATGTCGGTGCCCGGGCCATAGACGCTTATATTGAGGGCGAAGAGCTGAAATCTTTCCTGCTGGCTCACGCGTCACGCGGCGCCGACCTGAGGGGAGACCCTGTTTTTGAGGATTTGCTGAAGGCGCTTGCTGTTCTAACAAGGGATAAAATAAGGGAGGATGAAATTCTGCCGCTGACCGCTTTGGTGAAAGAGAAACTGAAGAAAGCCGCAAAGGGCTTCTACGTCCAGCGGTTTGACGCGGCGGCTAAGGAATGCGAAGAAGTGGTGCTGCTTGACGGGACCAATCCGCTGGGCTGGACGCGGCTTGGCTCCGCGTATTACATGCTGGGCGATAAAGATAAGGCTAAAAATGCCTACACGAAAGCTCTTGAACTCAGGCCGGGAGACCTGGTGATAAAGCAGTTTATGGAAGCGCAGGGCTGGAAGTAACCCTCCCGCCTGTCAGCCTTAGGCTGACAGGCGGGGGGGGCCGGGAAGCGCGGAGGCGGATTTCCTTTTTCACTTTATAATTATTGACTTTATAGTATACTGTTAACTCAATAAAGAAGCCGTCCGGGTTTCCCGCTCTAAACCATCTGTTTGAAAGGTGCGCTATGGAATTTGTCGCCATAATTATTGTACCGATGCTGCTGCTTATGGCGGGGGCCGGCGTTTTAGTGGTTTCACAGGTTTCAGGCTTCGTGCAGACCAACATGTTTAACCAGCGCCAGCGTATGTCAAACGCTCTAATCCAGCAGTATATGACACAGATAGTCGCGGCACAATCGCAGATCTTCCAGCGCGCGAAACAGCTGGAGCTTTTGTCTTCAAAGCTCTCGCTCTCAAATCAGGAGCTCGGCCGCCTGAACAACATGAAAACAAAATTTTTATCCATGGTGGTGCACGATGTGCGCACGCCGCTCGCTTCTATAAGGGGTTTCAGCGAATTGTTGATGAAGAAGGATGTGGGCGAGCGCGAAAAACAATACCTGAAAAACATAGTGGGATCAACCGACCAGCTCGGCCACCTTATCTCCGACCTGACCGACCTTGCCATGATAGAAGCCGGCAAGCTAAAAATGGAAAAAGCTGTTTTTGATTTTTCTTATGTGGCGCGCGATATCCTGCCGGGTATTACCATTAACGCGCAGAAGCGCGGGGTGGAACTTATGGTGAACCCTCTTCCAGAAGGCATTATGATAAACGGCGATCGTTTCAGGCTCTCGCAGGTACTGATGAACCTTTTAACCAACGCCATAAAATTCACTCCCGTTGGAAAGCGCGTGGAACTGACGCTGCGCGCCGAGGGGTCAGGGGTGGGCGCGTATGTTAAAGATACGGGCATAGGCATTCACCCGAGCGAGACCAAACGGATTTTTGAAAAATTTTACCAGGCCAAGTACCAGAAAGACGAAAAATTGCGCAAGCAGGGCTGGGGACTCGGCCTTTCCATAGCCAATGAAATAGTAAGGGGCCACAAGGGTGAAATGGCGGCCGTCAGCCCCGGCCTCGGCAGGGGTTCAACGTTCTATTTTCGCATTCCTGTCAACAGCCGGCCGTAACGTGGGACTTGATAGTAATTTCTGACTTCGACATCTAACCGCCGGCTTCTAACCTGTCCATGCTGTAACAAGGATATAATTTTTTAGAAACAATTCTTGCCTATGATTTAAAGGAAAATATATAGTGTTATCTGATGTTCCGGCTTAAGGCTGAAGTAATAAGTGGAAACCTGATAAGCCGACAGCCTGACAGTCTTCAGCCCTCAGCCTTCGGTCTGGTTGTTAACGGAGAAAAAATATGGATTTCAGTACGATACTGGGCGTGATAGCTTTTGCCGGACTGATTTTTTTAGGCGTTTCCACAAATCAGATCAGTGCTTCGCTGATTAACCCGCACGGTGTTTTTGTTGTGCTCGGCGGCGTTTTTGTGGCCATGCTCATAGGCACGCCTCTTAAATACCTGGTGAAATCCGTGACTGAACTGAAAGCGCTTATGCTTGACGATGAAACCGCGCACCTGAATAAAGCGCTGCCCGCGCTGGTGGCTTTGGCTGAACAGTGCCGCATGCGGGGGCTTTCCGCGCTTAAGGACACGGATAGAAATGTGGCCGACGGGTTCCTGGCCAGGGTGGCGGACGCCGCGCTGGAATATAACGACTCAAATTTCGTAAAGCAGGTTATGGAACAGGAAATTAATCAGGCCGCCGATGAAATGAACGAAATAGCCAATGTGTACAGAACCATGGGTATTCTTGCGCCCATGTTCGGCCTGCTGGGCACGCTTATAGGTATTATAAGCGTTTTAAAACAGCTTTCCGACCCGGAAAGCGTGGGCCCGGCTATGGGGGTTGCCATAACTTCCGCTTTTTACGGTATCCTGCTGGCAAATATGTTTTGCGTGCCAATAGCGGGTAAGATACGGGCGCGTATCTGGCTGAGGGTTAAACTGAAGTCAATGATTCTTGAAGGCGTGCTTGAAATTATGAAGGGCAGTATCCCGTTAGTTGTGGAAAGGCGCCTGCAGGCGTATCTTGTGTAGGTAGAGTGCGGAGGTAACCGGTAATCGGCGGCCGGTACCCGGCAGACAGAGGGTGCATATTATGTTTTGCAAATCCGGTGTAAATATTGAAGGTGTAATGAAAAGACTTTTTGTTCCGTTCGCTGTAAGAGGTCTGTTGTTCACTTTCATTGTTCTGACTTCTTACTTCTGTTTTCTGAATTCTGTTTTGCACGCTCAAACCCTTCCCCTTGACGATAAAGCCCGCTACGAGCATTCCCTTGAGCGGAAGGCGGATGAAGTGGTGATTAAGTTGCTTGGCCCGAACCAGGCAAAGGTTGTGGTGCAGGCTTTCATGGATTTTACCCGGACGGAAAAGGTGGATATAATTTCAGGCACGGCCGGCGGTCCGGACAAGGAGTTTAAATGGCAAAGCGCTTCCACCGAAGGCCAGCCTTTCAACGAATATCTGTTGCCTGGCTTTCCGTCTATGGAGGGCGCAAACGCCCCGAAAAACCAGAGTTATCAGAGGCAGGAGATTTTCCCCGCTTCCTTCATCAAAAGACTTCTTATTCACATCATTATAAACAGGGATTTGAGTGAAAATGAGGTTCAGGCCGTGCGCAATGTGGTCTCGGAGGTCCTGGACCTTGACGAGAAACGCGGAGACGAACTGACTGTGGTAAAAGCCTCGTTCGCCCCGTTTTGGAAGACCATCTGGTATACCCCCGACGCTATGAGCATGGTGTTTAAATACGGTATCCTTACCATAATGGGCATTATATCCATGGTTGTGGTGGCTGTGGGCTTTTTAAAACTTGCGGCCGCCATGAATACCATGGCAAAAACCCAGCAGAGCCACCAGATAACCATGGACCTGGGCAAGGGCGCTCAAGGGGGGGGGGCCGCCCTGGGAGGGCTTTCTTCCATGGATGCGCTGGAATTAGGAGGCCCTGAAAAAAAAGAAGCTCAGGGCGGGGAGGAAGCTGAAAGCCAGGAAATAGTCTTTAATATCAGGCTTGATCAGGTGGATTTTCTTGTTAATCTTATGAGCGGCGAGGACCCGGCAAATGTGGCTCTGGTGGCCGGGCATCTGGAAAGCGGGGTCAGAAGCGAATTCCTGCGCAAACTGCCGTCGGATCTGTCTTCGGAGGTGATTTCCAGCATGGCGAGCGTGCGCTTTGTTGAGTCTGAGGTTATAACCACCATAAAGGAAGAGCTTGAAAAAAGGCTTTCCGGGGCCTTCGGCGGAGTCGCCAAGGTCCTTGAATCGCTGGATAAGGTAAACCTCAGGACAAAAAAAGAGATGCTGGGGAAATTGGAAATGCGTCATCCCGATATAGCCAAAAGTGTCCGCTCTAAAGTTTTTCTGGCAGAGGATCTGCTGAAATTTTCCGAAAGGGAATTATCGCTTCTGGCGTCCGTGGTAAAACTTGACGACTGGGCATACGCCCTTTGGGACCTTCCTTCTGAGTTCAAGGAAAAGCTTCATAATCAGCTGGCTGATAAAACCTGGCAGATTCTGGAACAGACAATGAAATACGGCGCTCCATCCCGGGAAAAAACCGACCAGGCGATAGAGCTTATAGTAGGCGCCGCCCTTGCGCTTATAAAAGAGGGAAAGGCCGTCAATCCACTTGAAGCGCCGGCGGAGCAGCCGGGGGGGAACGCCGTTGTGACGGCGCAGCAGTCAGGTAAAGCCGCCGTTAAGGGTGCATGATATGGATTTCGGAAATTTGGGTTCTGAGGGCGCTCAAAAAAAGGGATCCATTTTCGAGGGCCTTAACCTTCTGCCGAAGTTAAAGCGCGCCCTCCCCGTCCCGCCTCCTACGCGTATTACCGCGCCGCAGCCCGTCCGTGCCGCCGCGCCGCCTCCGGCTCTGGCGCCGGCTGCCGACTCCGAGAGCGTAGCTGTTTTAAAACAGAAAATTGACGCTCTGGAAAAAAACATCGCTGTCCAGCTTGAAAAGAAAATAGCCGAACAATTTAAAGCGATATCTTCCGCGCCGCCTCCTCCTTCCGTCTCAGGCGGACGGCCCGCTGCCCCGTGCCCCCCTGACGCCCTTCTTTTAAAAATATCGGAACTTGAACGCCGGCTTGGAGAGTTCAGCCAGCAGGCGGGCTTTTCCGCCTCGCAGATGCGCAATATTGAGGAATCTAAAATAAGCGCGCGCCGGGAAATAGAAGAGCTGCTTAAAGCCGTGCGCGAACAGCAGAAATATTCCGAGATAGACCGCCAGATGCATTCTCAGCTTGAGAAATCCTGGGTGAGGGTGGAAGAGCTGGAAAAGAAGCTGATGGATTTTTACGCCTCGGTTCTTGTTTTGGAGACACACCGCAAAGAGGACCTCGCCGCCGAACGCGGCAGGGATCAGTCTTCCTTCGGTGAAATTAAGGAAATGTTAGTTTCATTGGCACGCCGCCTTGAGGCGTTTGAGCGCGCCGCGGCATCCGCTCCGGCCATTACCGCGCAGGACTTGCGCCGCGAACTTGAAGCGGGGCTTGCGGCCTCCTCCACTACCCTGCGCTCTGTTTTCGCGGATTACGCGGCTGGAGAAATGGCGCGTATAGGACAAAAATTCAACATTGAGCTGGAGACGTTAAGGCGGGAAGGCGCTTCGCAGGCGGCGGCGCTTAAGGACGCCCTGGCCGGCTTCTCCAGCGCTGCCAGGGAAAACAGGATAAAGACAGATGGGGTTGAGACCGCGCTTGGCGCGATCGCTGAAAAACTGCAGGGGCGTTTTGAGGCGCTGGCGGTTTCTATGCTTGCCGGCTTGAAAAAAGAGAACGATGAAAGGTTTGAGAAATTTGGCGGAAAATACGAGGGCGCGCTGGTTGAGGCGCTGGCCGCCGCCATGATGAACGGTTTAAAAAAAGATAACGATGAAAAGTTTAATAAATTCAGCGAAAAATACGCGCACGCCCTGACCTCTTTGTCTTTCCTTGAAACTTTTCAGGCGGCCGCCGGCGGCGCCGCCGAAAAACTTGCGTACTTTGAGCGCATTATAAGCGCTTTTGTGAAAAGCGCGGACCGCGGGGAACTGTCCGGGGCGCTTGGGGTTTCAGGAATGCTCAGGCGCGGCATCTTTGATGATATGGAAGCTTCGCTTGGGCAATTCAAGGCGGAAAGGGAAAAAATTGAAAATATACGGGCCTCTCTTTCCTCCCGTTTCAAGGATGTTTTTAAGGGCCATTAAAACTGCGCCGTGCGGCGCATTTTTGCCATAAGTTTTAGATACGGCTATTGCCGTAAAACATGCGGCTGTTCCAGCCGCGCCATATGCCGTAAGCTCTAGGCCATAAGCTTTAAGAAAGCTATATGGAGAAGCTATTAGGAAAGCATATGGCAGTCTTTCTGCCTATGGCTTATGGCGGGCGCAGCGCCCATGTGGCATATGGCGATCAGGATTTAAAGGACTTATGATTTACCGCAACAGGCGTGACGAACTTGAAAATCAGCTCAATAAGGGCGCATTATGGGCCATAACCTATGGCGACCTTATGAGCTACCTGATGATATTTTTTTTAATGTTGTTCGCCGCCTCTCTATCTAAAAACGACAAGGCCAAGAGCCGCAAGTATGAAGAATCCCTCATGAATATACAAAAGTCATTCGGCGGGAAAAAGGATTCAAAAGGTCTTGAGAGGGCCAAGGCCCAGGAGAACGAGGAGAAGGTCGTTTCTAACCTGAAGGAGTCGCTGGAAACCAGGGAATTGCAAAACGTGCTGCAGATACAGTCAACCGAGCATAAGGTAAAACTGGTGCTCACAGAAGGCGTGCTTTTCGGCTCGGGGCTCGCGGACCTTAAAGATCAGGCCAAAAAAGTGCTGGCCCCCATAGCAGCGGAGCTTAAAAAAGTACCGAACGACATAATCATAGAAGGCCACACCGACAATGTTCCCATTAAGGGCGGGAAATACTCCTCCAACTGGGAACTCTCCATGGCCCGGGCCTACAGTGTGCTGTTGTTCTTTTCCGAACAGGGTATTGAGCCGCGTCACCTTGCCGGCATAGGCTACGGTGAAAACCGGCCGATAGGCGATAACGCGTCTATTGTGGGCCGGGCCCAAAACCGCCGCATAGAAATTTCCCTGATGAAAACAGATTGAAGCGGCGCAAGCAAAGCCGCTTGGAGGCGTAGCAACTTAGCAATTTAGATGCGTGGCAATTCAGATATGCCTCTACACCTCCAAGCATCTACGCCTCTTCTCTCCCTCCCCTTTCCCTTCTGACTTTTGTATAATCTATCCACGATGAGCACCGGAGAGGTTGATTATTCAAAAACAGTTTTCCTGCCGAATACTTCTTTTTCCATGCGCGGGGATTTACCGAAAAAAGAGCCGGGGATACTTGAATTCTGGAATTCCATCGGCCTTTACGGAAAAATGCTTGAGTTGCGCAAAAAATCCAAAACTTACATTCTACACGATGGTCCGCCCTACGCGAACGGTCATATACATATAGGCCATGCCCTCAATAAGATCCTGAAAGATATTTGCGTAAAGTCCCGTGTCTTGTGCGGTTATTACAGCCCTTATGTTCCCGGCTGGGATTGCCATGGCCTGCCCATAGAGCAGCAGCTCTTGAAAGAGCTGAAAATAGGAAAAAAGCATATAGACGATGTGCCGGCCTTCCGCCAAAAGGCCCGTGAATTCGCGTTCAGGTTCCTTGATATCCAGCGCGAAGAATTTAAGCGCCTCGGCATAATAGGCGACTGGGATAACCCCTATGTCACAATGTCAAAGGACTATGAGGGCACGGTAATACGGGCTTTCAGGGAGCTGCTTGAAAAAGGTTACATACACCGCGACAAAAAAACCGTTTATTGGTGCGTTTCCTGCGAAACCGCCCTTGCCGACGCGGAGGTGGAATATCAGGAGCACGCGTCGCCTTCCATTTATGTTAAATTCAGGCTGAAAACCCCGCCGGAAAACTTTGGCGCGCAGGCGGATGGGAACGCTTACATTGTCATCTGGACCACCACCCCCTGGACGCTCCCTTCCAATATGGCGGCCGCGGTGTCAAAGGATGAAAATTACAGGGTGCTCAAGACCGGCCGTGACGCGCTTCTGGTCGCTGACAAACTGGCTGACGCGTTTCTGGCGGAAACAGGGCTTGAGGTCGTAAAGGGCGCAATAGTCGCTGGCGGATCCCTGGTGGGTTTGAAGTACGCCCATTGCCTTGAGCCGCATTTGCCCGAAAACAGACGCTTTGAGAGGCCGGTAATTGCCGCTGATTTCGTTGATATGTCCGCCGGCACCGGCATCGTGCACATAGCGCCGGGCCATGGGGAGGAAGACTTTCACGCCGGTAAAAAATGGGGCCTTGAAATTTTCTGCCCGGTTAAAGAGGACGGCCGCTTTGATAAGGACGCCGGAATTTTTGAGGGTCTGAAAGTATTTGAGGCAAATGAAAAGGTGTCCGCGGCGCTTAAATCCGACGGTCTGCTTGTTTGCCTGAAAACCATAAACCACAGCTACCCGCATTGTTGGCGCTGTAAGCAGCCTATTATTTTCAGGGCTACTGAGCAGTGGTTCCTGAAAGTGGACATGCTGGATTTGCGTTCAAAGCTTGTAAAAGAGGCGGATGGAGTAAAATGGCGGCCGGTCTCCGGTCACGAACGCATGACCTCCATGCTGCGCGCCCGCCCGGACTGGTGTCTGTCAAGGCAGCGCTATTGGGGCACTCCCATAGTGGCTTTTTACTGCAAGGCCTGCGGCAAGCCCCATACGGACAGCGCCGTACTTAAAAAAATTGAGGAACGGGTTTTTTTAGAGGGCAGCGATTTCTGGTTTTCCGAGGGGCCTGAAAAACTTTTACCCGCGGATTATAAGTGCGGGTGCGGCGGCAGGGAATTCCGTAAAGAGAAAGATATTCTGGATGTGTGGTTTGATTCCGGCAATTCCTGGTATGCCGTTTTAAAAGACAGTAGCCAGTTACCGGTTACCGGTTACCGGTTACCGATTACTGATTACCGGCCGCACGGACATCCTGGACTTCCCGCCGGTTCCTACCCGGCTGATTTATATCTGGAAGGTTCCGACCAGCACCGCGGCTGGTTCCAAACCTCTCTTATCCCTTCAGTGGCGTTACACGGGCATCCGCCTTATAAAACCGTGCTCACGCATGGTTTTGTGCTGGACGATAAAGGGCGCGCCATGCATAAGTCCATGGGTAATGTGGTGTCGCCGGAGGAAGTTATAAGTAAATACGGCGCCGAGGTCCTGCGGCTTTGGGCGGCGTTGTGCGACTATTCGGATGACGTGCGCATTTCGGAAAAGCTGCTGGCCGGACCCGTGGATACTTACCGTAAACTCCGCAATACTGTGCGCTATATTCTTGGAAATCTGAGCGATTTTAACCCGCTTCATGACGCGGTAGCGCACGAGCGGCTTCCTGAAATAGACCGCTATATGCGCGCCCGGCTTTTTGAACTGTCCGCGCGCGTTGAAGAGCATTACAGTAATTTCCAGTACCGCCCGGCAATAAGGGCCGTGACGGATTTCTGCATACTTGACCTGTCGGCTTTCTACCTTGATTCGCTCAAAGACCGGCTTTATACCCTGTCCCCCGGTAATCCGGCCAGGCGCTCGGGCCAGACAGTTCTTTACGACACGCTTATGGCCGTGCTGAAAATGATAAGTCCGGTGCTGTCTTTTACCGCTGAAGAAGCCTGGCAGACGGCGAGAAAAGAAATAGCCCCTGGCCTGGAAGAAAGCGTTTTTCTGAGCGATTACCCGCGTTTTGACGGCGCCTGGCAGGATAAACCGCTGCTTAAAAAATGGGAACGCGTAATGCGCGTGAGAGAACAGGCGACCAAAGCTATTGAAGAACTGCGCAAAAACGGCACAGTGGGGTCTTCTCTTGAGGCAAAGGTTATTTTCATAACCTCTAAAGAAGAAACCGCGGCGTTCATGCGCGAAAACGAAGCTTTGTGGCCGCAGGCGCTTATAGTTTCAGAGTGCGTTTTGGAAACGAACGCGGCAGCTGGAGAACTTGACATGAAAGTTACGCAGGCGGATGGGGGAAAGTGCCCCCGCTGCTGGCAGCGTAAAAAAGACGTTGGCTCAAACCCCGCGCATCCCGGAGTTTGCGCGCGTTGCTCCGCCGCGCTTAGCGAAATAGCGAATAGTGGGCATAAATAAGGAATTCCTTCCCTAATCCCTATTTCGCTACTTCGCTATTCGCTCTCCCTTAGTCAGCTTGAACTAATAATGAAACATATCCTGACCCCTGCCGTAATCGCGTTCGTTTTTATTCTGGATAGAACCACAAAACACTTTGCCCTTAGTTATCTTGTGCCGAAGCCGCTTAAAATTGCGCCTTTTTTCAAACTCACATATGTGGAAAATACCGGTGTGGCTTTCGGCATGTTCCAGGACCAGAACGCGGTTTTCCTCGCGTTCTCGGTAGCGCTGGTGGCTGGGTTGCTTTTTATAAGGAAAAAATTGGCCGCGTACGGCCCGGCGGCCGAACTGGGGCTTGCCCTGGTGCTTGGCGGGGCTTTAGGTAATATCTATGACCGTATAGCTTACGGTTTCGTTGTGGATTTTTTTGACCTGTCTTTCTTTCCGGCGGTTTTTAATGTGGGCGACAGCGCCATTACGGCCGGGGCCGTTTGGCTGGCATGGGGGATGAGGGAAGAACAGTCACAAGTCACAAGTCACAAGTCACAGGTCTAAAGTCACGCGCGTGGGATTAAAGCGCTTATGGAAACCATCAAAACCCCTGCAAAAAAAATATCATGCGGGTCTAAATTCCGCTGCTATTCGCTATTCGCTATTTGCTATTCGCTGTTTTTTATGTCCGGGTGTAACCGGGATCCTCAGTATTATTATGAGGAGGGTAACAGGCAGGCTTCAGCCGGCAGATTCGCGGACGCTGTGGAAAATTATAATCAGGCCATAATTCTTAAAAAGGGCTTTCCTGAGGCGTTAACCTCCCGCGGGCTTATTTATGAAAAAACAGGGGACCGCCAAAAAGCGATATTTAACTATAAGAAAGCCATTGCGGCGGCGCCCGCGTACATGCCGGCGTATAACAACTTATCCGCGCTTTACCTTGATGAAGGAAATCTGCATGAAGCTTCTAAGTACCTTACAAGCGCCATTGAATTAAGCCCCGATTACGCTTACGCGCGCCTGAACCGCGGCATACTTTTTTACCGGAAAGGCGACTGCGCGGCCGCCGTGAGCGACCTTTCAAGAGTTATCGCCGGTTCTTTGGAGACGCCGTCCCAAGCCTATGGCAGTGCCGTCCCAAAGGCCCATGGTCCACAAAACGGCCAAAGTTCTTTGCTCCAGAAAACAGCCGAGAATACTTCCATGATCCTGGCGTTTTATCACCGAGGCCTTTGCTATCGTAAAACCGGAAACTTTACCGGCGCGTTAAGCGATTTCGGGTCTTTGCTTGCCCTGGACAAAAAATTCGCGCCCGCCTGGTTTGAGTCCGGCAGGACCAGATTCTCGGTGGGCGATTATCCGGGCGCGGTAAATGATTTTTATAACGCGTCCGGGCTTAAAACGGAAATTTACGGCTATCAATACGCGCTGGCCAAAGCGCTTATAAAACTTGGCAATTACAATGAAGCCCTGGCTTACGCCGACAAGGCTCTCGCGTTGAAAAACGATTATGCTCCCGCCTGCGCGCTTAAAGGGGATATTTTCGTCCTGATAAATAATAAGGCGGCGGCCCGTGAACAATACCTTAAGGCGGCGCAATTATCTCCGGAGAATGCCGCCTTTTACCGCGCGCGAGCTTCAGCTTTTGAAGAAGAGCGGCCGAAGCATGGGCCAAAAAAACGCAGAATGCAAAAGCGGTAACCAGTAACCAGTAACCAGTAACCAGTAACCAGTAACCAGTAACCAGTAACTGAATACTGGATACTGATTACTGTCGTGTAGAGGGTGAGTTTATGCCTGAAGAAAAAAAGCAATTTTCCTGGAAGGAAAAATTTTTCGCGAACAGGATGGCCTTTGAAAGCATCCTTTTTGAAAAAGAACTGGTAGTCCCCAAAAGGGAAAAACTGAGCGCTGGCCTGCTTGGAGCCGCCGGTATATGGCTTTTGGGTGCGCTTTTGCTCGCTCAATGGACATTCAGGCAGGGTTCTTTCTTTTCGTCCGCGGATTCGGCGGGTTTTGCGCGTATTAACGCTTACACGGCGCACCTGTCTTCAGGCGGTTTTTGGAGCATCTTTAAACCTGTTTTAGGCGGCTTTACCCTTGACACAAATCCGCCGCTGTATTATCTCAGTTATTTTCCGGTGTTTAAATTCCTTACCTCCAACCTTACGGAGGCGATGCTCGCCGTAAACTCTTTCTACCTTTTGATAATAGCGTTCTCGGTTTTTTTGGCCGTTAAAAAAAGCCGGAACAATATGTCGGGCTGGCTGGGAACGGCTTTCGCTTTCGGCATGCCGTTTACGCTTGAAATGGCAAGGCATCCGGAGCCGGAACTCGTCGCCATGGCGATGACCGCGGCCGCCTATTGCTGTTATATCAATTCAGAAGATTTTGAGTGCCCCCGTTGGAGTTTTTGGTTCTCTGTTTTCTTTTCGCTCGGGTTCTTTGCCCACCGCCACTTCTGGGTTTGCGCTCTGCCGCTGGTTCCTTTTATCATTCCGGCTATAGCCGGTTACATTACACGGGATGAAATATTAAAGGGGCTGTTTCCCGGCCTGGCGCTTAATTTGCCATGGTACGCCATGTTTTTGGCTTATCGTTTTTTAGGGCTTTACAGGCCGGAAAGCCAGAACGTCGGTTTCTGGACATATTTCAGCTTGTCCGCCCAGGCTGCCTCGCTGCCTTTTTTTGTCATCGGGGGCCTGGCTTTATTATGGATGTATTTTTCCGTTTTCATGCCCTATTCCAATAAAAAAATAGTGGCGGCCTGGTTTTGGGCGCCGTATCTGGCGCTGACTTATATTGTTAAAACCGCCGACCCCAGATTAATTTATCCGGTTCTCCTGCCTTTTGCCATGGCTGCGGCCGTTATGTCGCCCAACCTGATAAGAAAACCTCTTCTGGGTCTGACTCTTTGGCTGACCATGATAACTCAAAGCGGCCTGGTTGGCCCTTTCGGCTTCGGCAATTATCCGATCGCGGGGCTTGAGTCTCCATCAAGAGGCGGGTATCACGCCGGGGAAATACTTGAGAGTCTTGCCCACGAGGGGCCCGGCCCTTTCCGGGTTTTGGTGGCCGGCGGAAAAAGCGGTTTCAACTCCGGGAGTTTTAATATTTTCGCCGCCGCGCGCGGAGCGGCTGGAAATATATTTTTTTACGATCAGGCAGACCTCGCTCCGGCCTTAGCCGATTATATTGTTTTTAAAACACCGGGTTACGGCGAGGTTTCCGGTCCGCAGGACGGTCTTTCTTCCGTTGTTTCAGAGCCCTGGTTTAATCTTATTTTCGAAAAGAAAAAAGAATTAGATCTCAATGACACCTCAAAGATACTCGTTTACGCCAAACGCCGGTTTATGGAAAAGCCTTTTGCCGAGGGGACCTATGCTGTTAAAAAATATGACATCGGCGGCCTGAGTCTTCAAAACGCCAAACTGACACTCGAAAACTTTGATCCCCGGAAAGGCGTTTACTCAAAGGCGCTGGTCTTCGCGCCTTACGCCGTTTATGAGGGGGCTGATATATACGGCCTTACTCTTGAATTGGCGGATTTCAGGGCCGCCGCCTCTAGGCCCGATATTTCAGGTCTTGTTGTTTCCGGCATTGGTTCGGTAAAAGTGATTTCGGCTAAAATAAGCGCGTACGCGGTGGAGCGTTTCATCGCGGGGCGGCTGAAATTAGTGACCGGCCCGGAGGTAACTATCGGGCGGACTATAACACTGCATAGCGAAACCCCGCGTGAAATTAACGCGGAGCTTTCCGTGCCTGTTGAAAAAGGATCTTTTATTGAGATAAAACTTGAGGCTTTAGAGTTCGCGGGATATCATGTTCCTGATTTTTTTGTGCGCAATTTTATTTTCACTTATAATCTGGCGCTAAGTCCTTACAGGCTGAGCTTTAAAACTTTTAAGGCGGCCAGGCAGCTGCTTGTAATCGGTTCGGAAGAGGGTGTAAAGATTCATAGGCCTGGAGGCATAAAATGACAGAAGGTCCAAAGGCACATAGGCACAAAGTGAAGGAGTTCCTTATAACTTTACGCCTTTCCCGCTTTGTGCCTTTGTGCCTTTGCGCCTTTGCCCCTTTCCTGGGCGGCTGTGTGCCGCTTGACGAGGCCGCCCTGCCGAAGACTACCGTGTCGCAGGCCCTGGAAGCGCCTTATGCCGGGCTTGACCCTGGTTATAAAACCAGCGAGAGCCTGCATTTTATCGTTAAGGCGTATTCTTCCGAAACAGCCGCGCGCTATAGCGCTTTATGTGAAGAGGATTACCAGCGTATAATGCGCGATCTGGGTATTTACTCTTTTGTGCCCTCAAAGCCGTATAACATCGTAATTTACAAGGATGCGCCCGAATATCATCTTAAAACTTTACAACCGGACTGGTCAGGGGGGGTAACCTATGGCAATGCCATACTTATATACGAATCCGACGGTTCCGCCGGTATTCTGGCCCATGAGATGACGCATCTGGTGTTTAACGAATTTATGGGGATTTCCGTCCCCGGTGAAGTGCGCTGGCTTAACGAGGGGCTGGCAGTTTATGAGCAGACGCGAGCTGATTACCGCTCCAAAGCTTTTTATGACGAAAAAATATCAAGCGACATTTCACTTAATCCGATCCCTTTTTCCCAGCTTATAAACCTTGTCCCGCAGGGACAGAAAGACGCCGTGGTGGAGCGTTGGTACGCTGCGGCGGGGAGCGTGGCGGCCTTCATGTTAAGACAGGGAGGTTCTCTTAGTTTTTCTTATTTTCTTGGCCGTGTAAAAGACGGACGCAGTCTGGATGAGGCTGTGGGCGCCTCTTTCGGCGGGTTATGGAAGGATATGAAGGATGTAGAGCGGACCTGGCTGTTGGAAATAAAACGATAAACCGCTTTCGCTTGTAGGCTAGTATGCTGGTATGCTTTCTGTGGAGTTCCTAAATTAGGCCTACTAGCATACACGCCTACCCGCCTACTAGCAGTAAACTAAACGCTGATTTTATGAATAAAACTGTATCTGCGGCAAAAATGAGAAAAGCTGTAGTGCCTCTTGAAGGCGTACATTGCGCTTCCTGCGTGGCGCGCCTTGAAAAAGGTCTGGGTTCGCTTGCCGGTGTGGGCCGCGTTTCAGTGCATCTACCCTCCAAAACGGCTTTTATGTTTTACGACCCTTCGCTGATCACTCCTGTTGGCATAGAAAAAAAAATTGAAGCACTGGGTTATAAGGCCCTTGCTTTTTCCGAGTCAATGCTGAAGACGGAAAGCGTGGCTGTAGAGTCGCTTCTGCGCGAAAAAGATATGCTGCTGCGGCGTTTGTTGCTTTCGGCGGTTGGAACCTTGTTTTTGCTCTCAGGCGGTTTTTTTGAGCTTTCTAACTACACAAGCCTGCCTGTTGCCGCTGTTGTCTGGCTTTGGGGCGGTTGGCATTTTCACAAGGGCATGCTTAAATCTTTGAAGGCCGCCTCCGCCGACATGAATACCCTGGTTTCCATGAGCACCAGCGTCACCTTTTTCTACGGGGTATTTGTAACAGTTTTTCCATCGGTCATGACCGAGCATTACCATGCTCAGTGGCACGAAGTGGCCATGCTGATAACTTTCATCAATTTAGGCCGTTGGCTTGAGGCCCGTTCAAAAAACTCCGCGGGTGAAGCGGTGTCGCGGCTTTTTTCAATAGCGCCTAAATTTGCCCGCCGTGTTACAGCCGCCGGTGAGGAGACAGTGCGGGTTTCAGATATAATCCCGGACGACCTTATAAGCCTGCGTCCCGGAGAGCAGGTGCCGGTGGACGGCATGGTTACCGGCGGCGCGTCAGCCGTTGACGAAAGTCTGCTGACCGGGGAGGTTTCGCCCGCCGACAAGGCGGCCGGTTCAAAACTTTACGCCGGGACTATAAATAAAAACGGAGTTTTGGAATTTAAGGCCACAGGCGTCGGAGAGGACATGGTGCTCACGAAGATAGTAAGAGCGGTGGCCGAGTCCCAGGCGGCCAAAAGTTCAATACAGCGACTGGTGGATAAAATTTCGGCCTGGTTTGTGCCTGCCGTGTTTTTTGTCGCCGCGTTCTCCGCCGCCGTCTGGGTGCGCTATGGCAGCGTTTCACAGGCGGTAAATGTTTTTGCCGCGGTGCTCGCGGTGGCGTGCCCCTGCGCCATGGGGCTTGCGATTCCCATGGCCGTTGCCGTTGGTTTCGGCCGCGCGGCCGCTTCAGGTATACTTATAAGGAACCCCGATGTTCTTGAGCGCGCGGCAAAACTTGACACGGTTCTTCTTGATAAAACCGGCACTCTGACCTCGGGCCGTCTGCGCGTGACAAATATAAAGCCTGACGGTATGACAGGGGAAAAATTTCTGGAACTGCTGGCGGCGGCGGAAGAAAAATCGGAACATCCGCTGGCTCTTGCCGTCAGGCAATTAGCGGCGGAGCGCGCGGTAAAAACGGAAATGCCGGGTTCCTTCGAAGCCGTTCCCGGAAAAGGCGTCAGAGTTTCTTTAGCGGACGGCCGGATTCTGGCGGGTTCGGCCAAGTGGTTCGCCCAGGAAGGCGTAGCGGTGCCCCAGGCCGCGCTTTTGGAATTGGAAGGCGCGCAAGGCCCGGCGCTCCTTTTGGCGCTCAACGGGGAATTTAAGGGTTATGCTGAGTTTGGCGACAGTTTAAGGCCTGAGGCTGCACAGGTGCTTTCGCGTCTGCGCGCCATGGGCATTGAACCGGTGCTGGTTTCCGGCGACCACAAGAACGCCGTTAGCGCCGTGGCAAATAAGCTTTCCATAAAAGCTTTTTACTATGAAATACTCCCGGATGAAAAACGCCGGATAGTGATGCGTTATAAGGCCCTTGGCAGGAAGACGGCCATGGTAGGCGACGGGTTTAACGATGCTGCCGCCCTTTCCGAAGCCGATATCGGCGTGGCTATGCGCTCCGGCGCCGATATTGCCGTACGGGCAAGCGACATAACGCTTATGAAGGATGACCTTGTCTCTTTGGTGGAAGCGGTTAAGCTCTCTAAGGCTATTAAAAAAATAATCAACCAGAATCTTTTTTGGGCTTTCGCTTATAACGTCATACTGATCCCGCTTGCTGCCGGCGCCCTTTATCCTTCTCTGGGCCTTGTAATACCGCCCTATTTTGCCGGTGGAGCCATGGCCTTAAGTTCAGTTTCTGTGGTAATGAATTCACTCAGGCTGAGAAAAATGAAAGTATAATCAGAAGCTGGAATCAGTATCAAAAGGCGATTTTATGAAAAACATATCAACTAAATTCGGCTATACCTCGGCACAGGCCAGAAGCTTTAAAAAAATAAAGCTGCCTTTCATAGAGGCCTGGGAAAATCAGTACAGGCGCGACTACACCATAAAAATAGTCCACCCGGAATTCACCTCGGTCTGCCCTAAAACCGGCCTGCCGGATTTTGGCGTAATAACAGTGGAGTATATTCCGGGAAAGCTCTGCCTTGAGCTTAAGTCGCTGAAATATTATTTCCTGCAATACCGTAATTTAGGTATTTTTATGGAGAATGTCGCAAACCGCGTGCTTGATGATGTGGTAAGAGCCATAAAACCCAAAAGCTGTACGGTAACCGGCGAATTCACCCCGCGCGGCGGGTTGTTGTCCGTAATAACAGCTGAATATAAGTCGGAGTGATAGCAACGGAAAGCTACTGAAGGCTATGGAAGGCAACGGAAGGTAAGAAAGGGGAGTATGCGGCACGAAGATTTGGAGATCTGGAAGAAGGGGTATGTTTTCGCTTTGAGTATTTACAAAGTGACCAACGGTTTTCCACGTGAGGAAACTTATGGGCTTACTTCCCAGTTAAGACGGGCTGCGCTCTCTATACCTCTCAATATAGCCGAGGGTTCAGTGCGGAGCAGTACTAAAGATTTCCTGCACTTTTTGAATATAGCTGAAGGCAGCCTTGCAGAGTCTTACACGCTTATAAAAATGGCCTGCGACCTAGGCTACCTGTCTGCTGAAAAACGAGAAGACCTTTTAAATCAAGTCCGTGTGCTCCATCATATGCTAAACGCATTTGAAGCCTCTATCCGGCGCAAATCAAAATTATAGTAACTGAAAGTTACTGAAGGCTATGGAAGGCAATGAGAAGTAAGAAGTGGGGGTTGTTTCCTTCTTTGGCCTTCCGTTGCCTTCCGTAGCCTTCCGTTGCTATAATATGTCTATGACCCGCCCAGTTGGCGCAGCGGTAGCGCGTTCCCTTGACATGGGAAAGGTCACAGGTTCGATCCCTGTACTGGGCACCACTTTATCAAAGAGATTACGGCGATAAGGGAGTGATTACAGCGATGGGAAGATGAATTAACAGGCAGGGCGCTCATCTATTATCGTCGCAATCTCTGTTTCCATTATCGCTGTAATCGTTGTTTGTTATCACTGTAATCTCTTATGGAAGAAAAACCTGAAAATTACGTTGAAAAAATGCGTCATTCCCTGTCGCATGTAATGGCGCAGGCCGTGGCGGAGCTTTTTCCCGGTGCGAAACTCGGCATAGGTCCCGCCATAGAAAACGGATTTTATTACGATTTTGACACGCCTCACCATTTCACCCCCGAAGATCTGCCCGCCATAGAAAAGAAAATGCGGCATATTATAGCCCAGGCGCAGAAATTCGAGCGCTTTGAAATGTCCAAGGACGAGGCGTTAAAGTATTTTACCGAGCGCGGGGAGAAATATAAATTAGAACTGGTTAAGGATCTGGCCGACGGCACCATAAGCATTTACAAAAACGGCCCTTTTTCAGATTTGTGCAAGGGTCCTCATGTGGAGCACACGGGGAAACTTAAGGCCTTTAAGCTCACGTCAATTGCCGGCGCCTACTGGCGCGGCAGCGAAGCTAATCCCATGCTCCAGCGCATTTACGCCGTGGCCTTTGAAACACAGGCCGAGATCGACGGCTATCTTAAAATGCAGGAAGAGGCGGCTAAGCGCGACCACCGCAAGCTTGGTAAACAGCTGGAGATATTTATTTTTGACGATGACGTGGGGCCCGGCCTGCCGCTGTGGCTCCCCAACGGCGCCGTTATGATAGAAGAGCTTGAAAAGCTGGCCAAGGAGACCGAGTCCGCCGGCGGCTACCTTCGCGTGAAAACGCCGCATATCTGCAAGGACACGATGTACCACAGGAGCGGCCATCTGCCCTATTATGCCGAAAGTATGTTTCCGGCCATGGAGATAGACGGCCAGAAATACTATCTCAAGCCGATGAACTGCCCGCACCACCACAAGATATACGGCTCAAAACCCCGCAGCTATCGCGACCTGCCAGTGCGTCTGGCCGAGTACGGCACCTGCTACCGCTACGAACAGTCCGGCGAGCTTTTCGGCCTGATGCGCGTTCGCTCTATGCAGATGAATGACGCCCATATCTATTGCACCCCCGAACAATTTCAGGAGGAGTTCCTGGCTGTTTGCCGTATGTACCTGGGCTATTTTAAGATCTTCGGCATAGAAAAATATGTGATGCGCTTCAGCACCCATGCGCCTGAAGGTCTGGGTAAGAAATATGTTGATAATCCGGAGCTTTGGGTCTCTACCGAAAAAATGGTGCAGGAAGCGCTTGAAAACGGCGGACTTCCTTACAACAAAGTTCTAAACGAAGCCGCGTTTTATGGTCCCAAAATAGATGTGCAGATCTGGAGCGCCATAGGCAAGGAATTCTCTCTGGCCACAAACCAGGTGGATTTCGCCGTGCCGGGCCGTTTCGGCCTGGTTTACAAAGACAAAGACGGCGCTGAAAAAACCCCGCTCTGCATACACCGCGCCCCCCTTGGCACTCACGAGCGCCTTGTGGGATTTCTTATAGAGCATTTTGCCGGACATTTTCCATTATGGCTCGCTCCGGAGCAGGTGAAGATATTAACCATTACTTCAAACGAAGAAGATTACGCCCGCGGGCTTTCAGATAAACTTAAAGCTGAGGGGTTCAGGGTTTCGCTTGACCTTGGCGCAGATACCATCGGCTCCAAGGTGCGCCTGGCTGTCATGGGAAAACCGGCCTGCACGCTTATAGTCGGCAAGAAAGAAAAGGCGGAGGGCACAGTTGCCATGCGCCTTAAAAACGGAAAGAATATTTATGGTCTGAAGTTGGAGGAGGTTTTGCCCAATCTTAAAAAAGAGAGGGATACCCGCGCGCTTACGGGCGTGTATGTTTAACCTGAATCCTTCAAGTGAAGGCTTCCCGGCGCATCCGCCTAAGGCGGATGCGCGGGTTACACCCGACAGCGAATTCTACGCGGTTGCGCTTAATTCGCGACCCGCTGAGCGGGGAATCCTGCAATATCCCTGTTCCCTGAGTTTCTTAAGGAAAACCATCTTGAGCTGCAGGATTCGGGTTAAAGGCGCCGTTCTTATATCGGCTGCCCTGTTTGCCTGCTGTGTTCTTCCCGCGGGCGCCCAGCTTGCCGTTTCGCAGCTGACCGCTGACGAGGCGGACTTCCAGAACCTTTCTTCGCTTTACCAGACTTCCACCGACCGCGGCGCCGTTATAGAGGCGTTCCGGCAATTCCTTAAAAAATATCCTAAAAGCCAGCGGGCCGCGGATGCCCGGTTTATGACAGGGGAGGCCCACCTCTCCAGAGCGTTGGCGCTGCTGCGCCAGGAGAAAATTTCAAAAATGGGCTCTGACGCAAGGCTGATGGCCGGCGCAAATCCCGTTGCCGCCGCCGAGCTTAATTCGGCGATAGAGGCTTACGGAGATATTTCGGGTAAATACCGTAAAAGCGGCCTTGAAGCTTCCGCCCTTTACCGCGCCGGAGAGGCGTATTATAACATGGGAAACTGGGAGAAGGCCGTTAAGGAATTTTCCAAAGTGGAAGACGATTATCCTAAAAGCTATATAGTTCCGGAAAGCCTGCTTGGCCTGGTTTACTCAAATATCGCCATGGACCGCTACCCGGCCGCGCAAAATATCCTTTTCCATCTTAAAGAAACCTATCTGCCCTACACCAAAGATCCCGCTGTGGTGTTTGCTAGCGGTATACTTGAGCTGAACCGTAAAAATTATCCGGCGAGCCAGAAGCTGTTCCTTCAGCTTGACACCCCCCAAGCGCGATTTTTCCTGGGGAAAGCCTATCTATTCGAGGGGAAAACCTATATGGCGGCTTCTGTCTTTGAAAAGCTTCTCAAGGACCTGCCTGATTCTGATTTCGGAGAGGAAACTGAATTTCTCACGGCCGACTCTTTTTTTTACGCCAAGGATTTTGACGGCGCGATAGTGAAGTACCATAACTTTCTTAAAAAATACCCCGGCTCAAAGCTGAAGAACGCCGCGGTTTTCCGCGTGGGCGCTTCACAGTTTAATAAAAAAGATTATGCGAGCGCCCGCTCTAATTTCCAGAGCATTATAGACAAAAATCCGCGGGACTTTTTCGCGCCCTACGCGCAGTATTTTATCGCCGAATCTTACCTGGAAAACAAGCAGACCCGGGACGCGATGTTCGCCTATACCAAGGTCACCACCAACCACGCCTCCTCTTCGGTTGCGCCTTCAAGTTATTATAAGCTTGCGTGGTGTCAGTACCTGCTTGGCGATTATAAGCAGACTATTCACGGCCTTGAAAGTTTCCTTATTCTCTATCCCACTCATTCGCTTGCCAAAAACGCGTATTACCTTATGGGAGTCGCCAACCTGGCTCTTAAAAAGCCGGTAGATGCCCTTAAAAATTTTCAGAACTCCGTTGATCTGGCGCCGTCAAGCGAGGTGGCCGAGCAGGCTCTGTTCATGATGCTTCGCACGGAATACGCCAGAGCGAACTATAACAGCATACTTACCTCCTACCAGTTTATTTTCAAGCATCTGCCGCCGGCCGGCTCCAAATGGCGGGCGTTAAGTCTGCTTTATGTGGCGGAGGCCTACATGGCGCTTAACCTTGTTGACGACGCCAGAAATATTTACAACACGGTGGTCAGGATCTATCCGAACGATGTGTCCTCCCTTTACGCCCGGGAGGGGTTGGTGTGGTGTTTAGCGTTCTCGGACGACAGCGAGGCCGCCGCCAAGGCCCGGGAAAAACTTAGAACCGCAGTGTCAGCTTTCCCCGAGGCCGAGGCTGTTTCCGGCGTAGACGCCCTGTCGGTGGCCGACAGCTATTTTAACGCCAAAGATTTTGAAAAGGCGTTCGCTCTTTACGACGCTTTCGCCTCGGGTAATCCTTCAAGCGAATACGCCCCTTCCGCGCTCTACAAGGGCGGTCTTTCCCTTTACCGCCTGCGCTATTATACCCAGGCCGTTGAAACCTGGGCTAAGCTTGCCAAAAATTATCCAGCGGCCCCCGAAACTGAAACTGCCGAGTTCCAGAGCGCCGATACGTGGTTCAGGGCGCAGAAATACGCCGACGCCATGGGTTCCTATAACGCGATTATCGCAAAGTATCCGGCAAGCAAACAACTGCCGCTCGCTTACCTTCGTCTTGCCCAGATTTACTATAACCAGAAAGACGACGCAAAAACAGCGGAGCAGGCAAAAATCGTGGTCTCGCTGTTTCCGGGTTCGCCCGAGGCGGCGGACGCCTTTGACCTTGCGGAGGCCGCTTTTGACCGCTCCGCTGATATTGATTTTAAAACCATGCTCGGCGCTCTGGCGGCGCGTGAGCCGAAAGACCGTACTTCGGGGGAAGCGCTTTTCAGGCTTGGCCGCCGGCTTTTTGAAAAAAAAGATTATCCTGGTTCTGTTGAGAACCTTAAAAAATTCAGCGTGGACTATATAGATCACCCCTCAATAAAAGACGCGCAGTTCTACCTGGGGGAAGCTTATTTCCAGACAGGCGATATGCCAAACGCGGTCGGAGTTTTTGATCGGTTTGCCCTTAATTATCAGGACGCAAAGGAACATCCCGTAGCGCTTTTTCGCCTTGGCAACGCGCATTATAATCTTAAAGATTACGAGCCTGCCGCAAAGGCTTACGCGAAACTGGCCGAGCTTTACCCCTCAAGCGAATATATAAAACCCGCGCTTTTTAACCTGGCGCTCTGCTACAAAAATATCGGCTCAAACGATCTGTCCGAGGAAACCTATCGTAAGTATTACGACCTTACCGGTAAAACAGACGACGCTTTAAGCGCCCTGTGGGAAATTTTCAATCTGCAAAAAAGCAGGGGGGACATTTCCGGCGCAGTTAAGACGCTCACTGAAATTTATGGCGAGGCGTCCGGCAAAGAGGATTCGCTTGAAGCCCTTTATCGCATGGGAGAGCTTTACAACGACAATAAACAGCCCGACGAGGCCAGAGATTACTGGGAACGGCTTGTGCAGCAAAAACCCTATTCAAGCCCCTGGCGCCTGCAGGGCCTGGTAAAGCTTGGTGAAATTTATGAGGGGGAGAAAAATTATCAGGAGGCCGCCAAGGTCTACGTTGATATCTCTAAAAACTCCGCCGCTCCTGAAGTTGCCAAGGCGGCGGCCGAAAGAGCCAGGGTGCTGTTGGAAACGGGGGCAAAGCCCGCCCCCTCGCGGGCCGTTCGCGCCAACGGCGCCGGTGTGTCCGCATTGCCCGGCATGGGGCCGGATAGTAATTCGGAAGGTAACCGGTAACCAGTATCCGTATCCGGTAAACGGTGAGTGGTAAGGATAATTAGAGATTGATTTTCCATAGTAGTATTGTCTGTGTAATCTATCCCCAATCTGTGTAATCATAGGGCTACTGGTTTTTTTTAGTAGCCCTGACTAAAGGAGAACAACATGCCAAGTCTTAATTTCCTGGAGATTTTCAGGGGCAGTTTTACGCTGATCATTTTGTTTTTTTGCTCGCTTTTGTCTGTTACCTTTGCTTTTGAGCGCTGGTGGGTTTTTCGCAAAGCCCGCCAGAGAAAAGTTGATGATTTTCTGGCGCACATAAGCGGCATGCTTAAAGAGGGCAAAGTGGACAAGGCCCTTGAATACACTTCCAAAATAGATTCGCCCCTGGCCAGGCTTTTTAATTATGCCCTGCTGCACAGGGAAATGGCCAAAAAAGACCTTGAGGAATTGCTGGCCACAAAACGCCAGGAGGAACGGCTAGCGCTTGAAAAAAACCTCGGTGTGCTGGGCACTATGGGCAATATCGCTCCCTTTATAGGGCTTTTCGGCACTGTAATAGGCATTATAAAAGCTTTTCAGGATTTGGCGCTTTCAGGAGTTGGAGGCCCAACGGTTGTTGCGCGCGGAATAGCTGAAGCGCTGGTTGCCACAGCGGCGGGCCTCGCGGTGGCAATACCTGCCGTAATTATCTACAACTATTTTACCCGAAAGCTTAAAGTGGTGGCGAGTGAACTGGAAATTTTTTCCGCGCGTCTGGTAATAATGATCGGGGCAAAACATTAGGCGGAACGATTGCCATAGGCCGTAAGTTCAGATACGGCTATTGCCATAGGCCGTAAGTTTTAGATACAGCTATGGCGTATGGCTTAAAGCTTATGGCGATTTTTCCGCCTATGGCTTATGGCGGGCGCGGCGCCCTTACGGCCTATGGCAGGCACGATAATTATGTCCGTATCAACAAATAATCCTGAAGACCCCATTACCGAAATTAACCTTACGCCCCTGGTGGATGTGTCTTTGGTGCTGGTCATTATTTTCATGGCCGTCGCTCCTTTCGCCATGCAGGCGGGCATCAAGGTTCTGCAGTCAAAAGCCAGCGCCCGGATAGGCAAGGTGTCTCTTTCCGACAGCGTTCAGGTTAAGCTTACAAAAGCGGGCGTTTTGAGCGTTAACGGCGCGCAGACCGACGCCGAACATTTTAGCGGAGCGATTTTAAACGCCCTGTCCGCCAGTAAAGACAAGTTTGTTATCATCAAAGCCGATGAAACCAATAAGGTCGGAGAAGTGGTAGGGCTTCTTGATGAGGCCAAACAGGCCGGAGCCGTTAAAATGGCGTTAATGAGGAATTAAAAGCGCCAGAAAGATTGCTGGTAGGCTTGTAGGCGGGTATGCTGGTATGCTTTTCAGAGCCTACTAGCCTACTAGCCTACTAGCTTACAAGCCTACAAGCATTTATTATGTCTTTTAAAACCGATAATACCGATGAGATAATGAGCAGTATCAATATCACTCCCTTAGTGGATGTCTGCCTGGTGCTGGTTATTATTTTCATGGTTACGGCTCCGCTTCTCTCCGACCCGGCGTTCAAGGTTAATTTGCCTGTCGCCCGCACGCAGGAAGGGGAGGAAAAGGAGAAGATTATAGTTTCCATCTCCGACGGAGAAAAGTATTCCGTAAATGAAGTGGTTTTTAAAACAAAAGAAAATCTTTTTTCAGGTATTGATAAGGCGCTAAGCGCCAGCGATCTTAAAATCGTTATTATAAAGGCCGATAAGAATGCCGGTTACGGCATTCTTACGGATGTGATGGCTAAAGCTAAAGATTCCGGCGCCGTAAACATTACCATAGCCACAGAACAATTAAAAAAGCGTAAACAGTAATCGGTGAACAGCCAGTAACCAGTAACCGGCAACCGGATACCGAAAGCTGGATACCGCAGTTGAGAGAAGAATATGGAATATGTGAAAAATTTTCGGGATTTGGAAGCGTATAAACTGGCGAGGCGGTTATCGGTGGTTATTTATGAATCCACCAAACGCTTTCCAAAAGAAGAAACATATTCCTTAATTGACCAGATAAGGCGTTCATCCAGGTCTATAGGCGCGCAAATAGCTGAGTCATGGGCAAAACGAGGTTATGGCCGTTTGTTAGGCATAGCCTCTGATACGGCACTGCCATAGGCTTGAAAAACATTTTGTCAGCAAATTTACGGATGCGGACGGTGAATTACAGGAAACGGAACATTGGCTTGAAACTTCTTGTGATTGCGGCTATTTAACCAAAGATGAGATAATGCAAATTCTTGAGGATTACGCAAAATTAGGGAAAATGTTGAATTCAATGATGAGTAAATCGAGCAGTTTTTGCAACACAAAGTAATCTTATGCTTTACGGTTTCACCGGATACCGGTTACTGAATACCGGTTACACTTACTGGCTTTATTATGCACCCGCGGTCTGATAAATTGGTTTTTTTTTCCTTGGCCGGTTCCGTGGCTTTCCACGGGCTGCTGTTTTTTTTATACCTGAATTTCATCCTTTTGCGCCCTGAAACCAGGAAGATAGTTATCAGTAATGTAGACCTTATAATGCAGGAAAAAACCGCCCGCGTCCGGGCGGTGCCGGAACGGAACAAAACATTTAACTTTCTCAAACTCGCCCTGCCGCAAATCCCCAGGATAGCCGCGCCGGAAATGCCTAAAATACCCGCCATAGACATAAAAACGCCGGAAAGCCGCCGTAAAAACTTTGATCTTCCCCAGAAACTTTCGGAACGGGAGGGCAAGCTGAAAGCGGAGGAGAAATTGGATATGGCTGATTCCAGGCGGGCAGCTTCCTCTATTAAGGACGCCGCGCTGGCTATGACGCCGGAGCGCGGTCAGGCTGCGCTTTCTCCAAAAATTGAGCTGGAAGAGGTGGGAATAAAAAAAGCGCCCAAGCTGCCTGAAAACCTCAATTTTGACGAGGACTCCCGTAATGTGGTAAGGCCGCGGGATATGGCGGAGCTTAATATCGCTATAAGCAGGGCCAGGGCGCTTGACTCCGCCCCCCGCGCCCTTAACGGTATAGACGGCGCCATAATAGCGCGCAGAGAGGCCGTAAGCCCGATATCCGCCGTGCCGGCCCGCCTGGCGGAAGTCAGACAGGCCAAAGAAGCGTCCATCGGTCCCTCCCGCGCCCTGCCGGTTCTTTCCGCTTCCGCGCTGTCGTTAAACCGGCCGGGCGCGTTGAAAGCGGAGGACGCGGAAAAAAATAAAATGGAACTGACCGGCCCTCTTTCACGGCGTAAAATACTAAAATATTACGTTCCGCCCTTTCCCGCCTGGGCCAGGGAGCGCGGCCTGCTTGAGGCTGTAGTGGCGCTTAAATTTTATGTTGATAACTCAGGCAGGGTGCTTGACAGTGTAACTGTGGAGAGCGGTTCCGGTTACGGCGCCCTGGACAAACTGGCCATTGAAGCCGTGAAACAATGGGCATTTGAGCCGTTGGACGGCCCGGAGTCAAAACAGTGGGGGGTTATAACATTCAGGTTTGTGTCGGAATAACAATAGCCGTATGCTTTAGGCCGTAAGCCATAGGCTGAAGAAGGAAATTATGAAACCCGATATTTATAAAACTATTTTCAAACTCTTTCCCGTCTCGCTTTTCGCTATTCGCTATCTGCTATTTACTATGGCTTACGGCTTAGCGCCTATGGCTTTGCACGGGCAGCCTTTACCCGCGGAAACTACTTCTTATGACGCTATCGGGCAGGAAATAGTTATAAAATCAGGGATGGTTTTTGAAATGCGCACCCGCCGGCCTCCGCTTAAAATTAAAACCGACGATTTTGAGAGCATTAAAAAATCACTGGAGCCAGACAAAGATCTGTTTCTCTTTGAGTCGGGCGATTTTGTCAGCTATTCCAGAAATTACCCCGAAAAGATCTCAAGTTCCAGGGTCATAGCGCCATGGCGCACCGGTTTCAGCGATAAGACGGTTATAACCTTCTACCCCCGCAAAATTTTTGAGGAGTCTTTCAGCCGCGCGTACACCGGTAAGACCGCCAAAGAAACGCAGTGGACGCTGTCCATAACCGACGAGGAGGGGAAAATTTTCCACAAGTATTACGGCACTGGGCTGCCGCCGGAAGAAATAAACTGGAGCGGAGAAAACGATCAGCGGGAATGGCTGAAGGCGGGACACAGCTACGCGCCCGTCTATGTGTTTGTGGATGAATATGGCTCGCCAAAAACAGTGATCGGCGCGCTTATAAAGTTTACCGCCATAGTTTTTCAGAAAGGCCCCAGCTTAAACATCAGCCTGGATTCCGTGGTCGTTTTCGGGCCGGACAAGGCACTTAGAAATATAGAAAAACCCGGCGGGGAAAGCCTGCTTGTGGCCGCGGCCGACCTTGTTAAAAGGCGCTATTACGGCATTCCGATAAAAGTTAACGTCTACGCGCAAACCAAGGACCTTGCGGAGTTTCAGGCCGAGCTTGTCAGTATCTTTTTGAAAACCGAGCTTATGGCGGGGGAAAATGTTATATCCTCCGAAGGCCTGGAAGATACTTTTGCCCAGCAGCGCCTTGACATAATGCTGCTCAACAAGTAACGTCATAAGCCGTAAGTTTGGATACAGCCATTGCCATAGGCCGTAAGCTTAGATACAGCTATGGCGTATGGCTTAAAGCTTATGGCGATCTTTCTGCCTATGGCTTATGGCAAATTTTATGGAACATAAAATTTTAGTTACCGGCGGCGCGGGGTATATCGGGTCGCACGCATGTAAAGCGCTGGCCGGTTCCGGTTATACGCCTGTGGTGTTTGACAATCTTTCCACCGGACACCGAGAACTGGTTAAATGGGGCGGATTTTTTAAAGGAGACCTTTCCGACAAAGAGGCTATTTTATCCTGCCTGAAAAAATACCGGCCGGCGGCCGTCATGCATTTCGCCGCTTATGCCGCCGTGGGGGAATCGGTTGTAAATCCCGCCCGATACTACTCAAACAATGTTGTCAACACTCTTAACCTGCTTGACGCCATGCGCTCGCGCGGAGTTGATAAATTTATTTTTTCCTCCTCCTGCGCGGTTTACGGTTTACCCCGTTCTCTGCCGATTAATGAAGATCAGCCGCTTGAGCCCGTAAACCCCTATGGCCGCACCAAAAGAATGGTGGAGGAAATACTTTCCGATTACTCCGCGGCCTACGGCATGAAATACGCCAGTTTAAGGTATTTTAACGCTGCCGGCGCCGACCCAGACGGTGAGACGGGGGAAGCGCACAATCCTGAAACCCATATTATTCCGCTTACCCTCGCCGCGGCTATGGGCAAAACGCCTTTCGTTGAAATTTTCGGCGCCGATTATAAAACGCCGGATGGAACCTGTTTGCGCGATTATGTACATGTGACTGATCTGGCAGCGGCGCATTTACTGGCTCTTAAACTGTTGATGAAAAATGGCAAAAATCTTGTTCTTAATCTCGGCAACGGCAGGGGTTTCAGCGTTAAGGAAGTTGTGGAAACGGCGCGCCTGGTAACCGGAAAAAAAGTAAAAGCCGTAATTCGCGCCAGGCGCTCCGGCGACCCGGCGGAGCTGGTGGCTTCGCAAGCCATGGCAAGGCGTGTTTTAGGCTGGAAGCCCCGTTACACGCGTCTTGCGGATATAATACGTACGGCCTGGCAATGGCATAGGAAAGCTATAAGCCTGAGGCTGAACGATTGCCATAAGCCTTAAGCGTTTTAAAGGAGAGTTCCCTTAGAGCATATGACCTAAAGCGTATGGCTTATGGCGCGGCTGGAACAGCTGCATAGCCTATGGCTTACGGCTTACGGCTTACGGCTTACGGCCTATGGCAATAGCCGTATCTAAAACTTATGGCAGCATTATAACTGTATGATTTTTAAATTTAAAAAACTTAAAATTCCGGGACTTGTTCTGGTAAAACCTGAAACCGGCCGTGACAAGCGCGGGACAGTTTCCGAAATATACAAAAGCTCGGTTTTTAAAAGAGCCGGCATAAAAGATATTTTTGTGCAGGAGAACCGTTCCGTTTCAAAAAAAGGCGTGTTGCGCGGCCTGCATTATCAGCGCGGGCCGTTCGCGCAGGCTAAGCTGGTGCGCTGCGGCAGAGGGCGCGTGTTTGACGTGGCCTTGGATCTGCGCCGGGGATCAAAAACATTCGGAAAATGGTGCGGCGTTGAACTTTCAGGTGAAAATTGCCTGGCGCTCTACATGCCGCCGGGTTTTGCCCACGGTTTTCTTGCGCTGGCCGGCGGCTCGGAGGTAATTTATAAATGCTCAAAAGAGTATGCCCCGGCTTTTGACGCCGGTGTAAGATGGAACGACCCGGCCATAAGCGTGAAATGGCCTGTAAAAAAACCGCGCCTCTCGCAAAAAGACAAAACTCAGCCGCTTTTAAAGGACGCGAAGCTGTGAGTGCAGGATATGGCTTATGGCTAAGCCGTATCTAAAACTTACGGCCTATGGCTAACTATAAGTTGGAGATGCTAATGACTAAAACCATGCTTGTTACCGGCGGCGCGGGGTTTATAGGCTCAAATTTTATCCGTTTTGTTCTTAAAAAAACCGGTTTTAAAGGCCGGGTAATTAACCTTGATAAACTCACTTACGCTGGCCTTCGCGAAAACCTGCACGATATCGAACTCCGCTTTGGAGGCAAACGGTATTTTTTTATAAAGGGCGATATTTGCGACTCTAAAAAAGTTAATATCATCATTAAAAAATATGCCGTTTCGGTAATCGTTAATTTCGCGGCGGAAACTCATGTGGACCGGTCTATACACGGCCCGAAAGATTTTATAGAAACCAATATAAACGGCGTCTTTAACCTGCTTGAGTGCGCCAGGGCCAATTGGAAGGACAGGAAGGATGTCCGTTTCCACCATATAAGCACCGACGAAGTATTCGGCTCGCTTGTGAAAACCGGCCGCTTTACGGAAACCACGCCATACGATCCACGAAGCCCGTATTCAGCTTCAAAGGCGGCCTCCGACCACCTTGTGCGGGCTTATTTTCACACCTACGGCCTGCCGGTCACCATTTCCAATTGTTCAAATAATTACGGACCTTATCAGCACCCTGAAAAACTTATACCACTTGCTCTTTTTAAAGCGGTAGCCGGAGAGGGCATACCGGTTTATGGCGACGGCGGCAACACGCGCGACTGGCTGTTTGTTGAGGACCATTGCCGGGCTGTCTGGCTTATTATAAACAAAGGCAAAGCGGGCAAAACCTACAATGTGGGCGGTAATTGTGAAAAGAAAAATCTTGAGACCATAAAGGCGCTGTGTCTGGCGCTTGAAAAAATCAGGCCCCGCGCTAAAAACCCCGCGCTTAAAGGCCGCCGCTATGAAGACCTTATAACTTTTGTAAAGGACCGCCCCGGCCACGACCGCCGCTACGCTATAGACTCTGGAAAAATTAAAAAAGCGCTGGGCTGGAAACCGCTTTTTGGTTTTAACAAAGGTCTTGAAGCGACTGTCGCCTGGTATCTGGTCTACAGCGCCCATCTGAAAAAAACCGTGGACGCTTCTTATCGTGCCTGGCTGAAAAAGAACTATACTGAGCGCTGAGGTTGAGAATAGTGGTTAGTGGGTAGTGGTCAGTGGGCGGAAACTCTTAACATCTCAGATGCTTGTATGCCATACCCGCCTATTATAGTACAGCGGGTCCTAACATTTTGTTGCACTAGCGATTTGAACTCGTGCACTCTGCCGAACGTGCCGTTCCTCTGCCTCAATTTGCTAAAATTTGATAATTGGCGCTTTTAACAAAAAGCGCGGGACTAACAGTCTAATAGCCTTCAGCCTGAATACTTAACATGACTAATAACATTTTTGGCGTGATACTGGCGGGCGGCTCGGGCACCCGCCTTTGGCCGCTCAGCCGCAAGCTCCTGCCAAAGCAATTTTTGCGCCTTGGTAACGAGGATTCGCTTTTTGAAAAAACCGTCTCAAGAATAACCCCTTTAACCGGAAGGGGCAATGTAGTGATAGTCACGAATAAACTGCACGCCTTCGGTTCGGGCTACCGCCAACTGAAAAAATTGCGCCTGCTTATTGAACCTGAAGCCAGAAATACCGCTCCCGCCATAGGCCTTGCCTGCCTGTATCTGCTTAAAATCTGTAAGAACGATCCCATTGCCGTGGTGCTCCCTTCCGACCATATGATAGCCGATAAACCGGCTTTCCTCAAGGTTTTGTCCGCCGCGGTTAAAGAGGCCCAAAAAGGCAAAATAGTCACGATCGGCGTGTCTCCTGAAACACCTGACACCGGCTACGGATATATAAAAGCCGTAGGCCATACGCCATATGCCATAGGAAGAACGGAGTGTTTTAAAGTTGAGAAGTTCGTGGAAAAGCCTGCCCCTGAGACGGCCCAAAAATACCTGAAAAACGGCGGTTATTACTGGAACGCGGGGATATTCGTCTTCAAGGCCTCCGTAATGATAGAGGAATTTAATAAATATCTGCCGGCGGCCGGCGCCCTGCTTGAAAAAATTGATAAAGAGGCTTTTGAGGGAGAGAATATAAATCACGGCGTCCTTTTACCCCTGTTCTCAAAAATGCCTTCCATTTCCATAGACTACGCGGTAATGGAAAAATCCAGCCGGGTTTACGTTATTCCTGCAAAATTCGGCTGGAGCGATGTGGGCAGCTGGCGCTATTTCTATGGAGCTCTCCCCAAAGACGGCGACGGTAATGTTAAATTCGGGGATGTGCTTACCCTGGATTCCAGCAATAACCTGCTTTATTCCGGCAGCAGGCTGGTAACGGCCATCGGCGTTAATAACCTGGCGGTAATAGAAACGCGGGACGCAATTTTGGTCTCGGAAATAAACCGCTCGCAGGAAGTAAAAAAAGCCGTAGTGGAGCTTAAAAAACAAAATCGCCGCGAGTTGGACGAGCATGTAACCGTGGAACGCCACTGGGGTTCCTACACGGTGCTTGAGGACCTGCCGAATTATAACGTTAAAAAACTTAAAATTTATCCGGGCCACAAAATAAGCTACCAGTATCATAAATTGCGCTGCGAGCATTGGTTTGTTGTAAAGGGCGCGGCTGAGGTTACCCTTGACGGCAAAAAAATGACGGTTTCCCAAAACCGGCATGTGGATATCCCGCCCAAAGTCCGGCATATGCTTTTTAATCCCGGCCGCTCGGACCTTGAAATAATAGAGGTTCAGTCCGGAAAATATTTAGGTGAAGATGACATTATCCGTTTAAGCAACGGGTAGATGCGTAGAGGCAAGGATGTAAAGCAGTCTAGATGCAAAGACGTAAATTACTAAATTGCTTTGCCTCCAAATTGCTACGCGTCTAAAAGGGGATTTATGAAAAAAGCTTTGATAACCGGCGTAACGGGCCAGGATGGCGCTTATCTGGCGGAACTGCTCCTGAAAAAAGGCTACGAAGTTCACGGCGTCAGGCGCCGCTCGTCCTCTTTCAATACCGCGAGGATTGACCGCTTTTACCGCGACCCGCACAACAAGGGAGTGCGCTTTAAGCTGCATTACGGCGATCTCACCGATTGTCCGGCGCTGGTTCATATAATGCAGAAGGTCCGTCCCGACGAGGTTTACAATCTGGGCGCTCAAAGCCATGTCGCTGTAAGTTTTGAACAGCCGGAGTACACCGGCAACTCCGACGCTCTTGGAACGCTGCGCCTGCTTGAAGCTATACGGATACTGGGGTTGGAAAAAACCACAAGGTTTTACCAGGCCTCCACTTCGGAGATGTTCGGTAAGGTGAGGGAAATCCCGCAGAGCGAAACAACGCCGTTTTACCCGCGTTCACCTTACGGCGCGGCCAAGCTTTACGGCTATTGGATAACCGTAAATTACAGGGAGTCCTATAATATGTTCGCTGCCAACGGCATATTATTCAACCACGAGTCACCGCTAAGGGGGGAAACTTTTGTTACCCGCAAAATAACCCTGGCACTCGCGCGGCTGCTTCTGGGCATGCAGAACTGCCTGTATCTTGGAAACCTCAACGCCAGGCGCGACTGGGGCCACGCCAGGGATTACGTTGAGGGCATGTGGCGTATACTTCAGCACAATAAGCCTGATGATTTCGTGCTTGCCACTGGAGAGCAGCATTCCGTAAGGAAATTCGTTGATATCGCCGCCCGCAAAATGGGCATGGTGCTGGAATGGAAAGGCAGGGGTATCGGAGAGCGCGGGATACTTAAGTCCTTCAAAAAAACGGAGCTGGAAGCGGAACTGAGTGAACGCGACATAAAAGCCAGGCTTGGCGATACCATAGTGCGCGTTGACCCCAAATATTACCGCCCCGCCGAAGTTGAAACATTGCTCGGAAACCCGGCCAAGGCTAAAAAAATACTAGCCTGGAAGGCAAAAACATCTTTTGAGGAACTTGTGACCGAAATGGCGCAGGCTGATCTGCGCGGCGCCTTGCGCGAACTGCATTTAAAAAAAGGCGGTTTTGAAGTAAGAAGTGGAGAGGGGAGCTAGTAAGCTGGTAGGCTGGTAAGCTTAGGAAATTCCTTATAAAAGCCTACTCGCCTACTGGCATACAAGCATACTAGCTTTATTTACTGTACTGACATGAAAAAAGCTTTAATAATCGGCGTTAGCGGACAGGACGGAGCGTACTTGTCAAAGTCCCTCTTGACCAAGGGGTATCAGGTTATTGGCTCCTCACGAGAGATTTATAATAACGATTTCGCCAATTTAAAGGCTGAGGGGGTTTTTGGCAAAATTTCCATATTACCGCTCAACCCGAACAACTTCTCTGAGGTTTTCGGGGTGGTGAAAAAGGCCGAACCAGATGAAATTTACAATCTGGCCGGCCAAAGCTCGGTCGGCCAGTCTTTTGTGCGGCCGCTTGAGACCATAGAAAGCATAACCCGCTCTACTATTAATCTGCTTGAGGCTGTGCGCATTCTTGGCGCCCAGATCCGCTTTTATTCCACCATTTCTGGCGACTGTTTCGGCGGCACCAGTTTCCCCGCCGACGAAAGCACCCCTTTCAACCCTCAAAGCCCCTACGCCATAGCCAAGGCGGCCGCTTTCTGGATAACAAAAAATTACAGGCAGGCGTACGGAATTTTCGCCTGCTCGGGCATACTTTTTAACCACGAATCCCCGCTTAGAAACGAAAATTTTGTAACCGGCAAAATAATTCATGCCGCGCGCAGAATAAAAAACGGCTCAACGGAAAAACTCAGGCTGGGGGACATTTCGGTTGTAAGGGACTGGGGCTGGGCCCCGGAATACGTCGACAGCATGTACCTTATGCTTCAGCGGAAAAGCCCTGAGGATTTTGTAATAGCCACAGGCGAAAGTAACAGCCTTGAGGCGCTTGTAAACGAAGTCTTTCTCGCTTTCGGCCTCAACTGGAAAGACCATGTGGTATGCGACGCTTCTTTCTCCCGCCCGCTGGATATAAAAGCGGAATACGCAAACCCTGCCAGGGCTTTCAAAACCCTGGGTTGGAGGGCAAAGCTTAAAATGCGTGATGTTGTGCGGGCCTGGGTTAAAGCGTTGGGATGAGAATGTGATTTAAGATTCCGGATTTAGCCTAATAGTTAATGTCTAAGACTCAAGATTCAGGTTCGCGGTATTCGCTGGAAAATATCTGAATGTGGAGGCTTCTATGAAAGTTGTGATTTTAGCCGGTGGTATGGGGACGCGCCTCAGCGAAGAGACGGACCTTAAGCCCAAGCCCATGGCAGATATAGGCGATAAACCTATACTCTGGCACATAATGAAGATCTACTCGCATTACGGTTTTAACGACTTTGTACTGTGCCTTGGCTACAAGGGATATCTGATAAAGGAATATTTCGCCAACTATTTTCTGCACCAGACCGACGTTACCATAGACATGAAGAACAATAAGATGGAGGTGCACCACCGGAAGGCGGAGCCATGGAAGGTGACGCTGGTGGATACCGGCCTTAACACCATGACCGGCGGCCGTATAAAGCGCGTGCAGGAATATATAGGCAAAAATCCCTTCATGCTTACCTACGGCGACGGCGTGGCCGACGTGGACCTCAAAAACCTTTTAGCTTGTCATAAAAAGCAGGGCTGTTACGCCACCGTCACCGCCATACAGACGCTGGGCCGCTTCGGCGCTCTGGACATGGCCGAAAACGGAGCGGTGCGCGCCTTTCAGGAGAAACCGCATGGGGATGGCGCCTGGATAAACGGCGGTTTCTTTGTGCTGGAGCCTGAAGTATTTGACTTTATCAACAACGGAGATGCTTCCATCTGGGAACGTGCTCCGCTTGAGGGTCTGGCCGGGAAAAAACAGCTTTCGGCCTACAAGCATGAAGGTTTTTGGAAATGCATGGACACGCTTCGCGACAAGCAGGAACTGGAAAACCTATGGAAATCAGGTAAGGCTCCTTGGAAATTATGGAAATGAAATCTTTCTGGCGCAATAAGAGGGTTTTCCTGACCGGAAATACAGGGTTTAAAGGCGCGTGGATGTCTATATGGCTAAACGCGATTGGTGCCAAGGTTTACGGCTATGCATTAAAGCCTAATACTAAGCCCAGCCTTTATGAATTATGCGCACTTAAAAAAACAACAGAAACAACTATAGCTGATGTGCGCGATGTGGCCCGGTTTAAGAAAGCAATGCTGGCTGCCAAGCCGGAGATTGTAATACACATGGCGGCCCAGCCGCTGGTGCGCGAATCCTACAAAACCCCGGCCGAAACCTACGAAACCAACGTGATGGGTGCTGTGAACCTGCTTGAGGCCGTGCGGGCCTGCGGTTCAGTTAAGGCCGTGGTAAACGTTACCACCGACAAATGCTACGAGAATAAGGAGCATTTACACGGATACAAAGAGGGTGAGCCGCTTGGCGGCCATGATCCTTATTCCTCCAGTAAAGCCTGCTCCGAGCTGGTCACCGCTGCCTACCGCAATTCTTTTTTTAACCCCAAAAATTATGTTCTTAACTCCAAACTCCAAACTCGCAACTCCCAACTTTCTTCCCACCACGTGGCGCTGGCCTCCGCCCGCGCCGGCAACGTTATAGGTGGGGGGGATTGGGCGGAAGACAGGCTTATCCCGGATATAATAAGGGCGGCTTTAAGAGGCCAAAAAGTTCTGATAAGAAGTCCTCGCGCAATAAGGCCATGGCAGCATGTGCTTGAGCCTTTAAGCGGCTACCTTACCCTTGCGGAAAAGCTTTACAAAAGCGGCCCGCGTTTTGCCGGGGCATGGAACTTCGGCCCGTCACAGCCGGACGCCAGGGATGTGGAATGGATAGTAAAACGTATGTTCCGCAAATGGCCAGAGGCGCCGGGTTACGCGCTGGACAAAGGCCGTCATCCGCACGAGGCGCGTAACCTTCAGCTTGATTCCTCCAAGGCCCGGCGGGAACTTCTCTGGCGCCCCCGCTGGAATACTGCTCAGGCGATAGACCGGGTTATAGACTGGACCAGGGCATATCAACGCAAAGAAGATATGAGGGAAGTCTGTGTAAGGCAGATAGCGCAGTATATAGAGGCAAGGCCATTTAGAGGCAAAGCAATTTAGACGCAAAGAGGTAAAGCAGTTTAGCGGTACAGAGGTGTTGGAAATAGGTCGCTAAACGGCTAAATTGCTAGACTGCTAAACTGCTAAGTTGCTAAATGGGAGGGGCATGGCTGGATTATATAAAGGTCTTAAGGTTTGGGAGAATAGTGTAAGCCTCATAAAAGACATATATGTGGTAGCGGAAAAGTTGCCTAAAAGCGAGGAATACAACCTCAAGCAGCAATTAAAAAGGGCAGTAGTTTCGGTAGCTTTAAATATAGCAGAAGGAAAAGGGCGAAAGTCAGCGAAAGAATTCTCCAATTTTCTAAACATATCTTTCGGATCTTTATGCGAGGTAGAAGCTATATTAACTTTATGCAAAGAATTAAACTATCTTTCCAATCTGGAAGACATATTCTCACGCATAGAAGTTTTATCTAAAATGCTTTCTTCTTTTAAGAATAGTTTGGCTGAAAAATAGTTTTGAATATTGTCTTTGCATCTAAATTGCTTTGCCTCTTTGCATCTATACTATCATGGATATAATCTTCCTAGGCACCAACGGCTGGTACGACACTTGTACCGGCAATACCGTATGCGCTCTTGTAAAAACAAAGCGTTTTGATATTGTGCTTGATGCCGGCAACGGCTTGGCCAAGCTTGACCGTTATTGTGACGGTTCAAAACCGGTATATCTTTTTCTCAGCCATTTCCACCTGGACCACATAATAGGCCTGCATACCCTGCTGAAGTTCAGGTTTAGGGAAGGGCTTACAATATGCGCCGGTACCGGCGCGCGTAGTGTGCTCCACACATTTGTAAACAACCCTTTTACCATGCCGCTGGCCAGGCTGCCTTATCGCGTAAAGATAATTGAACTTCCTGCCGAGGCCTCAAAACTGCCTTTCAAGGTGGAAAGCCGGCCGCTTAAGCACTCCGATCCGGTACTGGGTTTACGTCTGCGCATTGACGGAAAAACCCTGGTTTATTGCACCGATACCGGCTATTGCCTGAACGCGCTTAAACTGGCAACAAGGGCGGATTTGCTTGTAACCGAATGCTCCCACCTTCCGGGTGAGTCTAATCCCGGTTGGCCGCATTTTAATCCGGAAACCGCCGCCGGACTGGCTGTGAAAGCGGGGGCCGGGCGCCTTGTGCTTACGCATTTTTCAGCCGACAGATATCCCGATATGCGCCGCAGGGCCATGGCTTTGCGCGTGGCCCGAAAAATATTTACCCGCACCACCGCCGCCAAAGACGGTCTGCGGATTAAATTGTAGTCCGGTGTTATGCTGTTTCGTGGCAGTTTTGTTTTTTATGTTTACGGCCTATGGCAATAGCCGTATCAAAAAACTTACGGCAATTTTAAAGATTCATGTTTAGAAGATAAAGGTGAAAAAATACATATGACCCGTAAAGAAATTTTAGACGCTGTTAGGGCCTATCACGCGTCGGCTTTTGCCGCTAAATCTTTCAACCGGGAAAAAGATACCGTCCGCTACGCGGGAAGGGTGTTCGACGAAAGAGAACTGGTCGCGCTGGTGGATTCGTCGCTTGATTTCTGGCTCACGGAAGGGCGCTACGCCGAGAGCTTCGCGGAGAAAATATCGGATTTTCTTGAAGTTGAAAATGTCATCCTTGCAAATTCCGGTTCGTCCGCGAACTTGCTTGCTCTTTCCGCCTTGACCTCTAAAAAACTCGGTAAAAAAAGGCTTGTTCCGGGTGATGAAGTGATCACTGTGGCCGCGGGGTTTCCGGCGACCGTCACTCCCATTCTGCAAAACGGGCTGGTTCCCGTTTTTGTGGATGTGGAACTTCCCACCTACAATGTCAATATTGAAGCCCTGAAGCATGCCGTTTCGTCTAAAACCCGCGCTATTTTCCTCGCCCATACGCTCGGCAATCCTTTCAATGTGGAAGAGGTTTTGAAAATTGTAAAAAAACATGACCTCTGGCTTATAGAGGACAACTGCGACGCGCTCGGAAGTAGATACCGGATGCAAAGCGATTTAGATGCAAAGCAACTTGGCCGCCAAGAGATTCGGATGCAAGACAACTTGGATGCAGATGGTCCTCCCGCTAAACGGCTTTGCCTCCAAGTTGCTATGCCTCAAAAATTACAATATACCGGGACCTTCGGGCATATCGCCACGCTCTCTTTTTACCCGGCACACCACATCACCACGGGGGAGGGCGGCGCCGTGGTTACTAATAGCGAGCAATTGGCCCAGATCATCCGGTCTTTCCGGGACTGGGGGCGCGACTGTTACTGCGCCGGTGGCGAAAACAATACCTGCGGCAAACGGTTCTCACAGCAGTTCGGAACGCTTCCCGCCGGATACGATCACAAATATGTCTACTCCGAACTCGGTTATAACCTCAAAATGACCGATATGCAGGCGGCAATAGGCTCGGCCCAAATGGATAAGCTTGAAATGTTCGGCGAAAAAAGACGCGCGAATTTCAACCGTTATCAGAAGATCTTTTCCCGCTACGCGGATTCATTCCTTCTTCCCGAGGCTACACCAGGTTCCGATCCTTCCTGGTTCACCTATATCCTGTCCGTCAGAGAAAATGCCCCTTTTACGCGTAATGACCTGGTTACGTTTCTGAACGAGCGCCGGATAGAAACACGTAATATCTTCGCCGGCAATATGCTCCGCCAGCCGGCCTTTATCGGCAGACCATGCCGCGTGCAGGGGGAATTGAGCGTCACCGACTTTGTAATGAATAGTACTTTTTTCCTAGGAACCTATCCCGGCATGACCGAAAGCATGTTCGCTTATGTAGAAGACTGCGTAGCGGAGTTTATGGGAAAGTTTTAACTGCGTAGGCGGATAGGCTGTAGGCTATTAGGCTGTAGGTAAGAAGTATGAATGCAGGCTAACCCTGCACATTGGCCCTTTTGGGAAAAAGTGTGGGGCTAACAGCCTAATAGCCTACAGTCTACAGCCTTCACCATTCAGCCTATCAATCTGAGTAGTTACGGGCGGTTTAAAAGATGATCGTTAAAAAATACAAGTCCGAGGTGGTTTCTGTTGAAAATCCTGTCTCGGATATCAGGACTGTTACCCTGCGCGCGCTGGAAAAAGCCTATAAGTACAATCCCGGCCAATTTCTGCATCTTGCGCTGGATGAATTTGACCCCGCCAGGCCCTGGCCCGAATCGCGGTGTTTCTCCATGCAAAGTTCTCCTGACATGGAAACTATTAAAATAACCTTCGCCGCGAAGGGCAAATTTACCGCGCGTATGGCCGGTGAACTGGTACCGGGAAAAGTTATATATGTAAAACTGCCATATGGGGATATTTTTGCTATTGAGCATAATACCCGGAAATCCGTTTTTATAGCCGGAGGAACGGGAATTACGCCCTTTCTTTCTCTGTTTACATCCCCGGCATTCGCAGTTTATCAAAACCCGAAGTTTTATTTCGGCGTAAGAAACCCCTCTCATCATCTTTATAAGGCCGACCTGGAAAAAGCGCATATCATTAATCCCTCTTTTTCGCTCACACTGCTAAACGAGGAAAAAGACGGCCGGCTGGATATACAGAAAATTTTAAGAGAAAACGGAGTTTCCGCTGTGTATTTTATCTCAGGGCCGCCTGTGATGATTAAAAATTTTAAATCCTGTCTGGCGGACAACGGTGTGCCCGCTGAAAACATCAGAACTGATGATTGGGAATAATTTCTTCTTCTAGCTTTTTCCGCTGAAGTCTCCGCTTAGCGTAATTTTCTTGACGCCAACCGTAAAAGCGCGCATGTGTCCTAAATGCTAAAATATAGACGGTGGTTTTGTCGGGCTTTAACCCGAATCCTGCAGTTCAAGATGATTTTCATTGAGGAAACAGGAGAACAGAATTATGCAGGATTCCCCGCAGCAGCGGGTCGTGGATTTGAAGCGGCAGTGCCGCCAAATCCACGAGGGTGTATGCCGCGCGCAGCGCACCTTGAGCTCAGTCGCTGACTACGCCATAGGCCAGCGACAGGCCAGAGTCACTGCGAAAGGGAAAGTCGCAACTGAAACTTTCAGGTTAAGCGGCGCAAATTGTGTTTTTTAAAAAAGTATTACTATAAAAAGGCGGATATAAATGGGTTCAGTAAAAGCGTCAGACTATATAGTTGAAGTCCTGAAGCATAACGGCATTAACAAAATATTCGGCTATATCGGTGGGGCGATAGCCCACTTGACCGATTCGCTTTATATGCGCAAGGATGTTGAAATGGTGAATGCCGCTCACGAGCAGGGCGCTGGTTTTGCCGCGGAGGGGTATGCCAGGGCCAGCGGAAAACCCGGAGTAGCGATCGCCACCAGCGGACCCGGCGCCACCAATTTAATAACCCCTATAGGCAGCTGCTTTTTTGACTCTGTCCCGATGCTTTGCATTACCGGCCAGGTGAATACTTATGAATATAAGTATAACAGGCCCGTGCGCCAGATAGGCTTTCAGGAAACGGATATAGTAAGTATTATCAAGCCGATAACAAAATATGCGGTTATGGTTTCGGATATCAAAGACCTTCGCTATCAGCTTGAAAAGTGCCTTTTCCTGGCGGAGCATGGGCGTAAAGGTCCTGTTTTGCTGGATGTCCCCATGAATATACAGCGCGCTGTATTTAACCCGGATAAGGCCATGTCTTTTTACGGCAGCCGGGAGCACAGCGCTTTGGCAAGACAAATAAGTCCCGTAATAAAGGGCTTAAACCATGTTCTTAAGCTTCTCAAGCGTTCCCGAAGGCCCATTGTCCTGGCCGGCGGAGGGGTGCGCCTTTCAGGCGCGGTTTCGGAATTGGCGACTTTTCTGGGTAAAACGTCCATCCCTGTAGTGGAATCCCTAATGGGCCGTGATGCCGTGGAAGAGGGATATCCGCACGATATGGGCCTTATAGGCGCTTATGGCAACCGTTATGGAAACCTTGCTTTGGCGAACTCCGACTTCATTCTTGTTTTAGGTTCAAGGCTGGACACGCGTCAGACAGGCACCGACGTAAAAACATTTGCCAGGGAAGCGGCTTTAGTCCACGTTGATATTGACAAACATGAGCTTAACGCCAAGGTCAAGGCGGATATAGTCATAAACGCGGATGTGAAAAATTTCCTGCGCGCTCTTAACGCCGGTGTCGGCCGGGCGGATATAAAGGATTGGCACCGGCATCTGCTGGCCTATAAAAAAGCCTATCCATCCACTATTAATATAAACGGCAGCAGGAAAGTTCCAAATGAGATAATAGCCGCTATTTGTAAGGCCAGCCGTAAGGGCGACCTTGTCAGCGTGGATGTGGGGCAGCATCAGATGTGGGCGGCGCAAACCTGGTCCGTTAAGCCCGGCCAGCGGGTGTTTTTCTCCGGCGGGATGGGGTCCATGGGATTTGCCCTGCCAAACGCTATCGGCGCCTCAATTTCTTCCGGCAAGCGCTCTATTGTTATTTGCGGCGACGGCGGCCTGCAGATGAATATTCAGGAGCTTGAAATATTGCGGCGCCGCAACCTGCCTGTGAAAATAATAGTTCTTAACAATGCAAACCTTGGAATGGTGCGGCAGTTTCAGGAACTGTATTTCAACAAGCGCTATCAATCCACGGTTTATGATTACAGCGCTCCATGTTTCGCGGATATCGCGAAAGCTTACGGCATAAAGGCTTCGGAGATAACCGACGCCAAAGGCTGCGGGAAGCATATATCCCGTTTTCTCTCAGACTCAAAGCCCGGCCTGCTGGACATCAAACTCTTGGAAAAAATGACCAGCGTTGAGCCCAAACTTATAGTTAATAAACCAATTGAAGACATGGACCCTTTTTTGGAACGCTCCGAATTTTATAAGCATATGATCGTAAGGCCTATAGACCAGCTTTAACCTATTTAAAATGAAAATATTCCTTTCAGGCGCTAACGGCTTTATAGGCCGTAATCTGGCAGAACATTTCCTTGCTGAAGGGCAACAGGTATTTCCGGCGGACCTGCCCGGTCTTGACCTTTCCAGCGAAGACGCGGTTAGTGCTGCAGTGGCAAGCTTTTCCCCCGACATCATTATCCATTGCGCCAATATCGGCGGTACCAGGGGCGCCGAGCTTAAAGGCATACCCGCCGACGCCGTGTCGCGCAACCTGCGGATGTTTTTTAACCTGGCGTGGTGTCTTAAGCCGGGCATGCGTATGATACACATGGGCAGCGGCGCGGAGTATGACAAGCGGTACTGCCTTCCTAAAATGGCGGAAGATTATTTCGGCGCCCATGCGCCGGCCGATGATTATGGTTATGCTAAGTATGTGATGTCAAAGTATATAGAAAAAACGGACAATATCACCTGTCTGCGTATTTTCGGCCTTTACGGCAAATACGAAGATTACACCTGCAAATTCATCTCAAACTCCATATTAAAAAATCTGCTGGGCTTGCCTATAGTTATAAACCAAAATGTCAAATTTGACTATTTGTGGATAGAGGACTTCTGTAAAATCATCCGGCGGTTCCTGGAAATAAAGCCCAAATACCCGCATTACAATATCACTCCGACCAATTCCGTGGATCTGCTTTCCCTGGCCGGAATGATAAACGCCGTTTCCGGAGCAAAAAGCGAAATAAGTGTGCTTAATGCGGGCATGAATACTGAATATACCGGCAGCAACCGGCGCATCCTGAAAGAACTGAATGGTTTTAATTTTACTTCCTATGAAAAGGGTGTTGAAAAACTTTACGCGTATTACGCTTCAAAAATTAATGAGCTGGACCTGAATACCATAAAAAAAGACCCATGTCTTAAATTATGCAAAAAAGCAGACGACAGCGCCGCGGAGGGGAAATGAAAGTTTTTCTAACAGGCGGTTCCGGCATGGTAGGGCATAACTTTCTTGAACATCCATCGGCCTCTAAACTGAAAATATTTTCCCCTGATATCCCTGATTTAAACCTTTTTGATTACGCGGCTGTAAAAACTTATCTGGAACGCGTAAAGCCGGATATTATTATCCATGCCGCGGGCCGCGTGGGCGGCATACAGGCTAATATGGCCTACCCTGTGGCCTTCCTGCTTGAAAACCTGGACATGGGACGCAATATAGTGTGGGCCGCCCGCAACTGCGGGGTTAAAAAGCTCATAAATCTGGGCAGTTCCTGCATGTACCCGCGCAATGCCCCCAATCCCCTTAAAGAGGAGATGATATTACAGGGGGAACTTGAACCCACAAATGAAGGCTATGCTCTGGCAAAGACCGTAGTGTCCAGACTTTGCGCCTATATTTCAAAAGAAGCGCCTGAATTCCGCTATAAAACCCTTATTCCCTGCAACCTTTATGGCCGTTGGGATAAATTCGCGCCTGAACATTCACACATGATCCCCTCAGTCATACGCAAACTTCATCTGGCAAAGCTGAACGGGGAAAAGGCGGTTGAGATCTGGGGCGACGGCACGGCCCGGAGGGAATTTATGTACGCGGGCGACATCGCCGACTGTATCCACAAAGCTGTAACTGATTTTGACACACTGCCGGACCTGATGAATGTCGGTCTGGGCCGCGACTATTCCATTAACGACTATTACCAAACTGCGGCTGAAGTTGTGGGCTACACCGGCGCGTTCACGCACGACCTGACAAAGCCCGTAGGTATGAAACAGAAATTAATAGATACCACCCGTGCGTCCGCCTGGGGTTGGAAACCCTCCACCCCGCTCAAAGATGGCATCTCCAAGGCCTACGAATTCTTCTTGCAGCACGCGGTTTAGTATAGTCTTGCATTCTAACTTGTGACCTGTGACTTGAAACTTGTGACTTGTTTTCCGGAGGAAAACACTTATGATCCCCTTAATGAAGAACGCGTTCCTTAAAGAGCATGAAACCAAAAAGGCGCTGGCGGATTTCCTTTTGCGCACCACTCACCTTAGTATGGGAGATCAGTGCCTTGAGTTTGAACGGGAATTTGCCAAGGCGCAGGGCCGCAAACACTGTGTGCTGTTCAACAGCGGCGCCAGCGCCAATTTAGCCCTCTTACAGGCCCTTAAGAACATGGGCCGCCTTAAAGACGGCGCCAAAGTCGGCTTTTCCGCCCTTACCTGGTCAACTAATGTAATGCCTATTATTCAGCTTGGTATGAAGCCTGTGCCCGTGGACTGCGAGCCCCATACTCTTAATTCCATGTCTTCAAACCTTGCCGATACCCTGAAAAAAGTAAAACTGGACGCGTTATTTATCACCAACGCCCTGGGGTTTGCGGGCGACCTCGGCGCTATACGGGAACTTTGCAATAGAAACGGCATAATACTTGTTGAAGATAACTGTGAATCACTTGGCACGGTTCTGCCCGGAGGTAAAACCGGAAATTTCGGCATAGGCGCTACCTTCTCATTTTTTGTGGCGCATCACATGTCAACCATTGAAGGCGGAGCTGCCTGCACAAATGACGATGAACTTGAGGAAATGCTGCGCATGACGCGCGCCAACGGCTGGGACAGGAATCTGGGTTTTGCCCGCCAGCGCAAGCTAAGAGATAAGCACGCGATAAAAAGTGAGTTTGAGGCCAAATACACCTTTTATGATCTGGCCTTCAATCTGCGCCCTACAGAGATAACCGGCTTCCTGGGCCTTACCCAGCTTAAGTTCCTGGCTGAAAACTGCGAGCTCAGGCAGAAATATTATCTGGAACTTGAGACTGAAGTAAAAAATAATCCGGACCTTATTCTGCCCAGGCGCGATCACATATCTTTTCTTTCAAGTTTTGCTTTCCCTGTTATCTGCAAAACAAAAGAATTGCGGGCCAGATATATAGAACAGTTCTCCGGAGATGGTGTTGAAATAAGGCCCGTAATAGCCGGCAATATGCAGCTTCAGCCTTTTTACGCTAAATACGTGAAAGAAATTTATCCGCTCCCGGGCGCGGACTTTCTGCATGAGTGCGGCTTCTATTTTGGAAATTATCCGGAGCTCACGCAATCCGACCTGGATATGCTCAAAAGCTGTCTGAGGAAGTACTGACCTGCGTAAATTGCATATTGCCGCCGCTAAAGCGGCAATACGTGCCGGGTTATAACAGGGATATGCTTTCAAAAATAATTAATCTTAAATTCAGGCCGCTTTTGGGGATTGTGTGGCCCTGTTTGATATTATTTGCCGTAGGGGTTTGGTTCTACGCGCCTATAATATTTATGCAGCGCCGTATAGACTGGGACGCTTACGCCCTGTCTTATCCATCGCTGCTTTTTTTGTCCGATTCATTTCACTCCGGTATTTTTCCTTTTTGGAATCCTTTTGTTATGTCCGGCGACGCTTTTTTGGGGCAGTGCGCAGCTTTTGCTTATCATCCTATTTTTGTTCTTGCGGCCTTGCTGCCTCAAAACTGGAATCTTTATTATATTTTCGAGCTTTTACTCCTTCTGACGGCCTTTTTAGGGGGCATAGGCGCTTATTTATATCTGCAATTTCTGGTTAAAAATAAAATTGCGGCAGTAGCCGGCGCGGCAGTATTTATGACGGCCGCTTTTATACCCCTTCTGGGACAGCCCGCTGTTGCCTGCGGCATAGCGTCTCTTCCCTGGTTTTTACTCTGCGCCGAGTGGGTGCTGGCCACGCCATGTAAAATTGAACCCGTGAAAATATCCGTGTTTTCTCTGCTTCTCGGCTTGTCTTTTATTTCCTCCTATTTCGGCGCCTTCCTTTATAACATTATTTTCCTGGCGCTATACTCCGCGTTCAGGGTTGTGGAGATGAAACGTTCAGGCGGCCCCATTGCGCCGGCAAAGATGTGCGTTTCTTTTTGCGCGGCGGGATTCGCGGCCGTTTTGCTGGCTGCGCCGTATCTTTTCGCGGGAATAGAAAACAGAGTTTTTCTTTATAAAGATCTATTGGGGGATTTCGTTTCTCCGGATCCCAGGCTGAGAGGCATGGCGTTGTCACGCGTGGTCAATATTATTCCCCACTGGGCAGACATCTTTCACGTGCTGGCGGGCAGCCCGCGCTTTAGCGCGGATATCCCAAAATGGGTTTTTGGCATAGGCTACATTTATCTTTTTCTTTATGTCGGCTCTTTTTTCATAAGAAATAAGCCGAAGTTACTGTTATTCTTTAATTTTACCGCGCTTCTTTCAAGTTTTTATGTTATAGGCACTCACGGGTTTGTTTTTAAATTCGCTTCCCATCATATCCCTGTTTTAGGCAATATACGTTATCCGTCTTTCGGCTTCTATATCCTGCAGTTCTCACTTGTTGCCTGCGGCACAATGGCCTTGTCCTGGTTTATGCGGGAATTTAATCCAAGGAACCGGCATACTGTCCTTCTTGGCTGCGTGCTCGCGGCGCTGCTGGCCGCCGACCTCTCTTTTTACACCCGGAGAAGCGGTATTTTTGAGAGGCATGTGTATTTTGCCGCCAGCCCCGAAGAGCTTAGCTTGCTGTCAATGCGGGACCGCGTTAAAAGTGTTGTTGTCAAAAATCCGCTGAGGTTTATCTCCAAAACTAAGGAGTATGATTTTGAAAACGTGATATGGATAATGGAAAAAGTCCTGTTTAACCAGGGTTATTCAACCTATGACTCTCCATACTATTGGTACATGAAAAATCTGGATTTTTTGGAAAAAGTGTTTTCCATACCCGCGAAAGTGATTCCGGCGCCGGACTTGAAACGCGCTGATTATAAAACAGATAACGCATATGTTGAGGCGCTGGCCGCCGCTGTGGCCGCCGCTGACAGGGCCGGCGCGGTAATGGTTGATCGTCTTCCCGCGGGCTTTTCGCAGGCGCCGGGCTCCTGCGAAATTCTCAATTCGCAAGCCGGTCCTAATTCTTTTAAAGCCGTTGTTTACGCGAAGAAAAAATGTTTCTTGTCTTTAAACGATAAATTTTATCCAGGCTGGCATGTTTCAGTGAACGGCTTGGAAGCGGAACTTGTTAAAGGCAACTTTATATTCAAAGGCGTATTTCTTGCGCCGGGGCAAAATATGGTTGAATTTAGGTTCGTCCCCGTTGTTTTTTACGCGGGGGTTTTAATAAGCGCCCTGACTCTGCTAAGCTTGGGTATACCGCTTGTTTTGTATCTGAAGAGACAGCCGGGAGCTATATGAAAAAAGTAAGCGTTGTCACCCCCTGTTTTAACGAAGAAGCCAATGTGGAGGCGCTTTACCGGCAGGTTAAAGAAATATTCCACAAACTTGGTTCTTACGAATATGAACACCTGTTTGTTGATAATGCTTCCACGGACGGCACTCAAAGCATACTTAGAAAGCTGGCCGCCGCGGACAGTAATGTGAAAGTTATAATCAACACGCGCAATTTCGGCCATATCCGTTCGCCGTTTTACGGTCTTACTCAGGCGGGGGGGGACGCCGTAATACTTCTGGTGTCGGATTTTCAGGACCCGCCCGAATTGATAAATGACTTTGTGCGGGAATGGGAGGCGGGGTATAAGGTGGTGTTGGGTATAAAAACCAACAGTGGAGAATCGGGCCTGATGTTCGCGCTGCGCAAATTTTACTACAACCTGGCGGACGGTCTGGCCGAGGTGAAAATAAATAAGAATAATACCGGCTTCGGCCTTTACGACCGGGAAGTAATAAACCAGCTGAAAAAGCTTGAGGAGCCCTACCCGTTTTTCCGGGGCCTGGTTTCCGAACTGGGCTACAAGGCCGCCCGGGTGGAATATTTCCAGCCGGCGCGCAAGCGCGGCATAACCAAAAACAATTTTTACACCCTCTATGATATCGGTATGCTGGGTATAATAAACCACTCCAAGGTGCCGTTGCGCCTGGCCATCTTCTCCGGAGCTGCTCTGGCAGGCTTAAATCTGTTTGTAGCGTTCGGCTATTTTGTGTATAAACTGGTCTATTGGAACAGTTTTTCTGTGGGTATAGCGCCGGTAGCAATCGGGCTGTTTTTCTTTTCCTCCGTGCAGCTTATCTTCCTGGGCGTCATAGGCGAATATATAGGCGCCATATACACCCAGACGCTTAAACGTCCGCTGGTAATAGAGAAGGAACGGATAAACTTCTAAGGTCTTGGAATTCTTTATGGCACAATGGAATAAGAAAATACTGACGGTGCTCATGGAGTGGGATTACTGCGACCCTAAACGCGGTCCTTCCATGGAAAAAGAGTGTTTTTACAAGAATCTTGCAAAACTTGTCGCCAATGTGGAGCCTTTCTGGTATGACGCTTATATAGACAACATTCCCAAACTTCAGGAACTGCTTGTTGAAAAAGCCAGAGCTTATAACCCGGACCTGATGTTTTTTATTCCGTATAAAAATCAATTCTCCGCTGAAACGCTTGACCTCTTAAAAAACAAATGGCCTACCTGCGCCTGGTTCGGCGACGATACCTGGCGTTTTGAAAGTTATTCCTCAAAACTAGCCCCGTATTTCACCCATGTTTGCACAACTGACATATTCAGCGTTGAAAAATATAAAAAGATAGGCGTGGAACCCATACTCACCCAGTGGGCCGCGCAACCGCTTGCTGCCCCGTCCTCCTTCGCCAAGGTTTCGGAGGGACGTGGTCCTGCGAAGCTATTGTTAAGCGAAGCAGACCCCGCCGCCCCGCTGCCGCCCGGGGGTGAATATCGGTATGCTGTTTCTTTTGTCGGCGCTAAAAATAGCGTGCGGAGCTGGTTTGTGCGTGTTTTGGGCGACAGCGGGATTCCAGTGGAATGTTTCGGACACGGCTGGCCCAACGGCAAGGTCTCACAGAATGAAATGAATAAAATTTTCAGGGGAAGCAGGATAAACCTGAATCTTTCCAACAGCGCAACCCCGGATTTACGCTATCTGGTGTCAAGTCCCAGGAATTTTGTCAGTTATATTATAGCCAACAAGACTTCCGGGCAGATTAAAGCGCGCAATTTTGAAATCCCGCTGGCTGGCGGTTTCCAACTCACTAATTATGTGGCCGGGCTTGAACGGTATTTTAAAATTGGCGAAGAAGTTGCGGTTTTTGCTACACCTGAAGAATGCGCGGCCCAAATACGGTATTACCTGGCCAATGAGGGGGAGCGTATAACTATAGCGATGGCAGGCAACGCTCGTGCCGGGCGTGAGCATACCTATCTCTCGCGTTTTGAAAAAATACTCAGTACGATATGGCCCCAAAAAAACTAGCCATCTGGGTTGATGGAGCGTATCAAAATGACGCTATTTTTGACCAAAACAGCCCGCTAAACCGGGATAATTGCCTTTCGGCTTTCCGTATGCTTAACACTAAAATGGCCGCCCGTGGCTGGGTGTGCCATACCCAGGACATGTATCAGCATTCCGAAGAAATCCCGGACGCCGTCTTGTTCATGGAAATGCCTGGCGCTCCTGTGGCGCGTCTTTTAGGCGCCTGGGCGGGCAAAACAGCGCCCTACGCGGCGCTTCTTGAATGCGAGGTGATAAGGCCGGATAATTGGCGTATGGATCTACATTCTCAGTTTAAAGCAATTTTTACATGGCACTCCGGGTTTGTTGATAACAATCGGTACTTTAAAATAAATTTTCCAAACGCATTTCCCGCCCCTGGCGAACTTCCCCGGCCTGAAAAAAAACTATTTTGCGCTATGATCGCCGCGCATAAAAGCGCTTCCCACCCGCTTGAACTTTATACGGAGCGGGAGCGCGCTATACGCTGGTTTGAGGAAAACCACCCGGGCGAATTTGACCTTTTTGGCATCGGCTGGGACCGTTTTACCTTTACCGGGCCAAAGCCGTTGCGCGCTCTTAACCGGATAAATTTATTCACCCGCCTTTTTGCCCCGCGCTTTCCTTCATATAAGGGTCCGGTTGACTTTAAGCGCCCGGTCCTTGAAAAGTATAAATTTGCCATCGCCTACGAAAACGCACGTGAGGTGCCCGGCTATATAACAGAAAAAATATTTGACTGTATGTTTGCCGGTTGCGTGCCGGTTTACCGGGGCGCCCCCGACATAGCTAAGTATGTTCCGCGGGCGTGTTTTATAGACCGGCGCGAATTTAAAACACATGACGAGCTTTATGCTTTTATGAAGGCAATAACTCCGGCTGATTACGCGGCCAAAATCGGCGCAATCGCCGGGTATCTGGCGAGCGACAAACCATATCAATTCAGCGACAAATGTTTCGCGGAAACTGTGGGCAAGGTAATTGCCAAAGCATAAGGATATGAAAAAAATACTTTTAGTCAGCCCCAGTCTCCAGCAGAACGTGCAGGTAGGTGAGCGCGTGGATTCTTTCAGCCTTGGGCTGGCATATCTCCATTCGGTAATAAACGGAGCCGGCTATTCCATTGAAACCGTCAATTATAACAATCTGCCGGTGGAGGTGTCCGAGAAAGAAATAGAAGAAAAGATTAACACCATTAATCCGGATTTTTTCCTTGTGCAGATACTCACGATGAACCGGGTTGCGTCCAAAAGGGCAATTGCCCTTGCCCGGAAGCTTAAGCCTGGAATTCCCATTATTACCGGTGGAGTCCACGCGAGCATTTACTACAGCCAGGTCCTGGATTTTTATGGGGCGGATTATGTCGTTATCGGCGAAGGTGAGAGAACCGTATTGGAACTCCTTGGCGCCCTTTCAGGCGGCCTGCCGGTTGATGGAATAAAGGGCATTGCTTTCAAGCGGGAAAGGAAAGTTGTGGTTGCTCCTGAAAGGGAGCTGATAGCGGACTTGGACTGCCTGCCTTTTCCTAAGCATGAGTTGTTCATCACCCCTGAAACAAGGATGGTCGGCATCCTTACAAGCAGGGGCTGCCCTTTCAAGTGCAGTTTTTGCTGTCTTCACGCTATTTCTAAGCGTAAATTCCGTAAGCGCTCGGTTAACAACGTAGTGGACGAGATAGAACATATTACGCGGAACTTTCCCGGGGTAACTTCCATACAGATGGCCGATGATACTTTTACCTTGGATCAGACGCGGGCGATGGACTTTTGCCTGGAAATAATACGGAGAAAGATAAAAATCAGGTTTCTGTGCTCCGCCCGCGTCAAACCGGCCAGCGTTGAATTGTTTGAACTTATGGAGCGCGCCGGGTTTGTTTCAATCGGTTTCGGGCTTGAAACCGGAAGCGATAAACTTCTTAAAAGCATTCACAAAAATATAACCAGGGAAGATGTAATCCAAACGTTTGAAATGCTCAAAAAAAGAAAAATCAGCATTGCCACCTACCTGATGGTGGGTTTCCCGGGGGAAAATGACGATACTGTGGCGGAAACCATAGACCTTATAAAGAAGCTGCAAAAAATCAGGTATTTCGAATTTGCGGGAGTAGCCCGCCTTTGGGTTTATCCGAACACCGAAGTTTACGAGGCCATGCGCGCCGGCGGCCGTATAGACGACAGCTACTGGCTTACCGACAAAGATGTCCCGTTTTTTACTCTTGAGCATACCGAAGAGGAATTGGAGCGTATGGTTACGAAGATAACTCTTGCCTGTCAGCCCTGGCGGCAGTGGATAAAGCGTATTTTCAGCGAACTGCTGCACCCGGTACGGACGGCCAGAAAAGTTGCTCCCAGGCTGCGCAAATTAAAGCGTGTTTTTTTTAATTAATGAATCGCAACTACACAATAATAGGCATCGGTCGCGCGCTCCAGGTATTAATCGCGCTGGCGGCAATGCGCCTTTTAACCCGCCTTCTTTCAGGCAGCGAGGTGGGGAATGTTTATCTGGTCCTTTCCATAACCTCCTATTTTTCCCTGGTATTCCTAAGCCCAGTCGGCTTGTATATTACCCGGCGGCTGAACGATTGGCACAAAGAGGGGGTTCTCCTTGATTATTTTGCCTGTTACAATATTTATGTTTTAGCTGTTTCATTATCGGTTTTTCCGGTCTTGTTCTTTGTAAAAGGAGTCTTTGGCATAGCCGCCGACATAAGTGCTTTGGGCCTGTGTCTGCTTGCTTTCGGATACATATACGCGGGCACGTGGAATTCAACAATTATCCCTGCCCTGAATATGCTGCACCACCGGTTGAGCTTTGTGGTTTTTTCCACGGCGACTCTGCTGCTATCCCTGGTTTTTTCTGTTTTTCTTGTGAAAGTATATAGTCCATCCTCTGTGATGTGGATATCAGGCCAGATAATAGGTCTTCTGGCGGCAACCGCCGCCGCGCTGCTTTATTTCCGACGCAAAGTGCGTTATAGCCTAAACTTTGGCTTGGTATGGGGAGTTATTAAAAAACCGCGTTTGCGGGGGATTGCCAAATTCAGTTCTCCGCTGCTGGTAACTACATTTTTCATGTGGATGCAAAATCAGTCTTACAGGCTTGTTGTTGAAAAAAATATCGGTCTTGATTTCCTGGGCAGGATGGCGGTGGGGCTGGGGATAGCGGCGGCTATAGCCGCAGTAGCGGAATCGCTTGTCCAGCAGGTTTACTATCCAGTTTATTATACCGAGATAAACACCCGCGACGGAGAAATTCGCAAGGCCGCCTGGGATAAAATGGCCGGGGCCATTATTCCGCTGTATCTGCTTACCACGTTATTTGTTTCTTTTCTTGCCTGGCATTTAGTGACAGTTCTGGTGGACGTGAAATTTCATGAAGTCTGGATTTTTACTATTTTCGGGGCATGGGTGGAATTTTCCAGAATCACCACAAATATATTTTCAACGGTGGCGCACTCCGAAATGCGCACTGGGCCTTTGGCAACACCTTACGCTCTCGGAGGTGTTTTAACCGCCTCCGGAGTTTATTTCGCCTCGTTTTCCTCCGGTCACGCATTCTGGGTTCCCGCCGCTCTTATGCTTTCCGGTTTTGTCACGCTTTCTTTTATGATTACCGGGATGCGCCGTATAATGAAATTTACAATAGATTTTAGGGCCATAAAAATGGCCTTGCTGCTGGCGTTACCTTTTCCCCTTGGGTTGCTGGTTAAAAACAGCGAGGGTTCGTTTTTAATATCATGCGCGGTGTTGCTCGCTCTTGGGGCTTATTTCATATTTGCGCAGTACTTTCTTTACCATAAGGCTATGCCGAGCCTATGGTCTTCAAACGGCCAAAGCCGCATGCCGGGGGGAGCATGAATAATTTTTCAATGCCCCTTGTCTGTGTTTGCGTTCCAACATATAATTCCGGTAAAACCCTGGCTGCGACGCTTGATTCCATATCAGGGCAAACCTACCGCAATATCTCTCTTATAGTTGTAGATAATGCCTCCAGCGATAATACGCTGGAGATTGCTGATGCCTGCGCTGCAAAGGACAGCAGGGTGCGGGTTATCCGTAATACCGTGAATGTAGGCGGAGAGGGGAATTTCACGCGTTGCCTGCAACTGGCCGACGGCGATTACACCGCAATATTCCATTCCGACGATATTTATTGTCCGAAAATGGTAGAGGAGCAGGTAAAATTTCTTCAGGCCAATACGGAAGCCGGCGCTATTTTTGCCATGGCGGATACCGTTGACGGCGACGGGCGCGTTGGGCGCAGCTACCGCCTGCCTCGGGCCCTTGCGGCAAGGCCGTCCCGCCTGTATGATTTCCAGACCATATTTAAATCAATGCTGAAACACGGTAATTTCCTGCTTTGCCCCGGTGCAATGGTCAGAACCGCCATTTACAAAGATTATATCAAGCATTGGGATTACGAGCATTTTAAAACTTCCGCGGATTTGGATGTATGGCTGAGGATACTGCAAAAACATCCGATAGGCGTAATTAATGAGCCGCTATTCAATTACAGAGTCAGCCCCAGCAGTTTCAGCTACGGCTCCGGAAGGGCAAAGACCGAGCCCCATGACCTGTTGCTGGTTTTTGAAGCGTATGTGCAAGGATATGCGCGGGATTTGATGGGGCCTGAAGAAAAGACCGACTACTTTAGGCTTGTAATGAACGACAATGTCAATCGGGCTTTTAATCTTGCTGTCATGGGAAGTCCTGCCGAAGCTAAAGCTTTGATAGCCGGTGTTTTCCGCCCCGGAAGCATTTGCGGAGTAATAGGCAGTGTTTATCATTTTAAAACAATAGCATTGGCTGTGCTGACGGCCCTGCTTATATTCATTCCACTGCCTGAGCGGGTAAGGCGGTTGGTTTCCATTTTGCGGTTTAAAACGCGCGGGTAGGCGGTAGGTGGATAGGCTGCCCGCCAAACGGCCGGCGGGTCCGCCAAAGTTGTAGTGGTGGAAAGGAAGAGCAGGCTGTAGGCAAGAGGTTGTAAATGCAGACTACGCCTCTGAATTGCTAAGTTGCTACGCATCTAAACGGCTAACAGCCTAATAGTCTACAGTCTATAGCCTGTGGTTTACAGCCTGTCTATCGTGTCGGATTAGATTTTGAGGCCAAAAAAATGAATGACCCTAAGGTGCAGGAGCAGGGCCGCTGCAACGCGCGGGAGACCGGAGTCTCAGGCCGTCTTCTTTCGTTCGCTCTGTTTTTATACCTTGCGCTTTATCTTCTGATTCCGTACAAGCCGTGGCATTATCCTATAAGTTTCCATACCCCTGTGCTGGGTTTCGGCCTGCTCCTTATGGCCATACAGGTTTTTACTTGTCCGGGCTTGTGGAAAAAATATCTTAAAACCGACATGCTGCTGTTTTCGCTGATGTTCCTGTTTTTTATGGTTTCTGCGCTGTTGGTTCATTCACGGGAATTCTCCATGGACGGATTGCGGATATATCTTGTTTCATTCCTGTGTTTTCTGTTCGTGCGCACGGCGGTAGCCGGGCTTGACCTGGAATCCGCGTTTAAATGGATAAATTATTATCTTATAGCCGCCGGCGCGCTTATATTGCTGCAGATAAATTCTTATAGAGGGTTTGTTGTTGCGGGAATTTTTGGATATCCCTGCAACGAAGGAGCGACTGCGGGTTGGGGCTTCGCTAACGGGCCGACACTTGGGGGAGGGATACTTGCCTGGCTGCTTACGGTATCCCTGGTCAGATACTTGTTTTCCGTAGCCGCTAAAAAGACCCATTTCGCCGGGCTAATACACCTGGCCGCCATAGCTTTCGGCGCCGCGGGACTTTTCTTTACGTTTAACCGCAGCGCCTGGCTTGGTATATCTTGCGTGATGCTGGTACTGGTTTATGCCTATATTTCAGAGGGACTCCCCAAGAAGCGTCTTTTTATGCTTGTAATGGTTATAGTGGCTTCGGTTTTACTGTTGAAAGTGTTTACGCATCCTATGATTGATAATAGACAGACTAAAGAGTCCTTTTTTATAAAGTTCTTGCAAAAACCGGCGGCAACCGTGACAGCCGATCCTTCAGCAAACACAAGGGCGACAATATGGCGGTACACGTTGGGGCTTATTAATAACGCGCCGGCGTGGGGCGTTGGGGTGGACAACTTTCCCCGGCTCTACAATAAGGCCTACCCGGAGCTTCTCGCCAAGGCTAACGGAGTAATTGATGCTAACCGCAACATTACCCCGCACAATTCCTACCTGTATTATACGGCGGAATTGGGGGGGATCCCCGCTTTCTTCTTATTTTTGCTGGTTGGCTGGGTGTTGTTCAAGGGCTTCCGGTCCGGGTATTACTGCGACGCTTTCCCGTTCTGGGCCGGACTTTTAGCTGTGTGTATATGGGCGGCTACCAACGACTATATGCGTGAAAGGATATTCTGGATAGTACTCGGAGTTGTTTCCGGTCTTACACATTTGAGGCCGAGAAATACTGCCGGCAAAACTGAAGGACTTAACAAGCCGATGCCTTTATGAAAATCGCTATTTTAAACCTTACCGGAGGCGGGATAAGCGGCGGGCATAAAAGTTATATCGCCAATATCATTCCCCGCCTGGCAGCCTCGGATAAAATTGAGAGGATATTGTGCGCTTCACCGGTAAGTTTTAAGGCTGAAACCTGGATTCCGGCATCTCCCAAATTAGCTTTGGCTGTATGTGAGCCATTCAGGTTTTTTAGTTCTGCGCCGGACAGTAAGTTTAAGGTCGTGCTGAACGCGTTCCGGCCGGATGTTGTGTTCGTTACCATGGAAAGACATATTAACTATCCGGGCGCGCCGATTGTGACAATAGTCCACAACATGGCCCCGTTTGTAAGTATCACGACAACTAGCGGGCTGCGGGAGAAAATTAAATCCTTGGCGCGGAGGTTTGACACCGGCCTTGCTGTGAATAGGGCTTCGGCGGTAATCGCCCCCACCGCATTCGTTCGCAATGCGCTTTTGGACCGATTCGGCGTTGAAAGGGAAAAAATAACCCTTATTAATTTTGGGCATACTCCCAAAGCGTCTGCCAAGCCTCCCACCGGTGAAATTAAGCAGTTGCTTTCCAGCGGGTTTATATTTACCGCGGGCTCATTTGAGGTTTACCGCGGGTATGAGGATTTGCTTGTTGCCTTTGCGGAAGTAAAAAAATCTTTCCCGAACATTAAAATGGCTATCGCTGGAGTGGTAAGATCGGCAACTTTAGGCTACAAAATGAAGATGCAGTCTTTAGCGGCCTCTCTTGGCCTTTTAAACGACGTATTATGGCTTGGGTATATTCCCCACGAAGAACTTGGCTGGTATTATTCGCACTGTTCGGCCTTTGCGCTGACAAGCCGCGTTGAGTCTTTTTGTTTTGTGGCTTTAGAGGCCCTGGCGCATGGCTGTAATTGTATTTCCACAGATAGCCCGTGCCTGCCGGAAATTATGGCTGACGCCTCTTTGTACTATAAAGCGGGTGACGCTAAAGGACTGGGCAGGGGCTTGCTTGAAATTCTTGCCCGGGACAACTCCGCCAGGGAGCGGGCGTTGCAACGGGCCATGGGGCGGGCCGCGGAATTCTCCTGGGACAAAGCCGCCCGTGAAACAATAGATGTCTTCCTGAAGGCCGCCGGATCAGGTGGATAGGCTGAATCAAGAAAGGCTATTAGACTGCAGGAAGAGTAGGCTGTAGGTAAGAAGTTATAAATGCAGACTACGCCTCTGAATTGCTAAGTTGCTATGCATCTAAACGGCTAACAGCCTGATAGTCTACAGTCTACAGCCTTCACCATCCTCTGGCCTATGGCAATAGCTGTATCGTCTATCAAAGTCACCACATTCTCCCTCCTGTAAATTATATAATGAAGATGGCGTTTGACGGCTTATGTCGGACTTCTTATGAATCAAGCTGATAAAAATATTAAACGGTGGGTTTCTTGCTGGGCGAAGGCTGCGCCTCAACTTAAAAGTCTGCGTTATCGGGAAATAAGAAACACAGATACGGCCTTGGGAATAGGGATGTTTAATGATGCCTTTGAATCGGCAATGTTGAGCGCGCGTCCCCTCAAAACCTCAGGCTTGGTTCGCCAGCAAATGTATTTTAAACGGGTGGCAAAATGACCGGACTGTTTCAGACAGCCAAAGAATTACAGAACGTTTTCATGGATAAGGCGTGGAAGTTCTGCTTTATAGGCGGGGTAGCTCTTCAACGGTGGGGGGAAATGCGGTTGACTCGTGATGTAGATGTTACTCTTTTTACCGGATTTGGTTCGGAAGAACCGGCTATTGACGAATTATTAACGCGCTACAAACCGCGCGTGGAAAACGCAAAAGAATTCGCGCTTGCCAACAGAGTGCTGCTTATTGAATCTAAAAGCGGCATCGGGATGGATGTGGCTCTCGGAGGTATTCCTTTTGAAGAAGAAATGACTCGCCGAGCTACCTGGTTCAAATTCCTCCCCGGGCTGGAGCTTCTTACCTGCTCCGCGGAAGATTTGATTGTTCTTAAGGCTTTTGCCGACCGTGAACAAGATTGGACGGACATTAAAGGCGTAGTTATCAGGCAACAAGACAGGATTTTATGGGATTATGTGCGTAAACAGCTTGAGCCCTTATGCCTGGCAAAAGAATCCCCTGGAATTATGCGGCATTTGGATGAAATACGCCGGAATGTGGTGTGACCTTTATCCCTTTACCCCGGAGGGGAATTCCCGCCAAACAACCCGGGCGCTGTGCCCGCCGAGTTGTATTGGCGGGGACCCGCCCCCGCCACTACAACTCGGCGGGTCCGCCAACGCGTAATGGCGGAAAAGTCGTAGTGGCGGGAAATGTACTGTCCCCATAGTCACCAATGTACAAAATTTAGCCTGCAAGTGAAAAAATATCCATAAAATCTTGATTGCGGGCTAAATTTTATATAAAACTTCCTCCTGCTTGATAAAACTACTGGGCATATATTATTATCAGGTATGATAACGATATATGCTTAGTAAAAATTTAAAAAATCTTCATAAAACTATCAGCCTGTCTTATTTTACACATGCTTTACAGCCCTGCATTCCACATGTTGCTTTTGGTTGAACTATATGCTATGTTATAAGACATATGGTTGAGAGAAAATACTGGCGGAATTTAATAAAACAAGCCCTTTCCAGGCGGCCCATAGTGTGGTTATCCGGCATAAGGCGCTCAGGTAAAACCGTGCTTTCCTCAGGCTTTCCCTACGCTGAATACTTCGACTGCGAACTCCCCAGGATACGGGCAATGCTTTCGGATCCGGAAATGTTTTTAGCGTCAAAAGCCGGAAAACTGCTTGTATTGGATGAAATACACAAGCTGGATAACCCTTCCGAAATACTGAAAATATCCCACGACCACTACCCGACTGTTAAAATAATTGCCACCGGCTCATCCACGCTGTCGGCCTCGGCTAAATTTAAAGACACGCTTACCGGCAGAAAAACAGAAATCCGGCTTACGCCGATGAACGCCTGTGATTCGGAAGATTTCAAGATTGTCGATTTAAATCTCCGTCTCCATCGCGGCGGTCTTCCGCCTTTTATACTTGATAAGGCCTACCCGGAGAAGGATTACCAGGAGTGGCTTGATTCATATTGGGCCAGGGATGTGCAGGACCTGTTTAAGCTTGAAAAAAGATCATCCTTCCTTAAATTCGTTGAACTTGTCTTCGCGCAAAGCGGGGGGATTTTTGAGGCTTCTAAATTCGCCGCGCCTTGCGAAATTGGCCGCGCCACCGTCGCCAATTATCTTTCAGTCCTGGAGGCCACCGGCGTGGCATGCCCTGTGCGCCCTTTTTCAACCCGTCTCGCCAACGAAATAGTGACGGCCCCCAAAGTGTACGGCTTTGACACCGGTTTCCTGTGCTTTTTCCGTGGCTGGAACACTCTACGCGAGGATGATAAAGGAATTTTGTGGGAGCATCTGGTTTTAAACGAGATGCTTAGCATACTTCAAAGCCCGGATATTAACTACTGGCGCGACAAAGCCGGGCACGAAATTGATTTTGTGCTTAAAAAGCGCGGTTGTCCGCCTCTGACCATAGAATGCAAATGGAAAGCAGCCAAATTTGACCCCGCAGGCTTGCGCGTCTTCAGGCGGCGCTACCCGCAAGGCGACAATTTGGTAATATCAAGCGATATAGACAAGCCATACAATAAAAATGTCGGAGGCTTCAATATCCGCTTCACGGGAATCAGCAATTTAAAAGCCGTGCTGCGTGCCTAGCTGTTCCGCTGTCTAACCCCGCACTTTGGCCCTTTTAGGAAAAAGTGCGTGGCTAACAGCCTAATAGCCGACAGCGCTGTTTCTGTCTATGGCTTAAAGCCTATGGCCTATGGCAGTCGCCGTATCTAAAAACTTACGGCTTATGGCAATAGCCGTATCGTCAACCTAGCCTATGGCAGTAGCCGTATCTAAAACTACGGCAATAGCCGTATCGTCAACCTAGCCTATAGCAGTAGCCGTATCTAAAACTATGGCATCTTTCTCTGTCTGCGGCCTGAGTGCAGACTAAACTGCTTGCGACTTATTGCAGTATACTGCACTATATTGTACACTTAATCCATTATGGCTGATAGAGCGAAAATCAAAGAAGTTTTGATTGACCAGTTGGGCGATATTCCCGGCATCTTGGATAAGTGCCGCGTAGAACGCCTTGTTGAGCCGGAACTGCGCGTCGCCCTCGCGGATAATCTTGTTAAAGTTATAAGCGGGGTACGCCGGTGCGGCAAATCTGTTTTGGCCCATCGCGCATTAAAAGATCTGCCGTATGGCTATGTTAATTTTGATGACGAACGCCTGGCGGATATTACAACAGCTGACTTAAACCTTGTGTTGGAAGTCCTTTTGGAGCTTAAGCCGGGCTTTAAGTTTATCCTGCTTGACGAAATACAAAATATAGAGAAATGGGAGCTTTTTGTGACCCGGCTTCAGCGAGGCGGCTATAAAGTGATAATAACCGGCAGCAACGCCCATCTGCTAAGCCGCGACCTGTCCACCCATTTAACCGGCCGGCATAAGGTTTTTGAAATTTACCCTTTTTCTTTCCAGGAATATCTGCGTTCGCGCGGCATAGATTCTCCGCGTGATAAGGCCTTAAGCACACGCTCAAGGGCGCAGATCAGCGCCGCCTTCTCTGACTATTTCTCTGCCGGCGGTTTCCCGGAACTTCCCGGCATTGTTGATAAAAAGTCCTATCTGCATGACCTGTACGATAAAATCCTCACGCAGGATATCGCCCTGCGGCACGGAGTGAGGCATATTAAAACCCTTAAGGATATTGCGCTTTATACCGCTAATAATTACGCGTCTAAACTTTCATACCAGAATATTAAGGAAGCTTATTCCCTTGGGAGCATACACACGGTCAAAAATTACCTGGCGTATATGCAGGAGGCGTATCTTTTTTTTGCGGTGGAAGCGTTTTCGCATAAAGCGCGGGAGCGCGTGCGCCTGCCCAGGAAAATGTACGGCATTGACGCTGCTTTGCTGCGGTCAATTTCCGTATCAGGTCAGAAAAACGAGGGCAGGTTACTTGAAAATCTTGTCTATCTGGAACTGTTACGGCAAAAAAAACAAATTTTGTATTACAGCGACCCCCAGCGCAAGTACGAGGTGGATTTTGTGTGCCGTCAAAGCGCCGGGGGTGCGGTGGAACTTATACAGGTTTGCCTGGATACCGGTATGGCGGAAGTTAAGGAGCGCGAGTTGAGGGGGCTGCAAAGCGCGTTAAACACATTTAAGAACATTTCACCGGGCGGCCTGACACTAATTACGCGTGACCGCGGCGGCACGGAACGCATAGCCGGCCGCCAGGTAAAATGCGTGCCGGTGTGGGAGTGGCTGCTTAATCCGTAGTGGAACGTAAGCTCGGTCAGGGACGGAGGCGATAAAGACGGCCTGTGGCCTCTGCGCGAATTGAGTATAGAGAGCCGTGTAAGGGATGCAGCATTTTCTAATTCAAACATGATGGTGAAATGTATCGTCGTTACTCCGTCGTAATTCTTTTGCTAAGCCTCCATTTCTGAATGTTT